>NZ_JAIVFP010000001.1:17500-617500 GCF_022760755.1 Candidatus Rhodoblastus alkanivorans
ATCCTTTCCCACTTAGCCACGAATTGGGGGCCTTAGCTGTTGGTCTGGGTTGTTTCCCTCTTCACGACGGACGTTAGCACCCGCCGTGTGTCTCCCGCGCAAGACATCCAGGTATTCGGAGTTTGATTAGGTTTGGTAAGTCTGTGGGACCCCCTAGCCCATTCAGTGCTCTACCCCCTGGAGCATAAACGCGAGGCTCTACCTAAATAGATTTCGCGGAGAACCAGCTATTTCCCGGTTTGGTTGGCCTTTCACCCCTAACCACAAGTCATCGGAGCCTTTTTCAACAGGCACCCGTTCGGTCCTCCAGTGCGTGTTACCGCACCTTCAACCTGCTCATGGCTAGATCACCGGGTTTCGGGTCTATTGCTACGAACTGAACGCCCTATTCAGACTCGCTTTCGCTGCGCCTACACCTATCGGCTTAAGCTTGCTCGCAACAATAAGTCGCTGACCCATTATACAAAAGGTACGCAGTCACCCTTGCGGGCTCCTACTGTTTGTAGGCATCCGGTTTCAGGAACTGTTTCACTCCCCTCGTCGGGGTGCTTTTCACCTTTCCCTCACGGTACTTGTTCGCTATCGGTCGCTGAGGAGTACTTAGGCTTGGAGAGTGGTCTCCCCATGTTCAGACAGGATTGCACGTGTCCCGCCCTACTCAAGATCAAAAATCCTCTAAATCCGTACGGGGCTTTCACCCACTAAGGCCAACTTTTCCAAGTCGTTCCGGTTCGAAGATTTAAGATACTGGCCTGGTCCGCGTTCGCTCGCCACTACTAACGGAGTCTCGTTGATGTCCTTTCCTCCGGGTACTTAGATGTTTCAGTTCCCCGGGTTAGCTTTAAACCCCTATGTATTCAGAGTTTAATACCTCCATTTGATCTCTATTATTCCAAAGGGACGCTCTCGCGTCGTATCGGCGTCAGGCTGTGCGCCCAAAACCAAACCTTCAGAATAATAGAGATCGAAGGTGGGTTCCCCCATTCGGAAATCCTCGGATCAAAGCTCGTTCGCAGCTCCCCAAGGCTTATCGCAGCGTACCACGTCCTTCATCGCCTCTCAGCGCCAAGGCATCCACCGAACGCCCTTATGACACTTGATTGCTCTCATTATCGACGCCCACCATTTCCCTTTCCCTCGGCAGAGATTGGGACGGTTGCCATTCTCGCGAATGACGGGACGACGATCGAAAAGACCATTTCTTGCTTCGAACGCACCCGGGAGCGCCCAGTTGGAAAACCTTTCCAAGCCGCGCTCACTGTGACAATCGCTCCCTCCTGAACCCTTGCGGGCCAGTCGAGACCGGATGCGTTTCCTCTTCACAATGTAAGATAACCCGCCGGATCCTCTCATCAGAGAAGACCTCAGCGAAACTGTCGTTCCTTAAGGACGTTTTTCATCGGCAATCGCGCCATCTGGTGGAGCCAGACGGGATCGAACCGACGACCTCATGCTTGCAAAGCACGCGCTCTCCCAACTGAGCTATGGCCCCATCTTTCGATAGAGAAGACCCTCGCGGCAGCTCGGCGGCCCGTTCGGGCCTAGCAAACCTGCGGTTTGCATGAGCTAATGACGCAAAGAAGATCTTCGCAAAGACGTTGATCGTTGGCGAATGCGCCGCGCCCGCGAACAGTACGGCGCCTTTTAAGACGCCCGCCTGCCACGAACTACTGGCTGACGCCAGGGACCGCTTAACAAAGATGGTGGGCCTGGGAGGACTTGAACCTCCGACCTCACGCTTATCAAGCGCGCGCTCTAACCAACTGAGCTACAAGCCCGAGCTTGCCTGCCCTAACACAAAAGCCGGAAGGTTCAAACCTGCAAAGCCGAAGGCTTTGCTAGGAGCGAATGCGACGCCGAGCCCGATGCGAGGGGACAAACAAAAAAGAGCTCGTCCTTAAGGGGAAGAAAGAGAGACGAAGACGGCGGCGTCCCGCCGTGATTAGGTCCGACTAGACCTTTTGTTCCAAGAGCTTCAGTAGAGCGAGCAAGCTCACCCTGGAGAAGCATCCTTAGAAAGGAGGTGATCCAGCCGCAGGTTCCCCTACGGCTACCTTGTTACGACTTCACCCCAGTCGCTGACCCTACCGTGGTCGCCTGCCTCCTTGCGGTTAGCGAAACGCCTTCGGGTAAAGCCAACTCCCATGGTGTGACGGGCGGTGTGTACAAGGCCCGGGAACGTATTCACCGCAGCGTTCTGATCTGCGATTACTAGCGATTCCACCTTCATGCACTCGAGTTGCAGAGTACAATCCGAACTGAGACGGATTTTTGAGATTTGCTAAGGGTCGCCCCTTCGCTTCCCATTGTCACCGCCATTGTAGCACGTGTGTAGCCCAGCTTGTAAGGGCCATGAGGACTTGACGTCATCCCCACCTTCCTCGCGGCTTATCACCGGCAGTCCCCCTAGAGTGCCCAACTGAATGATGGCAACTAAGGGCGAGGGTTGCGCTCGTTGCGGGACTTAACCCAACATCTCACGACACGAGCTGACGACAGCCATGCAGCACCTGTGTTCCTGGCTCCGAAGAGAGGATACCATCTCTGGTAACCGTCCAGGACATGTCAAAAGCTGGTAAGGTTCTGCGCGTTGCTTCGAATTAAACCACATGCTCCACCGCTTGTGCGGGCCCCCGTCAATTCCTTTGAGTTTTAATCTTGCGACCGTACTCCCCAGGCGGGATGCTTAAAGCGTTAGCTGCGCCACTAAGCAGCAAGCTGCCTAACGGCTAGCATCCATCGTTTACGGCGTGGACTACCAGGGTATCTAATCCTGTTTGCTCCCCACGCTTTCGCGCCTCAGCGTCAGTATCGGGCCAGTGAGCCGCCTTCGCCACTGGTGTTCTTGCGAATATCTACGAATTTCACCTCTACACTCGCAGTTCCACTCACCTCTCCCGAACTCAAGATCTCCAGTATCAAAGGCAGTTCCGAAGTTGAGCTTCGGCATTTCACCCCTGACTTAAAGATCCGCCTACGCGCGCTTTACGCCCAGTAAATCCGAACAACGCTAGCCCCCTTCGTATTACCGCGGCTGCTGGCACGAAGTTAGCCGGGGCTTCTTCTCCCACTACCGTCATTATCGTCGTGGGTGAAAGAGCTTTACAACCCTAGGGCCGTCATCACTCACGCGGCATGGCTGGATCAGGCTTGCGCCCATTGTCCAATATTCCCCACTGCTGCCTCCCGTAGGAGTTTGGGCCGTGTCTCAGTCCCAATGTGGCTGATCATCCTCTCAGACCAGCTACCGATCGTCGCCTTGGTGAGCCATTACCTCTCCAACTAGCTAATCGGACGCGGGCCAATCCTTCGGCGATAAATCTTTCCCCCAAAGGGCTTATCCGGTATTAGCTCAAGTTTCCCTGAGTTGTTCCGAACCAAAGGGTATGTTCCCACGTGTTCCTCACCCGTCTGCCACTCCCGTATTGCTACGAGCGTTCGACTTGCATGTGTTAGGCCTGCCGCCAGCGTTCGTTCTGAGCCAGGATCAAACTCTCAAGTTCAATGAGAAGATTGTCCCGACTAGTCACTGTCATAAAACCTGCACCCGAATATCAGATCAATCCGATATCGAAGCAGTTTGTCGACGAGTCCCAAGCACACCCGACTCCCAACCTTCACAGGTCAAAAATCGCGATGAACTTAAGATTACGTGACCGTCGGTGCGTTCCTCACGCGATCCAGCTTAAAGCCAGATCCGCAGGGACATCCGCCGTCCACGTTTCTCTTTCTTCCGATTCAATTGTCAAACAGCAGGACCGACGAGATTAACGCATCCACCCTAAGGTTTCAACCTTAATCAACACAGACAACCGTCCCCCCCGGCTCCTCAGCCAGTCAACCCCTCTCAAGGTTCTGGAGACAATACGTCAGCGCCCGCCGCATCTCTACGCGGCGCCGCCGTCGATGGCCGCCTTATAGGACTACCCAAGCCCCACAGTCAACAACCTTTTTTGGGAATGCGTCCGGAAATTTTGATTTTTGTGTCAGATCAATTGATTAGCGGAACAGAGCACCCAAAGCGCCGCCGGGGGCGGCGCCGTATTTGGGCCATCATTGCGCGTTCTATCTCGAAATCATCGTTCGAGCCGCTGCAAAGCGAGACAAATCCGGCTTTTCAGTTTACCTGCAGCCACGACATCACGACACCTCCTGGAGTCCAGTTCTATCTTGCGATCCGTTGGCCTCGGCGCCGTCCGTTCCTATCGCTCCGGCAAACTAGGCGCGCCCCTCGCCCCGATCGGCGTGGAGCCGCCGATCGTCGCCCAGGGCGACCGGCTCGGGGTGGAGAGCCAGCGCCGGGTTTCGCCGCGCTGGCTTGCCGGCACGGCGCTGACCGGGCTGATCGGCGCGGGCCTGCTCGGCGGCGCGATTTATGCGGCCTTCGACCGCCAGGCCTATTTCGCCCAAGCGCCGACGCGCGCAATCCCGGCGCGGCGCGAACAGCCCGAGGATTCCGGCGTCAATCCCAAGAAGGGCGACCGGCTCCTGAAGGCGGTCGATATTGTTGCGGCCAAACAGACCTTCAAGGCGGCGATCGCGATCAAGGCCGGCGACAAGGAGGTGATGAAAACCCATACGTTCACCCGGGTCTCGACCACCCTGACCCAGGCGGAAACCGGGTTGAGCGCCGATGTGCCGGATTTCAATCCGCTCAAGCTTCTGGCCGATTCCCGCAATCCCGCGCCGGAGCCCGCGGAGCCCGCGCCGGCCGACGAAGACGCGGACGTGAGCTTCACCTCCAGCGATCTCTATCCCGTCTCGCTAGCGGCCCAGAGCGCGACGCTGTCGCTCGACGAAGTCCGCGCGCAGATCGCCGAGACGGTCAGGAACGCGCAAAGCGCGGGGGCCAAGGCGCCGTTGCCGCTGCCGCCGCAGCTCCTGTTGATGCGCACGAGCCGCGCCGGCCTTGAGACCGGCGCGAACGGCCTTGGCCTCGGCGCGAACGCCAATACCAACGCCAATTCGCCTTTTTCGTCCATCGAAGTGCGCATGGTGCCTGAAAACGTCACCCTGGCGCCGCGGACCACCGATCCGACGTCGGAGTCGGGCCGTTCGCCGCTCAACGACGATCGCCTGGTCACAGTGGCCCATGGCGACGACATCGACGACATCCTGGCCAGAGCGGGTCTCGGCAAGGACGTGATCGCCAATATCAAGACGGCCTTTCGCAGCGCGAGGCTCGACAAGCTCGTCGCCGACGGCAGGCGAATCAAATTGTCTTTCGCCGACGCCGAAAAGGGCGCCGGGCGGGTGCTCGCGCGGCTGAGCATTTATGACCAGGACAATCTGAAGGCCACGATCGCCCTTGCCGACGACGGCCATTATCAATTGCTCGCCAAAGCGCCGGTCGAGGCGAAGGCGGCCCGCCCCTCGGACGGTTCCGACGAGGAAGACGATCCGGGCGCGATGCGGCTCTATAATTCCTTTTTCGAGACCGCCCTGAAACAGGACATTCCGCACCCGATCATCGACCGGATGGTCCGCATCTTCGCCAATGACGTCGATTTCCAGCGTGCGGTTTCGCCCGGCGATTCAATCGAAGCCTTCTATGACGATGGCGACGAGGCCAACGGCTCCCATGCCGAACTGCTATTCGCCTCGATCACCTCCCGCGGCGAGACGTATAAATATTACCGTTTCGAATCGCCCGAGGATCATAGCGTGGACTTCTACGATCCTCTCGGCCGCTCCACCCGCAAATTCCTGTTGCGCAAGCCAATGGCCACCGGCGAATTCACCTCCGGCTTCGGCATGCGCTACCATCCCATTCTTCATTACACGCGGCCGCACAATGGCGTGGACTGGGCGGCGCCGATCGGCACGCCGGTTTTCGCGACCGGCAGCGGCGCCATCGAGAAGGCGGGCTGGGACGCGGGCTATGGCCGTCGCGTCGAAATCGCCCATGGCAACGGCTATGTCACGACCTACAATCACATGTCGCGCTTCGGCCGCGGCATCGTCGCGGGCGTACACGTCAACCAGGGCCAGATCGTCGGCTATCTCGGCGCGAGCGGTCTGGCGACCGGCCCGCATCTCCATTACGAAGTGATCGTCAACGGCCATTACGTCGATCCGATGAGGGTGAAACTGGCGCGCACCCGGCAGGTCGACAGCCAGGACATCGCCGAATTCAAGCACGAGCGCGACCGGATCGACAATTTGATGGCGAAGGCGCCGACGGCCACGCGCGTCGCGGGGCAGTGAAGCGGCTCCCCCTCAGGACGGCGCGCCGTCCTGCTTACGCGCGGCGTTGCGCGGCGGCCCCAATCCGAACGGGCGCGGCGTGAGCGCGGGCGCCAGCGCCGGCGCGAATTGCGACAGGGTCCGGCGCGACCGCCTGACGCCAACCAGACGATAGAGCTGTTTCGTCGCCTCGACCACGATGACGCCGGCCCCCGGCAGCGACAATCTTCCGCTGACGCGCTCGATCGCCGGCGCGAACCTGAGCCAGCTGGCGCGCTGCAGAGGCGGCGTATAAAGCGCCTCGCTCCAATAAATCGGCGAAAACAGGCTCTCACGCATCAAATCGAGCAATTGTCCGCGCGAATAGGGCCGGCCGTGGCCGAAAGGCGTGGTGTCGAGCCGCGCCCACAGGCCGGACCGGTTCGGCGCGACGACGATCAGCCTTCCGCCCGGCGTCAGCACGCGCCAGACCTCGGAGAGCAACTCGTGCGGATGTTCGGCGTTTTCGAGAGCATGGGCCAGCAACATGCGGTCGATGCAGGAATCGGGCAACGGCAGCATCGAATCGTCGATCAAGGCGGACGAGGAGGGTCCGGAGGCGGGCCAGTTCACCACCCCCTGTTCGGCCGGCATCATCGCGAACAACCGTAGCGGATGGTCGTGGAACATTTCGAGATAGGGCGTCGCATAGCCGAGGCCGGCGATTGAAAGCCCGACGACCGAGTCCCAGCGCCGCGCGAGTATCGCGCCGACGAAACGGCGCGCCGTCTCGCCAAGCGGCGAGCCGTAGAAGCTTCGCAAATCAGTGACATCGAGCGCCATGCGTCAGGATCGGTCAAAATCGCGGCGCAGGCAAGCGGGCGATTGCCCAAAGGACCGGGCTCGAAACGGTCCAAGTCAAAGCTGACCAAGTAAAAGCCGTCAAAGTAAAAGGTTTGCGCGCGGCGGCGGCTCGGCTAACGTTCAGGCGCAGCCGCGATTCGGGACAGGAGCGCGAGATGGCGGTCGAATTTCACGAGTTCCTTTGCCTCACCGACAATTTCGGCCTTCTCGCCCATGACCAGGCCAGCGGGGCGACGGCCTGCCTGGACGCGCCGGAGGCCGAACCGATTTTCGCGGCGCTCGCCGAAAAGGGCTGGGTTCTGACCCATATCTGGCTGACCCATCACCATGACGACCACATCGGCGCCGTGGCCGAACTGAAAGCGCGCTTCCCCAAGGCGCGGGTGGTCGGGGCGCGCAAGGACGCGCATCGCCTGCCGCCGCTCGACGTCGCCGTGAGCGAGGGCGAATTCGCGCGCCTCGGCGACAACGCCGCCGTGGTGATCGAGACGCCCGGACACACCCTCGGCCATATCGCCTATTATTTCGAGGACGACGACGCTGTCGTCGTCGGCGACACTCTGTTCTCCCTCGGTTGCGGGCGGGTGATGGAGGGCACGATGCCGATGATGCACGAAACCCTGATGCGCCTCGCCGACCTGCCCGGCGAAACCCAGGTGTTTTGCGGCCATGAATATACCGAGGCCAATGCGCGATTCGCGGTGACCGTCGATCCCGGCAACGCTCTGCTCGCCGAACGGGTTCGGGAAGTGGCCGATCTGCGCGCGCGCGGCGCCTTCACCCTCCCGAGCACCATCGCGCGGGAATGCGAAACCAATCCGTTTTTGCGCGCCGCCAATCCGCAGGTGCAAAAAGCGCTGGGCCTTGAACTCGCCGATCCGGTCGAAGCTTTCACCATCATGCGCGAGCGCAAAAACCGCTTCTAGAGCATATTCCCACAAAGTTGCAGACTTTTTGGATAAGAATATGCGTTAAAATAATGAACTAGAGCATTCTTCCGATTCTGAACGAACGGAAAATGCTTGTCCTGCCGCTAAACGGGGAATTAACGCTCCCCGGATCAAATGTTGCGGGTTTGACATTCAGGTTTTTCCGGAAGCGCGCCCGTGCAACTTCGCTATTTTGCCGTTCCCCCGCGAAAATCCGCTTTGGCGGGGAAACACGCCGACGAGCCGGCGACCGAACGCCGCCAGGCTCCGGCAAGCCCGCTCGCGACGCAGCCGCAGGTCGCGGCGCAGCCGGCGATGGCGCTGGCCGCGGCCCGCGAGCCGGAGCCGCGCCGGCCGGCCGCCGCGCCGCAGAGGGAGCGCTCCGCCCCCGATCCGCGCGCCATTCTCGATTCGATCGGCCAGACCGTCTATGACTGGGATCTGGATTCCGATCGCATCCAATGGGGCCCGAATGCGGAATCGGTGTTCGGCTTCAACAATCTCGGCGCAATTTCGACCGGCCGCGCCTATGCCGAATGCCTCTCCCCGGACAGCGAAAATTCCCCCTATGAAGCGATCGCGCGTTCGAACGCGTCGGACGAGGGCATGGGCGTCGCCTTCCAGATCTGCTATGGAATCGTTCCTCCGGACCATGCGCGCCAGGCGACGATCTGGATCGAGGACACCGGACGCTGGTTCGCCGGACCCGACGGCCGGCCGGCGCATGCGCATGGCCTCATTCGAGTCATCACCGAGCGCGATCGGCTGGAGCGGCAGCTCGTCTTCAAATCCCGCTTCGATCCTTTGACCGGCGTCCTGAACCGCGCGAACCTGCTGGAACAATCGACCCATTTCTTCGCCATGGCGGCCAAGCGCAAGCAGTCCTTCGCCGCCATGCTCATCGGCGTCGACAATCTGTTCATGCTCAACCGCACCTATGGCTATGATGTCGCCGACGAGGTGATCGCGGGCCTGGCCAAAAGGCTGCGGGCGAATTGCCGGGAGCGCGACCTACTCGCCCGGTACGCCGGCAACAAATTCGGGCTGGCGCTCGAAAATTGCGACGGCCCGGAATTACGCGCGGCGGGGGAGCGCCTGATCGAGGTCGTCGCCTCTTCGCCCTTCGAAACCAGCGCCGGGCCGGTGCCGGTGTCGCTGCGCATCGGCGGCGCGGTCGCGCCCCGCAACGGCCGTTCCGCCCATGTGCTGTTCCAGCACGCGGAAGAAGCGCTCGACCTCGCGCGGCAGCCCGGCGCGGCGCGGCTCGTCGCCTACGAGCCCTCGCTTGCGCGCGAGGATTCGCGCATGCGGGCGCTGAAAATTTCGGACGAAATCGTCTCCGCGCTCCATGAGGGCCGGATCCTCATCGCCCTCCAGCCTTTGGTCCGCGCCGCGACGGGGAAGCCGGCGCTCCATGAGGCGCTGATGCGCCTGCGCCGCGCCGATGGCTCGCTGGCCGCACTGGCCTCCGTCCTGCCGACGGCGGAAAAATCGGGCCTGATCCAGATGATCGACCAGCGCGTCCTCGAACTCGCGCTGAAAAAGCTGGCGGATTATCCGGACATGCGGATCGCCGTGAATGTTTCCGGCCAGACCCTGCATGCGCCGGATTTCTTCTCGCGCCTGCGCGCCCTGCTCGACCCCGAGCCCGAGCTTGCGCGCCGCCTGACCATTGAACTGACCGAAACCTGCGCCATCGAGGATGTCGAGGCGACGATCAAGGCGGTTGCGGCCATCAAGGAGTTCGGCGCCCAGGTGGCGATGGACGATTTCGGCTCCGGCCACACATCATTCAAGAATTTGCGGCGCTTCGACTTCGATCTCGTGAAGATCGACGGCGCCTTCGTCCAGAACATGTCGCGCTCGGAGGACGACCGCTTCTTCGTGCGCACGCTCATCGACCTTGCCCGCCATGTCGGCATTCCGGTGGTAGCCGAATGGGTCGAGGACCAGGACACCGCCGACATGCTGCGCGACTGGGGCGTCGATTATCTCCAGGGCGACTTTTTCGCCGCCGCGACGGTGACGGGCGATCCGCACCCCGCCGCCTAAGCGGGATTTCCGAGAAGCGGGCGCCGGTCTTTTCGTAAAAACACCACCAAATTAGCGCATATTCCCAAAAAGTTGCAGACTTTTTGGACAAGAATATGCGTTAAAACAATGAACTAGAGCACTCTTCCGATTCGGAACGAACGGAGAATGCTCTAAAGGGGTCTGGAACCGATCGCGATTCGGCCGAATCCCAATCGGCGCCGGAGCGAACAAAAAGACTTCACCGGCGCCGCAGCGCCTCGACCGCGCGGGCGACAAAGGCGAGGGCTTCGGCCGCCGAACCAAAGCTCGACTCCTCGACGCCGTCCGGCTCGTAAGTCGCGAGAATGGCGTAGGCGCGGCAGGCGCCGTCAGCGGTCTCTTCGCGGACGAGAAAGCTCGTCCCCCCGCCGCAGCCGCGCGAGTAGGCGACAAAGCGGAAATCGCCTCCCGCCGCCGCGCCACGCGACAGACGCGCGCGCTCCATGCCGCGCAGGACCCGATAGAGCCGGACCTGCTCGGTCTCTTTTTCCCGCCAGAACATGATGTCGGCCGCCCCCGGTCAGTCTTTCTTGACCAGGCCGTCGATGCGCTTCTGCATTTCGGCAAGCTGCGCCCGCATCTCCTCGAGTTCGCTCGACGACTTGGCGGGGGCCTGCGCCGACTTGCCGCCTTCCGCGACCGCCGCGCCGAAGGGCGAGAACATGTCGAGCGCCTCATGGAACATCGCCATGTTCTTACGGGCCTGTTCCTCCATCGTCTGGAACATCTGGCGCGACGGGCCGGCGAGCGGATTGGCGCTCATCGCCGCATCGAACTGCTCACGGAATTTCTGACTGTCCTTGGTCAGGCGCTCGATCGAAAACTCCAGATAGCTCGGCACGAACATCTGCATGCTGTCGCCATAGAAGCGGATCAGTTGGCGCAGGAAGCGGATGGGCAGAAGATTCTGCCCGGTTTTGCCTTCCTGCTCGAAGATGATCTGGGCGAGCACGGATCGAGTGATCTCGTCGCCGCTTTTCGCGTCGTAAACCACGAAGTCCTCGCCGTGTTTCACCATTTCGGCAAGGTCTTCCAAGGTCACATAGGCGCTGGCGCCGGTATTGTAGAGACGCCGGTTCGCATATTTCTTGATCGTGACGGGTTTTTTTTCGTTCGTCATTTTCATTCCCATGACCGGCGGCCCTGACGCGGCCGCGCCGCCGATCCGCCCTCCCTTCGAGTCGCGGGTCCTCGGCCCGCGCCCCAATAGTCACGACGATAGCCCCGGCGACATTAAAGACAAAGCAACTTCTTCATCACCGCGTCATTCCCGGCGATCTACAACCAAAAGATCATGGCCGGGCGCGCCTGGCGCCTTGACCGCGCCCGCGCCGAAATGGTCAAACTAGCCGCCAAGTCGCCAGCCCCGCCACGGGCGGAGGGCGACGTTCCGGAGGATTTTGCATGTCGACCGATGTCGTGATCGTTTCTGCCGCGCGCACCGCGGTTGGCTCCTTCAGCGGGGCTTTCGCCAATGTCCCGGCCCATGAACTGGGCGCCGCCGCGATCAAGGCCGCGCTCGAGCGCGGTTCCGTTCCCGCCGCCGATGTGGACGAAGTCATTCTCGGCCAGGTCCTTGCTGCCGGCATGGGCCAGAACCCCGCCCGTCAGGCCGCCCGCGCGGCCGGAATTCCAGACGAAAAGACCGCTTTCGGCATGAACCAGCTCTGCGGCTCGGGCCTGCGCACCGTCGCCCTCGGCCTGCAGCAGATCGCCAATGGCGACGCCAACATCATCGTCGCGGGCGGCATGGAAAGCATGTCGCAAGCGCAGCACGCCGCCTATCTGCGTTCCGGCGTCAAGATGGGCGAACTGAAGCTCATCGACACGATGCTCAAGGACGGCCTGACCGACGCTTTCCACGGCTATCACATGGGCACGACGGCCGAGAACATCGCCACCAAATACCAGATCACCCGCGAGGAGCAGGACAAGTTCGCCACCGCCTCGCAGAACAAGGCGGAAGCCGCCAAGAAGTCGGGCCGGTTCAAGGACGAGATCGTTCCCTACACCATCTCGACCAGGAAGGGCGACATTGTCGTCGACACCGACGAATTCATCCGCGACGGCGTGACCTATGAAGCGCTCGCCAAAATCCGCCCAGCCTTCAGCAAGGACGGCACCGTGACCGCCGGCAACGCCTCGGGCATCAACGACGGCGCCGCCGCGATGGTCCTGATGACCGCCGCCGAAGCCGCCAAGCGCGGCCTGACCCCGATCGCCCGCATCGCCTCCTGGGCCACCGCCGGCGTCGATCCGGCGATCATGGGCACCGGGCCGATTCCGGCCTCGCGCAAGGCTTTGGCCAAGGCCGGCTGGAACATCCAGGACCTCGACCTGATCGAAGCCAACGAGGCTTTCGCCGCCCAGGCGATCTCGGTCAACAAGGAGCTGGGCTGGGACACCTCGAAGGTGAACGTCAACGGCGGCGCCATCGCCATCGGCCACCCGATCGGGGCCTCGGGCGCGCGCGTCCTCGTGACTTTGCTGCACGAAATGCTCAAGCGCGACGCCAAGAAGGGCCTCGCCACTCTGTGCATCGGCGGCGGCATGGGCGTCGCTCTCACCGTCGAGCGCTAATTCCGTCCATCCATTGGCGCCGGCCGCGCGCGGCCGGCGTTTTTTCATCTCAACCTAATGAATAATAGGGGGAAACATGTCTCGAGTCGCTATTGTCACCGGCGGCACACGCGGCATCGGCGCGGCCATTTCCAAGGCGCTGAAGGCGGCGGGCTACAAGGTCGCGGCGAGCTACGCCGGCAATGACGAAGCCGCCACGGCGTTCAACGCCGAAACCGGCATCCACGTCTATAAATGGGATGTCTCCGATTACGACGCCTGCGCCGCCGGCATCGCCAAGGTGGAGGCGGACCTCGGCCCGGTCGACGTCCTCGTCAACAACGCCGGCATCACCAAGGATGGCATGTTCCACAAGATGACCAAGGACCAATGGTACGCGGTCATCAACACCAATCTCAACTCCTTGTTCAACATGACCCGACCGGTGTGGGAAGGCATGCGCGCGCGCAAATTCGGCCGCATCGTCTGCATCTCCTCGATCAATGGCCAGAAGGGCCAGATGGGCCAGGTGAACTATTCCGCCGCCAAGGCCGGCGACATCGGCTTCGTCAAGGCCCTGGCCCAGGAAGGCGCGCGCGCCGGCATCACCGTCAACGCCATCTGTCCCGGCTATATCGCGACCGAAATGGTCAAGGCGATCGATCCGGCGGTGGTCGAAAAGTCGATTCTGCCGTATATCCCGGTCGGCCGCCTCGGCGAACCGGAGGAAATCGCCCGCGCGGTTGTGTTCCTCGTCGCCGATGACGCCGGCTTCGTCACCGGATCGACCCTTTCCGCCAATGGCGGCCAATATATGATCTGATCGGCGGCGCGGCGCCGGCCTGTCCGGCGCCGTCGCGGATACAACCTGTCGGGCGATTTCGCCGCGAGGCGGACTCGGCTAGACTCTCGCGACGGTCGGAACGTCTCCGGCCGTCTTTTTGTGCGGGCTTTCAAGGATGAGCTTTCGGATCTGGGCGGTCCGCGCCGGTGGCGACAGCGAAGCCGACCCTCTGTTCATCGAGAACGGTCAGATCGCTGTCAGTTTCCGCGACGCCAACGAGGACTTGAGCGCCCTGCCCGCCCAACGCGCCGCCTTCAAGGACGTTTTTGCGCGGGCCGAAGGCGAAGCCAAGCCGGGCGCCATCCCGGTCCAGGCCGGCCAACTCTTCCGCTTCGTCCATGAAATGAAGGTCGGCGACCGCGTGATCTACCCGCGCAAGATCGACCGGACATTGATGTGGGGCGAAATCTCGACGCCTTACATGTATGATCGGTCGGGAAATCCGGACTTTCCGCATCGGCGCGGGGTGCGCTGGTTGGCCTCGCTCAGCCGCGACGTCTTTTCCCAAGGCGCGCTTTACGAATTGGGCTCGGTCCTGACCCTGTTCGAAGTCCGCAACTTCGCCAGCGAATTCACCCGCCGCTTCGAGCCTCCGTCCGGCGCCGGCCCGGCCAGTTCCGCCAGCCTCACCGAAGACGAGACCCAGATCCGGGTGGCGCGCGACATCGCCGAAACCACCAAGGACTTCATCTCCAAGAAGATCAAGACCGACCTCAAAGGCTTCCCGCTTGAGCCTTTCGTGGCCGACCTGTTTCGCGCCATGGGTTATAACGCCCACGCCACCCGCGCCGTGCGCGACGAGGGAATCGATGTCGTCGCCCATCGCGACGAATTGGGGATCGAGCCGCCGATCCTGAAAATCCAGGTCAAGGCCCATGACGGCAATATCGGCCCCGATCTGGTCAAGGCCTTCTACGCCATGATCCATGACCGCGATGTCGGCATTTTCATCGCCACCGGCGGCTATACCGCCGCCGCCCAGGATTTCGCGCGGACCAAGGGCAATCTGAAACTGGTGGACGGCGTGGAATTCGTGAGCCTGATCGAGAAATATTACGACGGGCTCGACCTGAAATCCCGTAAACAGATCCCGCTGCGCCGAATGCTCGTTCCCGACGTCCTGCCCGACGAATGACCTTCTCGCAAGCGGCCGGCGCGCCAGAGCGAACGCACGCAAAAAAGGCCGGCGCAAAGCCGGCCCAAAATCCGAGCTCAAAGCTGAGAGCTCAGTCTTCGTTCGACTTGACCGTCAGGATCTGACGGCCCTTGTACATGCCGGTCTTCAGATCGATGTGGTGGGGACGGCGCAGTTCGCCCGAGTCCTTGTCCTCGACATAGGTCGGGGCGGCGAGCGCATCGGCCGAGCGGCGGAAGCCGCGCTTCATCGGCGAGGTTTTTCTTTTCGGAACAGCCATTTCGAAACTCCGGTCCGGCCGCGGCGCCGGCCGGAGACGGCGGCAAAGGCGCGCGGGGAAATTCAAGAGCGGGTCTCATACAGGCAAAAAGCCGAAAAGGCTAGCCCCGCCGGAAAAAACTCGAGGCCGCCTCATGCGAAAAGATCAAGCTCGAAGGCGCTCGCGACATGGCGGGGCAAGCCGCCGGGCGTGACCAGAAGCGCGTCGCCCCGGAAGGCGCAACCCGTCGCGGAAGGATTGGCTGCGAGCCAGAAGCGGGCGGCGCGGGAAATACGCGCGATCTTGCGGGCGTCGATCGCGACCTGCGCCGCCTCGACGGACGGCCGCGCCTTGACCTCGACAAAGACGACGAGCAGGCCGCGCCGGGCGACAATGTCGATCTCGCCGCCCGCGGCCGAATAATTGCGCGCCAGGATGCGAAACCCATTCAGACGAAGCCAGAAGGCGGCCAGAACCTCGGCGCGCAGCCCGAAACGGCGCGCGCCCTTGCGCCTGTTCATTCGCCCTTCGCCCCTCCGGACAGTTCGAGCGCCCGGGCATAGACTTTGCGGCGCGGCTGGCCGGTTTCGGCGGCGACGACGCTCGCGGCGTCCTTGAGCGAGAATTTTTCCAGCGCCGCCTTGATCCTGTCGTCGAGCGCAGCGCCGGCGATCAGGGCAGCGCCCTCTCCCGGCGGCGCCACCAGCAGCACGATCTCGCCCTTGGGCGCCCCCTCGTTCGCGTATTGCGCGGCCAAAGCGTCGAGCGCGCCACGTCGCACCGATTCGAAATGTTTTGTCAGTTCGCGGGCGACCGCCGCCTCGCGCGGCCCGAGCACGGCCGCAAGATCCGTCAGAGTCTCGGCGAGGCGCCGCGGCGACTCGAAAAAGACCAGAGTGCCCGGAATTGCGGCCAGTTCAGCAATTCGCGCCCGGCGGGCGCCGCTTTTGGCGGGCAGAAAACCCTCGAAAAAGAAGCGGTCGGTCGGCAGCCCGCCGACGACGAGGGCGGCGAGCACCGCCGAGGGACCCGGCGCCGAGGTCACGGGAACGCCTGCCGCGAGCGCTTCGCCGACCAATTTGAAGCCGGGATCGGACACCAGCGGCGTCCCCGCGTCGGAGATCAAGGCCAGCCTTTCGCCCTTTTTCAGCCGCGCGAGCAGGATCGGGCGCATCGTTTCGGCATTGTGTTCATGATAGGCGACCAGCGGCGTCGCAATGCCGTAATGGGCCAGCAGGGCGCGGCTGACGCGGGTGTCCTCGGCGATCACCGCATCGGCGGCGGCAAGCGTCGCCAAAGCGCGCAAGGTGATGTCGCGCAGATTGCCGATCGGCGTCGCCACCACATGGAGGCCCGGCGCGATCGGCTCGGCCTCGGCGCGCAGGCCGAAGGCGACGAATGAGGCCGGCGAGGGCGGAGAAGAAGACGCCGAATGCGTCATCATCCACTTTCGTTCGATAAAAACGACAATCGTTCTCTTTATAGAACCGGATATAGGCAAAGCCGGATGCGGACGCAAGCCCGGAACCGGCGCGCGAAGACTTCGATGACGCCTCGGTCGATGTTGCCAGGGACGCCGCCTTTGCCTTAAGACAATTGTTCCGGCATTGCCGCTCAAAGGGCGTTTGCGACGCTGCGGTCGCCGGCGGGGGCTGAGAGAACGAATTGGGCATGACGAACGATCATTGCGCCGTCGCGCGGCGTTCTTTTTTGCGCGCGGCGCTGTTGGGCGGCGCGGCCGCTTTGTCGGCCTGTTCGGTCACCGGCCTCAATCATCCGGAACAGCCCGGCGCGCCGACGCCCGCGCCCGGGCCGACGCCCAACGCCGCGACCTTCGGCAACGGCCCGGTCAAGGTCGCGCTGATCCTCCCGCTCACTCAAGGAAGCGGGCCGAGCGCCGTCGGCGTCTCGATGCGCAATGCGGCGGAACTGGCGATCCAGGAATCGGGCGCGAACGACATTACCGTCCTGGTCAAGGACGACCATTCGACGCCGGACGGCGCGAGCGCCGCCGCCCAGGCCGCGCTCGGCGAAGGCGCTGAACTGATTCTCGGCCCGCTGTTCGCCGCCGACGTCCGGGCCGCCGCCGCAGTCGCCCGGCCGGCGGGCAAGCCGATCATCGCCTTTTCGACAGATCTCTCGATCGCCTCGCACGGCGTCTATCTCTTGTCCTTCCTGGTCGAAGGCTACGTCAACCGGATCATCGATTACGCCGCCGACCAGGGCAGGAAATCCGTCGCCGCGCTCGCGCCGGAAAATGAATACGCCAATGTCGCCATCGGCGCGCTGCAACAGGCGGCGGCGCGGCGCGGCATGCGCGTCGCCCTGATCGAACGCTACAAGCCGGGCGGCGTCAGCGCCGCCGCCGCCCATATCGCGGCGCTCGGCGACCAGATCGATTGCCTTTTCATTCCCGACCAGGCGGGAGCCATGCCGGACGTCGGCCGGGCGCTGACCGCCAACGCAATCGATCCCCGAAAAGTTCAGATCCTCGGCACCGGCCTGTGGAACGACGCGCGCGTCCTCAGCCTGCCCGCGCTGCAGGGCGCCTGGTTCGCCACGCCGGAAAATGCCGGCTTCGTGGCCTTCGCCCAGCGCTATCGCGCCAAATTCGGCTCAGACCCCACAAGAGTGGCGACGCTCGCCTATGATTCGGTGTCGCTCGCCGCCGCTCTCGCCCGCTCGCAGGGCGCGCGGCGCTTTAGCGACGACGTTCTGACCAATCCAACCGGCTTCAACGGCGCCGACGGCGTGTTCCGCTTCAAGCCGGACGGCAGCAACGAGCGCGGCCTCGCCGTCGTGCAGATCAACAACGGCACGATCAAAGTGATCAGCCCCGCGCCAACCTCGCTTTAGGCGCCCGGCAAACGGCTTTACTCCGCTATTTCGCCTGATTTTCCGCTATGATGACGCGCGCGCGAATCAGCGTCTGCGCCCAAGATCGACCGAGGACCATTCGCTTTGACAGCCGCCAACGGAACCGCGCCGGAGCCGAACACCGAGGAATATGGCGCCGGATCGATCAAGGTTTTGCGCGGACTGGACGCGGTGCGCAAACGTCCCGGCATGTATATCGGCGACACGGACGACGGCTCCGGCCTCCATCACATGGTCTATGAAGTGGTGGACAACGCCATCGACGAGGCGCTCGGGGGCTTCGCCACCCTCGTCACGGTGACCCTGAACGCCGACGGCTCCTGCACCGTCACCGACAACGGCCGCGGCATTCCGACCGGCATACATCCGGAAGAAGGCGTCTCGGCGGCCGAAGTCATCATGACGCAGCTTCACGCCGGCGGGAAATTCGATCAGAATTCCTACAAGGTCTCGGGCGGCCTCCACGGCGTCGGCGTTTCGGTCGTCAACGCTTTGTCCTCGACCTTGTCGCTGCGCATCTGGCGGGACGGGCTGGAGCACGAGATCGACTTCGCCCATGGCGAAGCCGTGGCGCCGCTCAAGACGGTCGGCGAGGCGCCGATCGTCGATGGCCGGCACAGGCGCGGCACGTCGGTGACCTTCCTGCCCAGTACCGAGACCTTTTCGCAGATCGAATTCGACTATGCGACGATCGAGCACCGGCTGCGCGAACTCGCCTTCCTCAACTCCGGCGTCCATATCGTCCTGACCGACGCCCGCCACGCCGAAACCAAATCCGAGGATCTTTTTTACGAAGGCGGGCTCGAAGCCTTCGTGCGCTATCTCGACCGCGCCAAGACGCCCTTGATCGGCAAGCCGGTGCAGATGCGCGGCGAACGCGACGGCATTACCGTGGAAGTGGCGCTGTGGTGGAACGATTCCTACCACGAGAATGTGCTGGTCTTCACCAACAACATCCCGCAGCGCGACGGCGGAACCCATCTCGCGGGCTTTCGCGCCGCGCTCACCCGTCAGATCACCTCCTATGCCGAAAGCTCCGGCCTGACCAAAAAGGAAAAGGTCGAACTTTCCGGCGACGATTGCCGCGAGGGCCTGACCTGCGTGGTTTCGGTCAAGGTTCCCGACCCGAAATTCTCATCCCAGACCAAGGACAAGCTGGTCTCGTCCGAAGTGCGCCCCGTCGTCGAGGGCGTCCTCAACGAGGCTTTAAGCCAATGGCTCGAGGAACATCCTTCCGAGGCCAAGACCGTCGTCGGCAAGGTGGTGGAGGCGGCCTCGGCGCGCGAGGCGGCGCGCAAGGCCCGCGAACTGACCCGCCGCAAGGGCGCGCTCGACGTCGCCAACCTGCCCGGCAAGCTCGCCGATTGCCAGGAGCGCGATCCGGCCAAGGCCGAACTTTTCATCGTCGAGGGCGATTCGGCGGGCGGCTCGGCCAAACAGGGGCGCGCGCGCGAATATCAGGCGGTCCTGCCCCTGCGCGGCAAAATCCTCAATGTCGAGCGAGCGCGCTTCGACAAAATGCTGTCGAGCGAGCAGATCGGCACCCTCATCACCGCGCTCGGCGCCGGCATCGGCCATGACGAGTTCAACCTCGACAAGCTGCGCTACCACAAGATCATCGTGATGACCGACGCGGATGTGGACGGCTCCCATATCCGCACTTTGCTTCTCACCTTCTTCTATCGCCAGATGCGGCCGCTGATCGAGCACGGCTATCTCTATATCGCCCAGCCGCCGCTCTTTAAGGTCAAGCGCGGCTCGTCCGAGCAATATCTCAAGGACGAAAAGGCGCTCGAAGATTATCTCATCGGCAATGGCGTCGACGGCGCCGTGCTGCGCTTTGCCCATGGCGAGGAACGCGCCGGCGCCGATCTGCAAGCGCTGGTGGAGGAAGCAAGGCTCGTCCGCAATGTGCTCGGCCAGTTGCACAACCGCTACAACCGCTGCGCGGTCGAGCAGGCGGCGATCGCCGGCGCGCTCAAGCCGACAGCGGCGCTGAGCGACGAGGGGGCGGCCACGCGCGCGGGAGAAATCGCGGCCCGGCTCGATGCGCTTGCCGACGAGGTCGAGCGCGGCTGGGAAGGCCGGGTCGAGAACGGCGCTTATATCCTGACGCGCGAATTGCGCGGGGTGAGACAGGCGATCACGCTCGACGCCGGATTGCTCGCCTCGGCCGAAGCGCGGCGGCTCGACGAACGCGCGGCAAGCCTGCGCCAGGTCTATGCCGAAAGCGCCCTGCTGCTGCGTCGGGGCGATGAAACCCGCATCAGCGGCCCGACCTCCCTGCTCGACGCCGTTCTCGCGGCCGGCGGCAAGGGCGTCAGCCAGCAGCGCTACAAAGGCCTCGGCGAGATGAACCCCGAACAGCTCTGGGAAACGACGCTCGACCGCGACGCCCGCTCCCTGCTTCAGGTGAAGATCAAGGAAGGCGACGAGGCGGAAGATTTGTTCGTCAAGCTGATGGGCGACGTCGTCGAACCGCGCCGCGAATTCATCCAGGACAATGCGCTCAACGTCGCCAATCTGGACGTTTGACGTCCGTTTTTCCTGGCGTTTGATCCAAGTGAGCCAGTCGGCGGACCGCCCAGGCTTTGTTCAACGGGCTTGGTTCAACGGGCTTGGTTCAACGGGCTTGGTTCAACGGGCTTGGGCCGCCGCCAACGGCAAGGCGCACGCGATTGACCGCGGCCCGAGGATCCGACGGCGGCCGCCAGAACTCGTAAGCGACGGCCTGCCGCACTATATCCGACACTGTCCGGACTTCGCCAAGGCGCCGCATGTCGCCGGAAAGCAACATCGTGCTTGAAGCGGATGGGACCGAATCGCGGCGAAGCGGGTTGTGGCAACGGACGGGGTTTCGCGGCCCCGCCCGAATGGTCACCGCCAAAAGAAGGATCGTCGCCATGCAGGAAATGGAAATTCAGGACTATGCGCGCCGCCTGTTCGACGCCCATGGGACCAAAGCCATCGCCGAGGCGGCCCAGAAGGCTTCTTCTTTCGAAGAAAAGGGCAAGCCGGACGAAGCCAGGACGTGGCGCCAGATCGAGGCGGCCATCAAGCTGATACGCGGCCCGAACGCAAGCTAAAGAACCGAACGCGCCAGTTCGGGCGGCCCGGCTCGCCATCGTCCGATGGCGAGCCGGGCCGTCCGTCGTCATGATCTGCAAAGATGCGTATGCAGGCGCGGCGCTTGCCCGTTCGCGCTGCGCGAGGCAGGTTGCGACGGAATCGGACGAGACGGGGCGATGATGGATGACAGCGGCGCCATTCTGCGCGAGGCCCTTTCCTGGGCAAGGAAGGGCCGGAAGGTCGCGCTGGCGACGGTTGTCTCGACCTGGGGGTCGTCGCCGCGCGCGGCAGGCTCCAGGCTCGCCGTCGATGAAGACGGTCACATGATCGGCTCCGTCTCCGGCGGCTGCGTCGAGGGCGAGGTTCTCGCCAATGCCGAAGACGTCATGCGGACGGGCCGGCCGGCGCTGCTGGAATTCGGCGTCAGCGACGGCACAGCCTGGTCTTTGGGCCTCGCTTGCGGCGGCAGGATCGAAATTCTGGTCGAAAAGTTTCGTGACCGGCCTGAATTTAATCAGATCGTCGAGCAACTCGACCGAGGCGAGGAAACGGCGGCGCTGGTCGCCCTCGACAGCGGCGAAAGGCGCCTGGTCGAGGGCGATACTCAATTCGACGAGGCGAGCCAGAGCCTTGTCGCGGCGGCGCTCGCACGCGGCGTGGAGACGGCGCTGGACGGCCCGGCCGGAAAATTCTTTCTCGAATTCTGGCGCCCGCCCCTGAGCCTTATCATCGTCGGCGCGGTTCATATCGCCCAGGCCCTGGCGCCGATCGCGGCGGCGGCGGGCTATCGCGTCGCGCTGGTCGATCCGCGGCCGGCTTTCGCCACGCCGCAACGCTTTCCCGGCGTTGCGCTCCACACGGAATGGCCGGAGGATTTTTTTGCCAGAATTCGTCCCGACTCGCGCTGCGCCATGGTGGCGCTCACCCATGAGCCAAGGATCGACGACGCCGCCCTGATCGCCGTCTTGCGCAGCCCGGCCTTTTACATCGGCGCGCTCGGCTCGCGCGGCTCGGCCGAAAAACGCCGGGAGCGCTTGCGGGCGAAAGGCTGTTCGGAAGCCGAGCTCGCGCGAATCCACGGGCCCGTCGGCCTTTGCATCGGCGCGGCGTCGCCGCCGGAAATCGCCATAGCGATCGCTGCGGAAATGACCGCGGTCCTGCGACAGGCGCAGGCGCAAAGTCTTGGGAGCGCGGCGGAATGAAATTCGTCACCCTCGCCATAGAGGAAGCCTGCGGCGGCCTGCTCGCCCATTCCATCCGTCGGGCCCAACTTTTGATCCCCAAGGGACGAATACTTGCGCCGGACGACATTTCGCGCCTGCGCGCCGCTGGCGTCGCTAGAGTGCAGGTCGCGCTGCTCGACCCGAAGAAGGATGTTGCGGAAGACGCCGCCGCCGCGCGGGTCGCGCGCGCTTTGGCAGGTTCCGGCGTCATCGCCGGCGAGGCGCGCGCCGGCCGTTGCGATCTCCACGCCGCCTTTTATGGCTTGCTGCATTTCGATCCGCGTCGCGTCGACGGGTTCAATCATGTCGACGAGGCCATTACGCTTGCAACCTTGCCGCCGCATGAAGTGTTCGAGCCGGGAGAGAGGATCGCCACGATCAAGGTCAATCCCTATGCCGCGCCGGAAAGAGTGGTCGCCGCCTGCGAAAAAGCGGCGGCGCCGCTCAAAATCCTACCCTTTCGGCCGCATCGCGTCGCGCTGATCCAGACGCTCGCGCCGGGGCTGAAGGCGCAAACGCTGGAAAAGACCACTCGCCATACCCGTGACAGGCTCATGGCGCTCTCCAGCGCATTATGCGCCGAGCTGCGCGTCACGCATGAGGAAAAGACCCTTTCGCGCGAAATCGCGGCGCGCGGCGCCGCAGGCGACGATCTCATCCTGATTGCCGGCGCCTATTCGACCGTCGATCGCAAGGACGTCGTTCCGGCCGCGCTGGAAAAAGCGGGTGGCCGCGTCATTCATTTCGGCATGCCGGTGGACCCCGGCAATCTCCTGCTTCTCGGCGAGTTGGGCGGGACGCCCGTGATCGGCATGCCCGGCTGCGCGCGCGCGCCGCAACTCAATGGCGTCGATTTCATCCTGCGGCGCCTTCTCGCCGGCCTGCCCGTCGGGCGGGCCGACATCATGTCGATGGGCGTCGGCGGCCTGCTCCGCGACCGGCGCGCGAATGCCAAGACAAAACGGGCCGCGCCGCCCCGGATCGCGGCCATCGTTCTCGCGGCCGGCCGGTCACAGCGCATGGGCGCGAACAAGCTCACCATGACGCTGGACGGCAAGCCCCTGGTCCGCCATGCGGCGGACACCGCGCGCGCGGCGGGAATTGAAACAATCGTGGTCGTGGTCGGACATGAGGCCGAAAAGGTCCGCGCCGCCCTTGCCGGCTGCGACGTCGCATTCGTGTTGAACGAGGATTACGCCCAGGGGCTTTCCACTTCGCTCAAAAAAGGCGTCGCCGCTTTGCCGCGGGAGCTCGACGGGGCGATGATCTTTCTCGGCGACATGCCCGACATCGATCCGGCCATGATCGCGCGGATGATCGCGGCCTTCGATCCGCGCGAGGGCAGCGCCATCGTCGCGCCACGCTGCAGAGGCCGGCTCGGAAATCCGGTGCTGTGGGGACGGGCCTTTTTCCCGCTGATCCTGGAGCGGACGAGCGGCGACGCCGGCGCCAAACAGCTGATCGGCCGTTATGGCCAATGGGTCGCTGCAATCGACGCCGGAGACGACATATTCACCGATCTCGACACCGCCGAGGCGATGAACGAGAGGCGCCGCCTCGGACCCGACCCCGCCAGCTCCATCTGATCGGAGGCCGGCGCCGCCGCCTGCGTCAGCCGGTAATCAAAATCGCCCGGAAATCATTGACATTGGTGAGGGTCGGGCCGGTGACGACCTGATCGCCCAGGCGTTCGAAAAAGCCGTGCCCGTCATTGTCGGCGAGACTTTCCCTGGCCTTGACGCCCAGACTTTCCGCGCGCGCCAGCGTGTCGGGGGCCACGATCGCTCCGGCAACCTCCTCGGCGCCGTCGACGCCGTCGGTGTCGCCGGCGATGGCGTAGACCTTCGGCAGGCCGTCGAGATCGATGGCGAGCGCGAGCAGGAATTCGACATTGCGGCCGCCCCGGCCTTTTCCGTGCAAAGTCACCGTCGTTTCGCCGCCGGAAATGAGGACGCAAGGGGCTGGAGCCGGCTGGCCGTGCATGACGACCTGGCGCGCAATGCCGCTCATCACCCGCCCGACTTCCCTCGCCTCGCCTTCGAGGGCGTCGCCGAGGATCAGCGGCGCGACCCCGGCGGCGCGGGCGATTTTCGCCGCGGCTTCGAGCGAAGCCTGCGGCGTGGCGATCATCCGCACGGAATGATGCGCGAAAACGGGGTCGCCGGGTTTCGGCGTTTCCGCGGCGGGATTGTTCAGGAGCGCCAGCACCGAAGGCGGCGCTTCAATACAATAGCGCCGCAACACCTCGCGCGCCTGCGCGAGCGTGCTGGGATCCGGGACGGTCGGGCCCGAGGCGATGATCGCAGGATCGTCGCCCGGCACGTCCGAAATGATCAGCGAAACAACCTCGGCCGGCGCGGCGGCCGCCGCCAGCCGGCCCGCCTTGATGGCGGAAAGGTGTTTGCGCACGCAATTCATGTCGTCGATGTTGGCGCCGCTGCGCAGGAGCGCCCGGTTGATCGCCTGCTTGTCGGCAAGTTCGATTCCCGGCGCCGGCAGGGACAGAAGCGACGAGCCGCCGCCGGAGATCAGGCACAGGACGAGGTCGTCGGGCGTAAGCCCCCGCACCATGTCCAGAATTCTTTGCGCCGCGCGCTCGCCCGCTTCGTCGGGGACGGGATGGCTCGCCTCGACAACCTCGATGCGGTCGAGCTTGCCGACGCCATAGCCGTAGCGGGTGACGACCAGACCTTCGAGCGGCTTGTCGGACGGCCAATGCGCATCGACGGCGCGCGCCATGGAGGCGGCCGCTTTTCCCGCGCCCACCACGATGGTTCGGCCGGCCGGAGGCGCGGGAAGGCGCCGGGGGATGACGATGTCCGGCGCGGCGGCGGCCACCGCCGCGTCGAACATTTGTCGCAGGAGCGCGCGCTCATCCATGACGAATCCTCCCCGGACGGCTCTTTGCGAACCTTATCCCTTTTTTGCTCCCAGGCCGCGCCACCAGCGGCGCCAGCGGCGATGAACGATCCCCGACGGGCGGCTGAGGCTGTCCGATCCCATGAATCGCCCCTGCCCGCGGCATTTTGCGAGAAATCAAGGCGACGCGTCCTCCCGCGGTGAAAATAATCACGCCTGGCGGTCGCGCGGAAGAACGAAACCGGGCATTATGCCGGAAAAGAACCGGCAAGGGAGAGAAGCGATGTTCCAGATTCGCATTCATGGCCGGGGTGGGCAGGGCGTGGTCACCGGGGCGGAAATGCTCTCCGTCGCCGCTTTCATCGAGGGCCGCCACGCCCAGGCCTTCCCGAGTTTCGGCTCCGAACGCACGGGTGCGCCGGTCGTCGCCTTCTGCCGCATCGCCGACAAGGAAATCCGCCTGCGCGAGCCGGTCCAGGACCCGGATTGCGTGATCCTCCAGGACCCGACCCTGCTGAAGGTGATCGACGTCTTTTCCGGCCTGAGCGAAAAAGGCTATCTGCTGGTCAATACCAACAAGGCATTCGACGAGCTGCATTTGCAGAGCATCGCCGCAAAATTGCCGCCGGGCCATGCGGTGATCGTGCCGGCGACCGATCTGGCGCTCAAACATGTCAAGAGGCCCGCGCCCAACGCCGCCTTGCTCGGCGCCTTCGCCGCGCTGACCGGCCTCGTTCGTTTCGAAAGCGTCAAAAGCGCCATCGCCCGGGCCTTTCCCGGCAGAATCGGCGAGGCCAATATCGCCGCGGCGCAGGAGGCTTACGACCTCGCCTCGAATCCGGAACGCGCCATGACTGTGTGAGGAGCGCCGATGCTGAAGCAAATCGAAGGTTCGCACGCCATGGCGGAAGCCATTGCGCTTTGCCGTCCGGAAGTCATCTGCGCCTATCCGATCACGCCGCAGACCCATATCGTCGAAGGGGTCGGCGAGCTGGTGAAGACCGGCGAATTGGAAAATTGCGAATTCATCAATGTCGAAAGCGAATTCGCCGCGCTTTCGGTGGCCATCGGCGCCTCCGCCGCCGGCGCCCGCGCCTATACCGCCACCGCCTCGCAGGGCCTGCTGTTCATGGCCGAAGCGGTGTACAACGCCGCCGGCCTCGGCTTGCCAATCGTCATGACCCTCGGCAACCGGGCGATCGGCGCCCCGATCAATATCTGGAACGACCATTCCGACGCCATGTCGATGCGGGACGCCGGCTGGATTCAGCTCTTCGCCGAAACCAACCAGGAAGCGGTCGATCTGCACATTCTCGCCTTCCGCCTGGCGGAAGAGCTGTCGATGCCGGTCATGGTCTGCGTCGACGGTTTCATTCTGACCCACGCCTTCGAGCGCGTCGACGTTCCCGACCAGGCGCAGGTCGACGCCTTTCTGCCGCCCTATGACCCTGTGCAGGTGCTCGACCCGGAAAACCCCGCCTCCATCGGCGCCATGGTCGGCCCCGAGGCTTTTACCGAAGTCCGCTTCCTCGCCCATTACAAGCAGCAGCAGGCCCTGCGGCTGATCCCCGCCTTTTCCCAGGATTTCGCCAAAATTTTCGGGCGCGCGGCGGGCGGCCTGCTGAGGCCCTATCGCATCGAGGACGCCGAGACGATCGTCGTCGCCATGGGCTCGGTCTGCGGCACGATCAAGGACGTGGTGGACGAAATGCGCGACGACGGCGTGAAAATCGGCGCGGTCTGCATCGTCTCCTACCGGCCGTTTCCGGTGGAGGAGCTGCGGCAAATCCTTTCGTCGGCCAAAGATGTGGTGGTGGTCGAAAAAAGCATCGCCGTCGGCGTCGGCGGGCCTCTGGCCGACAATATCGACGGCGCCTTGCGCAATCTCGACAAGCCGCCAAAACTTCATTCGGCGATCGCCGGTCTCGGCGGCCGTCCGATCATGCGCGCGAGCCTGCGCCGCCTTTTCCAAATGGCGGTCGAAAGCCCGTGGGAGGGCGCGCATTTCCTCGATCTCAACGAACATGTCGTCGGGCGGGAAATCCATCGCGTCCGCAAGACCCGCCGTTCGGGATCGACCGCCGAGAACATTCTGCGCCAGCTCGCCATGGCGAGCGAATTGCCGCCGGGCTGAGGGAGACGGCCATGACCGAAGCCAATACGCTTCCTCCGGATGAAGCGCCGCAAAAATTGAAATATTATCAGAAGGGCACGTTCACTGTCGGCAACCGCCTGGTTTCGGAAGACGAGCGCGCGGTCCAGGCATCGCAGGACCGCTCGAACGCCTTGACCAGCGGACATCGCGCCTGCCAGGGCTGCGGCGAGGCCCTTGGCGCGCGCTATGCGATCGACGCGGCCATGCGCGCGACCGGCGCCGATCTCATCGCGGTGAACGCCACCGGATGCCTTGAGGTTTTCACCACGCCCTATCCTGAAACCTCCTGGCAATTGCCCTGGCTGCATTCGCTGTTCGGCAATGCCGCGGCGGTCGCGACCGGGGTCGCCGCGGCGATGCGGGTGAAGAAGAAGAACACGAGAGTCGTCGCCCAGGGCGGCGACGGCGGCACCACCGACATCGGCTTTCAGTGCCTGTCGGGCATGTTCGAGCGCAACGACGACGTGCTCTACATCTGCTACGATAATGAAGGCTATATGAACACGGGCGTGCAGCGCTCCTCCGCCACGCCGCCCACGGCGCGCACCGCCACCACGCCGGCCATGGGTCCGGAGCCGGGCAATGTGTTCGGAACCGGCAAATTCGTGCCGAAAATCGCCGTCGCCCATAATATTCCCTATGTCGCCACGGCGACGGTCGCCGATCTCCACGATCTGGAGCACAAGGTCATCAAGGCCATGTCGATCCACGGCGCCCGCTATATCCAGATCAGCGTGCCCTGTCCGCTCGGCTGGGGCGCGGCCTCCTGCGACACGATCAAACTGGCGCGGCTCGCGGTGGAATGCGGGCTTTATCCGATTTTCGAGGCGGAGCACGGCCGCGTCACCCACGCGCGCAAGATCAGGAGACAGGTCCCGGTGCGCGAATATCTGAAATTGCAGAAGCGCTTCGCGCATCTGTTCCGCGACGGCGTGGACGATCCGCGCATCCTGCATCTGCAGGCGATCTGCGACGCCCATATCGCGGAATACGGCCTTCTGAGCGAGGACGACGAACTTTCGGGAGTCCCCAATGGAGCATGATTTCGCGGTCACTCTGGACGTCGGCTCGTCGCTCGCCAATCACACCGGCTCCTGGCGGACCTTCCGGCCGGAATATGTCCACCGCCTGCCGCCCTGCAACGACGCCTGCCCGGCGGGCGAAGACATCCAGGGCTGGCTGAGTTTCGCCGAGGGGGGCGAATATGAAGCCGCCTGGCGGGCGCTCACCAGAAACAATCCGCTGCCGGCGGTGATGGGGCGGGTCTGTTATCACCCTTGCGAAACGGCTTGCAACCGCGCCCAGATCGATTCCGCCGTCGGCATCAATTCGGTCGAGCGTTTTCTCGGCGACATGGCGATCGCCAAGGGCTGGCGCTTTACGCCGCCGGCGCAAAAGAGCGGCAAAAAGGTGCTGGTCGTCGGCGCGGGGCCCGCGGGGCTTTCCGCCGCCTTTCATCTCGCTTTGTTCGGGCATGAGTCGACTATTCATGAGGCCGGCCCCGCCCCCGGCGGGATGATGCGCTTCGGCATTCCAAAATATCGCCTGCCGCGGGACATTCTCGACGCCGAAGTCGCGCGCCTCAAGGATCTCGGCGTGACCATCGAATATGATAGCAAGGTCTCCGACCTGCAGGCGACGGTCCGGGATGGCGGTTTCGACGCCGCCTTTCTCGCCGTCGGCGCCCATATCGCCAGGCGCGCCTATATTCCCGCGGGCGAAGCGGCGCGGGTGCTCGACGCGGTGCAGGTTCTGCGCTCGATGGAGGGCGAGGACAAGCCGCTGCTCGGGCGCCGCGTCGTCGTCTATGGCGGCGGCAACACCGCAATCGACGTCGCGCGCACCGCGAAGCGCCTGGGCGCGGAGGAAGCGATCATTGTCTATCGCCGCACCCGCGAGAAAATGCCGGCGCATGATTTCGAGCTTGAGGAGGCGCTCGAAGAAGGCGTGATGATGAAATGGCTCTCGACGATCAAGAATGTCGAAGCCGGCGCGATCACAGTCGAGAAGATGAAGCTCGACGACAAGGGCTTTCCGCAGCCGACCGGCGAATTCGAAACGCTGGAAGCGGATTCCGTCGTGCTGGCGCTCGGTCAGGACGTGGATCTGTCCCTGCTCCAGGGCATCCCGGGCTTAGAGATCAAGGACGGCGTCGTCCAGGTTGGCCCTGATATGATGACCGGCGCGCCGGGGATTTTCGCCGGCGGCGACATGGCCCCCTCCGAGCGCACGGTGACGGTCGCGATCGGCCACGGCAAGCAGGCGGCGCGCAATATCGACGCCTGGCTGCGCGGCGAGGCTTTCGCGCCGCCGCCGCGCCATGAGCTGGCGTCCTTCGACAAGCTCAACGCCTGGTATTACGGCGAGGCGCCCAAGACGGTGCGGCCGATGCTTGAAATTGCGCGCCGCTCCTCGACGTTCGAGGAAGTGGTCCAGGGCCTCGACGAAAGCAATGCGCTTTACGAGGCGCGCCGCTGCCTGTCCTGCGGCAACTGCTTCGAATGCGACAATTGCTACGGCGTCTGCCCCGACAATGCGGTGATCAAGCTCGGGCCGAACAAAGGCTTCCAGTTCAATTACGATTTCTGCAAGGGCTGCGGCGTCTGCGCCACCGAATGTCCCTGCGGCGCGATCGCCATGGCGCCGGAGGAAATCTGACGCGGGCCCTGGCGAGCCGAAAACGCCCGGGACGGGCCCGCCGATCACGCTGCTCGCGTCTGGTCCCGTTTCGGCCCGCTTGACGCGAGCATGTGCTGCAATAGATCGATCGGAACCGGAAAAACGATCGTCGAGTTCTTCTCGCCGGCGATGTCCTGCAGGGTCGAGAGCAGCCGCAATTGCATCGCTTCGGGCGTGTTGGCCAGCATTTCGCCGGCCTGGACCAGCTTTGCCGCGGCCTGCTGCTCCGCCTCGGCGCCGATGATCCGGGCGCGACGATAACGCTCCGCCTCCGCCTGGCGCGCGATGGCTCGAATCATGCTCTCGTCGATATCGACGTGCTTGATCTCGACATTCGACACTTTGATCCCCCAGGCGTCGGTCTGGGCGTCCAAAATCGCCTGGATGTCGCTGTTGAGCCGATCGCGTTCCGCAAGCATCTCGTCCAGTTCATGCTTGCCGAGCACCGAGCGCAGCGTCGTCTGCGCCAATTGGCTGGTGGCGAACATGAAATCCTCGACCTGCAGCACCGATTTGTCGGCGTCGACCACCCGGAAATAGATGACCGCGTTCACCTTGACCGACACATTGTCGCGCGAGATCACGTCCTGGCTCGGCACGTCATGCACCAACAGGCGAAGATCGACCCGCACCATCTGCTGGACGACCGGAATGATAATGATCAGGCCGGGCCCCTTCACGCCGGAAAACCGTCCGAGCGTGAAGACGACCGCGCGCTCATATTCGCGCAATATCCTGACGGCCGTCAGCACGACGGCGACGACAAGGGCGAAAATGATCAGATAGGCGCCCAGTTCAGTCACATTTACAGGCATGGCGGCCTCCTCCTAGAGCAGCGTGCGAAAAAGTGGATGCCGGTTTTTCGTAAAAAACGCTGCGAAAACAAAGAAATGTAGAGCCGGCTGCGCTTCGATTGAATCGCACCCCGCTCTACGATCCGTTTGACGATGGACGCTCGGCTTCGACCAGCAGCGTCAGTCCGCGCCGTTCGACCACGCTAACGCATTGTCCGGGCGCCAGAACCGTCGCTGCCCGCGCGCGCCAGCGTTCGCCATGAACGCGGATTTCTCCCTCGAAATCGCGCCAGGCGAGAACCTCGCCGATGTCGCCGAGCAGGCCCGGATCGCCGGTCGCCACGCGACGGCGTTGCGCGCGCCATATCGCCGACAGCGCCACGAGAATGAATGCCGCGCTCACGGCGGTGGCAGCGCCGATCACGCCCAAGGGCAGGCGAAAACCCGGGGCGTCGCCGTGGATCAGCAGCAGACTGCCGAGCGCGAAAGCAACGACGCCGCCGACGCCGAGCGCGCCGAACGACGGAACGAAAGCTTCCGCGGTCATGAAAGCGAGGCCAAGGAGCAGGAGGCCCGCGCCGGCAAAGCTGATGGGCAGGAAATTCAACCCGTAAAGGCCGACCATCAGAGCGACGCCGCCGATGACGCCGGGGGCGACGCCGCCGGGACTGATGAATTCGAAGAACAGCCCGTAGAAGCCAACGAGCAGCAGCAGATAGGCGATCGTGGGATTGCTGATGGTCGAGAGGAGGTTTGCGCGCCAATCGGGCTCGATTTTTGTCACGATGGCCCCGGCCGTATGCAATTTGAAATCGCGATCGCCGACGCGGACGACCCGGCCGTCGGCTTCGCGCAGGAGTTCGGGAACGTCCCTGGCGCTCAGCTCGACGACGCCGAGCCGGAGCGCTTCGGACGCCGTCAGCGTGGCGGCCCGCCGCACCGCCTGCTCCGCCCAATCGACATTGCGCCCCCTTAATTCAGCCAGGCTTTTGATATAGGCGGCCGCATCGTTGACCGCTTTTGTAGCGGCCGCATCCGCGACGGGCTTTTCTTTGCCCTTGTCGGCCCCCTCGTTCCCGCTGAAGATCGACCCGAGCTCCACCGGCGTAGCGGCGCCGAGATGCGTGCTTGGCGCCATGGCCGCGAGATGGCTCGCATAGACGATATAGGTTCCAGCGCTGGCCGCGCGGGCGCCGATGGGGCTGACAAACGATATAACCGGGACAGGCGACTGGAGGATTCCTCGAATGATGTCGCGCATCGACGATTGCAGTCCTCCCGGCGTGTCCAGGGTCAACACGACCGCCGCGGCGTTGCGGCGCGCAGCTTCCCGCAGGCCGTCGCGCACATATTCCGCCGTCGCCGGGCCGATCGGCCCCTCGACGCCCAATTGCACCGCCCCGCCTTCGACGGGCGCGGGCGCCGATCGCGCATTCGCCGCCAGCGCAAGCGCGGCGGCGAAAAGGATGAAAAACTTTCTCGTCATGCTCCCCGTTGCGCATCCGGCGCGAGGCAATGCTCCCGAAATGAGCGTGACGCGCGGGCGCGGCACGGGACTCCCTTCACGATTCGTCAACACGGCGCTGGATGTCTTGTTCCCGCCGGCCATCCAAAATCGGCGCGCTTCGACCGGAAGGAGGCTCGGGGTTCGCCTTGGCTCGGAAAAGGCGGAACCGGGCTGGGATCGACAAACTTGTATGAGCGCCGTCGATGAATAGGATGAGGGGGAACGACCCGGCGGCAGGCAATGCGCATGAACGACACCGATGACGGCGCGGCGCCGGAATTTCCCAAAGAGCGGATCCAGGTCATTGCGCCGCCGCTGCAAAGGTTCATTCACACCGAAACCGCGGGCGGACTGGCGCTTCTGTTGGCCGCGATCACCGCATTGGCCCTGGCCAATTCGGCCTTCGGGCCGTCTTTCGATTCAATATGGCGGACGACCATCGGCCTGAATGTCGAGGACGTCGCCTGGGCGCATTCGCTGCGCCATTGGATCAACGATGGCCTGATGACGATTTTCTTCTTCGTCGTCGGACTCGAAATCAAGCGTGAAATGGTCGGCGCTGAATTGCGCGAACTCAAGGTCGCGACGCTTCCGATCGCCGCCGCCATCGGCGGCATGGCCGTCCCGGCCGCGATTTATCTCGCGCTTTCATCCTTCGTGCTGGAGGCGAATCCCCAGTCGCCCTCGGGCTGGGGCGTCGTCATGGCGACGGACATCGCTTTCGCGGTCGGCTGCATGGCCCTGCTTGGCCGGCGTGTTCCAGTCCGCCTGCGGGTGTTCATTCTCGCCTTGGCGATCGTCGACGATATTGGCGCGGTGGTGGTCATCGCCGCCGGCTACAGCCAGTCCTTGAATTTGATTCCAATCGCCGCCGCGCTCGGCGGCATTCTTCTGACGACCCTGATGCGATGGTTGGGAATCCGCGCCATCGGCGCCTATTGGTTCGTCGGCGTGCTGACCTGGGCGGCGCTGCATCAATCGGGCGTGCATCCGGCGCTGGCGGGCGTCGTGATCGGCTTGATGACCCCCGCGCGCCCCTGGATCGAAAACGGCCGGCTCGACCATTTCCTGAAATGGGCCCTCGGCGTCGCCCCCGAAGCGCTGGAGCCGGAATTCGCGCAGAAGCCGAAGCCGGTGCGAAAAAAGCTCGCCCGCGCCGCAACGGAGAGTCTTTCGCCCTTGCAGCGCCTGGAGGACACGCTTCATCCCTGGTCGGCGTTTCTGGTGCTGCCGCTGTTCGCTTTGGCCAATGCCGGCGTCGCCGTCTCGATCGGCGCCCTGTCCGAGCCGATCGCGATTGCGATCGTCGGGGGCCTCGCTCTGGGGAAGCCTATCGGCATCATCGCATCGTCCTGGCTCGCCGTGAAAAGCGGCCTCGCCCGCAAGCCGGACGACGTGACCTGGCCGATGGTGGCGGCAGCCGGAATGCTCGCCGGCATCGGCTTCACCATGTCCCTGTTCATCGCCAATCTGGCTTTCGACGCGGAGGCGCTCCAATCGGCCAAGGTCGGCGTTCTCGCCGCCTCGCTGATCTCCGGCTCGCTCGGCCTGGCCCTGCTCTGGATGGTGACGGCAAAACGCGCCTGAACGCGCCATCCCTCCATGAACGGGAGAGCGGTTGAGACTGCAATACGACGCCAAATCATACCAAAGGCGCTTTGCACGGAGGGCGCTCGTCTTCCGTCAACCTCGTTCGCCCGGAACGCCTCCAGGCCATTACGCCGAATTGGCGCGCTATATGCGTGATAGCCGTCAGATCCGGCCTTCTTTGTCGGATTTCAAACGTCGAACCATACTAGGAGCGTATCGTGCCCTCGTTGCAAGAAGTCCGTACCGTCGTAACATTGGCGCCCGCGAAGCCTGTCGGATTAGCCGATTTGGGAGCGCCTTTGGTCGACGCCACCGTGGTCAAGAAGGGGCGCGTGCACGAGTTCGCGCAAGTTCTGACGGACGGAAAAATTGGCCGTCGCTTCCAGGACCTTCGCGTCATCGCGATCAATACAGTCGAGGCTGGGGTCCCTTCCGCCAAATTGTTCGTCCAGTTCGAGGTATTCGGCGACAACACGGCGGCGCCTGCAAACGGGGCCGGGTTCGAAGCAGTCCTCTACGCCGGCGCGCAGCAACTGGCCAGCCTGTCATCGAGCAGCCTGTTCCTTCCCTATGCCGATTTCTGGTACCCGAACCGCTTCGTGTTCGAAATGCCGATGGCAGACTTCGATCGGGCCGATCGTTGCGAATTCATCGCGAAATCGGAAGAGGTTTGCAGTCTCTAGCCTTTTGGGAAGCGATCGATCCAATAATAGCTTCATCGAAATGGCTTGACGCCGGTCCTGATGGATGACGCGCGGCGGACCGCCCGAAGCTCGTTCAGCTTTGGGCGGTCCACGATCGGATCGCGATATCCATAGCGTGGCGCTTCGCAATCGCTCGCGATCATGTGCGGCTTACTTCCGAACTTTCGGGGGACGGCCAATGGCATGGACATTGCTCGTGACTTGGCCTTGGAACCATCTCTACGTTTCCTCCCGGAGCAAGAGCGCGGTGACGCCGAGCGTCAGACGATTCGTCCATAAAGCCAGGTCGCCATGAGTCTCGATTTGATCCGGCTCGGCAAGCTGCTTTCCCTCGCCGGCAGCGATAACGAGAGCGAAGCCATAGCAGCCGTTCGGAAGCTCAAGGACCATCTTTCCTCCGAGGGTCTGAGCTTTACCGATCTCGGCCAGACGCTCATCGGGCAAGGGGAAAGACGTTCCGATGGCGGGCAGAGGCCGCAGGCGCGCGAGCCCGCCACGAACACATTTACCGACGAAACCGGCGTCGTGTGGCCCAGTCGGCGGGCTTACGAAAAATATCAGGCGGCGGCCGCAGCGCGCCGGGAGGACGACTGGCGGAAAACCGAGACCGAGCGCAATGAGGTGATCGCCCGATATGGGTCGCGCGAAGCGGCGCTGGCGAGAAACGATCGCGAGCAAATGCTGCACGACGCCACGGCTGATCTGCTGGTTCGGTGTGAGCCGGACACCAACCCGCCCGGGCGATGGCACGCCAGTCTCGGCGGCTGGGACCGCAGCAGTTTCGTCCCCCTGTCCCCGACCGTCATGGCCCGGATCGAGCAGGCTTTTCCCCTGCCGAAAACCGTGCGACAGGCGAAAGACGAATTCGATTATTGGAAGCAGAGATCGAACGAACTCGAGATGCTCATGGGCCGGCCCGAGGATAGCCAGCTCGATCTGCCGGCGATTTGTCGGGCGCAGCGCGTTCAGGCTCTCTATGAGCACGAGCTGCCGATCCGCTCGATCGACGATCTGCACCTGCGCCTGCAATTTACCGTGAAACCCGAATGGACGGACGATACCGGCAAGGCTCTTCCGGACATCCTTGAAGCCTTCGAAGCGCTGATTGTTGCGCCGCCATAGTTGCGGAGAGCCAGATGCGTGAAAGCTGTCCTGCCGTCTAGAAACATATTGAGCGGAGATGCATGACCTATCCACTTGTCAAACGCGTGTCGCATCGGATGCTCGGCGAAATGCTGCGGATGATGTTGAGCGAGCGGCTGTATTTTGATCTGACCCTGGAAGAGGGCCGGACATTGTCGCGCGCCTTCACCGCTGTGGCTTATGACTGGCGGCGCACCGATCTCGTCTATTTGAGCCCGGTCGGAAGCGACGCTGAGTTCTCGGCCGCAGTAAAGCAGGAAGGCCTTCATGTGGAAACGTCAGATGGGGGCCACTATTTGAATTGGGACAATGTAACGGAATTGGCTGAGCGCCTGGCAGTGGAGTGAGAAGGCGGCGCGATAGTTCCGCGGGCTGCTTGGAAGAGGCAGGGTTTCAGACACGCTTCAATCGGCGCTGCATGAATACAGCGGAGACAGGTAAATCGAACTCGACGTTCCAGAACTTAGCTTCGTAAGACTCGCCATATCTGCAATGCGCAATGCGACGACGATTTAGCGGCGTCGCTAAAGACCAGCGGCGGCAAAATCGCTTGCTGGCGCACGGGACAACATGAAGATGAGCACGTTTCCCGCTGGGACCTGCAATTGAAAAATAACGAAAAAACAACATAACAGCTCAACATGAACGGCCTATCGTAAATGTCGATCCCATCCACCTACGCCACGGCGCGCCGTCGCTCCAGCGTTTCCCGGAGGGATCAATTCTGAACTTCGATGGAGGATCAAGTTTGCGCCCTAATTGACGCATTACCCGGATAAACTGGAGCCTCTTTTCTGGAAAAAGTTCAACTTGTCCCATTTGTTCAGACGCCGGAGAAAGCAGCGATGGCTTCGAATTGTTCGTCGGTCAAGCCCAGGATGCCGCGAATCTCGTCGAGCTGACTGAACGGCCGGTGCGCGATCAGGAGCCGCGCCGTGATTGGCAGGAGATGAAACGCGGCGATCAAAGTCGCCAGATCGTCGTTATTGACGGCGTCAAGTCCAGCGGAGTCGGCGGAGGCCGGAGGCGTGACGACTATCTGCGCGCCGCCGCCGAGCCCCGCCGCCGCATCGAGGAGGCCGCGTCCCAGGCCGTCGTCCGCCAGGGGCTTGGCGGCCCCTTCGAGCCGGGTCCGCACGTCACGTTGCGCCAGATTTGGAAATCGCGACCAGACCAGCGCCGCGGCGCCGGCGACGTGTGGCGCGGAAAAGGATGTGCCGAAATCGACCGCCAAACCCGCGTCCAGTCCCGAGGAGGTTATGTTTTCCGCATTTACATCGGAACCGCTGCCGCCGGGCGCCGCGAGGTCGACCTCGGCGCCATAGAACGAATAGACCGCGCGGCGCTCGTCCGGCGATACGGCGCCGACAGACATGTTCGATGGATAATCCGACGGAAAATGCGGTTCGCTCGGGCCGTTCGGCCAGTTTCCCGCCGAGCAGACGACAAGCGCGTTGCGAGAGGCGGCGACGTTGATGGCGTCGCGTATGGCGGCGATGTCACCCGTCGTCTTCCAGCTTAGATTGATGATCAGCCTTGTGTCCGGCGGGGCGAAATCGAGCGCATACAAGATTGCGTCGCGGCGGCGGCCGTAACTCTGCGTGGCGCCCTCCAGCGGCACTTTCAGCGGCAGAACGCGGCACTGCGGGCACAGGCCGCGGATTCCCATCGCGCCGTTGCCGACCAAAAGGCCTGCGATGAAGGTTCCGTGGCCTTCGTCATCGTCTGGATCGGCCCCGCCGACGTCGGTGAAATTCCACGACTCAATTTGCGGTCTCGGAACGAGGCCGCCGGCGAGCGCCGGATGCGTCATGTCGACGCCGGTGTCGATCACCGCGACGACGATTTTCTCCGAGCCGGTGGTCAAGCCCCAAGCCTCGACCGCCCGGACGAGCTGGAGGTTCCACGGAACAGCGGCCGTCTCGGTCTCTACGGCGGGGACGGCGCGAAGCGCCGCCGATTCCAGATCGTTCAAGCCGATATAGGCCGGCTCCGCGAATTTGACCTTGTCCGACGCATTGAACGTCGCCAGAGCGTTGATGAGAAGCGCCGGATTGGCGCCCGCGCCCGGGATACGAACGGTCAGCAAGCCTGGCGTGCGATGGCGTTCCTGAACTGCGGCGCCGATCGAGGCGAGCAACGTGGATTGGTCGACGAGCGACGCCCCATGCTGAAACTGGACAAGGCAGAGTTCGCCGTCGGCGTAACGCGTGCATCCGTCCTTGTCCTTGAAGCTTGGCATGACGCTTGCAACGGATGCTTCCTTGCGGAGCGCCGCGACGGGATCCGCGCCGGACTCGACCTGTCGCGCGTCATAGACGGCATATTGCTGCGGCGACCGCGTGCGCGCCGACATCGGCTTCAATCCCAGCGGATGGCCGACGTCCTTGGCGCTCTCGGTCTGGCCCTCGGCGAAACGCACGAGCATCCGCGAGCGATCGGGGACGAGGCGGATGACATTGCCGCTCAATTTGTCTCGATAGGAAAATTCCGCCGCGCAGAAAAACGCCGCCAGGCGCGCGAAGGCCGCCGGATCGCCAGCGAAATGGCGCCGCAACTCGAACAAGCTGTAATAGGGACGGCCGGCCAGAATGCTTTGCGCGAGATCCGGCGCAATCCGAACGATGCGCGCGAGATCCGACGCGGTCGCGTCATTGATATTCAGCAGAGGGACGTCGACGCCACTCAGCTTCGCGGCGGTCGCCCGCGGGAGCGCGGATGCCGCCGCTTCCGCCGATACGAAGGGCCGCCGCCCGATGATCGCGCGGGCCTGATCCGCGGTCAGGCCGAGCAGGGTGACGAGCTGGTCCTCGCTGGCGTCGTTCAACGAAATGGTCTGCGCCATCTGTCCGTCTCCTTCCGCTCGCCCATGGCCATTCGGCGACGGTCTGTGGCCGGCCGGCCGCGCTGACGTCCCTGAATGCGCCTATCGTCCCAGCGTCGCCGGAATGGCCAAACTGAGGAATTGTCCTCCATCATGGAACATCAGGCCGCGGTTCGCGAATTCGTGCAGCGCCTCGGCGATCTCACTTTCCGGCTCGCTGAGGCGCAGGGATTCCCTCACGCCCGCCGCGGTCATCGGCCGATCGCTGCAACAAATGTAAATATCGGCGAGCGCGCCTTTGAACGTGTAGGTTCCGGACGTCTCCACGTCCCGCAGGTCGTCGATCTGAATGAAGTTCGGCGACGACCAGTAAGTCAGCGTTGGGCGCATCTCCTGCTTCCATGTGGCTTGCCATGCCCGCACCCAATCGCGCGTATCCGCATAGACTTCCTCGGCCAATGCGCCATCAAGCTCATATTCGAAGAAATAGGCGACGCGGTCGAGATCGACCCCGGAGGGATAAACATAGCTGTAGCTGGCCTCCGGGCGGACGTAACGGGCGGGAAAATTGCGCCGCTCGGTGAACAGCGGGCTGAAGCGCTCCATCCAGATCCGGCCGGCCCCGGTCGGCGGCTGAAGATGTGCGAGCTGCTTCATGGCGGCAAGCTGCTCACGGTAATCGTCCGCCGTCTCGCCCGGGAAGCCCCAGATGACGTTCCAGCCGACATCGATGCCGTAATAGAGCGCCCAGCGCAGTAGATTGATGTTCTGGGCTGCGGACACGCCTTTTCGCATCAGCTTAAGCACGTGGCTGTTGAGCGACTCGACCCCAGGCTGGATCCGCTTCACTCCGGCATCCCGCAGCAAGCGGATCTTGTCCCGGGTGAGATTGGATTTCACCTCGTAAAAGAATTGGTAGTCCGATTTGTCGGCGACAATCGCCGGGAAGAAGGACGCGAAATAGTCGTGATCCGCGATATTGTCGACGGCCTCCAGCATGAAGCTGCGATAGCGCTTGACGAGTTCGGCGAGCTGCTCACGAAGCAGCGCCGGACTTTTCGAGCGATAGGCCATGGAGCCCCCGTTGAGGCCGCAGAAGGTGCAATGGTGTTTCTGTCCCCACCAGCATCCGCGCGAACTCTCGAACGGAAGATAAACGAGGCGGCGCGACATGTCGGGAATGAGGCCGAGTTCTTCGGCGCGGGTGAAATATTCCTCATAATCGGGCAATGGGAGCTCGTCGAGCCGCCGGAACGGCGCCCGCGACTGGCGCGTTTCGCGCGCCGTCGCCTTCGACGCCACGCCCGGCGCCAAGGCGGGATCGTCGCCGTCGGCCACGGCGCGCAAGAAGGCCGGAAAGGTTTCGTCGCCTTCTCCGATGACGGCGTAGTCGATGCAATCGACGCCCTCGACGAGCGCCAAACCCATGTCGCCCTCGAAATTCGCCCCGCCAAACAGGGTGATCAGATCGGGAAAACGCTCCTTGAGCCGCGCGGCCAGCGCGAAAGCCGCCATATTCTGCTGGAAGGTCGACGTGAAGCCGACGACCCGGAACGCCGACCAATCGACGCGTTCGAGCATCCGGTCGAGATAGCGGGGAACCTCCCGGTTGCGAATGTCGAGCAGCGCGTCCCGATCGACGCCCAGATCGGCGAGGAGCAACGTCGCTTCCTCGCCGAACCTGTCGAGCAGATCGCCGTCGCGGTCGGGAGCGTTCGCCGCGAAGGCCACAGGCGAAAACAGCCAGTCGCCGAACATCCGTCCCCTGTGATGGACGAGTTGTTCATAAAGTTTCGGCCCGATTTGCTGCGCGAAATCGAGGTTGAGGTGGAATGTGGCGGCCCGGAAGCCGTGCCGTTCGGCGATCGCCCGCAGCAAGCCAAGTTGAAGGGACGGACGATAGATCGATACGAACGGCATATTCACGAGCGCTACCGGGCGGGCTCGCGCCTCGGCCGCATTTCCGGCCAGAGGAAGCTCTTCTATAGGATGCGTCTGCAACTGGAACATGGCTTCATTCGCCTTGAGGGGGATTCCATCCGAGATTTCGCGGCGGTTCGCGCGCGACGTGTCGGCGGCGGCGCTGTCGCCAGACCCGCCGCCAGCACGTAGCTTTTCCGGGGACCGCCTTGGGGCGAGGGGCTAGCCCTTACCAGACGACGCCAATGCCGACTCCGCTCGCGACCGCGCCAAGGCCGGTGCGGACGCTAAGATTGGCGGCGCCAAGTTGCTGGAAGGCGCCCTTGAAGCCGGCGGAGAGGCTGCCGACTCCGGATGCAGGCGCGCCGAGTCTGCCGCTTTCCTGCTGACCGGAGCCGGTCACGCTGGACATGTGGGACGAAAGGGCCTGCCCTGCGAGTTTGAAGATGCCGAGCAGCAAAGCTTTTTCCGTGTCGGTCAGGACCGCGGCCATCTCGTCGAGCTTGCTGGCCAGCGCCGCGATGTCCTCAGCCGTAATTGTTTGGTCCGCCATGATTCGGTCCTCCGCTCGTTGAGGCCTGCCTCGAACGGCCTGCGCCAGATGGTCAGCTGCGCGAAGCGATCGGCCTGCCTTCTGAATGCGAGCGACCGGGGGATTATAAATATTTAACCTTCCGATCACTCAGCGGAGTGAGTATTAAAAATAATTTTAAGCGCAGCAACAGAAAATGAACAGATACATACAGCGATAAATAAAAAAAATCGTGATTATAATAAGAATATATATTTAATACAAATTAACAACAATTTTGTCAATTTTTAACAAGCGCGGTTGCGACCAAGAAAAAGCCTAAACGGTCCTCCGTTGTATTGCTGGGTAATGGGCCCCTCGACAGAGGCCGCCGCCATCCCATTGCGCCCGACGACCGGTAGCTGGACTGCGCGCCTTCCCGCCGTCCGCCTCATTCCCCGCGCTCGATCACCGGCTCAATCTGGAAAGTTGGCGTAGTGTCGCACGCGAAGGACTGGGCAGCGGCAGCGCCTTCGCTTTCTTAACGCGACGAACAGAGTCTCTTCGGGGCGGGCTGATCCAGTCAATCAGGAGGACGTCGGCATAGCGGCGCCTCGCAGGCGCTGCAGACAGGACAATCGCCCACGAGTGTCAATCAGCACGGAATCGGGACCCCGGTTTTGCGTCGAAAATAGGCTCTGACTCAATTTGGATGGAGTTGAGGCGCCAGCTGGCATTGACTTCACACAGGGAATCAATGCCATGCGCCATACCCTCCGAGCGTCGAGTTTGGCGCCGACTGGTTTTGTCGTTGAAAGCGTAAGAAATGACTTCGGCGGCCCGCTGCTCACTGTGCGGGCCGCGAGCAAAATCAGCCATTGTCCGGGGTGTGGCGCCGCTTCGGCCCGAGCCCATAGTCGCGGTGACGGAAGTGTGACAGGCTGATTTTTGTGGTTATCAAAGGAGGCCGAAGATACCGTAAGTAGTTGCGTTCTCTTACGAAATCATGGCGCACCCGAAGGGATTCGAACCCCTGGCCTCTGCCTTCGGAGCAATTTAACCTGCCCTTCGACGCTTTTCGATGGGTTTCGCTCCGATGCGCTATGCTACTGTAATCACTAAAGAAATTGAAATTCCAGCTCGTCTGACGTACTCTCGAACACGCTCCGACTTGCGGCCTGCTGCTTACGTGGTGCTTACGCGAGAATGGGAGTTTGGACGGGAGAATTCCCATGGCTAAGCTCACAAAGCGCCTCGTCGACGCTGCCGAGTCCCGCGAGAAAGACTACGTCATCTGGGATGACGAGCTACCAGGTTTCGGCCTGCGCGTCTTCGCTTCTGGCAAGCGCAGCTATGTCCTTCAATACCGCGCATTGGGCCGCTCGCGCCGCTACACGATCGGCTTGCATGGCGTCTGGACAGCCGAAAGCGCGAGGCAGGAGGCGAAGGTCCAGTTGGGCCGCGTTGCTCAAGGGGACAATCCCGCCGAGGAGCGCCAGCTCGACCACAAAGCCATCACCGTCAAAGAGCTCTGCATGCTCTACGTCAATGACCTCAACGCGGGGCTCATCCTCGGCAAGGGCGGGCGGCCCAAGAAGCCGACGACGGTCGGGACGGACATTGGGCGCATTGAGCGGCACATCATCCCGCTCCTGGGGACGCGCCGTGTGAAGGACTTGACCAAGGCCGACATCAACAAGGTCCTGAAGGACATCATGGCCGGCAAGACGCGAGTGTCGGTCAAGACAAAAAAGCTGCGTGGCAAGGCCATCGTCCGTGGCGGCGCCGGAACGGCGACGCGCACGGTCGGGCTCCTTGGCGGCATTCTCACCTACGCCGTCGAGGCCGGTATCATAGCGATCAATCCTGCCCATGGCCTGCGGAAGCCGAAGGACAACGTCCGCACCCGCCGGCTCACCGAAGCGGAGTACCGGACGCTGGGCGAGATGCTGCGCACAGCCGAGAAAGAGGAGAAGTATGCGACGACGGTAGAGATCGTTCGTCAGATCGCACTGACCGGCTGCCGCCGCAGCGAGATGATCGGCCTGATGTGGACCGAAGCAGATACCGACGGGAGCTGCCTGCGCCTTATAGACAGTAAGGAGGGCACCTCGGTCCGTCCGATCGGCCTGCCCGTTATCGAGTTTCTGGAGGCGCGTCGGAAGACAACCTCCGGCACTTACGTCTTCCCTGGCTACGGCGATGACAACGCGTTCGGCAGTTTCCCTAACCACTGGGAGCAAATCTTCAAAGATTCACCGCTCTCGGACGTCACGCCCCACGTCTTGCGGCACAGCTTCGCCAGCGTCGGCAACGATCTCGGCTTCACGGAGGTGACGATCGCGGCCCTGGTCGGTCACGCCAAGGGCTCGGTTACGAGCAAATACATCCACACGCTCGACACGGCTCTCATCATGGCGGCGGACACGATTGCCGGCTACATTGAGGGCCTGCTGGATGGGAAAGAGTTCAAGCAGACAGCTTACGCGCTCGACCGCGCCTCCCGTAAAGCAGCGCTGGCTCGGTTCCTCTGCAAAGCCGCCGGGGAGGATGGGACGGACGGCAGAGAACAGCGACAGTTGGCCGCTTAGCTTCACTAAGGGGATCGAGTGCGCCGCGGAAGCCGCTCAAATTCGATCTGAAAAGCGATCATACGCATCGATCCTGCGGACTAGCGGGTCGACCTCCCGCCGATAGATCTCCGTTCTCAAGAACCGCACCTCAGCTTCACGCTGAGACTCGGCAACGTCGATGTACCAGGCGCGCGGCTGAGGACCGGGATCACCGTTCCAGCGGTATCCTCGCGCCTTCAGGGTCTCCTTGAGATCGAAAGGTGAATTCTCCGCCCAGATGCGCCAGGAAACAGCGCGAGCGCCATCCAAAAGGCGGCTAAGGCCCGTAACGCCAGATCGGGGCAGCCGCATCGCCAGCAACTCAACTGTGGCAAGACAGTCGTGCATCGCGCGGTGACGGTCATAGAAGAAGCCTGCGGCCTGAGCGAGATAGGCGAGTTTTGTGCCCTCGAACCCCTCCGCTGCCCAATCAATCTGACTGAGCGAGCATGCCCACGGCTTCGTCGAGAACACGTCGCTGAATCGTTCAAGGAAGCGGCGATCGAACGCCGCGTTGTGCGCGATGACGAGCGAAGCCGGCGCCGCGAATGTGGCGACCACGGCGGGATCAATAATCTGGCCGGCCACCATCTCGTTGGTGATGCCCGTGATCACGGTGATATCCGGGGCGATAGGCTCGCTCGGCTGACGCAGCCCTTGGAAACTGTCGCCCACGCTGAAAACGGTGCCATCCAAGCCGTAGTTGAATGGCGTCATAGCGAGTTCGATGATCTCATCGCGCTGAGGGTCGAGCCCCGTGGTCTCCGCATCGACCACCAGGCCAAGGCGCAGTGGGGTGCCGGGAGGCGGAACGGTGCGAGGGCGCGGCTTGAGACGCCGGATCACCCGGTAATCCCCCGTGGCCTCCAGCGTCTGCGCCAGGGTCTCCAGATGGTCAGAAGATGTCATCGTCCGGTGCTTCGTTTATCGCCATCGGGCTCCTCGCCAGCCGCCGCAGCAGCAGCGTCGGCCGGACGGAGCGCGAAGCGAATGTCCGCGGCTCGACCTTCTTCGTGGAACCACAGATCGACGACGGCGGTATCGTCGCTCCGCGGTCGCGGGGATGCCTCCCTGACCTTGAAGGTCGTCGGCAGATTGACCGACGTTCCAAACACCAGCGCGTGCTGCCGCGGCAATGACGGCAACCGCTTCAAGACCGACTCTGAGATGAACGGCGTCATCTGGCGAATCTGGGAGAGATCGTCGGGATTCTGGATGCGGTGAACCAGGAAGTTGGAGCACTGGCTGAGAACCGTTTTGGACAGCTCGCTCGGTCGCTGAGACGCCAGAAGCACGAACATGCCGTATTTGCGCCCTTCCTTGGCGATGCGCTCGAAAATCTTGGTGGCGTCGATGGAAAAGCGGGAGGGCGTAGAGGCGACATATCTATGAGCCTCTTCGAGCAGTAGGTGTATCGGGAAGCGGTTTCTCGGTTCCGCATGGCGAAGAAACCGAAAAAGCATGCGTGCGATGACCGCACTGACTAGCTCAACGATTTCATCTTCGACGGAATTGAGATCAATAATAATGACCTGATTGCGTTTGGTGAACGATTCTCCGGCCGCCTTTTCCAGACCGACGATGCTGGTCAAGAACTCCAGATCGCTTACAGCTGCGTCAACGTCAGCTCCTTCGTGACGCAGAAAGGCATATTCTGTTCTCTCCTGGAGAGATCTGAGCCGCGTGACCATGGACGAGCAGTAGTCCCGGATTTGGCGATTGCCGTGAGCCTCCTCATAGAGGATCGCGAAGTCGAGACACTCGTGCAGCTCATCAAAAGAGAATGGCGTCCGATTATAGGCTGGTAAGGGCGCATCCTCCCGGAGCTTTTTTCTCACTTCGTCCAGAAACGCCGATTGGTTGTTCCCTGAAAAATTTCCATACTGAAAATTAGGATTAAAGCGGTTCAGAAGCGCCATATTCAGGTCGTTTGTCGGATACTTCTGGAGCAGGGAGACGACGCGCTGAAATTTCGATACGGGGGAGTCTCCATCTGCGCCTCGAAAGCACTCAATGATGCAGGTGGCGACAAAATGCTCGCGCAGCGCCAGAGCTTCCGGCGTATTGGCATGAAAGAGACTTGTCAGACCTAACGCCGTCCGAAGGACCGGCAGTTGTGTTCGCTCGCTGGCCTGCAAGAGCAGTTCCCATTCTGCCATCTCCAGGAACCAATGCGGCATACGGAAGCCTGCCGCCGTGCCGTCGAGGACGACGCGCTCGACCCCGATGGCTCCCTCCTTCGCGGAAGCGGCCAGAGCGGCGTGATACTCGCCGTTGACGTCGAAGACGACGAAGGTCGCACCGCGGGCGTGATGTTCCTCCGGCTTGCTGAAAAGGGACTGCAAGACGGAAGCGACCGTGCAGGACTTACCGCTGCCGGTATTGCCCAGGACGGCGACATGACCGCCGAAGAACTCGTTCAGCCGGACCTTGATGTCGTAGTTCTCGAACACCACCGACTTGCCGATAGGCAGAACCCGATAGCGCGTGGCCCCTTCGGGTTCGCAGGCACCGCCATCCGGGCCGATTGACGGCTCGACGGCTGCCTCGGTCTCGAAGATACGATCGAGTTCGCCATCCAGTGCATAGAGCGCGTCCGCATACAGGGACGGGAAAACGGACACACCGAAACGGAACGCGCCGCCACGCATCGGCAACATGCCGACCGGTACCACGTCCAAATATTTCGAGGAGCCGGCCCGATCGAAGTCGCCTCGCTCGGAGGGGGTGCTCGCGTCGCGCTCACGCAGGCCGACAACCTCGACCACCACATATTCCGACTGCGACGGAATCATCAGGAACGATCCCAGCCGCGCCACATAATGCACGCCGTCGAAGCCAACGACCGTGAAGTTGTCGGTGCCGACGTGCATCTCCACGACAAAGCGGTCGGCCGCGACCGAGACCACCTTGCCGATCGCGCGCTTGCGATCGTCGTGGCTCATGCCTCGCCATCCTTCGTCTCGTCGTCCCTTTTCGGCGCCAGTTCGGACAACACCTTGCGAACGGCGTCATCGATCCTGTCGCTGGGACGCTGCGGCATAAAATGCTCGACGATCATGTCGAAGTAGTGCGCCGTCGTCCCCTCGGCAGGACCGTCGCCTCCAATGATCCAAATGCGCGGGTCGCGCAGTGCCCGCAGCTTGGCGATCTCGCCGCCCGTATCCGGCGCTGCGAAGATCACCAGACGGAACGTCGGGATCGTCAGCGCCTGATAGATGATGTTGTTCAGGTGCTCATCGCCGAAGGCGTAGCCCGCCGTGATGAGAACGCTCTGCTCGCGCACGATCCGGGACTGAAATTCCCGGAACAAGTCCGCGTAAGGCGAGCCGAGCGAAGAATTCTGCTTCGCCGGCGTCGGATAGATCAGCATCTGGTTCGAAGACTCGGGCGGCCAAACCTCCTTGATCGGGAACAGGCCATGATCGTCCTCGGTCCAAGTGACCGAGCCATGCAATTTGCAGAGATAGACGAAGGCGTCGACGGCGGTCCACTTGCGGCTGGCGACGTCTAGCTGTTCGGCCAGGGCATAGCGGAAGATCGCCGGGTTGAAGCGGCGTTCAACTACGCCGGAAAAGCCGTTGGCATAGGGAATGCCCAGGCGATCCATCGCCAATTCGCTGAAATGATCGTAGTTGGTCGTAAACACCCATGGCCGGGGCAAGGACCGATCTCGCAGGACTAGCTTCTTGTAGAACCGCTCGTAGAGGTCGCGGACGGAGGTGTCGCCCTCCGTGGCGAAGGCCCCTTGGGTGACACGGGTCCACAGGAAATCCTGGACCTTCTTGATAATGCCGTCGAGAACAGCACGGTAGGGGTGAAGATCGGGATTCTCGCTCTGGCGCAGCACGAACCGCTGCGCGAACAGCACCTCCATCAAGCGTTCCAGGTTACGACTGTAATCCTTCGCCAGATCGATGCCTAGCGCATCGAGATAGTCGATTTCGCCCTTGGTCAGCCGCCATGGCGTCGGCGCAGCGCCAACCACCGGCGGATCGGCGTAGAATCCTGCCGCGCGCGCCTCGAGTGTTTCCCCACAAAACTCCTTGGCCAGAGGCGCCATGGTTGGAACGCCGAGTTCCTTTTTGCCCTTCATCATGGAGGAACATCCAGCGCCAAGCAGGAACGCGATGTTCTTGGCGCTCATGGCCTCGGAAATAGCCTGACGAACGCTCTCGACGCCCTTGTTCCAGTCGAGATCTGAAGGTTCGGCATCGCCGTTCCGCAGGAACTGGAATTTGCGCCCGTCGCTTTCCTCGCCCATCTATTTCCCTTCCCCAACGCCGTTGGCCGGTACCTTTTTGCTCGCCTATGAAGCCAGGAGCCTCCCCGACAATTCTGGATTGGCTTCAGGCGGCTGCCCGCCCAACGATATCCATGAGCTTCTCGTAACTGGTGACGACGTCGTACTTGACCCGATCCTCGCTGACCCGCCGTCCAATCTCGTCAAAGAACTTTCTAGCGCACGCGATCTTGGTGTTCTCGATCTCGCGGAGCTTCATCGAGGACATGGTGCCCTTGGTCTCTGCGACGAAGTAGATGTGCTTGACGCTGCCTTCCTTGAAGGAAATCGCCCAATCCGGATTGTAGTCGCCGACCGGCGTCGGAATAAGGAAGCCACGGGGAAGCTTGGCGTAGACCACCACCTCGCTGCTGGCGTCCAGGGCACCGGCGAATTTGCGCTCGATCTCCGAGTCCGTGACGACATAGTCATAGACGTGGTGCTTCAGCTTCGCACTGGCCTTGGAAAAGTCCTGCCCGGTCTGGTTGGCCGTGAAGATGTCCACGGCGTACCGCTCGGACAGGCCGTCGTAGGCGAGCCGTTCGATGATCATCGTAGCCTTCTGCTCGGCGACGATCCGGGATGCCTCGGCGATGAAGTGCTCGGGGTTCTCTCTGAACTGACTGAACACACTGGCCTGGATCCCCGTGAGGATGTCGGCCACGGTCTTGCGCGTCAGCTCCGTGTTTTCTGCGACCTTTCCGAGAAGGTCGTACTTCACGAGGGAGTGAATCGATCCGCCGCGCTCTGTCGTCGATCCGGTTAGGGAGAAGCCGTCGCCAGCCTTCAATTGGTCATCCGTCAGCCCGTCGCCCTGAACGCCTGTCTGCACGGTGTACTGGAGCGGCGTGACCCGGAGTTGGCTGTCGAGCGCGCTCACGCATTTGCCGACCAACTCGTCGGAATCGAACTCGACGCGATAGACAGCCTTCTGGTTGATGCGCCGCCAGAGTTCTTGAAACTCCTTCTTCTCGAAGTTTTCGTTCAGCGGATTGGTCTTGGGCTTCCGGCCATCGTCCACCTTCGGCAACTGGGCATCGCTGAAGACGCTGTCGATGATCTGGAAAATCTGATCCGCGTGAGGCTTCAGGTCGTCCGGCAACGCCGCCAGCGTCCTGGCCTCCTTGGCCTCGTGGTAGGCCGTGGTGATCTGGTCCGACTCATCCGAGTAGTCGTTCTTCACCAGGTAGCGGTAGATCTGCTTGGCCATCGCCGGCGTGATCTCGATCGGCCCACCGTCGGTCGTGATGGTCTTTCCGGTGAAATAGGCCTCGGTCGCCTTCCGGGGGCGGGAGGTCAGCGTGTCGGCGATCTCCTTCTGGAGGCCGCTGACAAAAGCCGTGTAGCTCTCGCTGGCCACAACGGTCAGGATGTTGATGTCGTGGACCACGGCGGGGTTGTCCATGCGATCGCCGTTCTGGTCGACCGACAAGCGGAGCCCGCGGCCGACCTCCTGGCGGCGCGAGATCGTGTTGTCGCTGTGCTTGAGCATGCACATGACGAACACGTTCGGATTGTCCCACCCTTCCCGGAGGGCCGAGTGCGAGAAGATGAACCGGGTCGGCTCGCCGAAGGACAGTAGCCGCTCCTTGTCCTTCAGGATCAGATCGTAGGCGTCGACGTCGTCGGAATCGACCGCACGTGCGCCGACTACGGGGTCCTTCAGCCGATTCGTTTTCTTGTCGATCGAGAAGTAACCGTTGTGGGTCGCCGCCGCGTCGATTCCGGCCAGGTGCTTGCGATAGGCCTCGCCGTCGATCGCCAGCTCCGACAGGTACTCCTCCTTGAGAAGATCGTATTCCTCCTCGAACACGCGAGCGTACTCGCCCTTTTCGTCGGACCGGGTGTAGTCGCGGTACTTCACCACCTCGTCGATGAAGAAGAGCGACAGCACCTTGATGCCCTGGGCGAAGAGCTGCTTCTCCTTGTCGAGGTGCGCCTTGATCGTTTCACGGATCTGGATACGCCTTATGTCGCGCTCGGACACATCCCCAGTCGCCTCGCCGGCATGGAGCACCACGCCGTTGGTGAACTCCACCGTGTCGTTGCGGGCGTCGATCTGCGCTATGGTGAAGCCGTCGCGATACTGATCCAGCTCCCCCGACTCTGCGAAGAGATCGTCGCGGAACTCCAGCCGCCTGAGCTGACGCTTGATCTCGCCGGACTTCAGCCTGACCTCGATCTCGATCCTCGCCACCGGCGCCTTCTTCGAGATGTCGATGCCCTCGAGGTAGAGATAGGCGTTGGTGCCGGCGAGACCGCGTGTCTGGATGCCCCGCACGGCGATCTTCTTCACCAGCTTCTGGTTATAGGCGTCGAGCGCATCGAGCCGGTGGACGCGATTGTGCTCGGTCCGGTGCGTCGCCGAGTAGCGGAGGATCATCAGCGGCTTAAATTTGGGCAGCGCCTCCATCGTGGCAGCGCCTTCCATCTTCTGCGGCTCATCGAGGATCAGGATCGGCCGGTTGCTGGCGATCACATCGATGGGCTTGCGCGACTGGAAATCGTCCAGTTCGTCGTAGATGCGCCGGTTATCGGCGCCCCGGGCGTTGAACGCCTGGATGTTGATCACCATGACGTTGATGCCAGCGTCCGACGAAAAGCTCTCCAACTCGTGCAGCCGCCTGGAGCTGTAAATGAAGAAGCGCGCCTTCTTGCCGTAACTCTCGGTGAAATGGTCGGCGGTGATCTGGAGCGATTTGTGGACGCCCTCGCGGATGGCGATACTGGGCACCATGATGATGAATTTCGACCAGCCGTAACGCTTGTTCATCTCGAACATGGTCTTGATGTAGCAATAGGTCTTGCCGGTGCCCGTCTCCATCTCGATATCGAGGTTGAACCTGCATCCGGCGCTGGAGACCAGCTTGTCGGAGATCGGCAGGTTCTGCTGCCGCTGGACGTCCTTCATGTTGGCGAGCACCTGAAGGTCGGTCAGGACCAGGTCGGCGTTCTTGAAGCCCTCCTCAAAGGCGCTGACCTGCGCCTTGCGGCCGGGATCGATGCGGTAGGTGATGCCGTTCACCAGCGGCTGACCGGCGAAGCAATCCACCACTGAGTCCACAGCCTGGGTCTGATAGGGCTGGACCTTGAATTTCAGCTTCATGCCCGCCTCCCTCAGATCGACTTGACGTCGGTGCTGGGGGAAACTTGGCGGAAGACCTGCTCGACGTTGATCTTCACGGCGTCCGACACGAAGCCGTTATCACGGAAGACGACGCGCAGTGGTTCGCGACCGGCAAGCTCCTTCACCAGCTCCTCGGTCACGCCGGTGTCGAAGCAGGCGACCAACGCATTGTCGTCCACGAAGAAGACGGTCTTGCCCTGCATCGTCTCGCGCCGGATCGGCAGCGTCAGGTCCACGCCCCAATCGACCAACACCTGGAACAGCAGGTCTTCGGCGGTTCGGTCCGGCTTGATGTTGTCGACCGCGTGAAGCAAGTCCTTTTGATCAACTTGATCCGGGCGGTAGTACACGTCCTGCATGTTCGACGTGTCCACCTTGAGCACTCGGAAGCCGACATCGCGGCTCCATCCGCCGTGGCAATCTCCTTCAAGGATCTGCTTTCCAGCACGACGGATACGTTCTTTTGAAATTTCTGCTATGTTTTTCCAGCCCGCTTTGCGAGCAACGCTATTCTCATTCGTCGGCTCTGGGATTTGAACCATAATAAAGCGGCGGTTCTTCCCATCCAGGGCATTCTGAAGGAAGACGGAATGAGCTGTAGTGCTGCTTCCAGCAAAAAAATCCATGACGATTGGGCCGCCAGAATCTTCACTTACCGCCATATCAACGAATTTTTGGATAATAGTTTCATCCTTCGGAAAATCGAAATAGCCGCCACCGAGAAGCTTTGACAAACGTTCCGACGCAGATCGCGCTGGTTGATAGAAAACACTTTGCGGAGTCTGCGCGTCAGTCTCATGAAGATATCGCCTAACCATGACACTGGTAGGTGATATAAATGAAATTCGTCCCTCTTCGACCATTCTGTTAAACGTCTCTTGGTCGAATGCCCAACCCCGGTTCGGCCGTAAAGGAATGACCTCTCCCGTCTTTGGATTTTTCAGTTCGAATTTTCGGCCACCTGGGGCCGTTGGGTCATCTTCCTTGTAGGCGCCACGTTCATCAATGTATCGAAATCGCCTTAGACCAAAAGAAGGGGTCGCCTTCATCGCCCGAAACCAGCCAGCTAGCTCTTCTGATGCTGTCTCGAAGTCCTTGCCGTGAACTCCTTTCAAGCGGTCGACCTCTCTCAGAACTGGATCAACCCCCTCCTTTGTCATCGTCCATGAGGTTTTCGTGGCGCTCTTATCCTTGACATAACAGAGGACATACTCATGAGACACGCCAATCTGTCGGGCATCGTTCTTATTCGCGCCCTCCCACACTATTTCTGTTATGAAATTTTCTGCGCCGAATATTTCATCCAGCATATGCCGCAGACCAGCGACCTCAGTATCATCTATACTGACAAAAAGCGCCCCATCATCACTGAGCAAATTTTTCGCCACCTTCAGCCGTGGATACATCATTGATAGCCACTCAGAATGGAAGCGGCCATTTGCTGTCAGATTGGCGATAAGGCGGTTACCTTCTTCGTCTTTTTGATTGGATATCCTCAGATATTCTTCAGAGCCTTGCGCAAAGCGGTCTCTGTAAACAAAGTCGTTACCGGTGTTGTACGGCGGATCGATGTATATCATCCGCACCGAACCAATATAAATGTCTTGAAGTAACTTTAGAGCTTCGAGGTTGTCGCCCTCAACGAATAAGTTCTTTGTAGTAGAAAATCCCACACTTTCTTGATCGGCCGGACGCAGCGTTTTCGCGATAGGGGCGTTCGCATTTATCAGCGCTTCTCGTTTGCCTGGCCAATCCAGCCGATACCGCTCTTGCGCCCCTTCTACAATGTGATCGCTCAGCTCCTGGCGGAGCTGATCGAAGTCGATGGCCAGCCGAACCTTCCCATTTTCGTCCATTGCCTCGGTGACGCAGCCCGGGAACAGCGCGCGGATCTGCGCAATGTTCTCTTGCGTCAGGTCGGGGCTGTGCATCTTCAACTTTTCCATATGCTTCCTCTTACTCACTCGCCTTCGCGCTGACGGGTTCGCCCGTGGCCAGGCGCTCCAGCTCCTGTCTGGCGACACGCAGCTCGGCATTGATCGCCACGCGCTTGTTGAATTGCTTTTCGCAGGCGAGGCGGGTCTTGATCCGATCCACCTCGCGCGTCTTGGCCCGGATCGCTTCCATGCGCGCCACGCGCGTCTGAATGTCTTCGGCCGCCGCCTTCGCCACCGGCATCATGGCGGTGAGGATGGCGTCGTAGAGCCCGCCGAGATTGAGCGCGACGGGCAGGGGCTGGCGCGGCGCATCGTCCGGCGTCCAGTCGGTCGCGAAATACTCGCTGACCACCCACTTGGCCGAATCCGCCTCGCTCGGCCGCTTGAAGGCGGCAATCACCTTCCGCTTGCCCGACCAAGTGAGTTCGAAGATCAACGGAAAGGGGATGGCGCGATCGATGGCGCGCAGCACCTCTTCGTCGAGCTTGTTGGTCCGCAGGCTGATTCCGAAAACCTGAATCTCGCTCACCGCCCGCGTGGCGGCGAGGTTGATGGTCTCCGGCGCCAGCTTGAATTTCCAGACGATCTGATCGACCTGGGTGACGAACAGGTCCTTCAGCGCGGTGCTGGCGCCAGCGTGTTCATATATCCTGGTCTTGGGCACCACGCGCCCGAAGGCGGCGGCCTTGGGATAGTCGAAGAGGGCGGTGATCATGCGGGCGCCTCCTCCACCACGAGAAAGGCGATCAGCTCGAAATCGTCGAGCCCGGCGATGGTGTGAACCAACGCCGTGGTCCGCCCGCCGCTAAACAGGCTGTCCAGGTCCTTCTCTTCCTTCACCTCGATCATCGAACGGATCGCTGCGCTCAGAAGCGCGGAGCATTGCTCCATCTTCCGGCCATCCTGCGTCCTCTCGTTGAACAGGCGGCAAACCGCCTGGATCGGCTCCGGGTGGCCCCGGCAACTCGTGCGGATCAGATCGAGCAGCCGTTTCACCTCGGTATGGTCGACGACGACATCCCCGTCGCGGCCGACATAGACCAGGTAGTAGGGGTGAAGGCGGTTCTGCTGGTTGATGTTCACGCTGTCGTGGATGTTCTTCAGCGCGAAGATCAGGCCCGGCAGGAGCCCGAGCGCCGGCTGTGCCGGCACGACCGCATGCATGCCGTTGGGCAGATGCTCGATGTCGCCGTTCTCCTTGATGTGGTTCAGGAGATCCATGCGGAAATCATTGAGGCCGAGATCCGTGATCGAGATCCCCGTCCGCACGTCCTCCAACTCGATCACCTCTTCCTGGAGGCGCTTGAGCTGATCCTTCCGGTAGGCGATGTCGCTGCTCTTGGCGGTGAGCACATTGTCGTCGCCCGTCGCCGTGACGTCGGCGATCATCATGCGATTTTCGACGCGCTCCTTGAGGTTGATGTACTCGTCGAGCGAGATATCCGGCCAATAATTGACGAGCTGGATCTGCGCGTTCGGCGACCCGATACGGTCGATGCGCCCGAAGCGCTGGATGATCCGCACCGGGTTCCAGTGGATGTCGTAATTAATCAGATAGTCGCAGTCCTGAAGGTTCTGGCCTTCGGAGATGCAGTCCGTGCCAATCAGAATGTCGATCTCGCCTGACTCATGCGGCAGGACCAGGTGCTTCTCTTTCGAGCGCGGCGAGAACAACGTTAGCACCGATTGGAAATCGTAGCCCTTCTTCAGCGTGGTCTTCGGCGCGTCGGAGCCCGTCACCAGGCCTGAATTGAGCCCGTGCGATTGCAGGAAGGCCGGCGTCAGGTTGGCGTAGAGGTACTTCGCCGTGTCGGCGAAGGCGGTGAAGATGAGAACCTTGCGGTTGCCGGGGTTCAGCGGCTCGCCCACCTTGCGGGTAATGACGTCCTTGAGGTGCTGAAGCTTGGCGTCATCATCGGGACCGACCTTGTCCATTGAGGCAATCAGGTCGCCGATCAGGGCGAGGTCGGCCTCCAGGTCGTGCTTCCACGACGGCACGTCCATGTCCGCGAGGCTGATCTGGATCTTCCTGCCGACCGTGAACTCGTCGAGCCCGGTCAGGTCCTCGTCGTCGGCGTCGAAGCCAGGATCGTCGAGGTGGTCGGTGACACTAGCCGAGCCGCCGGTCCGCTCGAAAGTCGAGATCGCATCGAGCGTCTGCGCGATGTTCCCACTTAGCGCGCGCAAGGTAAGCCGGAAGGCTTCGACCGAACTTTCCAGCCGCTTGAGCAGGTTGGTGGTCATGAGAGCCTGGAGGCTCCGCTCGCGATCCGCCTGGCGCAGCTTGCCGCGTCCACCCTCGACTTGGGTGTCGTAGATTTCCTCGTATTTTCGCAGCCGGCTCGGCAGGATGTAGCTGATCGGGGCGTAGACGGCGAGCTTGAGCACCGACAGGTGACCGAAGATGTCATTGAGCCCGAGCACGTCGGCCCGATAGGTGATCGGGCACTGATGGGACAGCGGCTTTCGGCGCTGCGGGAACTTACCGATGTCCTTCGTGTCGTAGAACGTCTCGATATGCTTGCGTGACCGGGCGATCGTCACCGCGTCGAGCAGCTCGAAGAAATCGAAGTCGAGCGCCTTGAGGATGGCGGCAGCCGTCCTCTCCTGCGGAGGAAGCTCCGACCAGGCATTGAACGCCTTCTGGGCGCGCCGGAATATCTCCTCGACGCCGGTCTTGGTCTTGAGGTGCCGGCTGAGATTTTCGGACTCCCCTTCGTAGGCTAGGGCAAGCTGATTGCGCAGATCGTTGAACCGATTGTTCACCGGCGTCGCCGAAAGCATCAGAACCTTGGTCTTCACGCCGGAGCGGATGACCCTGTTCATTAGCTTCTGGTAGCGTGTCTCCCGGTCCTTGAAGACGTCGTTGTTCCGGAAGTTGTGCGACTCGTCGATGACGACGAGGTCGTAGTTGCCCCAATTCACGCGGTTGAGCGGGATACCGAACGACTCTCCCGAGGTGCGGGAGAGATCGGTGTGACACAGGACGTCGTAGTTGAATCGGTCCTTGGCGAAGATGTTGGTCGTCAGGTTGGTGTTATAGTTTCGCCAGTTATCGGCAAGCTTCTTCGGGCAGAGAACCAGAACCGACCGATTGCGCAGCTCGTAGTATTTGATCACCGCCAGCGCAGTGAAGGTTTTGCCGAGGCCGACGCTGTCCGCCAGGATGCAGCCGTTGTGCATCTCCAGTTTGTTGATGATGCCGGTCGCCGCGTCGCGCTGATAGTTGAACAGCTTGTTCCAGACGAGACTGTCCTTGTAGCCGGTCAGATCGTTTGGCAGCGCGTCCTGATCGACCTCTTCAAGGAAATCCTGGAAGAGGTTGTAGAGGATGTGGAAGTAAATCCGCTCCGGGGAATTTTCCTGATAGACGGACTCGATGTGGTCGCAGATTGCCGCTGTTACGTCGCCGACTTTCTCCGTGTCGTTCCAGATTTGGTTGAAAAGCTGGAGATAGACTTGCGTGTGGGCGGCATCGTCGACCCGAGTTACGAGGTTCGAGACCGCATCACCCTTCTGGTAGCCCAGGTCAACGGCCGTGAAGCCGCTGATCGGCATATAGGCGAAGTCGCCGGCTTCCGATCCTGCATGGATGAACTGCTGCATCGGCGCCCTGGTCGTGTTCGACCTGAAGCGCGCCTTCTTTCGAATCCACTCGGCGCATTCTCGGGCGACCGCTCGCTGCGTCAGCTTGTTACGAAGCTGTATCTCGAATTCGGTTCCGTACAGCCCCCGCTCGCGCGTCGTCTTCGGGATGAAGAACTCTCGCCGCTCCTTGCGCAGACGGTCGGTCACTTCCATCGGCACGAAGGTCGGGGCGGTGAAGATGAACTCGAGGCTCTCGACCTTCGACAACTCCGATTTGAGCGCCTCGAAGGCGTAGATCGAGAAGCACGACGCGGCGATTTTCAGCCGCGCGCCGCGGCCCACCGTCGCCTTCAGATCGTCGCCGAGAAGCAGCGAGGTGTTATCGATGATTTTCATCGGCGCCCCCCTCACGCAGAAGCACGATCTGCTGATCCTGCGGGCGCCGCGCCTCCGGCGGTGTATCAAGCCCCAATCGCCTCAACGCGTAATAGCGAAGCGCCTTTCGGACCTGAATTTGGGCACGCCCCCCTCGCATGCCGTAGTCGAGGGCGATGATCCGCTTCTGGCTTTCGGACAGGTCCGGATGCGGCCCTATTTCCAGTGTGACGAGTTCGTTCCAGTCGGCATCATTCTCCGGCGATACCCCGCTCGGACGAACTGACCTAGCCTCTATGATGCGTGAGAGCAAAAAGTCCTTGAACGACTTATCGACCTCGCAAAATGCGCGGGTGTGCCACCGGAACCCGTCGAACCCTATCGCGTGTGGCGCGATCCATCGCCAGCGAGGATCATCGCTGGAGAGCGATTGATATTTGACCTCGACTGCTTGGTTTTGGCGGATCGCCGCAAGCACCGTTCGCAACGTGTCGTTGTTGACGCCGCGGGCCGGCACGGGCGGCCCGGCATAGGGAGGGGAGTGGGCGATCCAGGATTCGGATGAGGCCAAAATGCCTTCAGCAACGGACCGAAGCTGGATGAGGTACTGACCGGCATCTGGTTTCAGAAAGCAGGGCTGAAATTCGTTGCTCGCAACATAGCGCTTGGCGCTCTTGTCATAGACAGCGTTGTGCGGCGCCCGTTCTTGATAGAGCGTCAAATCCTTCGATGCCTGCGGAACGGACACATCGAAAGCCTCGATGATGTCCGAGCGATTCACGCCGCCTTCCCAGTAAAGTCGGAACTCGATGAATTCGAGTCGGCGCTCCACGCCCCATTTCAGCACCGCCTCGCCTCCCGGCATCGCTCCCCCACCTCCGCGCGTCAGATGAGCATCAAAACTATATGGACATATCGACGCGATGCGTGTAATTATTATCCCCATCTGCAGCGCCGGTCAACAATGATCGGCGCGCGCGTTGGGGGCGATACGTGCAAGAGGATAATTCGCGGACGGGCCACGGCGCTGACCCAGCGTCCGAACAAGAATTAGCTCCCGGAAGGAGAGCGGCCATGGCCGTTGCGAGTCGATCCACCCTAGTCGTTCACGGCCGTCTCGCCATGAGGGAAGGCCGCCTGACGGCGGCCCGCAATGGTCGTCATGGCCTCCAGATCATGTCTTTCGAGCAGGCGGCGGTCCGGCTTGCCGGCGGCTTCGTCCGACCCATCGACGATGAGAGTCTGCGCGCCGCCATCCAAGCGGCTCTGCCCGCGACGCCGATGGGCGAGCTGGAGAGCATCAAGGCTCTCCCCGGTATGATCGACGCGGCGGCCGATACGCTCCACAAAGCCTGGCGTGCCGGAATCGACCTAGCCGCGCGCGCCGTCAATCATCCGCGTCTCGGCGCCATCGCGTGCCTGGAAGCGGCCGTCCTCGACCAGCTCCCGTCCGGCATGATGCGCCCCCTGGACATCGTCGCCGCCGCAACCACCCGCATCGGTCATGCGCCGGCGGTCTTGGGCCCGATGGAGATCGTTGGCCTTACCGAACTCTCGCCCTGCTGGCGACCGCTGCTCCAGGCCCTTACCGCCCATATCCCCGTGCAGTGGACGGCCGGCCCCAGGAGCGTTCCCGCATGGCTGGACGGCACAGGCGTCATGGTCGCGCGTGCACCGACGCAAACGCCGGGGATCATCGCCGTCAGCGCGGCGACGGCCTATCACGAGGCTATCGAGGCGATGCGCTGGGCACGAAGCCTGCTCGCCTCGGGCGTCTCGCCCTCGGAGATCGCCATCGCGACAGCCTCGCCCGCCGACTATGACGATCATTTCTTAGCCCTGCGCGCCGACGCCAAAATCGACCTGCACTTCGTCCACGGCGTCCGCACCGTCACCACCCGCGAGGGCCAGGCTTCTGCAGCGCTGGCCGACATTGTGGTCCGCGGCGTGTCGCAGTCGCGGCTGCGGCGCCTCGGGGCGCTCTGCCGGGACAGCGGACCTTTCGAGACCCTACCCGAAGGCTGGCTGCGGGTTCTGCCGACCGATGCGCCGCTCTCGACGCCGGGTGCCTGGAATCGCCTGCTGGCCCGGTTGACGCCGGAAGACTGGCCCGACGGCGCCGACCACGCTTCGGCGCTGCGCGCAGCGGTCGAGACCCTGGCGAAAGGATCGGAGGCCGCTGGCGAGATCGGAGAAGCCTTCCTCAAGGGCCGGGCGCTCGCGATTTGGCGCAAGGCGCTGCTCGCCGGCCCCGCCGCCTCGATCGACGCGACGCTGGAAACCCTGAAGCAGGATGACGGGCTGGAAGCATGCGTCTCTGTCGCATGGATGCCGGCCAGCGCGCTCGCGGCGTCACCCCGCCGCTTCGTGCGACTGCTGGGCCTCAATTCCTCGCGCTGGCCACGCGGCATCGCCGAGGACCGGCTTATTCCGGACCATATCATCCCGACTCCGGTGCTTGATCCACTGCCGGTGAACCTCGCCGACCGCCGGGACTTCGAGACGATCCTCGCCACGACGGGCGGCGAAGCCGTCCTCTCGCGCGCCCGACGCGACAGCGACGGGCGTCTCCTGGGACGGAGTCCTCTGCTCGCCGGGCGTGGCGACGAAACCTACCTCCGGCGCAACGCGACGCCGGCGCATGCCTTCAGCGAGACCGACCGCTTGATGGCCCGTCCCCAAGAGTTCGCGGCCGAACCCCAAGCAGTCAGTGCGCAGGGCTGTTGGCGCGACTGGCGACGGTCCGAGATCACTCCCCATGACGGGCTCGTGCGGGCGGATCATCCGCTCGTTCTCGCCATCCTCGGCCGCACACAGTCGGCCAGCTCGCTTCGCCGCCTGCTGCGCAATCCGCTCAGCTTCGTGTGGGTCTATGCGTTCGGCTGGCGCGAACCGCAGAGCAGCGCCGAACCGCTCGTGCTCGACGCCCTCGGGATCGGCGATCTCGTCCACATGGTTCTCGACCGCGCATTGCGCGACCTCGAAGCCGGAGGCGGGCTCGCCGCTGCCGACGCGGAGACCGTCGAAGCAGCGGTGGCCCGCGCCGCGCAAGCCGTCGCCGGCGATTGGGAAAGCGAGCGTCCGGTTCCGCCGGCCGTCATCTGGAGCCGCACCCTCGACGACGCCCGCGTGATGGCCGGCCGCGCCCTGACCTATGGCGATGATGTCCTGCCCGGCGCTCGCGCCTATGGCGAAGTCCCGTTCGGCGGCTCGGAGCCGAAATCCGACGCGCAGACGCCTTGGGATGCGAGCGCGCCGGTCACGATTCCCGACGCCGGCTTCAACATCGCCGGCTATATCGACCGGCTCGACATCTCGGGTGACGGCAAGCGCGCGCTCGTGCGCGATTACAAGACGGGCAGGCCGCCGCGCGGCGACATCCGGCTGAACGGCGGCCGCGAGCTTCAGCGTTGCCTCTACGCCTTCGCGGTGAAGGCACTGCTCGGCGACGACGTCGCCATCAGCGCCTCGCTGCTCTACCCGCGCGAGCCCGTTGATCTTCAGCTCGACGATCCCGAGGCCGTGCTGGCGGAGATCACCGGCTACCTTCGTGCGGCGAGGACGAGCCTGTCGGGCGGCGCGGCTCTGCCTGGCCCAGACACCGGCGGCGACTATGACGACCTCGCCTTCGCCCTGCCAGCGAACGCCAGCGCTACCTATTGCAAGCGCAAGCTCCCGGCCGCGACGGAACGGCTGGGCGAAGCCGCTCAGGTCTGGGAGGCAGAATAATGAGCAGCGTGTCCAAGGTGTTGAAGGACGACGGCGCGCGCCGAGACGCAATCAGCCTCCATGATCGGTCGATCCTGGTCGAGGCCGGCGCGGGGTCGGGCAAGACCGCCGTTATGGCCGGCCGCATCGCCGTCATGCTTGCCGAAGGTGTCCCCCCGCGCGCTATCGCCGCCGTCACCTTCACCGAACTCGCCGCAAGCGAGCTGCTGTCGCGCGTCCGGGAGTTTGTCGCCGACCTCACGGCCGGCGAGATTGCACCCGAACTGCGCGTGGCGCTGCCCAATGGTCTGTCCCTGGCCCAGCGCGACAATCTCGCCGCCACCAGCGCCGCGATCGACGAGATCACCTGTTCGACCATCCACGGCTTCTGCCAACGCCTGATCAAGCCCTATCCGGCAGAGGCCGACATCGATCCCGGCGCCGGCGTCATGGATCGCAACCAGGCCGATCTCACCTTCCTCGAAATCGTCGACGGCTGGCTGCGCGAGCGTCTGGCCGGCGGGCAGGGCGGCATCCTGGCCGAAATGGTGCTGCACAGCCCCGGCGAGACCGTGGCGCTCATTCATAAAATCGCCGAGAATCTGCGCCGCCGCCGCATGCTCTCGGCTCCACCTGTCTCCCCGTTTGGCGGCCACCTCACGGCGTTCCGCCAGGCCACCGCCGACTTCGCGGGCTTCATGGATGGCGCGGCGGCCGAGCCGGAAACGGTGGCGATCGTCCAGCGGCTGGCCGAAATGGCGACCGCCTTGGCGGATGGTCCCGATCCGGCAACGCCTGCGGGCCTCGTCCGGCTCCTGACCTCGCGGCCCCATCCGGACCTTTGCACCAAGGCCGGGGCCTTCGCCTCCTACCGCAAGAAGGGCAAATGGGCCGCCGCGGCGAAGCAGGCCGGTCTCTCCAAAGCCGACGGTGACCGGCTGAACGACGCCGCCGAGGTCCACTACACCGCCTGCTGCGACGCCTGGGTCTCGCTTGTGCAGGCCGCCGCTGGTCACACCTTGGCGGCGCTGATCGACGAAGCGCGTCCAATCCTGCAACGCTATCGCGACCACAAGCGCGCGAGCGCCCAACTCGATTTTGACGATCTGATTTTCGCTGCGCGCGATCTGCTGCGCGACCATGACGACGTCCGCCACGCGCTCGGGCAGCGTTTCGCTCACGTCCTCGTCGACGAGTTCCAGGACACCGATCCCCTGCAAACCGAGATCTTCTGGCGCCTTTGCGGCGAGCCGGTAGATGGCGGGGACGACTGGACCGGGTTCCGCATTCGGCCGGGCGCACTCTTCCTGGTCGGCGACCCCAAGCAGGCGATCTATCGCTTCCGGGGCGCCGATGTCGGCGCCTACGTGCAGGCGCGCGACGCATTTCGCGCCCAGGATCCCGGCAGCCTCCTGTCGATCTCCACCAATTTCCGCTCCTGCGCCTCGATCCTCACCTTCGTCAACGAGCGATTCGAGGTCGCGCTCTCGGCAGCCGGGCAGCCGGGCTTCACTGCGCTCGACCCGTTCCATGACGATCGCGGCGGTCTGTGCGTGGCGGCCCTCGACATCGCTGTGGCCGACGAAAACGGCAAGGCCAGCGCCGAGCAGCAGCGTGACGCCGAAGCCGACGCCATCGCCGATCTCTGCGCCCGGCTGATCGAAGGCCACCCCATCATTGATCGTCGCAGCGGAGCAGAGCGCCCCTGCCAGCCGGGCGACATCGCCTTGCTGGCGCCGACCGGCGCGGAGCTGTGGCGTTATGAGGAAGCCTTGGAGCGGCGCGGCGTCCCCGTGGCGACACAGGCCGGCAAGGGGCTGTTCCGCCGCCAGGAGGTCCAGGATCTGATCGCGCTGACCCGCGTCCTGGCCGATCGCCGCGACACGCTGGCGCTCGGCGCGCTGCTCCGCGGGCCTCTGGTCGGCCTCACCGAGGAAGAACTGCTGGACATTGTGTGGGGGCTCCCGCGCTCGGAGGAGAAGCCTGATCGGATTCCGCGTCTGGACCTCAGCATCGACCCCGCCGTCATCGGGCATCCGCTCGCGCGCGAAGTCATCGAGCGGCTGCAATCGCTGTCCCGGCGCGGCAACAGCACGACCCCGCTCGAACTGCTGTCGCAGGCCGTGGACGTGATGCGCGTGCGTCCGCTCCTCCTCGAGCGCCATCGTGGCCAGGCCGAGCGCGCGCTCGCCAATGTCGATCTCTATCTCAGCCTGTCGACCGGCTACGCCGTGCGCGGCCTGCGCGCCTTCGCCGAGGCGATGACGGCGGCTTGGTCCGACGAGGCGCGCGCCGTCGAGGGACGGCCCGACGCACAGGAGGAAGCGGTCGCGCTCTTCACCATGCACGCCGCCAAGGGGCTGGAATGGCCGATCGTCATTCCGGTCAACACCATGACCGGCGTCATGGCGCCCGAGAGCGCGGTCATCGACCGCCAGACGGAGACCTTCTATTGCCCGGTCCTGGGCGTCCCGCCCGAGGGCTACGACGCCGCGCGCGACGCGGAAAAGGACGAGCTGGACCGCGAACGCATCCGGCTCTGGTATGTCGCGGCCACCCGCGCTCGCGAACTCCTCGTCCTGCCCCGGCTCGACGCCACCCCGTCGAAATCCGCCTGGATCGGTCTCGTCGATCTGTCGCTCGCCGCGCTGCCCGGACTGGACGTCTCCCATTTGCCCGCCGGTTTCACGGCGACGGCGGCCGGAGCGGCCAACGCCCAGACGCGCGCGAGCTTCGCGGCCGAAGCCGAAACCATCGCTGCCGGGCAAACACGGCTGACCTGGCTCGCCCCTAGCCGCGACGAAAACGCCGCCGGGAGCGTGCTGCGGGAAGAAGAGGCGGCCCTCTGGATAGGATCGGCCGACGACCAGCCCCCCGAGCTGGACGCCGCCGCCCCGGTGCAGGGCGGCCGCGAACGCGGGCTGATCCTGCACAAGCTCATGGAAGAGGTTCTGACCGGCGAAACCCAGGAGGCCGGAGCCACCCTGGCGCAACGGGCCGCCGAACTCATCCGCGCCCTCGGCCGGTCTCCGGTCGATGACCCGGCGACGGGACTGTCGGCCCAGGAACTGGCGGCCTGTGTCATCAGGACTCTGGCCCTGCCTGACATCGCGGCCTTGCGGCCGGGCCTTCTGGCCGAGTTTCCCGTCTATGCCGCACAGGCGGTCGATGGTGTGGAAACCGCAACGGCCGGGATCGCCGACGCCCTGACCCTGACGGCCGAGGGTCACCCCGCCGTCGTCGTGGACTGGAAAAGCGATGTGTCGCCAGCCCCCGGCACGCTCGATCACTATCGCGCGCAGGTGCGCGCCTATCTCGATATGACCCGCGCCGAGCGCGGGCTGATCGTGCTCATGACCTCGGGCGCGGTCATCCCGGTCCTGCCGACGACGCCGACCGAGAGCGAGGCGGCCTGACCCCATGTCGTCTCTCGCCTGGATTGATTTCGACGAAGCCGAGCGACAGCGCGCGCAACGGATCATGGCGCTCTTTCAGGAGCGCGAGACCCGTGACGAGCTGGGGCTTGGCGCGATCCGGGATTCCATCGCCGATCACCTGTTTCCGGGCACGAGCACGATCCAGACCCGCCTGCGCTACATGCTGTTCATACCGTGGCTCTATCGGGCGCTGGAGAAACGCCAAGTCCCCGAGGCGCAGCTCCGCGCCGAGGCGCGCGACACCGAGATCCGGCTTGCCGACGCCTTGAAAACCGGCGGCGAGTCCAACGGCATCATCGGCCGCGATGCGGGACCGCGGCTCCAGCGGCTGCCCAGCTCGGTCTATTGGGCGGGGCTGGGCGCGTGGGGCGTGCGGGTTTTTCCGGGCTCGCTCGACAGCCTGTTCGTCGCCTTGCGCGGCCGCGGCCGTTCGCACGGCGCCTCCAGCGGCGAAGACGCCCTGGCCGGCGCCCAGACGCCCACTGTCTGGAACCCGGCCTTGCCGCAGCCGCCAAGCGACCTGCTCGAGCGCGCCGTCTTCCGCCTGACCACGGACGAGGCGCAGTTCCTCATCGACCGCCTGGTCGCCAGCCAACCGGCGGCGCTGCTCACGATGCTGGCGCGTGAAGGCATCGATGCGGACTGCGACTATATCTGGACCCATCCTCACCTGTCGGCGTTTCCGGCCGCCGCGCGCCGCCTCGTCCAGCACGGAGAAATATTCTCCCATGTGATGTACGGCGCGGCGCTGCTCTACAATCTCGCGCTCAGCGAGCTGCGCCAGCGCAACGACTGGATCGACGACTATCGCGAACGGCTTGCGGACTGGAGCGACGAACTCGATCCCGGCGCCGTCCGCGCATGGTCGCTCGATGATTTCTGGAACTTCGTCGAGCACCCCGCGCACGCTGTCCGGCCAGCCGCCAAGCGCTTTGTGACCGAGTGGCGCGAGCTGGTTCTGGCCGGGACGGAGCAGGTGATCGCGTCGCCTGCGGCGCGGCAACTTGTCGAAGAGCGCGAGCGCCGGCTGAAAACCAGCCAGTCCCGCTACGCCAATCACGCCGTGCGCGACCGCTGGACCGGCGCATCCGGCGCCGACCGCCTCACCTTCCGTTGGGCGCAGGCCAAATCGCACCTGCGGGATCTCGCCCATGCTGAATAGGCGCAGTCTCGATCCCGAACAGCGAACCCTCTACGGCGCCAATCTCCAGCCGCCGGCGGGCTACGTCTTCGACGCGGCGGTCGCCACGACCTTCTCGCTCGACTTCGAGACCGCGCTCGCCGTGCCGGTCAGTCTGGCGCTGTTCGCCGCAGAGAATCGCGACGAGATCCTTTCGCATCCCCTGGCGCTCTTGGAAGGTGCCGAGCGCATCGCCGGCCGCCTCGTTGTCTTCACCGACGCCGGCCACATCCAGGCGAGCGTCCGTCCCCATTCCCGCCTTTGCTCGCTGCTCGAACGCATCGTGGTCGAGGTCTCCGCCCCTCACGGCGGCGCCTTCCACCCCAAGATGTGGGCGCTGCGCTTCACGCCGTTGCGGCCCGAAGACCCGGCGCGCCTGCGCCTGCTCATCCTCTCCCGAAACCTTACGCGCGACCGCTCCTGGGATATTGCCGCCACCCTCGACGGGGTGATCTCCAAGCAGCCCAAAGCCATCAACCGCCCGGTCGCCGACTTCCTTCGCCAGCTCCCCGACCTGGCGACCGTCGGCGCTCCCGACGGTACGAAGACCCTTGTCGACGAGCTGGCCGAAGACATACGGCGCGCCGAATGGAGCTTGCCCGAGCCATTCGAGAGCGTCTCCTTCGCGGTCAACGGCCTCGGCGGCAAGCCGTGGCGCCCGGAACCTTGCGTGCGGCTGGGCGTGGTCTCGCCCTTTTGCGATGACCAGACCTTGTCGCTGCTCGCCGGCCTGCCCAGCGCCGAAAAGCCGATCTTCATCGGACGCTCCGACGAACTCGCGCAGGTGTCCGGCGCCACGCTGGACGGCTTCGCGCGCGTGGCCGTGCTCGACGAGATGGCGGCCACGGAAGATGGCGAGGAGACCGACGCAACGGCCTTGCAAGGGCTCCACGCAAAGGCGTTCGTCGCCGAGCGCGGCTGGGACACCGCGATCACGGTCGGCTCAGGAAACGCCACGCGCCCGGCGCTGCTGACGGGCGGCAATGTCGAGATCTTCGCGACCCTGACCGGCAAGCGGTCGCGGGTCGGCAGCGTCGAGGAAATCCTCGGCGAGAAGGGGTTCGGCCGGCTGACGCGGCCTTTCGTCCGCGACGAGATGAACACAGCCGACGCCGCGCAACGCGCGGCCGAGGCGCGATTGGACATGGCCCGGCGAGAGATTTGCCAAAGCGGCCTCACGCTCCGCTGCGAGCGCGCCGAGCCCAACGCCGATGGCGCGCCCGCCTGGCGGGTCTGGCTGGCGCCGGCCAAGCCGTTGTCCCTTGCCGGGATCGGTGTCCTGCAGGTTTGGCCGATCACGCGGGGCGAAGGTCATGCGCGCGATGTGTTGGGTCCTCTTCGGCAGGGACAGCCCGTCGACCTTGGCGCAATGCCGCTGGTCGATCTCACCCGGTTTCTCGCCTGCCATCTGACGGACGAGACGGAGAATGTCTCCGTCCTGTTCAGCACCGGGCTCATGATCGAGGGGCTGCCCGCCGAGCGCCACGCCGCCATCCTGCGCTGGGTGATCGACAGCAAGGACGCCTTCTTCCGTTATCTCCGGTTGCTGCTCTCCGAATTGGGCGATCCCTTCGCCGCCGCGCTGGCGGCGCAGGATGGGTCCGGTCAGGGCGCGTGGCGCGCGGCTAACGACGACGCGCCGATCCTCGAAGAGATGGTTCGCGCCTTCTGCAGGGGCGGCGACCAGCTCCGCGCCATCGAACGGCTGATCGCACGCCTGGAAACCGGCGACGGCGCCGATACCGATCCGATTCCGACCGAGTTCCGCGCGCTCTGGAACACCTTCCGGGTTGCGCTCGCCACGCAGGACGCCGCTCATGCCGAATGAACGGTTCCGCGCCGACGCGGCGCTCGCGCCTCTCAAGGTCTTTCAGCGGCGCACCGTCGACTATGTCTTCGACCGGCTCTACGGCGAGGACGATCCTGTCCGCCAGTTCCTGGTCGCCGACGAAGTCGGCCTCGGCAAGACGATGGTGGCGCGCGGCGTCATCGCCCGCATGATCGAGCACCTGTGGGACAGCACCAAGCGGATCGACATCCTCTACATCTGCTCGAACCAGGCGATCGCCGCCCAGAACCTCAATCGGCTGAACGTCCTCGGGCGGCGCGAGCTGGCCCTGCCGACCCGCATGACCCTGGTTCCCCTGCAATTGCGCGATCAGGTCGGCCTCGACGCAAACAAGGTGAACTTCATCAGCCTGACGCCGGGCACGACCTTCGATCTGCGCTCCGCGACGGGCGTGACGCAGGAACGCGCCCTGTTGCAACATCTCCTGCACGACCTCGTTTCGCGCCCGCGGGGCCTGCACAATCTGTTGCAGGTCACGGCCGGCATCGACGGCTGGAACCGTGCGGTGGATACGCTCACCCTCGAAGGCGTCGACAAGAGCATCATCGAGCGCTTCCGCCGCGACGTGCAGGCGGATCGCGACCTCTTCGAGGAACTCGAACGGGTCTGCGAACTCTTCCCGCGTCGCCGGGACAGCTATCCCCCGGAGATGACGCAGCCGCGCAACAGCCTGGTCGCCCGGCTGCGCGCCAAGCTCTCCCATGCCTGCGTGGACGCGCTGCAACCCGACCTGATCATCATGGACGAGTTCCAGCGGTTTCGGGATCTGCTGCACGGCGACAGCGATGCGGCGATCCTCGCGCGCGAACTGTTCGACTACTCGGGCGGCGACGGGCACGCCGCCCGCACCCTGCTGCTCTCCGCCACGCCCTATCGGATGCTCACGCTCGCCGGCGACGAGCCCGACGAAGGCGACCACTATCAGGATTTCCTCGAAACCCTGAGCTTCCTCTATGGCCGCGAAAAAGGGCCGGAGGTGGCAGCCACGCTCTCGCGCGAGATGCGCGCTTTCCGCAGCCTTCTGCATACCCTGCCGCAATCGCACGCTGCAGCGGTTGAGGCGCGCCAGGCCATCGAACAGCGCCTGCGCAAAGTGATTGCCCGAACCGAGCGGGTCGCGTCCACGATCGAACGCGACTCCATGATGAGCGAGCCCGCCATCACGGTCTCGGTCGACCCCGCCGATCTCGCGCAGGCGTCGGCCTTGTCGCAAGTGGCCCGCACGCTCGATGCGCCGGAGATCATCGAATACTGGAAATCCGCCCCTTACCTGCTCAACTTCATGCGCCACTACAGCCTGAAGCAGCTTCTGACGGAGGAGGCGGAGGCGCCCTCGGCGCCCCTCCGAGACGCCATCCAGGCCGCTCGGCCGACCATGCTCGATCACGACGCTATCGACGCCTATGCGCCGCTGGAGCCGGCCAATGGCCGCATGCGCGCGATCATGGACGACATCTTCGGCCAGCGTCTCGAACAGAATCTCTGGATACCTGCCGCCATGCCCTATTACGGCGACGCGCGATCCGGCACGCCGCTGACCAAGGCGCTGATATTTTCGGCCTGGTCCATGGTGCCCGACGCGATTGCAGCCCTGCTGTCCTATGAAGCCGAACGGCGCATGGGCGTCGGCGAAGCCGGCCGACGCTATTTCGAGCAACATCGTCTGCGCCCCTTGCAGTTCCGACAGGATCAGGGGCGGCTTGTGGGTTTGCGCGCGCTGCTCCTGATCTATCCATCGCCGGCTCTGGCCGAGCTGGCCGATCCGCTCGCGGTTTTCAGTGAAACCGAGACCGCCCTGTCGCAGGAGGACATGCGCGCCGCCATCGTCGACCGCCTCAAGCCCGCCCTCGAGGCTCTGCGAAAAGGGGCGGCGTCGCGGCAGGACGCCAACAGCGCCGAGTGGGCCGCTCCCGCCGTGGTCGATGACCTGCTGGGCGCGCGGTCCCGCGCCTGGCTGGAGACGCCCCATGGCATGCGCGCCCTGGCGAGCGAAGACGCCTTTCAGGATCATGTCGCCGAGCTTGCGGCGGCGGTGAAGGCGCACGACATCGGCGCATCGTCCGCCGATCTTCCAGACCTGCTGGTCGACGTGGCGCTCGGCAGTCCGGCCGTCTGCGCGCTTCGCGCCCTCAAGCGGATCGCGCCCGAGCTGGCGTGGGACGACCCGCGCCTGCTCAGCGCCGCCGCTGAAGTCGCTTGGTCGTTCAGGGCGCTGTTCAACCAGCATGACGCGGTCGCCCTGCTGCGGCGGGATACCGACGATCACTATTGGCGCCGCGTGCTGGTCTATTGCGCCGAGCACAACCTACAGGCCGTCCTGGACGAATACGCCCACTACCTTGTCGATGCCGAAGGTCTCGGAGCCCGCCCGGCCGAGGAACGCGCCTTCGGCGTCGCGCGCGCCATGGCCCAGGCCCTGGCCATCCGCCCGTCGCAGATCGATGTCGATGACGTGCATGTCGATGGCGAGGCCCTCGCCATCAGCAAATTCCAGATGCGTGGACGCTTCGCGATGCGGCTCGCCGACTACAAGGACGAGGATGGCGCCGTCGCCCGGCTCGGAGGCGTGCGCGATGCGTTCAACTCGCCGTTCCGGCCGTTCGTTCTCGCCACCACGTCGGTCGGCCAGGAGGGGCTGGATTTCCATCCCTATTGCTATCGCGTCTATCACTGGAACCTGCCGGGCAACCCAGTGGACCTCGAACAGCGGGAAGGCCGCGTCCACCGCTTCAAGGGGCACGCCGTGCGCCTCAACCTGGCCGAGCGCCAAGCCGGTGTCGTCAGGGGCTATGGGCAGGCGCCTGACGATCCGTGGAAGCTGATGTTCGAGCGCGCGCGATCCGAGGCGGCGGTCGACACAGATCTCATCCCTTATTGGATCTACGAAGGTTCCGTGAGGGTCGAACGGCGCGTGCCGATGTTGCCGTTCAGCCGGGAAGTCACGCGACTCGCTTGGCTCAAACGCAGCCTCACGGTCTATCGCCTGGCCTTTGGTCAACCGCGGCAGGACGATCTGCTCGACTATCTGCAAACTCTCGCCGGCGAGGGCATGGACCCAAGCCTGCTCGGCGATCTGCAAATTCGGCTCGAACCAGGACTTCCTAGCGGGTCAGAACCATAGCCACGTCGAGACCGTTCTCGAAGTCCCCCGTACAAAATGAAGCGCGTGCTACATCGATGCCCATGGTTCGATCGCATCCCTTGAGGCGCGCCGCCCGCTGGGCCGGGCTGTCGGCAAAGCGGAAGCCCCGGCAGCCGGGTCTTCCCCCTTAGGGCTTCCATCCCTGGCGCCGGCATAGCCGGAGAGTGAGAGTGCGGACCGGGTTTTCCGTGACGGGTTGAGGGCTGGGAGAGAGGCTCCTGGCACCCGTCGCGGAGACCCGCGATGTTCAAGCACCGCCACGAGACCGGCTCTGGCCGCGCCAGCCTGTATGACGAGATCACCACAAAGATCATCAGCGAGTTGGACGCTGGGCGGCTGCCCTGGGTCCAGCCCTGGGGTACGGCCGCGGCGAAGGCGCCGCTTGCGATGCCGAAGAACGCCGCCACGGGGCGCGGCTATTCCGGCATCAACGTGCTCATTCTCTGGGGCACTGTCGTCCAGCATGGTTATCCCTGCCAGAGCTGGCTGACTTTCCGCCAGGCGCTGGCCCTCGGCGGCCATGTGCGGCGCGGCGAACACGGCACCACTGTCGTTTATGCCGACCGCTTCATCCCCGACGACGAGAAGCAACGCGCCGGCGAGACCGGCGAGGATGCGCAGGCCATTCCGTTCCTAAAGCGCTTCACGGTCTTCAACGCTTCGCAATGCGAGGGGCTTCCCGACGATGTCGCGGTCGCCGCTCCACCGCCCGAGCCGGGCCTGATCGAGCCCAAGGTAGCGGCGCTTATTAAGGCGAGCGGCATCGACTTTCGCATCGGAGGCGATCGCGCCTTCTACGTACCCGCGCAGGACTTCGTGCAGGTGCCGCCGCCCCAAGCCTTCTTCGAGCCGATCAATTGGCATCGAACCGCCCTTCACGAATGCTCACACGCCAGTGGAGCGTCGCATCGCCTGAACCGCGACCTTTCAGGCTCCTTCGGTTCGAAGAAGTACGCCTTCGAGGAGTTGGTCGCCGAAATCTCGGCGGCGTTCTGCTGCGCGGCCCTCGGCATCGTCCCGACCGTGCGGCACGTCGACTACATCGGCTCCTGGGCCGAGGTTCTGCGTGAAGACAACCGCGCCATTGTCCGCGCCGCGTCTCAGGCGAGCAAGTCAGCGGACTTCCTGCTCGGCTTCCTACCCGCGAGCGACGAGCTCGTGGCTGCAACCTCCCATGACGACGTCGAAGACATGACGGCGGCGGCGTGACACCGCGCCGCTTCGGTGAAACCGTGCAGGCGCAGTCCCGCTTCTCCTGCTTTCCGGCTTTACGGCTTTACGGCCGGAATAGAGGAAGAGGGCTGCGCCGGTCTTCGTGACGGGTTTGGAGGTCGAGGGAGAGTCCCCGGCCGCCCGTCGCGGAGTATCATCCCATGGCGACTGCCGTTCACAAGATCACCCTGTCGTCCTCGCGCGACATTCCTTTCAACAAGCTGGTGCTGAGCCAGTCCAACGTCCGGCGCGTGAAGGCCGGCGTCTCGATCGAGGAGCTGGCCGAGGACATCGCCCGGCGTACGCTGCTTCAGAGCCTCAACGTCCGGCCGGTCCTCGACGCCGAGGGCGCCGAGACCGGCATGTTCGAGATTCCGGCCGGCGGCCGCCGTTACCGGGCGCTCGAACTGCTGGTGAAGCAGAAGCGGCTGGCGAAGACCGCGCCGGTTCCGTGCGTGGTCCGCGATCCTGGCACCGACATCCTCGGCGAGGACGATTCGCTGGCCGAGAACGTCCAGCGTGCGCCGCTGCATCCGCTCGACCAGTTCCGCGCCTTCCAGGCCCTGCGCGAGAAGGGACGCTCCGAAGAGGACATCGCCGCGGCATTCTTCGTCGGCGTGAACGTCGTGAAGCAGCGACTACGCCTGGCGTCCGTCTCGCCGACCCTGCTCGATCTCTACGCCGAGGACGGCATGTCGCTGGAGCAGTTGATGGCGTTCACGGTCACGTCCGACCATGCGCGCCAGGAGCAGGTGTGGCAGGCGATCTCCGGATCCTGGCAGAAGGAGCCCTATCAGATCCGCCGCATGCTGACGGAGAAGACGGTGCGTGCCTCGGACCGCCGGGCGATATTCGTCGGTCTCGATGCCTACGAGGCGGCCGGCGGCGTGACGCTGCGCGACCTGTTCCAGTCCGACGATGGTGGCTGGCTCGAGGACGTGGCGCTGCTCGATCGCCTCTTCGCTGAGAAGCTGAAGACCGAGGCCGAGAAGATCGCGGCCGAGGGCTGGAAGTGGATCGAGGTCGCGGTCGACTTTCCCTATGGCCACACGCGCGGGCTCCGTGCGTTGGAGGGAGTGGCTGCCGACCTTTCGCCTGAGGAGCAGGCGACGATCGACGCGCTCAACGCCGAATACGCCAAGCTCGAAGCCGAGTATGACGGAGCAGACGAGTTGCCCGACGAGGTGGACGAGCGGCTCGGAGAAATCGAAACGGCGCTCGCTGCCTTCGACGATCGTCCCGTCACTTTCGACCCCGCCGACATCGCCCGTGCCGGCGTCTTCGTCAGCGTCGATGCCGAAGGCGCGTTGTCCGTCGATCGTGGCTACGTCCGTCCCGAGGATGAGGCGCCCGTGGTCGAGCCGGAGCAGGGCGTCGAGGGCGAACCCTTCGTTGCGTCCCCGGACGGAGCGGAACCTGCGGCGCCGGTTCTTCAGCGCGCCGTCATCACGATCGGCGGTCAGGTCTCCGAGCCCGAGGACGAGGACGACGATGCGGTGAAGCCGCTTCCGGACCGTCTGGTGACCGAGCTCACAGCCGAACGGACGCTGGCGCTGCAGGACAAGCTCGCCAACACGCCGTCGGTAGCGTTCCAGGCGGTGCTGCACAAGTTCTGCCTCGATGTCTTCTCCCGCTACTTCGCCCACGGCACGGCGATGGAAGTGTCGGTGCGAAGCACCAGCTTCCCAGCGCAGGCCCAGGGACTGAAGGGCACGCCCGCGGCCAAGGCGATCGATGCGCGCCGTAAGGCGTGGGAGGAGCGCATGCCGAAGGACAAGGCCGACCTCTGGGACTGGCTAACCAGCCTCACTGGCGACGAGCAGGCCGCGCTCTTCGCGCACTGCGCGTCGTTCGGCGTCAACGCGCTCTACGAGAAAGGCGACCGCTACGGCGCGGGTGTCTCGTCCCACTCCGTCGAGCAACGCATCGCCGACGCCGACCGCATCGCCAGGGCCGTCGATCTCGACATGGTCGACGCCGGCTGGCGGCCAACGGTCGAGAACTATCTAGGCCGCGTGCCGAAGCGCCGCATCCTGGAGGCGGTGCGCGAAGGAGCTGGCGAGCGGGCTGCCCAGCTCATCGACCATCTGAAGAAGGGCGACATGGCCAAAGAGGCCGAACGGCTCCTGGCCGAGACGGGCTGGTTGCCTGAGCCGCTCAGGATGGCGGACACGCAGGAGGCGGCGGCCGGCGAACCCGCACAGGGCGGTGCCGACGGTGAAACCCTGCCGGAATTCCTCGCCGGTGACGACGAGGAAGCCTCCGCCGACGAAACGGACGAGCCGCACATGATCGCGGCAGAGTAACGTCATCACCACGCGGGGCGGCTCCGGCCGTCCCGCTCCTCTCTCGGTTCAACCGAACCAACAGCCCGGTCATGCACCGGGCTTTGCGGATTCAGGAGGCCAGCATGCCCCTCTTCACCATCGAGACCACCTACCGTCTGCCGGTCTATCGGCAACGGACCTACGAAGCCGAGACGCTCGACCAGGCCTGCGATCTCGCCATCACCGACGAAGGCTGGGACGATGAGAAGTCGGATGTCGAGACCTCGGGCGACACCTACGTCACCGGGGTCTGGGAAGGACGCGACGCCGCCTACAGCGGCCGCGCGCTGGACGTTCCCTCCCGGATCGGCGAACAGATTCAGCGCAAGGCCGCGCATTTCGAGGTTTTGCTCGGCTTGCTCAAGGTCTTGGCCCATCCACCCGACAGCGAGCCGGCCGACGGGGCGTTCTGGCGTCACCGCCTGGATGGCGCCATCGCCAAGGCCGAGGCGATCATCGCTGGCGTGCCAGATCCGCAAACAGACGGAGGCGCGTCATGACCGAGAACCCTGCCTCCCGACCGCGACGCATCGTCTTTCAGTACCTCGTCCCCGTCCATGTCGAAGTCGAAGACGGCCAGGTGTGCCGCGTCGCCGTCATCGACGAAACGCCGGTTGCCGAACCCACCGTCGTCGAAGGCGACACCAGTTATCTGGCCGAGGCAGTCGCCGTCGCGGACGACGGCCAGGCTTGGCCGTCCTGGCAGTTCGGATACTGATGATTGCCTTGATTCCGGCGCCCCGCCTTCCAGCGGGGCGCCTTTTCTCATGTCGGCCACGGCCGCGACGCTGAGAGGAAGAGGTCGGCCGGGACGGGTTTGAGCCGGTGCGGTCCGAGAGAGAGCGCTGGCCGGCTCACCCGTTCCCGCTCTCCCGAGGCTCCCTTCATGAACGACCTGTCCCCGATCGCGGCCGACCAGGCCGCGGTGATCTCGTCCGCCTGCGCTTCCGACGCTGCGCTCGCCACCATCGCTGCTGCAGAGCAGCTTCTCCCGCATCTCGAACGTGGCCAGCGCGTCGACGCCACGATCCTGCGCGCCGCCATGGAAGCGGCCTTCGGCGCATCCGACGCCTCGGGCGCCTGGGACTGGAAGACGGCCTATGACTCCTGCGAGGCGGCGACCGTCCTCTTCCTGCGCAAATACGGAAAGGTGCTGTTCCGCAAAGCCGACTCTCCGGTTTTGCGCCTTTCCGCCCTGGCCAAGATCTCCGGCCTTCTTCCCACCCACACCCGCCGCTCCACCGAAAGCGAGACTTTCCAGCAGTTCTCGACCCCGACTCCGCTCGGCCTGGCAGCGCTGACCGCGGCTGCCATTGGCCCCGCAGATCGCGTTCTTGAGCCGTCGGCCGGCACCGGGCTCCTCGCCATCTTGGCCGAGATCGTCGGCGGGGCGCTCGTGTTGAACGAGCTGGCCGAGACCCGAGCCGATCTCCTTTCCTCCCTCTTTCCGGCGGTCGCCGTCACGCGCTTCGACGCCGCCCAGATCGACGATCACCTCGATCCGGCCGTCGTCCCGAGCGTCGTGCTGATGAACCCGCCGTTCTCGGCGATGGCCAATGTGACTGGCCGTATGGCCGACACCGCCTATCGCCACATCGCTTCGGCGCTCGCGCGTCTCGCCGATGGCGGGCGGTTGGTGGCGATCACCGGCGCGAATTTTTCTCCCGACGCTCCGGTTTGGCGCGACACCTTCATCCGCTTGCAGGAGCGCGGCCGCATCGTCTTCACCGCCGCGATCGATGGGGCGGTCTATGCCAAGCACGGCACGAGCATCGACACGCGGCTGATCGTCCTCGACAAGGCGCCGGCTGACGACCCGTCCGCCTTGCCGGCGTCACGGGGCATGGCCCCCGACGTCGCCACGTTGCTGAGCTGGATCGCCGAGCAAATTCCGGCGCGTCTGACGCCCGCGCCAAGCCTCGCCATCCCCGTGTCAGCCGCCGCGTCGCGGACGGTGCGCAGCTATCTCGCCCGTGTTGCTGCGGCGCAACCGGCCAAGCCGTCTGTCGCCGACCCCGAGGCGGTCGATCTCGCCTATGAGACAATCGACTGGACGCCGCCAGAGGGCGCGCGTCTCAGCGACGCGATCTATGAGGAATACCGGCTCCAATCGATCCGGATTCCCGGAGCCCAGGCCCATCCCACCAAGCTGGTGCAATCCGCCGCGATGTCCTCGGTCGCACCGCCGAAGCCGAGCTACCGGCCGCGCCTCCCAATCAGTCTCGTCAGCGAGGCCGTCCTGTCTGACGCCCAGCTCGAGACCGTGATCTATGCTGGTGAAGCGCATGGCGACTATCTCGCAGGCGCCTGGACGGTGGACGAGACCTTCGATCTCGTCACCGCCGCGCGCGACGATGCGCCGAACGCCGTCCGCTTTCGCCGGGGCTTCATGCTGGGTGACGGCACCGGCGCCGGGAAAGGCCGCCAGTCGGCCGGCATCATCCTGGACAACTGGCTGAAGGGGCGCCGCAAGGCGGTCTGGATCTCCAAGTCCGACAAGCTGCTCGAGGACGCGCAACGCGACTGGTCGGCGCTCGGCATGGAGCGCCTGCTCATCACGCCACTCTCGCGCTTCCCCCAAGGCAAGCCGATCCGGCTCGCCGAAGGCATCCTATTTTTAACCTACGCTACGCTGCGGTACGACGACCGCGGCGAGAAGCTTTCGCGCGTCCGCCAGATCGTTGAATGGTTAGGCTCCGACTTCGACGGAGTGATCATTTTCGACGAGAGCCATGCCATGCAGAACGCCGGTGGCGGCAAGGGCGAACGCGGCGATGTCGCGCCCTCCCAGCAGGGCCGCGCGGGCTTGCGCTTGCAGCACGCGCTGCCGGACGCGCGCGTGGTCTATGTCTCGGCCACCGGCGCGACCACCGTCCACAATCTCGCCTATGCCCAGCGGCTCGGCCTCTGGGGCGGCGAGGATTTCCCCTTCGCCACCCGCGCGGAGTTCGTGGAGGCGATCGAGGATGGCGGTGTCGCCGCCATGGAAGTGCTCGCCCGCGATCTGCGTTCGCTCGGTCTCTACACGGCCCGCTCGCTCTCCTATGACGGCGTCGAATACGAGCTGGTCGAGCACTCGCTCACCGATGAGCAGCGCCGCATCTACGACGCCTATGCCGGCGCGTTCGCCATCATCCACAACCATCTCGACGCCGCGATGCAGGCCGCCAACATCACCGGCGAGACCGGCACGTTGAACCGGCAGGCGAAGTCGGCGGCCCGCTCGGCTTTCGAGAGCGCCAAGCAGCGCTTCTTCGGCCACCTGCTGACTTCGATGAAGACGCCGACGCTGATCCGTTCGATCGATCAGGATCTGGCGGACGGCAACGCCGCCGTCATCCAGATCGTCTCGACCGGCGAGGCGCTGATGGAACGCAGGCTCGCCGAGATCTCGACCGAGGAATGGAGCGACGTTCGCGTCGATATCACGCCGCGCGAGTACGTTCTCGACTACCTGGCCCACTCCTTCCCGGTGCAGCTCTACGAGCCGTTCACCGACAGTGAGGGCAATCTTTCCTCCCGGCCCGTATTCCGCGACGGCCAGCCGGTCGAGAGCCGCGAGGCCGTCGCCCGTCGTAACGAGCTGATCGAGCGGCTTGCTTCGCTGCCGCCAGTGCCCGGCGCGCTCGACCAGATCGTCCAGCGCTTCGGCACGGACCTCGTGGCCGAAGTGACCGGACGCTCGCGCCGCGTGGTGCGCAAGGGCGACCGCCTCGTCGTCGAGAACCGCGCCGCCTCCGCCAATCTCGCCGAGACCGCCGCCTTCATGGACGACCTGAAGCGCATACTCGTCTTCTCGGAGGCGGGCGGGACGGGCCGGAGTTACCACGCCGAGCTGTCGGCGCGGAACCGCCGCCTGCGCGTCCACTATCTGCTCGAACCCGGCTGGAAGGCCGACGCCGCGATCCAGGGCCTCGGGCGGACGAACCGCACCAACCAGGCGCAGCCGCCGCTTTTCCGACCGATCGCCACCGACGTGAAGGCCGAGAAGCGCTTCCTCTCGACCATCGCCCGTCGCTTGGACACGCTGGGCGCCATCACCCGCGGTCAGCGCCAGACCGGCGGACAGGGATTGTTCAGGCCCGAGGACAATCTGGAATCCCACTATGCCCGCGACGCGCTGCGCCAGCTCTATCTGCTGCTTGTGCGCGGCAAGATCGAAGACTGCTCGCTCCAGATGTTCGAGGACGCCACCGGCCTCAAGCTCATGGACACAGGCGGCATCAAGGACGAGCTGCCGCCGATCACGACCTTTCTCAACCGCCTGCTGGCGCTCACCATCGACCTTCAGGGCGTGCTGTTCACGGCGTTCGAGCAGTTGTTGAACGCCAAGATCGAGGGCGCCATCGCCAGCGGCGTCTATGACGTCGGCCTGGAGACGCTGCGGGCCGAGAGCTTCGTCGTCACCGATCGCCGCGCGATCTACACCCATCCCGCGACGGGCGCGGAAACCCGGCTGCTCACGATCACCGAGCGCCGGCGCAATCATCCGGTGACGCTGGACGACGCGCTCGATCACCTCGCCGATCCCCGCGCCATCCTGCTGATCAACGAGCGCTCGGGCCGGGCCGCCGTGCAAGTCCCGGCGCCGAGCCTGATGCTGGACGATGGCGAGATCGAACGCCGCGTTCGGCTGATCCGGCCGATGGAACACCATCACGCCTCGCTCAAGATGATGGACGAGAGCCATTGGCAGGCGGCCGACCGCGAGGCGTTCGCGGCGGCATGGACTCGCGAAGTGTCGGAGGTCCCCGAGTTTGCCGACAGCACGATCCACATCGTCGCCGGCTTGCTGTTGCCGATCTGGAAGCGCCTGCCGAACGAGTCGACCCGCGTCTATCGGCTACAGACCGACGCAGGCGAACGCATCATCGGCCGCAGGGTCTCGCCGGCCTGGGCAGCGAACGCCTCGCTGACCGGGGCGATCACCATGACGCCGGATGCGGCCTTCGCGGCGCTGATCGAGGGACGCACCGTCCTCGACCTCGCCGACGGCTTGCAGCTCCATCGGGTGCGCGTCATGGGCGCTCACCGCATTGAGCTGTCAGGCTTCGCCGACACCATGCGCGCTCGCCTGCGCGCCTACGGCCTCTTCAGCGAGATCATCTCCTGGAAGCTGCGCATGTTCGTGCCGACGGATGCGACCGGCGCTGGCGTGTTGACGAAGGTGCTCGACCACTATCCGGTCGAGCGCATCGGCGAGCGGGAAGCCGCGTGATGGCCCGCCACGACGCCTCCGAACTGGCACACCGCCTCGCGCGCGACGCCGAGGCGGTGTGCCGCCACTACCTATCCGCTGGACGCCGGGAGGGCCGCTACTGGCTGGTGGGTGATGTCCGCAATACGCCGGGCCGTTCGATGTTCGTGAGGCTCAAGGAATCAGTGAAAGGGCCGGCCGGCAAATGGACCGACGCCGCCACCGGCGAACATGGCGACCTGCTCGACGTCATCCGCGAAAGCTGCGGCCTGGTCGACTTCAAGGACGTCGCCGATGAGGCGCGTTCGTTTCTCAGCCTGCCGCATCTCGAACCGGAGCCGGATCGTCCGCGCGCGCACAAGCCCAGTTCTCAGACCGGATCGCCGGAAGCGGCACGTCGACTGTTCGCCATGTCGCTGCCGATGTCTCGTACTCTCGTAGAAACGTATCTCCGCAATCGCGGCATTACGGCTTTGCACGGAACCGGAAGCCTGCGCTTCCACCCGCGCTGCTACTATCGGCCTGACGACCATAGCCCCACCGAGACCTGGCCGGCGATGATCGCCTCCGTCACCGATCTCGCGGGCTATCTAACCGGGGCGCATCGCACCTGGCTCGATCCGGGCGGCTTCTCCGAGGCGACGCTCGGCAAGGCGCCGATCGACACCCCGAGGCGGGCGATCGGCGACTTGCTTGGTCACGCCGTTCGATTTGGCGTGGCGGGCGAGGTTATGGCGGCCGGCGAGGGCATCGAGACGATGCTGTCGCTCAGGTGCGTGCTACCCGCCATGCCAATGGTCGCAGCCCTCTCGGCGGCGCATCTCTCGGCCATCCTGTTCCCGGACACATTGCGCCGGCTTTACATCGCCCGCGACGACGATCCTGCCGGTGACGGCGCGATGGCGACGTTGATCGAACGCGCGCAGGCGGCCGGGATCGAGGCGATCGTGATCTCGCCGCGGCTCGGCGACTTCAACGAGGATCTCCGCTTGCTCGGGATCGACACGCTTCGGGCGGCAAGCCGCATGCAGATCGCCGTGCAGGATGTCGCCCGCTTCATGGATCTAGCGGCATAGCCGGAACGGGGATGGAGCGCGGCAGCGTCGTCGCCATAGGGTCGGCGGTCATGCTTTCCGTCAGCGTCGGAGAGGACCACGCCTACGGCCTTCCGAGAGGGCGATCGGGCGGCAAACGGCCCGGACCGGCAACCTTGTAGGCCGACTATTTTCCGTCGGCGGCAAAGCCGCCTTTACATCGCGAGACAAAATAGTCGGCCCCCTTCGGTCCTCCGCCGAGGCTCCGGCCCGCAGCTCACGCTGCGGGTGCAGGTCCGCTCCGCCCGCCGCCTTCGTCGCCATGAAGGCCGCGATGGGCGCGGTCGATCCGACGAGGAAAGCCGCGATGACCACCGACCACGACGACGATTTCGAGCCGCACCACAGCTCATCCCCGACCGACCAGGTCCTCCACGAACTCCAGCTCTATGGCTACCGTCCCTTCCACGACGAACCCGATCCCAGGCCGCTTCCCGAAGCACAGATCCTCGCCGGCAGCATCGCCGACATCTTCGACGCCCTCGTGGTGGCGCTGTTAGACACCCGCCTCGAACCCGACCTCGAGGATCTGCTCTGGTCGACGGTGAACGTCTTCCACCGGGCCGTTGACCGGATCGAGCGCGAACTCGACGACAACGAGCTGGCGCAGCAGCGCTCGCAACGGGAACAGGATGGCAGTGAGGTCAAGTCCGTCGAGCTGGAGCGCCTGACGGCGGAAGGGCAGACGCTGATCGAACGCCGCAATGCCTTCGAGCTGATGCGCGACCAAGCCGCCGACCAATTCGAGCACCACACCCATTCGGTCTGGCGCCCCCGCAACGGGTCGAAGGTCAACCATCGCAACCTCACCGCGGCGATGATCGACAGCCGCGACTTCCTGGCGGCGAAGAGGCGCGCCGACAACCAAGTGCTTCTGCCCGCGGGGCCGAAGGTGGCTCTGACCGGCGGGCTCGACTTCAACGATCACCGGCTGGTCTGGGGCAAGCTCGATCAGGTCCACGCCAAGCACCCGGACATGGTGTTGCTGCACGGCGGCTCGCCCAAGGGCGCCGAGCTGATCGCCGCCAAATGGGCCGACAACCGCAAAGTCCCGCAGATAGCCTTCAAACCTGACTGGACGAAACACGCCAAGGCCGCGCCGTTCAAGCGCAATGACGCGATGTTGGAGGTGTTGCCGATCGGGGTGATGCACTTCCCCGGCACCGGCATCCAAGACAACCTTGCAGACAAGGCCAAGAAGCTCGGTATCCCGGTCTGGAAGTTCGGCGGCGCGTGAGCGCCGCCTTGCCCTTCCTGCGCAGTGACGTGGATCCACCGAGACGGATTATCGGCCTTCCGCAAAACCGCCTTTCAATCCGGTTCACCCGTGACCGCGATCCGGGCCGCACGAGCATAGTGCGCCAACTCCGCATCGTTCTCGATCAGGCCGTCGAGGAGCGCCTTCATGTCGCTCTGATCGGACGCCGATTGAAAAGGCCCTGGCTGCCGCTCGATCGCCAAAACCGCAATGGCGAGCGCCTTCTTCACCAGGTGCAGGTCGCGCCCCGTGAACTCCGCCATGCCGCGCACCTCGACCGTCACTTCGTCTCGAGAGCACACCTTAGCTGATCGGCCTGCGCACCGTGAGGGTGACGAGGTTCCACCCGCTGGCGCGGGCTTTCAGACGCGGCTCCTGCCGGCGGTCGCCATCCCTGCGTCTATCAGCGCTGATCCTTGGTCCGTCCGCGGGCCTGACGCCATCAACCCGCAAGGGGTCGGCTTACGCTGGAGCGTGCCGCCGCTCTGTCTTCGCCTTCGCGGTGATTGCCGCCCTCGGCCGGACACATCGGGCGCCTGTCGCGCGGGGATGGCCCCGCCTCAGCACAGGAGCCGGATCAATGTCTCAAGCCCTCGCATTCGCCAACGGCTGGAACCTCGCCACCACCCTCATGGTCTGCGTCGTCGTCTTCCATGCTGACACTGGCAACTACGGCGTCATGCTGGCCGCCGAATATGACGGCGATCCCGCTGCCGTCATCCACGAATTCGACCCCTTCCAACCATGAAGGGGCGAACCACCACAAAAGCTGAACCTCAGAGCGCCAGCGGGATTTCTGCTCCCGCCGGCGCCTATTTGCGGCTATATTCGTGGTCGCGCCGTGGTGGTGGTGGAAGGCGCGACCGTCAGACCTTTATCTCACGGAGCGCACCGCCATGATCATCTTCGGACCACTGCTCGTCATTGTCGGCATCGGCTTCTTCTGCTGGCTGCTGTTCAACCTCGCTGTCTTCGCGCTGCCCTTCTTCGCCGGTCTGACGATCGGCATCTGGGCCTTCCACACGGGAGCCGGCGTGCTCGGCGGCATAGCGGTGGGTGTCGTGGCCGGCGGCATAACCTTTGGCCTTGGCCAGCTCGCGCTCGCCTTTGTGCCGTGGACGTGGCTTCGGCTCCTGATCATCCTCCTTTACGTCGCGCCCGCCGCCGTCGCCGGTTACAGCGCCACGCATGGAATCGCCCAGATGGCGATGCCTTCGCCTACGTGGCAGACGATCTTCGCCGTCATCGGCGCGATCGCCGTCAGCGTCACAGCGTTCGTCCGCTTCACCGGAATGGCCGCGCCCGGACCGGCCGGACAGGGCTTGGTGCGGGGCTGACACCGTCGCGTTGGCGGGGCGGGACCAGATCAGGCATCCGGGATGCCCGCAGTCTCCGTCATCGAAGCTGCCCAGAGAGGGGCTTCGGCGGTGAAGTTCAGCCCGCCACCACAGCATGGCCGGAGTCTTGGCGGTCGTCACAGCGGCAAGGACCAGATGGCGACGCCCGGGCGACCCGGCCAACGATGCGCGTGAAATGGAGCGTGCAGCCGGAGCCTGATCTTCGAAGCGGGAGATCCGTTGGTGGCCGGGACAGGGCTCGGATCGCCGTCGCCTTCACCGGCCTGACTTTGCGGCGACTCGAAAATCGCCACGTTCCCCTTGATGTCAGCTCTGTCGGGCCGAGCGCACCGAACGGCCTCTTCGATGGACTGATCTGGCCGAAGGCCGGCTAAAGCCTCGACCGCCTAAGGCGCAACAGCGGCGTCACAACTTTCTTCCCCTGCCGGCTGCGCCGCCATTCCTCGCGAAACAAGAAAGTTCCTCCTTTGCTGTCGAGCCCCTTCGGGGTGCGCCGTCGATCTCCTCCGGCCCGTCGATCACCATCGAGGCCGCAATGGTGCGGGCTCGGAAACAGAGATTAAGGAGAACTACCATGGCGACCATCGGCACCTTCAAGAAGTCCGGCTCGAACGAATTCACCGGCGAAATCGTCACCCTCTCGGTCCAGGCCAAGAACGTCCGGATCGTCCCCGAAGCCACCCGCTCCGGCGACAACAGCCCCAGCCACCGCGTCTATGTTGGCCGGGTCGAGATCGGCGCCGCCTGGGCCAAGCGCTCCAACGAAGGCCGCGACTATCTGGGCCTCAAGCTCGACGATCCGAGCTTCACCGCCCCGATCTTCGCCAACCTGTTCGATGACGAGGACGGCGAGGGCTACAGCCTGATCTGGTCCCGCCCCAACGGCCGCCGGAGCGACTGACCTCCCTACAATGCCCCGTCCGGCCGGTCCGGGCGGGGCATCGACTTTTTCGAGAGTCCTTGGGCCGCCGTTGGCCCAGGTCGAACCGAGCGGCGCACGGCGCGAAGGCGCTATTGTTGAGGCTCGGCTGAAATCGCCGAGTCGCCATTGCGATGAGGAGCTCGCACCAGCTCGGTAGCCTCCACATCAAGCGCTTCGGCCACCTGGCCCAGGACGGTGACGCTCGCCGACACGTCGGCGCGCTCGATCGCCCCGATATACCGGGCGCTCAACCCGGCCCGCTCGGCCAACTCCTCTTGCGTCATCCCTTTCGCATGACGCAACCGACGCAGATTGATCGCCATGACCTCCTTGAGATCCATGGCGATGATGGAGCCGACGCCGGAACCATCGTTCCAGGAACGATCATTCCGATTCGTCCGCGGGTTATGCTATCCATCCCTGGTCTCAAGTGCCTCTGCACCGTCAATTTGAGCAACGTGATGCGCCATAAGCATCACGACACCGGCTTAATCAGGCGCGAAGTCTGTCAAAATTTGCGGTAAATGAATCCCTACTCCATTGCTTTGATCTCGACGGGGGAAAGATCGCAATGACAGAGGCGCCCTTCTGTGACCGGCCGCCGCTTACCGACCGCGTGAACGCCTATGATGAGCAACATCTGGCGATATACCTACGGTTGCTGATGGCCGAGGAAGAAGGAGCCGACTGGCGAGAGGTCGTGCTGGTGCTCTTCGGCCTCGATCCGGCGCAAGAGCCCTGCCGTGCCAAAATCGTCCATGAAAGCCACCTGGCCCGCGCCCGCTGGATGACCGAAACCGGCTATCGGCACCTGCTTCAGCCACGAGCGCAGTAAGCCGCCGCACATCCGTTGTACGGGTTGTCGTCGCGCGCGATGCAATCATAGGGTCTAGCGCAAAGCCCGCGTTTCCGGATGGTTTGAAGCTCCCCGAATAGGGGAGCAAGACGAGAGGAAACGCCATGCCCACACAGTATTGGCGCTCGCCGGAGACGATCGATCACTTGAATCGCCTCGAACGCCCCGGCTTCGCCGTCGAATTCCTGCGCCGCAACGCCGAATACCGGCGTGACTACGCCCAAATTGAGCGCCAGATCGCGCGCGATCACGTCGATGCGGAGCCCGCTCGCGCGGATTTCGCCCGACGATGGGGGTTGCGGTTTCGCTCACGACCCGAGCAACCCGGTCGGCGACGAACCCACTACCTGGCTGCCGGAACTGTCTCCCGGCACGCTGCTGCTCGATGCAGCGCCGAGCGGATTCGCGCCTGTGGCCCTTGACCCATCCCAGCTCGGCTCGATCGTCGCTGACCGGACCGATGATGAGGGTCGTGAGGTCGTAATCGTCGATGGGTCCGGCGAGCTTCACATCCGGCTCAACAGCGATCTGGCCGTTCGACGCCCCATGATTCTCCTGCCGCTCGGCGCCGCATCGGTCGATCTCCGACTCGATGTCGCGTCGCGTTTCATCCGCAAGGTAGGCGGCCAAACCATCGGCCTTCTCCCACGGGCGTTGCGACTGACCGCGCAGCGGAAGCGCCGTCTCGTCCAGCTTCTTCACGCCTTCGACGTTCACGACATGGGCGGGGGTCCTCGCGACGTCGCGGAGATCATCCTGCATTCGGACCAGGCCCAACTTCCATCTGTCGAGTGGAAAGACTCCCACGCGCGACGCTCGGCCAATCGTCTGATCCACGACTCGATCGCGCTCGTCGAACGCGGCTATCTCAAATTTCTGCGCGGCGGCTGATCAGTCCCATAGTCGGCTTTCAGCGCGCACCGTTCCTCCATTCATCCCTGCTTCCAGTGACGAATTGGACCATCGTCCGCTCATGGTCGCGCGAAGGGGGACACACCTTTCCGAAAATCTTCGTCCACCCCCAACGCCTGATCCCTCCGCCACCGTGACCCCGACATGCCGCGACTTGGCCGCGGCGCTTCGAGGCAAGACGGAGGCTTCCCATGCTCGACAGGTCCGCGCAGCTCGCCACTCGCTACGTCCGAACCCATGAGGCGGCGCGCCTCCTCGGCATCTCGCCGCGCACCCTGGAAAAGTATCGCTGTCACGGCAGCGGCCCGACCTTTCGCAAGCTCGGCGGTCGCGTGGTGTACGCGGTGGGCGATCTCGAAGCCTGGGCCGACCAAGCCGCCTGCCGTTCGACCTCGGACCCCCGCTACGCCGAGGCCCGCGCCGCCGGCCACGCGCATCGCTGAGGCGCTCGCCGATGTCGTCGCGCCGCCTCATCACCGCCAGCGAACGGAGCAAGCTCGAACCGTTCGTCGTCGCCACCGGCGACGCCAGTCCGCGCGACCAGCGCGACCTGATGGAGCGGCCGTTCTTCTCGCTGGCCAAAGCCAGGCGCACGACCCCCATTCTCTATCAAGCCGGCGACGTCCGCGTCGAGGTCTACGCGGCGCTCGAGTTCGGCATGGCCACCATCTGGGACGCCGATGTCCTTATCTGGGCGGCGAGCCAGATCGTCGAGGCCGAAAACCTTGGTTTCAAGACATCGCGCTTTCTGCGCTTCACGCCCTATCAGCTCCTGACCGCGATCGGCCGTCAAACCGGCTCCCGCGATTACAAGCTCCTGAAGTGCGCGCTCGCGCGCCTGCAGTCGACCGTCATCCGCACGACGATTCGCAACGGCGAGCACTGGCGGCGACACCAGTTCTCCTGGATCAACGAGTGGGAGGAATGCACGACGCGCGACGGTCGCGTGGAGGGGATGGAGTTCGTCCTTCCCGACTGGTTCTATCGCGGCATCGTCGACCGCTCGCTCGTTCTCACGATCGACCCGGCCTATTTCCGCCTCACCGGCGGTATCGAGCGGTGGCTCTATCGCGTCGCCCGCAAACACGCCGGCCGCCAGCCCCGAGGCTGGTTGTTCGAGCTCGCGCACCTACACGAAAAATCCGGCAGCCTCGCCAAGCTCGCCGACTTCGCCTTCGATCTCCGCCGGATCTCCGCGCGCCAGCCGCTCCCCGGCTACCGGCTGCGCGTCGAGCGCGATGGCCGGCGCGAGATGCTGCGCATCCTGCCTGCCGGCTTATCCACAGGGCCTGTGGATATCGCTGTGAATGCGGTCGGGACTTCGGGCGTTCCCGCTATCGGGACTTCAGGCGTGCGTCTATCGGGACTTCGGGAGTGCAAACCGCAGCTAACCCTCTGGCCCGAAAATACGATTCCCGGCCTTAACTTAGAGTCTAACTCAGAATCTAACTCTTGTTGTTGGCCCGCGCGATCGGCGGACAAACGCGTCTGCGGACCGAATTTCGAGCCCTCACAACGACAGCCGTCGCTGCCCTTCAGCCGCAAGCCGGGAGGGAAGAGATGATCGTCGCCCTCCTCAACCAGAAGGGCGGCGTCGGCAAAACGACGCTCGCGCTGCACCTCGCCGGCGAATGGGCGCTGCATGGCAAGCGCGTCACGCTGATCGACGCCGACCCCCAGGGTTCAGCGCTCGATTGGTCGCAGCAGCGGGCAAGGGAAAACGTCTCACGGCTGTTCGGCGTCGTCGGCCTCGCGCGCGACACGCTCCACCGCGAGGCGCCCGAGATCGCGCGCACTGTCGACCACATCGTCATCGACGGTCCGCCGCGCGTCGCCGGGCTGATGCGTTCGGCGCTGCTCGCTGCCGATCTGGTGCTGATCCCTGTCCAGCCGTCGCCGCTCGATGGCTGGGCCTCCGCCGAGATGCTCGGCCTGCTGCGCGAGGCGCGCATCTACCGCCCGCAGCTCGCCGCGCGTTTCGTGCTGAATCGTTGCGGCGCCCGCACTGTCATCGCCCGCGAGACGGCCGAGACCTTGGCCGATCACGATCCGCCGGTGCTCGCCAGCACGATAGGCCAGCGCGTCGTCTTCGCCGACGCCGCGCAATCGGGCCGCCTGGTCTTCGAACTGGCGCAGCAGGGCGTCGCCGCGCGCGAGATCGCCGCGATGGCCGCCGAGGTCGCGAGGATCGCGCCGTGAGCGAACGGTCCACCAGACGTGGCTTCGCATCCCGACCCGGCGACGCCGAGAATTGGATCAAGGCCCCTGAAGCGAACGCCAGACGGTCGGAAGACACCTCCGCCTTCAGCGCACGGCTGACGATCGACGTCACCCCGGCGCTGCGCGGCCGCATCAAGGTCGCCGCCTTCCGGCGCGGCATCACCGTCGCCGACATGCTCCGCGACCTCCTCTCACGCGAATTCCCCGCCGATCCCGGAGAGTCCTCATGAACGACAACGAGCAGTCGCCGCCGCGCGTCGTGCCGCCGTCGCATCGGCGCACCGTCGCACTGACCCATGTCGAGCTGACCTGGATCGAGAAGACGATCGAGCATTGGCTGCGCTTCGGCCGGCGCGCCGAGGAGAAGATCGTCGATCGCCGCCGCAGCGTCTCCAGCTTCAAGCCGGGCAGCATCTTCGCCTTCGTGCGTTGGGCGTCGAACGACTTCGGCACGATCGTCTCGCGCATGGACATCGTGCGCGCGGTCGAGCCCGGCGTCCGCTATCAGACGCTGCCCTTTGTCCGCCCCGGCGGCGAGATCCTGCTCCGCGTCGATGGCTGGCCGAAGGTCGAGCGCGTGTTGCAGGCGATCGATGCGGTCGAAGCGCTCGACATCGATCCCGCTGACGCCGCGCCGGAATACTGGCGTCACCTCCACAACCGCCTCGCTGCTGGGCATGAGCCGCGCGCCTACACGCGCGCGCAACATGCCGCCTGGCTCAAGCGCCGGAGCGTCGCGCCATGACCCGCTTCGGCTACGTCATGACGACGTACTTCGCGATGCTCGGTATCGGCGCCCTCGCGTTCTTCCACCCGGCGCCACGGCTGATCTGGAACGCCACGGCAAGCACCCCGACCGGGCTCTATGCGCTGCATCCACTCGGTACGCTCCACACGCTCGAACTCGTCGTCGTGCGCCCACCCGAGCCGATTGCGAGCTACCTCGCCGACGGCGGCTTCCTGCCCAAGGGCGTGCCGCTGCTCAAGCACGTCATTGCGCTACCCGGACAGACCGTTTGTCGGGACGGCGACGTCGTCACCGTCGATCAGGTCGAGGTCGGCGTCGCTCATGACCGCGATCACCTCCGCCGTCCACTGCCGCGCTGGAGCGGCTGCCGCGTGCTGCGGCCGGGCGAGGTCTTCCTCATGAACCCCACCGTGCCGGACAGCCTGGATGGCCGCTATTTCGGCCCGCTCCCCGCCGCTTCGATCGTCGCGCGCGCGGTCCCGTTGTGGACCGACGAAGCCGGCGACGGCCGCTTCGTATGGCGCGCCGCCACCGATTGATCCGCTTCCAAACCCGCCAACCCAGGAGGTTCCCATGGCGCAGATCGGTCACTTCACCCGCGACAAATCCGGCTTCACCGGACGCATTCAGACGCTCTTCTTCTACCGCGACCTCTCCCTCGTTCCGGCCGAATCTTCCGATGCCGAGAATGCGCCCGACTTTCGGGTCCACCTTGGCGATGCCGACGGCCCGGAAATCGGCGCGGGCTGGAAACGCACCGGCGAAAAGGCAGGCGAATACGTCTCGCTCGTCATCGATGACCCGGCGCTGCATCAGCCGATCCGCGCCAATCTCTTCCAGTCCGGCGACGACAAGTCTGCGTGGGTGCTGAACTGGAACCGCCCGCCCAAGCGCGGCCAGCGGGATTGAGCGCATGCGGGCCGCTCTCATCATGCTCGTCGGGGCGACGGCGTTCGGCATGCCCGCCGTCGTCGCTCACGCTCAGACCGCTCGGATCGAGCTGCACGCGCCGAGCGATCTCTATGCGGGGCTCATCGCGGAGGCGGCCCAGCGCTTCGGCATTCCGGCGGCGTGGATACGGGCGATCATGCGGGTCGAGAGCCGTGGCGATCGGCGCGCGATCTCGCCCAAGGGGGCGATCGGGTTGATGCAGCTCATGCCCGACACCTGGGCGGCGCTGCGCGCTCGGTACGGTCTTGGTCGCGATCCGTTCGATGCACACGACAACATCCTCGCGGGCGCGGCCTTCCTGCGCGAAATGCACGACCGCTACGGATCGCCGGGCTTCCTCGCGGCCTACAATGCCGGACCCGGTCGCTACGAAGACTATCGCGATAGGCACCGCCCGTTGCCGGCCGAGACGGTCGCTTATGTCGCGGCGCTCGTCCCTTTTGTCGGGGACGGCGCGATCGATGGGCCTGTCCTCGTGGCGGCCTCCGGTCCGTTGTCCTGGATGCAAGCGCCGCTGTTCATAACGCGGCCGGCAAGCGCTGAACCTGCCGATCGCGCGACATCCAAGCAGCCGCCGAGCGACACGTCGGCCGTCGTCGCGGTGCACGATCTCTCCGCCATCGCGCCGCAATCCACCGGTCTGTTCGTCTCAGTTTCAGCAGCGGGACCGAAGCGATGATGGTGCTGCTGCCCCGCAATCACGCCGCGCTCTTGCTTCGGCCCGCATGCGCCTTCCTTGGCGGCGCGACGGCGTTCGGCGTCTCGATAGGCTACCCCGGGGCTCTCGGATGCGGTTTCGCAGGCTGGCGCGGCGCAGCGTCCTTCCGGGAAGAAGGAAGGGCGGACAGGGGAGGCGTGCAGGAACCGACCGACAGAGGGCCAGATAAAAGGCCGCAAGGTGCGGCTCTGTCGGTCGGTTGTTTTTGCTTGTGTTTTTCGTCGATCGCGCAACGTGCTGCCCCGGCGCGCAAGGTGCGCGGCGCCGTCAACGCATTGCCCACCCTCTGTTTTTCGCACATTGCCGGGGCCGGCGATGGCTGAGGAGAACGACTTCCAGCCCCGGCCAGGCCGTATCCGCTCTTCGCGCAGTCAGCGGGCAAAGCCTTTCATCGCCCAGGCGCTCGCCGCCGCCCAGCGCGCCGGCGGCGGCGTATCGCGGCAAGGTCTGCTCAGAAGCTCCAACCGCTCGACCTTCGGCCGCGGCCGTATCGCCGCTGTCCGGGCGAACCATCTGCTGACGAGCCGCTCGCGCCTGGTGACGGTGAAGGCCCGCGTCGTGCGCCACACCGCCCGGGCGGCGCCGCTCGGCGCACATCTCGGCTACCTCCGGCGCGAGGGCGTCACCCGGGACGGGGACAAGGCGCGGCTGTTCGGCCCGGAGACCGAGGACGCCGACCCCCAGGCCTTCGCCGAACGGTGCGAAAAGGATCGGCATCACTTCCGGTTCATCGTCTCACCCGAGGACGCGCCGGAGATTGCCGACCTCAAGGGCTATGCCCGGGAGCTGGTCGGCCAGATGGAGAAGGACCTCGGCACCAAGCTCGATTGGGTCGCCGTCGATCACTGGAACACGCAGCATCCGCACGTCCACATCATCGTGCGCGGCGTTGCCGACGACGGCCAAGACCTCGTCATCTCCCGCGATTACATCAAGGAGGGGATGCGCGCCCGCGCCCAGGACCTGGTCACGCGGGAGCTGGGGCTGCGGAGCGACCTCGATATCCACCAAGCGCTCGAGCGTCAGGTCGAGGCCGAGCGCTGGACCCAGCTCGACCGCCAGCTCATCCGTGACGGCGGCCGACATGGCGTCATCGACGTTGCGCCCTCTCCGGGCCAGGAGCCGGACCCGTTCCATTCACTGAAGGTCGGCCGCCTGGGGCATCTGGAGAGCCTCGGCCTCGCCCATCAGATCGGAGCCGGCCAGTGGACGATGGACGAGGCGGCCGAGACCACGCTCCGTGAACTCGGCGAGCGCGGCGACATCATCAAGCGGATACATCGGGGCTTGCGAGAGCACGGTATCGAGCGCGCGGCCGGGAGCTATGTGCTCGCCGGCGAGAGCCTCGACGTGCCCGTCATCGGTCGGCTGGTCGATCGCGGCCTCGACGACGAGTTGAAAGGCACCGCCTATGCCGTCATCGACGGCGTCGACGGCCGCACCCACCACATCAAATTCCCCGACCTCGACGCCACCGGCGACAGCGCGCCCGGCTCGATCGTAGAGCTGAGGAAGTTCGACGACGCGCAAGGGCGTCGCCGCGTCGCGCTCGCCGTGCGGTCGGACCTCGCCATCGAGGATCAGGTGACGGCCAGCGGCGCGACTTGGCTCGACCGTCAAGCGGTCTCGCGTGATCCGGTCGACCTTAGCCAGACGGGCTTCGGCGCCGAGATCCGCGATGCGCTGGAGCGGCGGGCCGACCAGCTCATCGACCAAGGGCTGGCCGAGCGACAGGCGCGGGGCATCACCTTCTCCCAGGGCCTGATCGGCACGCTCCGCCGCCGGGAAGTCGAAGCCTTGGGCGAGCGGCTTGCGGCCGAGACGGGCCAGACCTTCAACCAGGCCGCCTCCGGCGAGTACGTCGCCGGATCATACCGTCAGCGCTTTGCGCTCGCCTCCGGCCGGTTCGCCATGATCGACGACGGCCTCGGCTTTCGGCTCGTGCCCTGGACCCCATCGCTTGAGAAGCATCTCGGCCGCCACGTCTCCGGCGTCGCCCGCGATGATGGCGGCGTCGACTGGGGCTTCGGCCGCAATCGGGGACTTGGCCTGTGAGCGCCGCCTCCCATCATCGATCTCAGGAAAGGACGACCGGTATGTCGGCGACGAAGATACTCTGGGGCCAGATCATCACCGTCTTCGGGATCGTCCTCTTGACGATCTGGACCGCGACGGAATGGACCGCCTGGCGGCTCGGCTTTCAGCCCGAACTCGGCCGTCCCTGGTTCGAGATTCTGCATTTCCCGTTCTATCTGCCACCGGCCTTCTTCTGGTGGTGGTACGCCTACGACGCCTACGCTCCCTCGATCTTCATTGAGGGCGCCTATATCGCCGCGTCTGGCGGGATCATCGCCGCGGCCGTCGCCATCGGCATGTCGGTTTGGCGGGCTCGCGAAGCGAAGAATGCCGAGACCTACGGCTCCGCACGATGGGCGCAACCGAAGGAGATCGAGGAGGCCGGCCTGCTCGGTCCCGATGGCGTTGTGCTCGGCCGCTATCAACGCAGCTATCTCCGCCACGACGGCCCCGAGCATGTGCTGTGCTTTGCGCCGACCCGAAGCGGCAAGGGCGTGGGCCTCGTCATCCCGTCGCTGCTGACCTGGCCAGGTTCGGCGATCGTCCACGACATCAAGGGCGAGAACTGGCAGCTCACCGCTGGCTTCCGCGCCCAGCATGGTCGCGTGCTGCTGTTCGATCCGACCAACGCGAAGTCTTCGGCCTACAATCCGCTGCTCGAGGTCAGGCGCGGCGAGTGGGAGGTGCGCGACGTCCAGAACATCGCCGACATCCTGGTCGACCCCGAAGGCAGCCTGGAAAAGCGGAACCATTGGGAGAAGACCAGCCACGCGCTGCTGGTCGGCGCCATCCTGCACGTCCTTTATGCCGAAGAGGACAAGACGCTGGCCGGCGTTGCGTCCTTCCTGTCGGATCCCAAGCGACCGATCGAGTCGACGCTCTCCGCCATGATGCGAACGCCGCACCTCGGCGAAGCCGGCGTCCATCCTGTCGTCGCCTCTGCCGCGCGGGAGCTGCTGAACAAGTCTGGCAACGAAAGGTCCGGCGTGCTGAGCACGGCCATGTCATTCCTCGGCCTCTATCGCGATCCCGTGGTCGCCGAGGTGACGCGGCGCTGCGACTGGCGCATCGGCGACATCGTCGCCGGCGAGCGGCCCACTACGCTCTACCTCGTGGTGCCGCCGTCCGACATCAACCGGACCAAGCCGCTGATCCGCCTGATCCTCAATCAGGTCGGCCGGCGGCTGACCGAGGACCTGCAGGCCAAGGTCGGGCGACGCCGGCTCCTCCTGATGCTGGACGAGTTCCCGGCGCTCGGTCGCCTCGACTTCTTCGAGTCGGCGCTCGCCTTCATGGCGGGCTACGGCATCAAGAGCTTTCTCATCGCCCAGTCGCTGAACCAGATCGAGAAGGCCTACGGCCCCAACAACTCGATCCTCGACAACTGCCACGTCCGGGTCAGCTTCGCGACCAACGACGAGCGGACGGCCAAGCGGGTGAGCGATGCGCTCGGCACCGCGACCGAGATGAAGGCGATGAAGAACTATGCCGGGAGCCGGCTGTCGCCTTGGCTCGGGCATCTGATGGTGTCGCGCTCGGAGACCGCGCGTCCATTGCTGACGCCCGGCGAGGTCATGCAGCTCCCACCCACTGACGAGATCGTCATGGTGTCGGGTGTCCATCCGATCCGGGCGAAGAAGGCCCGCTACTACGAGGATGGACGGTTTCAGGAGCGGATCGTGGCGCCGCTCGTCCCGGCGCGGCCGAAGGAGGGGCGCCCCGACGACTGGAGTTCGCGCCCTTTGCCGCCCCGGCCACCGTCGCCAGCGGCGGCCGATGGCGAGGACGCCGACGATGAGAATCCGAAGAACGCCGATCGCCGGAAGCAGCCGGAGCTCAGCCAAGGAACGGTCGAGAAGCAGGCGCCGATCGAGAATGAATTCGTGCTCGACCAACCCGACGACATGGAGGAGGAGGCGCCGCGGATCGGTCGCATGAACGATCTCATGCAGGGCCTTGCGCGGCAGGCGTCGCTCGATCCGGGCGACGACCTCGGCATGTGAGGCGCGCATGGCCATGGCGAAGAAGAAGGCTCAGCTCTCGGTCTATCTCGATCCGGATGTCATGCAGGCCTTGTCTGCCTATGCCGCGCGTCGGGACCAATCGATGTCGCTGATCGCCGAAGCCGCGATCGCCTCGTTCCTGTCGCCAGATGCGGACGAGCGGAAGGAGGCGGCGATCGCCAAACGGCTCGACCAGCAGGACCGCCGCCTGGCGCGGCTCGAGCGTGATGTCGGAATCGGTGTCGAGACGCTGGCGCTGTTCATCCGCTTTTGGCTCAACACCACGCCGCCGCTTCCCGAACCGGCGGCCAAGGCCGCGCGAGCGCAGGCCGGAGCGCGCTACGACGCTTTTGTCGCCACGCTTGGTCGACGCCTCAACGAAGGGCCGAAGCTGCGCCAAGAGATTCCGGACGACGTTTCCGACGTATCGGCCAGCGTCGCCCGCGAGTCGTAGTTTCCAATACAGGATCGCTCGGAGACATCACGAACGACGTTGTCTCCACTGACGAGCTACCGCACCCAGCAAGTATTTTTTCTCTCCAATACGCTTGCCCCCTACGCCATCTGAATACTTGTTGAATCGCCCTATTTGTTGCCTTTTCTAATCATCCCCGTCGCCAATCGCGTGTCGCGATTGGCCAATGACGGGGACCATCGTGACGGCTGCTCCGCTCCATTCCGAGGCCTTCTCACGCGGTGCGCGCATGCTGCGCACCGCGCTCGGCCCGGCCATCGCCGCCTTTCTCGAAGACCCGTCGATCGTCGAGGTGATGCTGAATCCCGACGGCCGGCTCTGGATCGATCGGCTCTCCGGCGGCCTTGAGGATAGCGGTCGGACACTGTCGGCCGCCGATGGCGAGCGGATCGTGCGCCTTGTCGCGCACCATGTCGGCGCTGAGGTTCACGCGGAGCGTCCGCGTGTCTCGGCCGAGCTGCCCGAGACGGGAGAGCGGTTCGAGGGGCTGCTGCCGCCCGTCGTCACGGCGCCGGCCTTCGCCATCCGCAAGCCCGCCGTCGCCGTCTTCACCCTCGACGACTATGTCATCGCTGGCACCATGACCGCTGGTCAAGCGGCGTTGCTGCGTGGGGCGGTCGCGTCGCGCAAGAACATCCTCGTCGCTGGTGGCACCGGCACGGGCAAGACGACGCTCACCAACGCGCTCTTGGCCGAGATCGCCGGCACGACCGACCGCGTGGTGCTGATCGAGGACACGCGCGAACTGCAATGCCGCGCGCCGAACCTCGTCGCGATGCGCACCAAGGATGGCGTCGCCTCACTGTCGGACCTTGTCCGGTCCTCGCTGCGCCTTCGGCCCGACCGCATCCCGATCGGCGAAGTCCGCGGCGCTGAAGCGCTGGACCTACTCAAGGCCTGGGGCACCGGCCACCCCGGCGGGATCGGCACCATCCATGCCGGCACGGCGCTCGGCGCGATCCGTCGCCTCGAACAGCTTATCCAGGAAGCCGTCGTCACCGTCCCCAAGGCGCTGATCGCCGAGACCATCGATCTCGTCGCGGTGCTGCGCGGCCGCGGCTCGGAGCGCCGCCTCTCAGAACTCGCTCTCGTCGCCGGCCTCGATCCCGCCACCGGCGATTACTGCCTCCAGTCCGCCGGGGCGGGCGGCGGCCCCTTGTCCCTCGGAGACCTATCATGAACCGCGTTCGCGCCATCGCTCGCCATTCCCGCCGCCGCCTCGTCGAGCTGGTCACGCTGACCACGCTCACACTGGCTTTGGCGCCCGCCGCCTATGCCTCCGGCTCTTCGATGCCGTGGGAGACACCGCTCAATTCGATCCTAGAGTCGGTGCAGGGCCCTGTCGCCAAGATCATCTCGGTGATCATCATCACCGTGACCGGCCTGACGCTCGCCTTCGGCGACACCTCGGGCGGCTTCCGGCGGCTGATCCAGATTGTGTTCGGCCTCTCGATCGCCTTCGCCGCGTCGAGCTTCTTTCTCTCGTTCTTCAGCTTCTCCGGCGGAGCGCTGATCTGATGACCGCGATCGTCGATCCCGACGTGCCCGGCTTCTTCGCGCCGGTCCATCGCGCGCTCACCGACCCGATCCTGATGGGCGGGGCGCCGCGGACCGTCGCGATCGCCAACGGCACGCTGGCGGCGGCGATCGCGCTCGGCCTCCGGCTCTGGATCCCCGGCGCGCTCATCTGGGCAGTTGGCCATGCCGCCGCCGTCTGGGCGGCGAAACGCGACCCGCAATTCGTCGACGTGGTGCGCAGGCACCTTCGCTACCCCGCACATCTGGGGGTCTGAGGCCGCCATGCTGAACCTTGCCGAATACCGCCATCGTCCTGCAGGCCTAGCCGACTTCCTGCCCTGGGCCGCTCTCGTCGGTGAGGGTGTCGTCCTCAACAAGGATGGCTCGTTCCAGCGCACCGCCCGTTTTCGCGGACCGGACCTCGACAGCGCGACGCCGGCCGAGCTGGTAGGCGTCACCGCACGGCTGAACAACGCGCTGCGGCGGCTCGGCTCCGGCTGGGCGATCTTCGTCGAGGCGCAGCGGATCGCCGCCCAGACCTATCCCCATTCGACGTTTCCTGATCCGGCATCGGCCCTGGTCGATCTCGAACGGCAGGACGCCTTCGAGGAGGCAGGCGCCCACTTCGAGAGCCGCTATTTCCTGACCTTCGTCTGGCTCCCGCCGGCCGAGGACGCCTCTCGGGTGGAAGGCTGGCTCTATGAAGGCCGGTCGCAGACAGGTGTCGATCCGTGGGAGCTGCTGCACGGCTTCGTCGATCGAACCAACCGCGTCCTGCAACTGGTCGAGGGATTCGTGCCCGAGGTCGCCTGGCTCGATGACGGCGACACGCTGACCTACCTTCACTCGACCATCTCGACGCGGCAGCAGCGCGTGCGCGTCCCCGAGACACCGATGCACCTCGATGCGCTGCTCGCTGACGAGCCGCTCGCCGGCGGACTTGAGCCGCGGCTCGGCGCCCATCATCTGCGGACACTCACCGTGGTCGGATTCCCGACCACGACTCATCCCGGCATCCTCGACGAGCTGAACCGGCTCGCCTTTCCGTATCGCTGGTCGACCCGTGCGATCCTCCTCGACAAGACCGAGGCGGTAAAGCTGCTCACCAAGATCCGGCGGCAATGGTTCGCGAAGCGCAAGTCGATCGCCGCCATCGTCAAAGAGGTGATGACCAACGAGGCCTCGACGCTGGTCGATAGCGATGCGGCCAACAAGGCGGCCGACGCGGACCTCGCGCTTCAGGAGCTGGGCTCCGACGATGTGGGCCAAGCCTATGTCACCGCCACTGTCACCGTCTGGGACGAAGACGCCGGCATCGCGGCGGAGAAGCTGCGCCTCATCGAGAAAGTGATCCAGGGCCGCGACTTCACCTGCATGCCGGAAGGGGTGAACGCGCTCGAAGCCTGGCTCGGCTCCGTCCCCGGCCATGCCTACGCCAACGTCCGCCAGCCCCCGGTCTCGACACTGAATCTCGCCCACATGATCCCGCTTTCAGCGGTCTGGGCCGGGCCGGCACGCGACGAGCATTTCCAGGCGCCGCCGCTGCTGTTCGGCAAGACCGAGGGGTCCACGCCGTTCCGGCTGAGCCTCCATGTCGGCGACGTCGGCCATACGCTGATCGTCGGCCCGACCGGCGCGGGCAAGTCCGTGCTGCTGGCCCTGATGGCAATGCAGTTCCGCCGCTACCGGAACAACCAGATCTTCGCCTTCGATTTCGGTGGCTCGATCCGCACCGCAGCGCTCGCAATGGGGGGCGACTGGCACGACCTCGGCGGTAGCTTGTCGGCCGGGTCGGAGCATTCGGTCTCGCTGCAACCGTTGGCGCGAATCGACGATACGGCCGAGCGCGCCTGGGCGGCGGAATGGGTGACGTCCATCCTTGCCAAGGAAGGCGTCACGATCGATCCGACCGCGAAGGAGCATGTCTGGTCGGCGCTGACGTCGCTCGCGTCGTCTCCAGTGGGCGAGCGCACGATCACTGGCCTGGCCGTCCTGTTGCAATCGACGGCGCTGAAGCAGGCACTCCAGCCCTACTGCGTCGGTGGCCCCTCCGGTCGGTTGCTCGACGCCGAGAGCGAGCAGCTCGGCACAGCGTCGGTGCAGGCGTTCGAGACCGAAGGACTGATCGGCGCCGACGCGGCGCCCGCCGTGCTGACCTATTTGTTCCATCGCATCGAGGGCCGACTCGATGGTCGGCCAACGCTGTTGATCATCGATGAGGGCTGGCTCGTCCTCGACGATCCGGCGTTCGCGCAGCAGCTCCGCGAATGGCTGAAGACGCTGCGCAAGAAGAACGCCTCCGTCGTTTTCGCCACCCAATCGCTCTCCGACATCGACGGTAGCAACATCGCCCCCGCGATCGTCGAGAGCTGCCCGACACGGATCTTCCTGCCGAACGAACGCGCGATCGAGCCGCAGATCACGGCGATCTATCGTCGCTTCGGCCTCAACGATCGCCAGATCGAGATCCTCGCGCGGGCGACGCCAAAGCGCGACTACTACTGCCAATCCCGCCGTGGCAATCGCCTCTTCGAGCTGGGGCTCGGGCCGGTCGCGCTCGCCTTCTGCGCCGCGTCATCCAAGCAAGACCACGCCGCAATCGAGCGCGTCATCGCCGAGAGCGGCCGTGAGGCCTTTACGCCCACCTGGCTCGCCGATCGCGAGCTTCGCTGGGCCGCCGATCTCATTCCCGAGCTGACCAACCTGGAGACGTCATAATGATCAAGCTGCGCCATCTGGCGGCGGCAAGCGCCGTCGTGCTGTCCCTGGCCGTCGCCGTGCCGCCGGCCTCGGCGCAATGGATCGTCTACGACCCGACCAACTTCAGCCAGAACGTGCTGACGGCGGCGCGCGAGCTGCAGCAGATCAACAACCAGATCCAGATGTTGACCAATCAGGCGACGAGCCTGGTCAACCAGGCGCGCAATCTCGCCAACCTGCCGATGTCGACGCTGACCCAGCTTCAGTCGTCGATCGCACAGACCCAGTCGCTGCTCGGTCAAGCGCAAAACATCGCCTTCAACGTCCAGCGCATCGAGCAGGCTTATTCGACCAGCTATGGCAGCGCAGCGGGCATGGGCTCGACCACGACGATGGTCGCCAATGCTCAGCAGCGCTGGCAAAATTCGGTCGCGGCTTTCGAGGACAGCCTGAAGGTTCAGGCGGGCGTGGTCGGCAATATCCCGACCAATTCCAGCGCCATGACCTCGCTCGTGTCGGCCAGCCAGAATGCGACCGGCGCGCTCCAAGCGGCGCAGGCCGGCAACCAGCTTCTGGCCCTGCAATCCCAGCAGCTCTCCGACGTCGTCGCCGTGTTGTCGGCGAAGGGCCGTGCCGACGCGCTGGAGCAGGCGCGCGTCGCCGCCGCCGAGGCGCAAGGCCAGCAGAACTATAAGACCTTCTCGACGCGCAGCGGCTATCAGCCCGGCAGCGTCACCATGTTCAGCGGCAACTGAGGCGCGCTGATGCTGGGCCGGTCGGACATCTTCCGCGCCGCCGCGATCGTCGCTCTGATCGCGTGCTTCGCCGCGACCCTCTTCGCGATCAACCGGCATCCCTCGACGCCCGTTGTCGAGCCCCTTCCGACCGTCCCCGCTCCAGCAACCGATGACCTCACGGCCGAGCTGCGGCGGTGCAGCGCGCTCGGTCCCAAGGATGCCGTGGATGCGCGTTGCGAGGCGGTCTGGGAGGAGAACCGCCGGCGCTTCTTCGGCAGGCCGGCGCGGCCGCTGCCGCCATCGCCCCCGGGCGCCGTCGCGCCGGCCACCACCACTTCGGGAGATGCGCGATGAACAACGTCGGCGTCATCGACACCTTCCTCAACACGTTCACGACCTACATCGATTCCGGCTTCGGCCTGATCAAGGGCGAGGTCGCCTATCTTTCCTCGACGCTGATCGTCATCGACATCACGTTGGCGGGCCTGTTCTGGGCCTGGGGCGCCGACGAAGACATTCTCCAGCGCCTGGTGAAGAAGACCCTCTACATCGGCTTCTTCGCCTTCATCATCACCAACTTCAACAACCTGTCGGCCATCGTCTTCAACAGTTTCGCCGGGCTGGGCCTGAAGGCCGGCGGCTCGACGATCTCGACCGCCACCTTTCTGCAGCCAGGCCATCTCGCCCAGGTCGGTCTCGACGCCGGCCAACCGCTGCTCGACGCGGCGAGCCAGATGATGGGCTTCACCAGCTTCTTCGCGAATTTCGTCCAGATCGCGGTCCTGATGGTGTCGTGGCTGCTGGTGCTGATCGCCTTCTTCATCCTGGCGGTGCAGCTTTTCGTCACGCTGATCGAGTTCAAGCTGACGACGCTCGCCGGCTTCATCCTCATTCCCTTCGCTCTCTTCAACAAAACCGCCTTCCTCGCCGAGAAGGTGCTCGGCAACATCGTCGCTTCCGGCGTGAAGGTCATGGTGCTCGCCGTCATCGTCGGCATCGGCACCGGCCTCTTCTCGCAGTTCACCCAGACCTATGCCGGCGGCCAGCCGACCATCGAGGAGGCCCTGTCCGTTGTGCTCGCGGCGCTGGCCATGCTGGGCCTCGGCATCTTTGGGCCCGGCATCGCCACGGGTCTCGTCTCCGGCGCGCCGCAACTCGGCGCGGGCGCTGCCGTCGGCACCGGCCTTGCCGTCGCCGGCACTGCCATGGCCGGCGCTGGCGCGCTTGGCCTGGCCGGAAGGGGAGCGATGGCGGCTGCGTCGGGGACGGCGGCCGCGGCCCGTGGTGGTGCGGCGATGGCCGGTGGCGCCTCTTCCGCCTACAGCCTGGCCTCCGCCGGCCGGTCGGGCACTTCGGGCATGGCCGCGGGTCTTGGCGGTGTCGGTTGGGCCGCAGCGGCGGCGGCCTCAGCGCCAATGCGGCGCGCGGCGGCTCAGGCCGCGGGCTCGATGCGCGACAGCTTCGCCGCCGGTGCGAGGTCCAGTTTTGCGGCCACGGGCGGCTCCTCGACGAAAGGAACGGTCGGCGGCGGCGAGGCGGCCGCCCCTACGCCGAGTTCGAGTGGATCCAGTCCTCCCGCTTGGGCGCAGCGGATGCGTCGCAATCAATCGATCCACCAGGGCGCGACCACCGCGGCGCACGTCCTCAGGTCCGGTGACAGCCACGGCGGCGGCCATTCCGTCGATCTTTCGGGAGAATAGACAATGGCGCTCTTTCGCCGATCCACGGTCCGCTACGGCCGTACCCCCGAACCCGAGACCCCCTACCAGCGCGCCGCCCAAGCTTGGGATGAGCGAATTGGTTCGGCTCGGGTGCAGGCGAAAAACTGGCGGCTGATGGCCTTCGGCTCACTCGCGCTTTCGATGGGTCTGGCCGGTGGCCTGGTCTGGCAGTCCACCCACGGCAGCATCGTCCCGTGGGTGGTGCAGGTCGACAAGCTCGGCCAGGCTCAGGCTGTCGCGCCGGCCACGGCCGACTATGCCCCGAGCGATCCGGAGATCGCCTGGTATCTCGCCCATTTCATCGAGATGGTCCGCTCGCTGCCGGCCGATCCGATCATCGTGCGGCAGAACTGGCTCCAGGCCTACGACTTCACGACCACCTCGGGCTCGCAGGCGCTCAACGACTATGCCCGCGCCAACGATCCCTTCGCCAAGCTCGGCCACCAGCAGATCGCCATCGACGTCTCGAGCGTGATCCGCGCCTCCCCGTCGAGCTTCCGCGTGGAATGGGTCGAGCACCGCTATCAGGACGGCGCGCTCGCCGAGACCTCACGCTGGACCGCGATCCTCACCGTCGCGATCCAGCCGCCAACCTCCGCCGACGTGCTCCGCAAGAATCCGCTCGGCATCTACGTCACTGCCATCAACTGGTCGAAGGAGCTGGGACAATGACCCCGCCGATTTCCATGGAAGCCGGCGGTCCGGCTTCACGTCTTTCAGTCTCTCAACCGAGCCAGAAGGGTGGCTTTGCGCCTTTCCGTAAAGCCGGCTTCGCGGCTCTGCTGCTGTCCGTGACGGCGCTCGGCGGCTGCGCCCACAAGTTCATTCCGCCCGACATCAACTACGATACCGCCGTGCCCGCGAAGCTCACCGTCGATCCCCCGGCACCGGTCAAGATCGTCGAGCTGCCGAAGCCCTTGCCGCTGCCCGGGCAGTTGAAGCCACTCAACGGCGGAAAAGAGCCGCCACAATCTCCCAATCCCGAAGTGCGCGTCGATCGCGCCAACGCTGCCGCGCGCGTGCAGCCCGATCGCAACGGCTTCATCAACGCCGTGCAGGTCTATCCTTATTCGGCGGGCGCTCTCTACCAGGCCTACACGGCGCCCGGCGAGATCACCGACATCGCCCTGCAGGAAGGCGAACAGCTCGTCGGCACGGGGCCGGTCGCCGCCGGCGACACCGTGCGCTGGATTATCGGGGACACCGAAAGCGGTGCTGGTCCGACCAAGAAGGTCCACATCCTGGTCAAGCCGACCCGACCGGACCTGGTGACGAACCTCGTCATCAACACCGATCGGCGCACCTATCTCCTGGAGCTGCGCTCGACCGAGAAGACCTATATGGCGTCGGTCTCCTGGCAATATCCCGAAGACCAGCTCATCGCGCTGCGCCAGCAAAATGCGGCGGCTGAAACAGCCGCGCCGATCGCCACCGGCGTCGATCTGGCCGCGATCAACTTCCGCTATGCGATCGAGGGTGACAATCCCGCTTGGCGGCCGTTGCGCGCCTTCGACGACGGCCAGAAGGTCTACATCGAATTCCCGTCCGGCATCCGCCAGGGCGAAATGCCGCCGCTCTTCGTCATCGGTCCGGCCGGCGGCTCCGAGCTGGTGAACTATCGCGTTCGCGCCAACTACTACATCGTCGACCGCCTGTTCGCCGCGGCCGAACTTCGTCTCGGCGACAAGGATAGTGAGCGTCGCGTCCGCATCGTGCGCACCGATGGAAGGCCGCGGTCATGACGGACGAACCGGAAGAACAAGCGCCGGCGCCAGCGCCTGTCGTGCCGCCCGATTTGCGGCTCCGGGGCGAGCGGCCGCGCGTCACGCGCCTCTCGCGCAAGGTGCTGATCACGCTCGGCGCCGTGTCGGCCCTCGCGATCGCGGGCGCTCTCGGCTACGCACTTCAGACCCGGAACAGGTCGCAGACGGGGCAGGAGTTGCTCAGCACCCAAAGCCGCCCCTCGGCCGAGGGGCTTGCCGGACTGCCGAAAGACTATACCGGCCTTCCGCGCCAGGCGCCCCCGCTTGGGCCGCCGTTGCCCGGAGATCTCGGCAAACCCATCCTGAATGCCGGCGCCGCGCCAAATACCAGCGTTTCGGCAACCACGCCCGATCCCGCGGCGCAGCGGCTGGCTCAGGAGACCGAGGCAGCGCGCGTAAGCCGCCTGTTCGCCCAGACCAATCAGCAGCCGCAGCCGGTCGGCCTCGTGGCTCCGCCGGCGACGGCGACACAGGGCGGTCCGACACCCACGCCACCCGTCGATGCTGGGTCTGCGCAGAACATGCAGGATCGCAAGACCGCGTTTCTCAACGCCGCGACGGACAAGCGAACGGTCAGCCCCGACCGTCTCGAAGCCAAGGCTTCGCCCTATGTCGTGCAGGCGGGAACCGTGATCCCTGCGGCGCTCATCACCGGCATCCGCTCCGATCTTCCGGGCCAGATCACCGCCCAGGTGACGGAGGCCGTCTACGACAGCCCGACCGGGCAATACCTGTTGATCCCGCAGGGCGCGAAGCTGATCGGTCAATATGACAGCTCGGTCGCCTTCGGTCAGAGCCGCATCCTTCTCGTCTGGACGCGCATCATCATGCCGGACGGCAATTCCATCGTGCTGGAACGACAGCCGGGCGCCGATACCCAAGGCTATGCGGGGCTCGAAGACGAGGTCGATAACCATTGGAGCATGCTGTTCAAGGCCGCCGTCCTCTCGACCCTCCTGAGCGTCGGCGCCGAAGCCGGTACGAGCCAGAACGAGAACAATCTCGTCCAGGCGATCCGCTCGGGCGCTTCGAACTCGATCAGCCAGACCGGCCAGCAGATAGTGCAGCGCCAGCTCAACATCCAGCCGACGCTCACTATCCGACCGGGCTTCCCGGTTCGTGTCATCGTCACGCGCGATCTGGTGCTGGCACCCTACGGCCACGGAGGGACTCCATGACGAAGCTTAAACTCGGGCCGCTGGCCGACGACAAGCCGGTCAAGATGAGCGTCGAACTGCCCGCCGCCGTGCATCGCGATCTCGTCGCCTATGCTCAGGTGCTCGGCCGGACGAGCGGCCAAACGGCGCCCGAGCCTTCGAAGCTCATCGTGCCGATGATCGAGCGATTCATGGCGACCGATCGCGCCTTCGCCAAGGCGCGTCGCGATCGGGCCGCTCAGGTCGCAGGCGGTTCGGCCGAGAAGTCGGGATAGTGTTCGCGCAACATCGCCAGGAACGATCCCAGCGCGGGATTGCTGTTCGCATCTCGCCAACAGGCCATGAATTTGACTTGGGTCGGACCGTCGTCGTCCCAGACCTCCCGGTAGACGACGCCTTCGTAGCGGCCCCCCGTTGCGCCCTCGAACATCAGGAGCGTTCCATAATTCGCACTGACCAGGCTCAGCAGCCTGTCCAGTGAAGCGTCCTGATGGACGATGTGCTGGGAGCCCACCGCATGACGAAGCTTCGCTGTGAGCAGCCCTTCCAATTCCGGTCCAGGGCCTTGCTGCGGGACGAGGAACTTTTCATTTGCAAGATCCGCCCAGCGAATCCTCGGATTTTGGCCAAGCGCATGATGCTCGGGGAACGCCACGATCACCCGCTCGCTCCATAATGGAAGCACGCGGCCGTCCCACGCCGTCGCTTGGCCGGTCATGATCGCAACATCGACGGCGTTGCCCGCGAGGGCGCAAAGCAGCCGCTCATGGCTTCCATCGACCGTGCGCACATCCACATCCGGAAAGCGCCGATGGTATTCGACCAGCGTCGTGTGCATGTTCCCTGCCGAAGGGGAGGCATGAACGCCGATCGCCAGCAGGCCAAGTTCGCCACGGCTCCTGCTCCTGAGCCGCTGGAGTTCCGTATCCACGTCATCGAGTATCCGCTTGGCGCTCGCGACGAACTCCAGCCCCACTGTGGTGAGGCGGGTGCCGCCATTCGTCCTTTCGAACAACACCACGCCGAGCTGGCGCTCGATCTCGTGCAGCCGGCGGCTCAGGGTCGATTGGCGTATGTTCAGAGCTTCCGCCGCCTGTCGCAGGCTGCGGTGCTGTGACGTTACGAGCGCCAAACGCAAATCACGAAGCTCTATTTCCACGCCGTTCACATCGTCGGCCCGCCTACGCGCCGACGCCTCCTACAAACTTTGCCGCCCCTCCCTGTTCGCCTCCATCTCGATATACGTTGCGCTTGGTTTCGATTTCCCCCGGCGCGTCATGCCGGCAACGGATCCGTGCCGCGATCGAGCAAGGCCAGATAATCCGAATAGGCGTAGATCCGGCCGCGCTGCCGTCCCGTGGTCTCGCGCACGACGTTGATCTTGGCGAGGTTTTCCAGCGCCGTGCTGGCGGTCGGGAAAGAGACCGCAAGTTTTTCGGAAACAGTCTGGATGGTGACGATCGGGCTGGCTTGCATCAATTCGTGGACGCGGAGCGCGGATGGGGCCGCGCGGCCGAGGCCGACGATCTGCTGTCGGTGAGCCTCGAACATGGCGATCAGATCGCGCGCCGTCGCGGAGGCCTGTTCAGCGGTCTCCGCGACGCCGGTCAGGAAGAACTCCATCCAGGTCTCCCAGGTCCCAGCCTGGCGGACCTCCTGCAGGAGCCGGTAATAGTCGTCGCGCCGGGATTTCAGGAACAGGCTGAGATAGAGGATCGGCTCGCGCAGCACCCCCGCCTCGCACAGGATCAGCGTGATGAGCAGCCTGCCCAGGCGCCCGTTGCCGTCGAGGAAGGGGTGGATCGTCTCGAACTGGACGTGGGCCAGGCCCGCCCGGATGAGCGGGGGCAGCGCCGCATCCTCGCTGTGCAGGAAGCGCTCGAGCGCATCGAGGCATTCGTCCAGCCGGTTCGGCGGCGGCGGCACGAACAGCGCGTTGCCGGGCCGGGTTCCGCCGATCCAGTTCTGCGAGCGGCGGAACTCGCCCGGTTGCATTGCAGCGCCCCGTCCCGACTTGAGCAGGATAGCGTGCATTTCGCGGATCAGCCGGAGCGACAGGGGAAATCCGCCGCGCATCCGGGAGACGCCATGCTCGATCGCCGCGACGTAGTTCGAGACCTCGGTCACGTCGTCGAGTTCGACCGTCGGCGCTTCATGATTTTCGAACAGCAGCAGATCCGACAGCGAGGATTGCGTCCCCTCGATCTGAGAGGACAGCAGGGCTTCCTTGCGGACGTACATGTAGAGGAACAGAGGCGTCGAGGGCAGGATCGTCGTCACGCCGTCGAGACGCCCGACCGCGGCGATGGCGCGTTCGTAGACCCGCATGAACCGCCCGAGTTCGAGCGGCGGATTCGGCGGCAGTGGGGCAGGCAGATAGGCGCGCACGCGCTCGCCTCCCGCGCTCGTTTCGACATAGGCCCCGAGCCTTTGGTTCTCTCCGTTCGTCACAAGCGATCCTTTAATTAGCTTTGCTGCTATTAAAGCATATCGCCATACAGCTTAATAGCTGGTGGGGCTAATTCAAGATTACCGCCGTGAAACTACCCTTGCACGGGCGGCCAGTTGGGTGGGCCTTACAGTGTGATGACCGTCGCCTCCGACAAGCGCGACACTTCTCAACCACGCGGAAGCACACCTTGCACGACGAAGCTTGGGTATCCCGGCTACGCGAAACAAGCGCGCCGTTACCCCTTCCGCGGAAACGAAATTACCTCTCCAGTTTCCGACCCCCCAGATGCCTGGCCAGGGTTGGGCTTGAGACGGACTACCGTCGCCGCCTCATGAATGAACCAGCCTGGCGGCAGGCCCGTCAGATTCTCGACGTCGCCCGCCGGGATCGTGAATTCGAGCGCGAGCAGATCCGACTTTGACCTGACACCTTCATCGACAATCAGGTGGAGCGCATCCCGAAGCACCCGAGGTTCGCCGGGCGTCCATTGGCGGTCGAATGGCTCTTCCTTCGTCCACCCCTTGGCGGAGTAGAGCTTATAGAGATGAGTGGCGAAGTCGCCCGGGATAGCATCGAGATCGGCCAGACGTTTGATTTGCGCTTTGATCGACACGCGCCAACGCTCCTTCGCCGTCACCATCGTTGCGAGCGAGGGAAAACGCATCTCGACCGGGTAGGTGGTCGAGGGAAGCAGGAAAGCGCTGGCCAACCGAAACGCCTGCGTCTCGATCAGCTTCAGGTCTCGTTTTAGCTGTTCTTCGGTAACATTTCGGTGGAGGATCGCGTGTGCCATTTCATGCGCGGCATCCATCTGCCGGCGCGCAAAGGACATCTTGTCGCTCGCGAGCAGAATATGCGGTCTGTCATCGATAGGCGACCAACTGCACAGCCCGTCGAGCTTCACCGTCCCCATTTCGATGACACCGACAATGAAGCCGAAGCGCTCAAGCAACGGCACCATATCCCCGCAAGGGCCATCGCCGAGGCGCCAATGGCGCCGCAAATCGAGCGCGATCCGCTCAAGGTCTTCGTCGCGCAGCTGGTGATAGCTCGCGCCGGCCATCACGTCTGGAATATCGACGGCGGGCAGGTCCACATAGTGTTCGACGGCGTGGCTAATCTCTTGCAGCCAACGCATCTGCGCGCTCTGGTATTGGAGATCACGGACCAGCGTGGATGAAAGCGATCGGAGGAACGTCGGCCGCGCTGAGACATGCTCAGGCCGAAAGAAAAATTCCGGCCGCACCCCAAGGAACGCAGCCAGACGGGTCAGCGTCTCCGGGTCAGGTGCCGAGCTTCCGTCCTCCCAACGTGACACTGTGCTCGGATTCAAGCTCATCGCCCGCGCAAGCGCAGACATGCTTGGAATCCGTCTAGCTGCCCTGGCCTCCGTCAGGCGGCCGGGCTCAAAGCCTGGTGTACCGATTGGCATGACCGTCGCCGTCTATTCCGCCGGGTCGCTGGCCATCTCGCCAGAATCCGGCTGCTCCGGTGGCCTGAAAGCCTTGGGCGTCTTCTTCAACGTGACGAGCGGCTGGCTCTCCGGCGCGGGCCCCGACTCCGTTGAGGGCGGAGCATAGGCTCCCATGAACGTCTCAACCGTCTCGTATGCAAGGAAACCCTGATACCCGGCGTCGATGACGCCGATCGCGACTTCCTGAAGGCGACCGCCCTGCGATGGGTCGCGGGCGAACAGGAACAGGACGAAGATGTCGCCCGGCTTTGCCGTGCCGCCGTCGCCTTCTAGGTCCAGACGCGGCGTCAGGCGGTAGTTAAGCGTCACGCCAGCGAGCCGGGATTGGTTCTTGGTCGGCAACTCCTTCGGCTCCGGCATCGATGCCAAACCGAGCAGGACACCAGGCTGATCGCCCCCGAAGCGCATGAACGGCTGATAGTAACGAAGATCCGTGCCGGGGATCAGATCCCCTTCTAACCGCATCCCTCCGTGCAACTCGCACGCATCCTGAAAGCCCTTTTCCATTAGCCGAAAACGGGCCTGCCCCTCCAAGCCGCGAGCGCTACGCCCGGTAAGGTCCGTGTTGTCGCGGATGAGTTCATGGGCCTGACGCGCCCGCGCGACAGCCGTATCGAAAAGGTCGATCAACAGGTCGCGTGGCAAGGTGCTGACAATGCGCGCCTTGATCTCGTCCGCAGTCATGGGCCAGCCCCCGAAATTTGCCTCAGAGCTGATTATTGACACAAAATTTTGCGCACGGCAAGAACGAAGCGGACATAATTTGCGGATCTAGAGCCGGATGGACCTTGCTCATCAGGCAGCCCGATGCGGAGGTGATCCGCCAGATCGGTGACATGATCGATCGCGCACGTTTTTGCTGGGGGTCGGGAGCGTAGGGCCTATCGCACGCACGCTCGCCATCGTCCTGTCCGGCAGGATCAGCGCTCCTGCCTTTGAACAGAATTGGCGCACCCGACACGATTCGAACGTGTGGCCTCCACCTTCGGAGGGTGGCGCTCTATCCAGCTGAGCTACGGGTGCATCTCAATTTTGCCTAGCCCGACCGACCTATGAGGGTCAACGGATTCGGCCTTCACTAACCAATCCTACATCGCGGCCGCCGGGCGACTACGCCCCACTATCCGCTGTTCCGCCCCCGTTCTCCGAAAACTGCTTACGCGGTGCTTACGCGAAAATTTTTCGGGGTTTGGCGGCGTCTGCAGGTTTACTCAAGCTACTGTTTTCACAAACCTTTCTTCAGTTACTCACTCACGAAACACCCTTGACATCAGCCTTCGGAGGGCAGCGCTCTATCCAGCTGAGCTACGGGTGCTTCGATCCCTGTTTAGCCTATGGGCCGCACTTCGGTAAAGCGATTTTGGCGGCGGGGCGGAAGGCGTTCCGTCAAACCACCCACGATCCAGCCCATCAACGGTCTTGGGCGGGCGCGTGGCTTGGCGTATAAAAGCTGTCCGTCGCTCGATGCGGCCTCCTTGAAATGAAACGCATGACCGACGATTCCCGTCCCCTCGCGCCCGGCGACCATGTCTTTCTCGTCGATGGCTCGAATTTCATTTTTCGCGCCTATTTCCAGTCGATCCGTCAGGACCAGAAATATAATTACCGCGTCGACCGTCTGCCCACCGGAGCGGTGCGGTTATTTTGCGCCAAATTGCTGCAGATCGTCCGCGACGGCGCGGCGGGCGTGCATCCGACCCATCTCGCGATCATTTTCGACAAGAGCGAAAATTCGTTCCGCAAGGAAATCTATCCGCCCTACAAGGCCAATCGCGCCGAGCCGCCGGAAGACCTCGTCCCGCAATTCCCGCTGTTCCGCGCGGCGGTGCGCGCCTTCGGTCTGGAGCCGGTGGAGCAGGACGTTTACGAGGCCGACGACCTGATCGCGACCTACGCCAAACAGGCGGCCGAGGCCGGCGCCGATGTGACCATCGTTTCCGCCGACAAGGACCTGATGCAGCTCATCCGGCCCGGGATTTCGATGTATGATCCCGCCTCGGGCGAGCGGGAAGAGCGCAAGATCGGCCGCGAGGAAGTCATCGCCTATTTCGGCGCGCCGCCGGAAAGGGTGGTGGACATACAGGCGCTCGCCGGCGATTCGACCGACAATGTGCCGGGCGCGCCGGGCATCGGCGTGAAGACCGCCGCCCAGCTCATCAAGGAATATGGCGATCTCGATACGCTGATCGCCCGCGCGGGAGAGATCAAGCAGAACAAGCGCCGCGAGACTTTGACGGACAGCGAAGTGATCGAGAAGGTGCGCCTGTCCAGGAAACTGGTGCAGCTTGTGGACGACGTGAAGATTGCAACGCCGCTTTCCGACCTCCGCCTGCAGCAGCCCGACGGCAAAACCCTGGTCGCCTTTCTCAAGGCGATGGAATTCACCACGATCACTCGCCGGGTCGGCGAATTATTCGATGTGGACGCCTCGGCGATCGAGCCCGATCCCGCCTTTGTCGGGCCGAACGGCTGGCGCGGCCGCAACGGCGAGGTCGCGCCGCCCAAAGTCGAAGAGCCGAACGAGGCGCCCGCGCCCCGCGAGGAGGTCGCTGCCCTCACGCCCACCGCCTTGGCCAAGGCCCGAACCGACGCCGCCACGGCGACGCCGGTCGACCGTGGCCAATATGTCTGCATTTCATCGCTCAAAGAGCTCGAAAGCTGGATCGCCCAGGCGTTCGAGCTTGGCGCGGTCTGTTTCGACACCGAGACCGATTCGCTCGACCCGATGCAGGCCAATCTGGTTGGGGTTTCGCTGGCGCTCGCGCCCAACCGCGCCTGCTATATCCCGCTCGGCCACAAGTCGCCGGGGGCCGAAGACCTGTTCGGCGGCGGCGATCTCGCGCCGGGCCAGCTTCCCTTGCGCGAGACGCTCGAACTGTTGCGCCCGCTGCTGACCGCGCCTTCGGTGATGAAGATCGCGCAGAATGTCAAATTCGACTGGCTGGTGCTCGCCCAGCACGGAATCGAGGTCGCGCCGGTCGAGGACACCATGCTGGCGTCCTACACTTTGGACGCCGGGTTGAACGGCCATGGCATGGACGAATTGTCGGCCAAATATCTCGGCCACAAGCCGATCACCTTCAGCGAGGTCGCCGGCCAGGGCAAGAGCTTCATCGGCTTCGCCCGCGTCGCCATCGACAAGGCGACGGAATATTCGGGCGAGGACGCCGACGTCACCTTGCGCCTGTGGGACGTTTTGCGCCCGCGCCTCGCCGCCGAAGCCATGACGACGGTTTACGACACGCTGGAACGGCCGATGCCGATCGTGCTGGCGCGCATGGAGCAGCGTGGAATCTGCGTCGATCGCGCCATTCTGTCGCGGCTTTCGGGCGAATTCGCCCAGGACATGGCGCGGCTCGAGGCCGAGATTCAGGAACTGGCGGGCGAAAGCTTCAATCCCGGCTCGCCCAAGCAGTTGGGCGACATTTTATTCGGGAAATTCGCCCTGCCGGGCGGCAAGAAAACCGCGACCGGCGCCTGGTCCACTTCCGCGAGCGTTTTGGACGAGCTTGCGGAACAGGGCAATGATTTGGCGGCGCGGGTGCTGGATTGGCGGCAGGTGCAAAAGCTGCGCTCGACCTATGCCGAGGCCTTGCCGCGTTTCGTCAATCCGCGCACCGGACGGGTGCACACTTCCTACGCCCTGGCGGCGACCTCCACCGGGCGGCTGTCGTCGTCGGAGCCCAATCTGCAGAATATTCCGGTGCGCAACGAGGCGGGGCGGAAAATTCGCCGCGCCTTCGTCGCGAGCCCCGGCCACAAGCTGATCTCGGCCGACTATTCCCAGATCGAACTGCGCCTGCTCGCTCATATCGCCGACATTCCGCAATTGAAGCAGGCCTTTGCCGAGGGCAAGGACATTCACGCCATGACCGCGTCGGAGATTTTCGGCGTGCCGATCGAGGGCATGCCGGGAGAAATCCGTCGCCGCGCCAAGGCGATCAATTTCGGCATCATCTATGGCATTTCGGCCTTCGGCCTCGCCAACCAGCTCGGCATTTCGCGCGAGGAGGCGGGCGCTTTCATCAAACTTTATTTCGAGCGTTTCCCAGGCATCCGCGCCTATATGGACGCGACGAAAAAGCTTTGCCGCGACCAGGGCTATGTGACGACCTTGTTCGGCCGCAAATGCCATTATCCGCGCATCGCCTCGAGCAACGCCTCGGAACGCGCCTTCAACGAGCGCGCCGCGATCAACGCGCCGATCCAGGGCGCCGCCGCCGACATCATCCGCCGCGCCATGATCCGGATGGACGCGGCGTTCGAAGGGGCGAAGCTGCGCGCGCAAATGCTGTTGCAGGTCCATGACGAACTGGTGTTCGAGGCGCCCGACTCCGAGGTCGAGGCGACGATCGAGGTAGCGCGCGAGGTGATGCAGCAGGCGGCCCTGCCCGCCGTCGAGCTCGCGGTTCCGCTGCTGGTCGAGGCCCGCGCGGCCCAGAATTGGGACGAGGCGCATTAGGCGCTCGACTGGCGCTCATGACGTTTTCGCGGCGCCGTCCCGAGCCTGTCCGAGCGATTTGAAAAGAAAAATCCGCGCCGCGCCGGGCGGGAAATTCTCGATCCGGCCGGCTACGGTGAAACCCTGGGCGAGATAGAATTTTTCCGCGCGCGGGCTGAACGTGTCGAGATAGAGGCCGACGCAATCCTTCTCGCGCGCCAGCGCCTCCGCCTGCCTCAGCAGGGCGCGGCCAAGACCGCGGCCCCGCCAGGAGGACGCGACGAAAAATTGCGCGACATAGAGCCAGCGCCAGTGGATCACGCCTTTGATCCCGCCGATCCTGCAGCCAGCGGCGTCGCGGGCGGCGAGCGCGAAGGACGATTCGTCGCGCGGGCCGAATTCGGCGGCGACTTCGTCGGCGAGATGCGCTGCGGTCTCGCGGCCCGCGGCGGGTCCCGGCTCGCGTTCAATGGAAAAAAGATTGGGTTCTGGCGCGATTTCGGTCATTGATCCCGCACATGAGGACATATTGCGCCCTGGCGCTCCTAGTCTGGCTGCTGGCGCCCGTCGGCGCAACTGCGGCGCCGCTCGGCGCTGCGCTGGTTTCAAATGCTGCGGCGCCCGATTGCGCCGCGCCCGTCTCGCTTGCGGCGCCGCTCGACGGTCCCCTGCAGCCGATGAGCCGGGTCGAGGATTTGCGCATCGTGCTGCAAAGCTGCCGCCGCCCGGGCGCCAAAGAAGTTCTGGCGACGCGGACCTTTCGCGCCGACGGCGAAAATCTGTTTCTGGCGGTGGACCCCGAAACGCTGGCGACCCGCCTGGAGCGCGCCACCTGCTGGACCTGCGCGCCGACCACGCCCGAGCCGCAGGCGCAAACCCGTTTTATGCGCGCGATCGAAGATTTTTCGAGCGCGCCGGGCAAAAAACTGGCGGCGGGCGCGACCTGGCTCGACAATGCCGGGCTGACGCGAGGGAAAGGCGACGGCGCCTTCATCACCGGCGACCTCTGCCCTTCCCGTCGGCCGCTCGACCGCGCCTTTCTGAAATCGCTCGAACGCGCTGGAGCCGCGACGCCCATCGCCTTGTCAGTCACCGGCTTGTGGTTGGAGGAGCATCCCGGCGATTTTCTCTGGCTGCGGCGCGAGAAGGCCGAGGGGCGGCTCGACATCGCCTTCGTCAATCATTCCTTCCACCATCCCTACCGTCCGGGACTGGCGGACGCCCATAATTTCCTGCTCATGCCCGGCGTGGATATGCAGAAAGAAATTCTCGGCGTCGAAAGGCTGCTCATCGCCAATGGCGAGGTTCCGAGCGTGTTTTTTCGCTTTCCGGGCCTGATTTCGGACCGCGCCTTGATGGCGGCGCTGCGCGCGGCCTATCTGATTCCGCTCGGCGCCGAATCCTGGCTGGCTTTGACGCCGGTCGCGCCGTCGGGGGCGATCATTCTGGTTCATCCCAATGGCAACGAGCCTTTCGGCCTGAACATTTTCGAAAAACTGCGGCGCGCCGGCAAGCTGCCAGCGCCCTTCCGCCCGATCAACCAAGCGCCATAAAAGGACCCGCGCGAGGCGGGTCCCAAGAAAACCTTCGCTTTCCGGAGGTCAGCCGCAGATGACGACCTTCCTTTTCTTTGCATGATGGGTTTTGTCGCCGATCGGGCTGTTGTCGGCGTTATCATGGGGATTGAGCGAGCATTGATCGACGCGCGCGCCCACAGCCTCTTGCTGGGCGCTGTGCTCATATGCGACGGCCAGGACGATCGGCGCCGGCCTCTCCCGAGCGGCGGCTTTCGGTTTCGAGGAGGGATAAGTGGCGGCGACCGCCAGACCCGACCCGAGCGCCAGAACGAGACCAAGACGAAACAGCTGCTGATCGAAAACCCGCATGGCCAAATCCTCCGTGATGGCCGATCCACGGCTTTCAACGCGGGAATTGCAAAAAAGTTCAAAAAAAATTTTGGCGTGGCTGATATGCAACGCTTTTTTACCATTATGCTCGCGGTCGCACGAATCGGCGACGGCCGGAGCAGGGAATGACGCCAAAAAGCCCAGACATAACAAGTCGCGGCATGTCGCCGGCGATCCAGCCTCACGGCTGGATGATCGTCTGCGACGACCAGGCCGCGCGAATCGTCGGCCATTCCGCCAATCTTTCCGGCTTGTTCCCGGCGACGGAAAAGGGCTTTTCCGGTCTGCTCCTTCGCGACCTCCTCGGTTCGGAAACCTCGCACGCCCTGCGCAACGGCCTGTCGCGCACGGCTACGGCGCCGCGTGCGGCTTTGTTGCCACGCCTGCCGATCGCGGGACTGGCCGGTCTTTACGATTTCGCGGTCCATGCCGCCGGCGATCTGACGGTCATCGAGATAGAATCCGCCGCCGAGGCCGATCCCTTCGCGCTCGATCGCGTCCGCGCTCTGTTCAGCCGGCTGGCGTCCGTCCACGGCCTGGACCGCCTGGCTGTCCTAGCCGCGCGGCTCGTCCAGGCCATCCTGCAATGGGATTGCGCCACCGTTCTCCGCCTCGGGTCCGACGGCGCCCAGGTTCTCGCCCAGCAGAGACGGCTCGACTGGCCTGACGCCGCCGCGAACGCCATTCTTTGCACCGGTTTTTCGCAAGACGCCCGGGCAAATCTCCGCGCGGCGCGGCTGCGCTTCGTCGCGGACGTCGCCGCCGCGCCGGTAAAATTGATCGGCACCAAGGCGCCGGACCTCGACAGGACTCTGTTGCGCGCCGCGACGGCCGACGAAATATCTCGCGCCGGCAAGACCGGTTTCGCCGCGCTGCTGTCGCTGCCCCTTATCGTCGACGACGCTTTATGGGGCGTCCTGCTCGCCCATGACGGCGCCGCGCGGCGCCTGACCATGGACGAACGCGCGGTTCTTGACCTGTTCGGCGATTTTCTCTCGCTTTCAATCCAGGCCGCGCTGGCGCGCGAGGCGGCGGACGAATTCCGCCGCCGGCATGCGCTTTGAAATCAAGCGGCCGCGCCGCAGCATTTTTTATATTTCTTGCCCGACCCACAGGGACACGGATCGTTGCGGCCGGGCTGCGGTCCGCGCACGACTGTCTCGCCCTTCAACGGCAATTCCTTGGCGAAGCGCCAGCGGCCCTCGCCGTCGCGCTGGAACAGCGAGCGTTCGCGATGGGCGAGTTGCTTGCCGTCGCGCCTGAAATGGGCGGCGAAAGTCACCGTGCCGGTCGAATCCGTTTCACCGCCCTCTTCGGTCGCGACGATGTCGAGACCGAGCCATTCCGACTTGTTCGCCCAATCGCCGGTCGCGGCGCGGTCGAAATCCTTGCGCTGGTCGTCCGCGAGGGTTTCGTAAAGATAATCGACATTGCCGGTGGCGAAGGCGCTGTAGCGCGAGCGCATCAGGGCTTCCGCCGTCGGCGGGTTCTTCGCATGGGCGAGGAAGGGACCGCAGCACGCAGCGATGGGAAGTTTGTCCTGCGCCATGGCGCGGCAGGGGCAGGTTTCCGGGCTGGTTTCTGAATTCATGGCGCGGCTTTTAGCTGATTTCGCGCGTCATGCAATGGCCGGCAAAGCGGGAATCATTTCGCCTTGGCGAATTCGTCGATCGGCAGTTCGCCATAGGGAGAGGGTGTGGCCGGCGCCAGCGCCTCTGCGGCAGGCTGGACGAGCGGCGTCTCGGGGGCCGCCGGCGGGGGAATTTCGGCGGCGGGGGCGTCAGCGCCGGGAGTCGGCTTGTCCTTGGCGGCCTCCGCCGGCTTATCTTGGGCCGCGTCGGCCGGCTTGTCTTTCGCCTCGTTCCGCTTGGGAACATGCCCGTGATAAAAGCCGAGCTTGGCGGCTTCCGCCTTGTCGACGCAGGTTTTTTTCGACTTCCAGAAAATCTGGCCGCGCGGACAGTCCGACGCGAGCGCCGGCGCCGACGACAGAACGGCGAGGCCGAGGACCGCGATACGGGTCCATGGCCGGGCGCGGCGCGCGGGAGGGAAGGGAAACAGTTTGCTCATTCGATCCGGGACGATAAAAACAGCGCCTTGTCGCAGTTTCGCGTGACCGAAATATGGCCGCCACGCCAAAGCCTTGCGACGCCGGGCTTGCCTTTTCGCCGCGCGCGCCGCATAGGGCGCGGCGGTCCCCTCACCAGACGCGAGCTTTTTCCCATGGGTTTCAAATGCGGCATCGTCGGCCTGCCCAATGTCGGCAAATCGACCTTGTTCAATGCGCTGACGCAGACCGCCGCGGCGCAAGCCGCCAATTACCCCTTCTGCACCATCGAGCCCAATGTCGGCGACGTCGCCGTGCCCGACCATAGGCTCGAACAGCTCGCGCGCATCGCCGGTTCGAAGGAGATCATCCCGACCCGGCTCACTTTCGTCGACATCGCCGGGCTGGTGCGCGGCGCCTCCAAGGGCGAGGGCCTCGGCAACCAGTTTCTCGCCAATATCCGCGAATGCGACGCCATCGCCCATGTCGTGCGCTGTTTCGAAGACGGCGACATCACCCATGTCGAAGGCGAGGTCGATCCGATTCGCGACGTCGAAACCATCGAGACCGAGCTGATGCTGGCCGATCTCGATTCACTCGAAAAGCGCGTGGTCAATCTGGAAAAGAAGGCGCGCGGCGGCGACAAGGAATCGAAAGAGCAGCTCGACCTCGTCAACCGCTGCCTCGTCCTGCTGCGCGAGGGCCGGCCGGCGCGCATGGCGGAAGTCGCCGCCGACGAGCGCAAGATTTTCGCCCAGCTCGGCCTATTGTCCTCGAAACCCGTGCTTTACGTCTGCAATGTCGAGGAATCCTCCGCCGACCAGGGCAATGAATTCTCGCAAAAAGTTTTCGCGCGCGCCAAGGAGGAGGGCGCGGTGGCGGTGGTGGTTTCCGCCAAGATAGAAAGCGAGATCGCGGTGATGGCCGCCGACGACCAGAAGGATTTTCTCGAAGCCGTGGGGCTCGAAGAACCGGGCCTCAATCGCGTCATCCGCGCCGGCTATGGCCTGCTCCATCTCATCACTTATTTCACGGTCGGCCCCAAGGAGGCGCGCGCCTGGACGATCGAGAAGGGCACGCGGGCGCCGGCGGCGGCGGGCGTCATCCACAGCGATTTCGAGAAAGGCTTCATTCGCGCCGAAACGATCGGCTACGACGATTATGTCGCCAGCAACGGCGAATCCGGCGCGCGCGAGGCGGGAAAATTCCGGCTCGAAGGCAAGGAATACCTGGTCGCGGACGGCGACGTGCTGCATTTCCGCTTCGCCAATTGAGCGGCGGGCCTTATCCTGACCCGAGAAAGGCGGAGCGCATGGGCGGCGGCCACGATCACGACCACCACGATCACGACCACCACGATCACGACCACCACCGGCATGATCATCACGATCACGCCGGCCATTTCCATGGCGCAGGGCATTCCCATGGCGCCGGGCACGTCCATGCGCCGGCCGATTTCGGCAGGGCCTTCGCCCTCGGCATCGGCCTCAACGTCGCCTTCATCGTCGCCGAGGTCGTCTATGGCTTGCTCGGCAATTCCATGTCCCTGCTCGCGGACGCCGGCCACAATGTGAGCGACGTGCTCGGGCTCGGCCTCGCCTGGCTCGCGAGCGAACTGGTCAAGCGCGCGCCGACGCCGCGCTTTTCCTATGGCCTGCTCGGCTCCTCGATCCTCGCCGCCTTGTTCAACGCCATTTTCCTTCTGGTCGCGGTCGGCGCGATTTCGCTCGAGGCGATCCAGCGCCTGAGCAATCCCGAGCCGGTGGCCGGCCGAACCATCATGATCGTGGCGGCGCTGGGCATCGTCGTCAACGGCGTCACCGCCTGGCTGTTCGCCTCAGGCAGGGACGACATCAATCTTCGCGCCGCCTTCCTGCACATGGTCTCGGACGCGCTGGTTTCGGCCGGCGTCGTGGTCGCCGGCCTGCTGATCCTGCTGACGGGATGGCTCAGGATCGATCCCGTGGTCAGCCTGGTCATCAATGCGGTGATCGTCTGGGGGACCTGGGGCCTGCTGCGCGAATCCTTCGCCATGTCGATGTCGGCGGCGCCCGACCATATCGACCCCGATCAGGTGCGCGCTTTCCTGTGCGGGCGCGCTGGCGTCATGACGGTGCACGACCTTCATGTCTGGCCGATGAGCACGACCGAAATCGCCATGACCTGCCATCTCGTCATGCCCGGCGGCCATCCCGGCGACTGCTTTTTGCATGACCTCTCCGCCGAGCTTTCACGAAAATTCCGCATCAACCACGCCACGGTCCAGATCGAGATCGACCCGGATCGCGTCTGCGTCCTCGCGCCGGAAAATGTCGTTTGAGCCTATTTCTTCGCGCAGGTGCTCAGGCCCAGCAAAGTATAGGCCGGGCAGAAGCGCACGAGGCCCGTCAGCAGCGGGATCACGCCGATCCAGCCCCAGGGCGTTTTCGGGCCGACGAAAACCAGGGCGATGAGGACGAGGCCGACGAGAATGCGCAAGATTCGGTCGAGCGTTCCGACATTGGCGGTCATGGAGGTCTCCTGGTTCGAAAAGGCGGCGTTGGCGACGCCATATTCACACGATGGGACATTCCGCGGGAAAAGTCGGTGATTTAGGTCACGCAGGCAAAATCGGCGAGGCCGGCGCGATCGGTCAGGCAAATCCGTCCCCGCCCCAGCCGCAAGAGGCCCGCGCGCTGGAACTCGGCGAGCTGGCGGCTCACCACCTCGCGCGCCGCGCCGATATCTTCCGCAAGATCCTGATGGGTCGCCGCCATTTCTCCCCGTCTGTCGGCGCGGGCGAGCAAGGCGGCGGCGAGCCGCGCGTCCACCCGCAGAAAGGCGATGGTCTCGATCAGCCGGGTCATTTCCGCGAGCCGCGCGCCGAAGCGCTCGAACACGAAACGGGAAAAATCCGGCGCCTCGCGCAGCAGTCTCTCGAACAAAGGCGGCGGCGCGATGACCAGCCGCAGCTCGGTTTCGGCGACGCCCTCGGCGGTATAGTCCAGGCCGCCCATCAGACAGAGCGTGGTCTGGACGCAGGTCTGGCCCGGCGCCACCCGATAGAGCAGCAGGCGGCGGCCGTTTTCCGCCGTCACGCTGACGCGGATGATTCCTTCGAGCAGCAGAACGAAGCCCTGGCAGGACGAACCCGGCGCAAAAAGCTGCTTTCCCCTCCCGACATGGACTTCGGGAAGGCGCGCCAAGGCGTCGCGCGCCGCGCGATCGAGGCGGGCGAGCGGCGCGAAGGATTGAAGCACGCCAGGCGCAAGTTCCGCTTTCAGGCGTCGCCCTCCTCGTCGTTGCGGAAGCGCGCCCGCATCGCCGAGCCGCAGCAGCTGATCTCGGATCGCGCCGCCTGAACCGGCGGGCAGGGCGTGTCGCCATAGGAGCAGAACACGCAGCAATCGCCATCCTTGGGCTTCAGAAGCGCGCCACAGGACGTGCATTGGTAGAAATGCGCGCAGGCGTCGGTCGGCATGTCTTCGCGCGCCTTATGGCCGCAATGCGGGCAAGTGATCGTGGAAGTAAGGATCATCATCGCTCCTCCTAATGACGCCAGGTCGAGGCGTTGGCGACGAGGAAATCGCGCAGGGCCTGGACGCGCGCGACCGTCTTCATCTCTTCAGGATAGGTCAGCCAGCAATCGAACACGGGCATCTTCATATCGAGATCGAGCCGCGTCAGCAGCGAATTCTCGCCGACGACATAATCCGGCAGCACGGCGACGCCGGCGCCGCTTTCCACCGCGCGCATCAGGGCGAAAAGATTGTTGATCGAAAACACTGGCGTGCGCGGGCTCCTGGCGTCGCGCCCGACTGTCAGCAGCAGGTTGAGATTGCGCAAATAGCCCGCGCCGATCACGTTGAAGGCGACGAGGCGATGGGCGTCGAGATCTTCGACGCGGCGCGGCGCGCCGAATTGCTGGATATAGGAGCGCGAGGCATAGGGCGAATAATGGAGAGTGAACAGGCGGCGGCGGATGAGATCGCTTTGTTTCGGCTCCCATAATCTCAGCGCGACGTCGGCCTCGCGCATCGACAGGTCTAGCTCGTCGTCGGTCAGGATGACGTCGAGCTCGATGTCCGGATAAAGGTCGCGGAATTCGGCGAGTCGCGGCGTCAGCCAGACCGCGCCGAAGCCGGTATTGGCGGTGACCCTGAGCAGGCCATGCGGCTTTTCGCGCGCATCCGACAGGCGCACGCGCGCGCTTTCGAGCTTGACCAGAACCTCCTGCACGGTGCGGAACAGGATTTCGCCCTGTTCGGTGAGCAGCAGGCCGCGCGCATGGCGATGAAACAAAGGCGTTTTCAGATCGTATTCGAGAGCGGCGATCTGGCGGCTGACCGCCGACTGGCTCAGATGCAGCGCTTCGCCGGCGTGGGTGAAAGAGCCGGCCGCGGCGACGGCGTGAAAGACGCGCAGCTTGTCCCAGTCCATGCCATCCCCTTTTTATTGCGCGCATATATACGTGAAATTTTGGGAAAAAACCTCGTCAATTCCGCGTTTCGTCACCAAGTCCGCAGCACATCCCGGAGGCGTGTCATGCTGTTCTCTCGCAAGAAGCTGGAAATCCCCGCCAAAACCGAGGCCCTGCCGGGCCGTCCCGATCCGATCCGAACCGCCGCGACCCATTTCGTCAACGGCCGCGCCCTCGCCCCGCCCTACCCCGAAGGCATGGAGCGAATCCTGTTCGGCATGGGCTGTTTCTGGGGCGCGGAGCGCAAGTACTGGCAGGCCAGCGAGGGCGTCTATGTCACCGCGGTCGGCTATTCCGGCGGCTCGACGCCCAATCCGACCTATGAGGAAGTCTGTTCCGGCATGACCGGCCATGCTGAAGTCGTCCTTGTCGTCTATGATCCGAAGAAAGTCGAATTGGCGCGTCTGCTCGCCTTGTTCTGGGAATCGCACAACCCGACCCAGGGCATGCGGCAAGGCAATGACGTCGGCACGCAATATCGTTCGGCGATCTATACGAGCGACGAGGCCCAGCAGAAGGCGGCGGAAAGTTCGAAAATTTTGTATCAGCAGGCGCTCTCCGCCCATGGCTTCGGCGAGATCACGACGGAAATACGTCCCGAAGAGGAATTTTACTTTGCCGAATCCTATCATCAGCAATATCTTGCCAAAAATCCGGCAGGCTATTGCGGCCTCGGCGGAAGCGGCGTCGCATGCCCCGTCGGCGCGCTTTGACGACGTGACGCGGGGCGCGAGAGGTCGGGCATGGCGCTGGGGCAAAAAATCGAACTCGTGACTCAACGCGTGCTTTTCACCAGCCGCTGGCTGCTCGCGCCCTTTTATGTCGCCCTCGCCTTTTGCCTGTTCATTCTCATGCTCAAGGCGGGGCAGCATGTGCTCCACCTCATCCACGGCGCCATTTCCTCAAGCGAATCATCCGTGGTGCTCGATACCCTCGGCCTGATCGACCTGACCCTGACCTCATCGCTGGTGGTGCTGGTGATTTTCTCTGGCTTCGAGAATTTCGTGGCGCAGGTCGCCGACGACAGCGACGCCAACCGGCCGGCCTGGCTGACCAAGATCGATTTCGGCGGGCTTAAACTCAAATTGATGTCGTCCATCGTCGCGATTTCGGCGATCCAGACCCTGCGCGTCTTCATGGACGTGAACAACGTCAGCGACCGCAATCTGGCCTGGTACGTCGGTATCCACCTTTCCTTCGTGCTGTCCGCGGTCCTGCTGGCCTTGAGCGACCGCATCGCCGGCCACAGCTCGGCGAAAGAGGAGGATGACGGGCATTAAGCAGGAAGGTATGGAAAGCGCGCGGAATTTTTGAAAAGGAATGGAAATGCCCAGTTTGACGAGACTGAAACCCGGCAAGCGCATGAGCCAGGCGGTGATTCGCGGCAACGCCGTCTATCTCGCCGGCCAGGTCGCGGAAACGAGCGCCGGCAAATCGGTGCGCGAACAGACCGCGGAAGTCCTCGGGGCCATCGACGCCCTGCTCGCGGAAGCCGGCACGAACAAAACCAAGATCATGATGGCGACGATCTATCTCGCCGATATTTCGACCTTCGCCGAGATGAACGAAGTCTGGGACAAATGGGTGGTCGAGGGCGAAACGCCCGCGCGCGCCACCGTCGAAGCCAAATTGGTCGCGCCAGAATATAAGGTCGAGATCGCGGTCGTCGCCACGATTTGAACGGAAATGGTCGTTGCGAGCGCGACAGACCTGTGGGTCGGGCCCTATGCGCGTTCCGCGCTCGCCTTGCGGCCGTTGAGCGGATTGTCCTCGTCCCAGGCGTAGGCGATGGTCTCGAAACGCATTGTCATGAGATCGAACAGCGCCAGCCGGCCGACCATCGACTGACCGAAGCCAACGATCTCGCGGACGATCTCCAGCGCCATCAGCGAACCGACCATGCCGGTGAGAGCCCCGAGCACGCCGGCTTCGGCGCAGGTCGGAAGAGAGCCGGGCGGCGGCTTTTGCGGAAAAAGACAGCGATAGGTCGGGTTGGGCAGGCCTTCCGGCCCGGTTTCAAAGGGTTTTAACGTGGTCAGCGAGCCGTCGAACTGCCCGACCGCCGCCGTCACCAAAGTTTTTTTCGCATAAAAGCAGGCGTCGGAAACGATATAGCGGGTATCGAAATTGTCCGAACCGTCGGCGACAACGTCGCAAGCCCCGATCAGTTCCCGAACATTGCCGGCGTCGAGGCGCAACCTGTGGCCGACCACACGCGCATGCGGATTGAGGTTTCGCAAAACCTCCTCCGCGGCCTCGACCTTGGGCCGGCCGATGTGGTTTTCGCCGAACAGGACCTGACGCTGGAGATTGGAGGCGGAAACGACGTCGTCGTCGATGACGTGAATTTCGCCCACGCCCGCCGCCGCGAGATAGAGCAGCAGCGGCGCGCCGAGCCCGCCGGCGCCGACCACGCAGACCCTGGCCGCCTTCAGCTTGCGCTGGCCGACTCCGCCGACGTCGCGCAGCACGATATGCCGGGCGTAGCGCTCGATCTCCTCGGCGGTGAGTTCCGGCAGCATGCCCATCGTCAACCCCTGTCGCGCGCCCAGTCGAGCGCCTGTTCGAAACGGTCGTCGCCCCAGAACAACTCGCCATCCGAGGCCGTGAAGGCCGGCGCGCCGAAAACGCCCGCGGCCCGCGCGGCCTCGGTCTCCTGGCGCAGCTTCGCCTTGACTTCATCCGTTCTGGCCTGCGCCAGCAGGTCCGCGGGCGGCAAAGCCGTTCCGGCGAGAACGCCCGCCAGAACCTCGGCGTTCGAAATGTCTCGTCCTTCCGCGAATTCGGCGTGGAAGACGGCGCGGCAGAAGACGGCGCGGCGCGCCTCGGGAACAGCCCAGGCCAGCCGCGCCGCGAGCAAGCTGTTCTGCGGGAAAGGATCGGGCCGGCGCAGGGCAAGGCCCCGCCTTGCGCAGAGCCGCTCCATGTCGCGCCACATATAGCGCCCCTTGGCGGGATAGAGGTTGAAAGGCGAAGTGGTCCAGCCCTGCGCCACGAAGATCGGTCCGAGCAGGAAAGGCCGCCAGCGCAGGCGCACGCCAGCCCTTTCCGCAACGGCCTCGGCGCGCATTGCGGCGAGATAGGAATAAGTGCTGGCGAATTCGATCCAGAAATCGAGCACAGGCGTCCTTGAGCCTCCCTTTGCGCTCCGCGCTTGAGCCGCGGCGACAAATTCGTCTAAAGCAGGATTGTCTTAAAGCCGCAAGGACCGCCGTGACGACCAAAGCCCTGATCGTTCTCCTCATCGGCGTCATCTATCTCTGCGCGATTTTCGCGCTGTGGCCGCGGATCGACCTCGACGTCGCTTCGCTGTTCTATCATGCCGGCCATTTCATCGGGCGCACCCCGGCCGGCGAGCATTTCCGGCGCTTCTTCTATGACGCGCCCTATTTCCTGCTCGCCGCCTTCATCATGACGGCGATCGCCAAATCTTTCGGCCGCGTGGAGCGCGGCCCCGGCTGGCGCGCCATCGTCTTTCTGGTCGCAAGTCTCGCGCTCGGTCCCGGTCTCCTGGTCAATGGCGTGCTCAAGGAGGTTTCGCACCGGCCGCGTCCCGAACAGACGCTCGATTTCGGCGGTCGCTGGTCCTTTGAGCCCTATGACAGCTTCGCCGGCCAGTGCGGACATAATTGCTCCTTCGTTTCCGGCGAGGCCGCGACCGCCGCCTGGACGCTTGCCCCCGCCCTCCTGGCTCCGCCGCCGGCGCGGATTTTGGCAATCGCCGCCGCGTTGCTCTTCACCCTGGCGACCGGAGGCCTGCGGATGGCCTTCGGCGGCCATTATTTCTCGGACGTCTTATTCGCCGCGCTTTTCACCTTTGTCATCGTCCTCGCGCTTTACCGATGGTATCGTCGCGGAGAACAAGCAAGGGATTGAGACGCCATGGGTTTTTTCGCCGGAGCGCTCGACGACGCCGCCCTTCTCATGCGCTGGGCCCATGTGGTCGCGGCGATTCTCTGGGTCGGCTCCGCCTTCGCGCTGCTGAAACTCGATCTGGCGATGAAGCCGCGCGCGCAAGATCCGACGCCGCAAACCCTGTTCCTCAACGCCGGCGCCGGCTCCCGGCTGACCCGGGCCGTTGACGCCGACGCCAGTGAAAAGGCGCTGAATTTCAAATGGGAGGCCTATGCGACCTGGGCGAGCGGCTTCGCCTTGCTATGCATGATGTTCTGCGCCGCGCCAAAAATTTATCTGATCGACCCGGCGCTGTGGGACGCCGCGCCCTGGGCTGCGGTCGCCGCCGCCCTCGTCCCGCTGGCCCTGAGCTGGTTCGCCTATGACGCTTTGTGCAAGAAAAGCCGCTTGAGCGGCGACGCTCTGCTCTGGGCTCTATTCGGCTTCTGCGCCTTTCTCGCCTTGATCCTCACTCATATTTTCGCCGGGCGCGGCGCCTATCCGCTGATCGGCGCCCATTTCGCCACCATAATGACCGCCAATATCGCCCATGTTCTCGCCCCCGCGCAGAAACGGCGATTGCAGAATCTGCGCGCCGGCCTGCCCGCAGACGAGGCCGACGCCAAAGCGGCTGGCGCCCGCGCCCTCCACAACCAATATCTGGCGCTGCCGACCGTGTTCTTCATGCTGTCGGGCCATGCGCCCCTGCTGTTCACGGGCCCGGACAATGGCGTCGCGGCGGTGCTGCTGATCGCCGGCTTCTTCCTGATCCGCCGGGTCTGGCTGAAAATTTCGCGCGGGCTCGGCGTGGACGGAAAGCTGAGCGTGGCGGCGGCCGCCTGCCTCACGCTCGCTTTCGCCTTGTCCTGGCCGGGCCTTCCGGCAGTGGGCCGGCAGGCGGGCGACGCCAGCGAAGCGATCAAGTTCGCCCTGCGCCCGAGCGCGGCCCAGGCGCAAGCCGTGATCGACGCCCATTGCGTCATCTGCCACGCGGCGCGCCCGCAAATGGACGGACTTGCCCGTGCCGCGGGCGGGCTGGATTTTTCGCGCGGCGCCAATGTCGCGAAATATCGCGACGAGATTTTGCGCGCGGCGGTCTATTCCCGCGCCATGCCGCCGCCGGGCGCGGCATCCGGGCTCGACGCCGAGGAAAAAATGCTGCTCGTTCGCTGGGCGGAAGGCGTCGATTAAAATTCGACGTCGAGTTCTTCCATTTCGTCGGGTTCGACCTTGGCGGCTTCGGCCCATTCCGCCATCGGCTCCCAGCCCAGAATTTGATCGCGGAAACCGGCGCATTCGGAATCGAGCGTCAGATCATAGGTGGCGAAGCGCGAACAGACCGGGGCGAACATGGCGTCGGCCAACGTCGGCCGCTTGCCGAACAGGAACGGGCCGCCGTAACGGCTGAGGCAGTCGCGCCAGATCGCGCAGACGCGGTCGATGTCCGGCTTGGCGCCCGACCAGACCCTGAAATTCGGAAAATGCGCCTTGATGTTCATCGGCAGAGCCGAGCGCAGATTGTTGAAGCCCGAATGCATTTCGCCCGAAACCGAGCGGTTGTGGGTGCGCGCGGCGATATCCTTGGGGAAAATCTGCGCCTTGGGGAAGGTCTCGGCCAGATATTCGCCCAAAGCCAGGGTGTCCCAGACGTGCAGGCCGTTATAATCGAGCGCCGGAGTGAGGAAGGACGGCGAAAGCAGCAGCAATTCGGCGCGGGCGTCGGGATCGTCGATCGGCAGGCGCTTTTCTTCGAAATCAAGCCCCGCCATCTTGCATAGCAGCCAACCGCGTAAGCACCAGGACGAGTAATTTTTACTGCTTATGGTCAGTACCGCCTTGGCCATTTCGTTCGCTCCCAGTCCGAGGCAAGTTACCCCATGTGAAGGGATTTCCGCAACGCGCATTTTATAGACATGGGCGCCGTGTATTTAGGCGGAAGTTGCCAAAACACAACCGAATCTTGGCAAATTCGCTTTTTCTGCTTTTGCGCTTAGACCTTTAGCAAATTGTATGCGAGCATGGTTTCGTCGTAGCTTCTTCGGGTTGAGTTGGGTGTCCGCCTTCGCCGGGCGGCCGGAACGGGATCGGTGCGTTGGGAATGCTTTATCAAGCCTATCAAGCCCATTCGGATCTGATGGCGCCGGTCAAGGCATTCGCGCGCCTGGCTTTGGAGGCCCTGAACGGCCCCTTTCCCGCCTTCAATGAAAACATCCTGGTCCGCAATCTTTCAGCCGCCTATGAAATGATCGACCGCGCGGGTCTCACCCATGCGCGCCCGCCTTACGGAATCAAGGGCGTTCCGGTCGGCAACGAACTGGTCGATGTCACCGAGGAGGCGGCGACCTCCACGCCTTTCGCCACTCTGGTCCATTTCAAGAAGGATATTTCGGTCCCGCAACCGCGCGTCCTCGTGGTCGCGCCCCTGTCGGGCCATTTCGCGACTCTTCTGCGCTCCACGGTGCAGACCATGCTGCGCGACCACGACGTTTATATTACCGACTGGCACAACGCCCGCGACGTGAGCCTCGCCGACGGGCCCTTCGGCTTCGACGATTACGTCGCCCATATCATCCACTTCCTGGAATTCCTTGGCCCCGGCGCTCATGTGGTCGCGGTCTGCCAGCCCTGCGTCCAGGTGTTCACGGCGGCCGCGATCATGGGCGAGGACAACAATCCGGCGGCGCCGGCCTCGATGACGCTGATGGCGGGACCGATCGACACCAGGATCAACCCGACCAAAGTCAATGACCTCGCCAAGGAAAAGCCGATCTCCTGGTTCGAGCGCAACCTGATCGCCCGCGTGCCTTTGCGCTTCAAGGGCGCGCGCCGCCGCGTCTATCCCGGCTTCGTTCAGCTTTCCGCCTTCATGGCCATGAATATGGACCGCCATGTCAGGGCCCATGTCGAGATGTTCCACAATCTCGCCGGAGGCGACCGCGACAAGGCCAACCAGACCAAGGCCTTTTACGACGAATATTTCGCGGTGCTCGACCTGCCGGCGGAATTTTATCTCGAAACCGTGCAATGGGTCTTCCAGGACCATTTGCTGCCGCTCGGCAAGATGACCTATCGCAACCGCAAGGTGGACCCCAAGGCGATTCGTCACACCGCGCTTCTCACCGTCGAAGGCGAGCGCGACGACATTTGTTCGGTCGGCCAGACCATGGCGGCCCATGATCTGGCGGCCAATCTCAAACCGTTCCGCAAGCGGCACCATCTTCAGGCCGGCGTCGGACATTATGGCGTGTTCAGCGGCAGGAAATGGGAGGGCCAAGTCTATCCGATCGTCCGCAACATGATCCTCCAGAACGACGGCTGAGCGGCCCGCCTTACGTCTTCCAGGCGTCCGCCTGAACCAAGCCGTCCTCGCTCCAGGCGTCGCGCGCTTTGCGATTCGCCTGCCAATTCGGCAGGAAAGTGAAGGCCTCGTCGAGAATATGCGGCGTGTGCTGGCCGGGCGAATATTTGAGCGCCCGCTCGAAATATTCGTTCAACGCCGGCTTGAATTCCGGATGGGCGCAATTGTCGATGATCGTTCGGGCGCGCTTTTTCGGCGACAGGCCACGGAGATCCGCGAGGCCTTGTTCGGTTACGACCACCTGCACATCGTGCTCGGTGTGATCGACATGGGTCACCATCGGCACAATGCAGGAGATCGCGCCGTTCTTGGCGGAGGACGGCGTCATGAAGATCGACAGCCAGGCGTTGCGGGCAAAATCGCCCGAGCCGCCGATGCCGTTCATGATGCTCGACCCGACGATATGGGTCGAATTCACATTGCCATAAATGTCGGCCTCGATCAGGCCGTTCATCGCGATGACCCCCAGCCGGCGGATCACTTCGGGATGATTGGAGATTTCCTGCGGCCGCAGCACGATCTTGTCGCGATAGAGCGCGGCGTCGCGATTGAACTCATGCGCCGCGTCCGGGCTCAGCGACAGGGCCGTGCCCGAAGCGAAGATCATTTTGCCCGAGCGGATGAGATTGAACATCCCATCCTGCAGCACTTCGGTATAGGCGGTGAGATTGTTGTATGGCGAGGCCTGCAATTCGTCCATCACCGCATTGGCGACATTGCCGACGCCCGATTGCAGCGGCAGCAGGTCCTTGGGCAGGCGGCCCATTTTCACTTCATGCGCAAAGAATTCGATGATGTGATGAGCGATCGCCCGCGAATTTTCATCCGGCGGCGAAAAGGCCGAATTGCGATCCGGCTTGTCGGTCTCCACCACCGCGATGATCTTTTCCGGATCGCAATTCAGAAAGGTTTCCCCGATGCGGTCCGAGGGTTTCAGAATCGCGATCGGCTTGCGGAACGGCGGCAATTGCGTGCCGTAATAGACGTCGTGCATGCCTTCGAGCGCGCTGTTCTGCCAGGAATTGACCTCGATGATCACCATGTCGGCGCGGTCGAGCCAGGTCTTGTTGTTGCCGACCGAGGAGGACGGGATCAGCATGCCGTCCTCGCGGATGCCGGCGACCTCGACAATGGCGACGTCGAGCTTGCCGAGAAAGCCGCCCCAGACGAATTGCGCGACATGGGAGAGATGGATGTCCAAATAGTCCATCTCGCCGGCGTTGATGCGCTTGCGGCAGGTCGGATCGGACTGGTAGGGCAGGCGCATCTCCATGCCGTCCACCTTGGCGAGCGCGCCGTCGAGCTCGGGCGCGGTCGAGGCGCCGGTCCCGACGCTGATCCGAAAAATTTCGCCGCGCGCATGGGCCTCATTCATCAATTCAGCCAGAGCGAGCGGAACCTCCTTGGGATAGCCGGCGCCGGTGAAGCCGGACATGCCGACGTTCGAGCCTTTGGGGATCAGGGCGGCCGCCTCGCGGGCGGTCATGATTTTGGCGCGGAGCGCGGCATTACGAATGCGGTCGGCGGACATGGCGATCTCGCGGAAATTGGAGTTGTTCAAAAAGCGTGCGCCATGCCTAGGCCGCCCGAGGTTTTCGGGCTATGCGACAATGGAATGATATCTGGTGGAAAATGGCTGACATTTTGAATGGAAGCGACGACGGCGCTCGTTCGGGAATGAAATGATATTGCGTAATATATTGTTTTATTACGATTTAATTGATCGCTTCGGCCAAATAGGCCTGCCTCACGACGCTGGCCAGATATTCTATTTCTGCATGGCTTCTGTGGCTGGATCGCGGCTCCCGCTGGCCTTTTCGCACAAAGGCCATTACCTCCGTGATGATCCTGGCGAAACGGGAGCGGCGGGATGAGCCAAATCGTAAGCGTCGACGTGAAGCACAATTTGGGAGCGGAGGAGGCCAAAAGGCGGGTCCAGGCCGGCGTCGAAGCTTTGCGCCAGAAATATGCCGGCCATCTCTCCGCCCTGCGGATCGACTGGAGCGAGACGCGCGGCGACGTCACCTTCGCCATTTTGGGCCATTCGCTGAAAGGCGCGATGGAGTTCTTCCCCGACGTCGTCCGGGTTTCGGTGGAATTGCCCTGGGTCCTGGCGCTGATAGCGGATAAGGCCAAGGGGCTGATGACCCGCCATACCGGCGAAATGCTTCAGCTGCCGCCGCCCAAGGCTTGAGCGCGCCGACCATTTTCACGCGCCCTGCGGTCCCTGTTCCGCCTTGTGGCGAACATCAAAGCACGACATTCTCGCGTCCGGACCGGCGGCTCTCCGGCCGCTCCTGGTTCGATCGCCATCCGCGCGCGATAAGCGGGAGACGAGCTCATGAACAGCGAGGAGACGAAAATGTCGACTATGCCGCGGCTGAACGAAACGGCGCCCGATTTTTCCGCCGAAACGACCCATGGTCCCAGATCGCTCGGCGATTACAGAGGAAAATGGCTCATCCTGTTCTCGCATCCGGCGGATTTCACGCCGGTATGCACGACCGAATTCATCGCCTTCTCCAGAAATTACGAAAAGTTCCAGGCTCTGGGCTGCGACCTGCTTGGCCTTAGCATAGACAGCAATTTCGCCCATATCGCCTGGGCGCGGAACATCGAGGAAAATTTCGGCGTCAAGGTTCCGTTCCCGATCATCGCCGATCTGTCGATGAGCGTGGCCAATGAATATGGGATGATTCAGCCCGGCGCGAGCGACACTTCGGCGGTGCGCGCGACCTTTTTCATCGATCCGGAGAGCAAGCTCCGCGCCATGGTCTATTACCCCATGACCAATGGCCGCAGCATTGCGGAATTCCTGCGCTTGCTGGAGGCGTTGCAAACGAGCGACAAGCACACCGTCGCGACCCCCGAAGCCTGGCAGCCGGGCGAGAAAGTGATCGTTCCGCCGCCAAAAACGCAGGCCGACGCGGAAAGCCGCAAGGCGGCTGGCTATGATTATACCGACTGGTATTTTTCCAAAAAGGATCTGGCCAAGTAACGCCAGAGTTTCCCGGCTGCTCCCAGACCGGATCATCCGGCCTGGGATGATGCTTTTGCGGGAAAGCTTTATTTCCGGCCGGTCGAGCGCCGCCCGGAGAACCTTTTGGAACAGACGGGAGACGACAGGAGGATGGATCGCTCCGAGGTCATGCGCGCGGTCAAGGGACGCGACACGACGCCGGAGCGCGCGGTGCGGAAAATTCTACGCGACATTGCGCCTCACTATCGTCTTCACCGCCGCGACCTGCCCGGCGCGCCGGACATCGCTTTTATCGGCCGGAAAAAGGCGATTTTCGTTCACGGCTGTTTCTGGCACGGCCACGACTGCAAGCGCGGCGCGCGCATGCCCAAAGCCAATGCGGAATATTGGGCGCAAAAGATCGCCCGCAACCGCGCGCGCGACGAAAAACACCGCGCCGCTTATGCCGACATGGGCTGGGACCTCCTGACGATCTGGGAGTGCGAAATACGCGACGAGGCGGCGCTCCGGGAAAGGCTGCAAGGCTTCCTCGCCTCGCCGATTTAAGCCTTTCGCCGCTCTTGGAAGGCCGCGCGCAAAGGCGTAAAGGGGCGCATCTTCGAAGAAACCGGGACCGCCGCGATGAACGCTCCTTACGCTCCGCTCTTCCCTCTCGCCAAGGACGAGACCCCCTATCGCAAACTCTCCGACAAAGGCGTGCGCGTCGAAAAATTCGACGGCGAGGACATTCTCGTGGTCGAGCCGGAGGCCCTGCGGCTGCTCGCGGAAGCGGCGATGAGCGACATCAACCACCTTTTGCGCCCCGGCCATCTCGCCCAGTTGCGCAAAATCCTCGACGATCCGGAGGCGACCGGCAACGACAAATTCGTCGCCTTCGACCTGTTGAAAAACGCCAATATCGCCGCCGGCGGCGTGCTGCCCATGTGCCAGGACACCGGCACCGCGATCATTCTGGGAAAAAAAGGCCGGCGCGTCTTCACCAAGGGCGGCGACGAGGCGGCCCTGTCGCAGGGCGTCAAGGACGCCTATGAGAGGAAGAACCTGCGCTATTCGCAGCTCGCCCCGCTCTCCATGTTCGAGGAGAAGAACACCCGCACCAATCTCCCCGCGCAGATCGACATTTTCGAGGACGGCGAGGACGCCTACAAATTCCTGTTCATGGCCAAGGGCGGCGGCTCTGCCAACAAGACCTATCTGGTCCAGGGCACGCCTTCCATGCTGACCCACGACCGCCTGATGGAAGTGCTGAAGAAGCAGATTCTGGCGCTCGGCACCGCCGCCTGCCCGCCCTATCATCTCGCCATCGTCATCGGCGGGCTCTCCGCCGAACTGAACCTGAAAACGGTAAAACTCGCCTCGGCGCGCTATCTCGACAACCTGCCGACCGAGGGCGGCGAGGACGCTCACGCCTTCCGCGACCTCGAAATGGAGGCCGAAGTCCACAAGCTGACCCAGGACCTCGGCGTCGGCGCGCAATTCGGCGGCAAATATTTCTGCCATGACGTGCGCGTCATTCGTCTGCCGCGCCACGGCGCGTCCTTGCCGATCGGGATTGGCGTGTCCTGCTCGGCGGACCGTCAGGCTTTGGGCAAGATCACCAAGGACGGCGTGTTCATCGAGGAGCTGGAGCACGATCCGGCGAGATATATTCCTCAGGTCGATGAGGCGGCGCTGGGCGGCGCGGTGGTCAAGATCGACCTCAACCAGCCAATGAAGGACATTCTGGCGACCCTGACCGAACATCCGGTCAAGACAAGGCTCTCGCTGACCGGCACGATCATCGTCGCCCGCGATCTCGCCCACGCCAAAATTCGCGAACGGCTCGAAGCGGGCGAGCCGATGCCCGATTATCTCAAGAACCATCCGGTCTATTACGCCGGCCCGGCCAAGACGCCGCAAGGTTACGCCTCGGGCTCGTTCGGCCCGACCACCGCCGGGCGCATGGACGCTTTCGTCGACCTGTTCCAGGCGCATGGCGGTTCGATGGTCATGCTGGCCAAGGGCAATCGCTCGGCGCAAGTGACGGAAGCCTGCAAGAAGCACGGCGGCTTCTATCTCGGCTCGATCGGCGGCCCGGCGGCCCGCCTCGCCCAGGATTGCATCAAAAAGGTCGAAATCGTTGAATATCCCGAGCTCGGCATGGAGGCGATCTGGAAGATCGAGGTCGAGGATTTTCCCGCCTTCATCGTCGTGGACGACAAGGGCAATGATTTTTTCAAGGAGCTCAATCTGTCCTGAGGATATGGCATTTCCTGCCGAGGACGGCGCTCGAATTTGCCGAATACCCGGATTCCGCGGCGCTGGGGCGTCTGGACCGGTTGCAGGAGCCATGAAAGCCATTCATCGGCCGGGATAGATCTCGATTCGAACCCGGCCATGTGTCGCTTGCCGCCCATGTTTCCTCGGGGCGGCGTGGCGGCGCCTGTGCTTGCCTGGACTGGCGGCAGGACGCCGCCTCCCGCGCCAGACCTTGGCGTTGGACGCATTATCCGCTGACGGCGCTCCGGCGCCATCCGGCGGCGAAGCCTTGGCGCCGACGGCTGGCGGCGCCTTGGTGAAATGGCCCTGGTGGAACAGGGGACCGGAAGCGGCGAGGCAATTATTATAGGCGTCGGCGTCCTTGAACTTCGCGCATGAATCGGCGCTCGCGGCGGCGGGCGCGCCGACAAGAAGAAGAACGAGCAAGCACGCCGCGACGGCATGTTGAACGCGCGCGGGTTTGAACTTTCCTGCCGTTGAAGACGTTATCCATTGGTCCAAAAGAAGCGCGTGGCGAGCGAAAATCTTCCCCGCTCCACGCATCGACAAGACGAGGGGGGCCAGCCCATGAAAACCTTTGTAACGCTTTACAATTTCACCGATCAGGGACTGCATGCGATCAAGGATTCCGTCAAGCGCGCCGAAGCTGCGAAGATCGCCGCCGCCCAAAGCGGGGTCAAGATCAAGGACATTCTTTGGCTGCAAGGGCAATATGACCTCGTCGTTGTGGCGGAAACGCCGGACGACGCGGCCGCAAACGCCTTTTCGATCTCCATGCTCAAGGCCGGCAATCTGCGCGGGCAGACCTTGCGCGCCTTTACCGCGACAGAAATGGCGGAAATCCTGGAGAAGGTCGTATGACCAGGGCGAACGCGCGGCGGCAAGCCGCGCGCGCCCGCTCGGCTCACCTTTTGGCGGCGACAATTGAGAAAAACGCGCCCTGGGGGTCGAAACATTGCGCGATCCAGGCGCCGCCGGGAACCTCGGTCGGCTCGCGGGCGATCCTGCCGCCAGCCGTCGTCACCTTTTCGAGCGTCGCGTCGAGCGCGGCGACGGTGAAATAATAGTTCCAGAACGGATGCGGCATTTCGGGCGTACGCTTCATCATGCCGCCGACGGGCGCCCCGCCGGTCGCGAAGAGCTGATAGACGCCCATCGGGCCCATATCGAGCGCGTCGCCCTTGGTCCAGCCGAAACGGGCCGAATAGAAGGCGAAAGCCTTCTCGACATCGTCGGTGAAGAGCTCATGCCAGCCGACGTGGCCGACGGTCATCGGCGGCGCCTCCGGCGCCTCGATTCCGGTGAGATCGCGCCACAGAGCGAAAGGCGCGCCTTGCGGATCGCCGACCACCGCGAAACGGCCGATCTTTTCCAGGGTTTCCGGCGCGCGGAACAGTTGACCGCCGGTAGCGACAATGGCGGCGACATCCGCATCCACGTCGGGCGAAGTAACATAGCCGAACCAGGAGGGGCGCGCGCCCTGCGCCTTGGCCTCTTCCGGCAACAGCATCAGACCAGCGACCGCGGCGCCCTCGTGGAAGAACATGCGATAATCGCGCGTCGCATGGCCGGGCGCCGCGCAGGTCCAACCGAAGACGGCGTCGTAAAAGGCCTCCGCCGCATCGATGTCGCTCGTCAGAAGCTCAACCCAGCAGAATTTTTCCGCCATAGCGCCCTCCCTCCTCCATTCGGGCGGTCAGCCGCGCAGGATGGCGCCCGTCTTCTTGCCGGTCTCAGCGATCACTTTCGCCGCGACCGCTTCGATCTCGGCGTCGGTCAGCGTCTTTTCGCGCGGCTGCAGGGTGACGTTCAGCGCGACGGACTTCTTGCCCTCGGGAACGCCCGGCCCCTCATAAAGATCGAACACCCCGACATTGACGATCAGACTACGGTCCGCGCTCTGCGCCGCCTTGATAAGATCCGCCGCTTTCACATTCTTGTCCACGATGAAAGCGAAATCGCGCTCCACCGGCTGGAAGTCCGACAGCTCGAGTTTCGGCCGCGCCTTGGTCGGCTTGAGTTTGGGCGGGGGCAGGACGTCGAGCAGCAATTCGAAGGCGACCAGCGGGCCCGTGACATCGAAGGCCTCCAGCGTCTTGGGATGCAGCTCGCCAAACCAGCCGGCGATGTTGCGCGGGCCGAATTGCAGGGTCGCCGAGCGGCCGGGATGCAAAAAATCCGGCCCGCCGGGCACGATTTGCACGGCGCCGGCGGAAACGCCCAAAGCCGCCAGCAGCGCGAGAAGATCGGCCTTGGCGTCGAAGACATCGACCGGCGTAGCCTTCTCGCCCCAGTGACGCCCGGCGCCCGAGGGCTTGGCGGTTCCGCGGCGCAGGCCGGCCGCGGCGAGATATTGGCCGTCTTCTTCGTCGCTTTTGAAGATCTGGCCGACCTCGAACAAAGCCACGTCGCCAAGCCCGCGTGAAAAATTGGCCTTGGCGCCGGCGATGAGGCCCGGCAGCAGGCTAGGCCGCATGTCGGAGAGGTTGGCGGCGATCGGATTGGCGAGCGCCAGTTCCGGCGCGCCGCCGCCGAAAATTTCGGCCTCGGCCTTGCCGACGAAGGACCAGGTCACCGCCTCGACCATGCCGCGCGCGGCGAGCGCGCGCCGCGCCGTGCGCATGCGCTTCTGCAACAACGTCAGGACCGGCCCGGCGACGGCGGATGCGCGGTCGAGCGGGACCGAAGCGATGCGGTCGAGCCCAGCAAGACGCACGATTTCCTCGACCAGATCGGCCTTGCCCTCGATATCCGGCCGCCAGCTCGGCGCGCGGACATGGACATGATCGGAATTGGAGATCTGCCCCGCGACCGAAAAGCCGAGCTTTTCGAGCGCCCCGACCATTTCGCTTGCGTCGAGCTGCAGGCCGGTCAGGCGCTCGACCTCGCTTAGGGGGAAGTCGATGCCGGCAGGATGCGCCGGGACCCTGCCGGCGACGGCGATCTCCGACGGCTCGCCGCCGCACATCTTCAGCACGAGTTCCGTCGCAAACTCCAGCCCGGGCAAGGCGAAATCCGGATCGACGCCGCGCTCGAAGCGATAGCGCGCATCCGAGACGATGCCGAGCTTTCTGCCCGTCCGGGCGATATTGTTGGGATCCCACAAGGCCGATTCGATCAGCACGTCGGCCGTGTTCTCGTCGCAGCCCGAGGCCTCGCCGCCCATCACGCCGGCGAGCGATTCGACTTGCATGTCGTCGGCGATGACCACGACGTTCTCATCCAGCGCATAGACGCGGCCGTCGAGCGCCAGCAGGCTTTCGCCTGTTTTGGCGCGGCGCACGACGAGGTCGCCCGCGACCTTGCCGGCGTCGAAAACATGGAGCGGCCGGCCGCGATCAAAGGTGAGGAAATTGGTGATGTCCACCAAAGCGTTGATCGGGCGCAAGCCGACGCTTTTCAGCCGCTTCTGCAGCCAGTCGGGGCTCGGGCCGTTCTTCACGCCGCGCACGAGGCGCAAGGCGAAGAGCGGCGCGAGATGGGCGTCCTCGCGGGCAAAATCCAGCTTCGCCCCGACGGGACAGGGAAATTTGCCGGGAATCGGCGCGCCGGGCTCGCCCTTCAACCGGCCGAGACCGGCGGCGGCGAGGTCGCGGGCGACGCCATAAACGCTGGCGGCGTCGGCGCGATTGGGCGTGAGATTGATCTCGATCAGCGGATCGTCGAGCCCGGCGAATGCCGCGAAAGCCACGCCGACCGCGGCGTCGGGCGCAAGCTCGAAAATGCCCGAGGAATCGCCGTCAAGCCCGAGTTCTTCCGGCGAGCACATCATGCCGGCCGATTCGACGCCGCGGATCACGCCTTTGGACAGGGTGAAATTCTTGGCCGGAATATAGGCCCCCGGCGGCGCGAACACCGTTTTCAGCCCGGCGCGGGCGTTGGGCGCGCCGCAGACCACCTGCAGGGCCGGGCCGTCGCCTGTGCTGACCTGGCAGACCTGAAGCCGGTCGGCGTTGGGATGGGGCGCGGCGCTGAGGATTTCGGCGATCCTGAACACGCCAAGCGTCTCGGCCGGATTTTCGACGCGCTCGACCTCAAGCCCGATGCGGGTCAGGGTTTCGACGATCGTTGCGAGCGAAGCTTCGGTGTCGAGATGCTCTTTCAGCCAGGAGAGGGTGAATTTCATAATCTTGTCTCGAAATTAACCTGTCCGTCATTGCGAGGAGCGAGGTGACGAAGCTATCCATGGGCAGGAACGGAAGTGGACTGCTTCGCTTCTCTCGCAATGACGAAACAGGACGATCAGCTCGAAAGCCCGCCGGCCAGGGTCGGCAGGTCGAGCGGGCGGAATCCGTAATGCGACAGCCAGCGCACGTCGGCCTCGAAGAAGGCGCGGAGGTCGTTCATGCCATATTTCAGCATGGCGATGCGGTCGATGCCCATGCCCCAGGCGAAGCCCTGGAACTCGTCGGGATCGAGGCCGCAATTGCGCAGCACATTGGGGTGAACCATGCCGCAGCCCAATATTTCCAGCCAGTCGTCGCCCTCGCCGAAACGCATCTCGCCGCCTTTCCGCGAGCACTGAATGTCCACTTCGGCGGAGGGTTCGGTGAAGGGGAAAAAGCTCGGGCGGAAGCGCATCTTGACATTCGGCACCTCGAAGAAAGCCTTGCAGAATTCTTCGAGGATCCATTTGAGATGGCCCATATGGGCCTTGCGGTCGATCACCAACCCCTCGACCTGATGGAACATCGGCGTGTGGGTCTGGTCGGAATCGCAGCGATAGGTGCGGCCAGGGCAGACCACCCGGATCGGCGGCGGGTTTTTCAGCATGGTGCGCACCTGCACCGGCGAGGTATGGGTGCGCAGCAATTTGCGCGAGCCATCCTCCTTGCTGTTGAAAAAGAAGGTGTCGTGCATTTCGCGCGCCGGATGGCCGGGCGGAAAATTCAGCTTGGTGAAATTGAAATCGTCGCTTTCGATATCCGGTCCCTCGGCGATCGAGAAACCCATATCGGCGAAGATCGCGGTCAGCTCGTCCATCACCTGGCTGATGGGATGGATCCGGCCGGTCTCCAGCGCGGAAGGTCGCGTCGGCAAAGTCACGTCGAGCGTTTCGGCTCCGAGCCGCGCGGCGAGCGCCGCCTCTTTCAGGACATTCCTGCGCAGGCTCAGCGCCTCGCCGACCTTGTCTTTCAGGGCGTTGATCTTCGCGCCCTCGCTTTTGCGCTCCTCCGGCGACATTTTGCCGAGCGTCGCGAGCAAGGCGGAAATCGAGCCCTTCTTGCCGAGCGCCGCGACGCGGACGGATTCCAGCGCGGCTTCGTCGGCCGAGGCTTCTATTTGCGCGAGGGTCTCGCTTTCGAGTTGGCTGAGATCAGACATGGAAAGTCCCGAGAATTGATTGCCCGGGGTAATGCCACGCGAGAGCAGCGAGGCAAAGCAAAAAAGCCCGCCATCGCTGGCGGGCTTTGAAATCGAGCTCGAAAGCTTACGCCGCGGCCGGAAGGGCGGCTTTCACCTTCTCGACGATCGCCTGGAAGGCCGCCGGCTCCTTGATGGCCAGTTCCGACAGGACCTTGCGGTCCACTTCGACGCCGGCCCTGGCGAGGCCGTCGATGAAGCGGCTGTAGGTCAGGCCGAATTCCCGCACGGCGGCGTTGAGGCGCTGGATCCACAGAGCGCGCATGGTGCGCTTCTTGGCGCGACGGTCGCGCGTCGCATATTGCATCGAGCGATCGACGGCCGCCTTGGCGGCGCGGATGGTGTTCTTGCGGCGGCCATAGAAACCCTTGGCGGCCTTGAAAACTTTCTTGTGCTTGGCGTGCGAGGTGACGCCGCGTTTGACGCGAGCCATGGATGATCTCCAGATAAATCAGGTTGCGGTTTGGCTGAGATCAGCCGTTGGGCAGGAAGAACTTCTTCACGTTATCCCCGTCGGTCTTGAAGAGGACATTGGTGCCGCGAAGGTTGCGAATCTGCTTGTTGGTCCGCTTGATCATGCCGTGGCGCTTGCCGCGCTGGGCGTAGACCACCTTGCCTGTGCCGGTGATCTTGAAGCGCTTTTTCGCGCCGGATTTGGTCTTCAACTTGGGCATTTGGCTCTCTCGATTGTTGGTGCGCGCAAAGCGCGCGGCATGGCCCGAAGGCCTTCCCTCTTGCGAGCGAAACAATCCGCCACGGCAGCCCTTTTACTCGCCGGTCGGATTGAACCGGCGCTTATAAGTGCAAAGAGCCGGATTTGGCAAGGGGGAAGCCTTTGCCGACGCCCATGCTTCGGGCCCGGCGTCTCGGGCGCGCGCCCTGACGGAGGCCGCTTCCGGACATCGTCGCGCTGGTGGGCCGGGCAGGACTCGAACCTGCAACCAGACCGTTATGAGCGGCCGGCTCTAACCATTGAGCTACCGGCCCCACCGGGCCCGGATCGGCCCCCGCCTGTTTAGACCGATTTTCGCGCGGGTTGCAACGCGCCTGTCGCGCGAGCGCCTTGCTGCGGCGCGGAAAAAACCTATCTATTGGCCGTCGCGCCAAAGAACGCCTGAATTCGGCGCGAGAAGAGGCTCTCATGACGTCAAAGGCTTTCAAGGTCTCGCACACCGACGCGGAATGGCGCGCCCGCCTCACGCCGGAGCAATATGACGTGCTGCGCGGTCACGGCACCGAGCGCCCGGGCTCCTGCGCCCTCAATCATGAGAAGCGCCGTGGCGTCTTCCGCTGCGTCGGCTGCGGGCAGGACCTGTTCCGCTCAGGCGAAAAATTCGACAGCGGCACTGGCTGGCCGAGCTTTTTCGAGCCGCTGCCGGACGCGATCGAGACCAGCCGGGACGCCAGCCATTTCATGATCCGCACCGAGGTCCATTGCAGCCAATGCGGCGGCCATCTGGGCCATGTCTTCGACGACGGCCCGCCGCCCACCCATCTGCGCTATTGCATCAATGGCGTGGCGCTGGATTTTCATCCGGACTGAGACGCTAAACCAAGGCCGCTCTGGCGATTTTTCGCAAAAGCGGTTATGAGCGCGGCAAGGAAGGGCTCCCATCAGCTTCAGGGACATTCAATGCGCAAGGTTGTCGGCGCCAAACTGCACGGAATCCACGTGACGGACGCCAATATCGACTATCACGGCTCGATCACGCTCGATCCGGATCATTGCGAGGAAGCGGGGATTCTGCCGCTGGAATTCGTCGAGATCTGGAACAAGAATTCCGGCGCGCGCATCTCGACTTACGTCATTCTGGGCGAGCGCGGCTCCCGCTGCTGCATCCTGAACGGCGCGGCGGCGCGCACCTGCCAGCCGGGCGACCAGATCATCATCTGCAGCTCGATCTATATCGATGCGGATGAAATTCCCTCGCTGCGGCCGAAGGTCCTCGCCTTCGACCGCGACAACAGGGTCATCGACCGGCTGTCCTATCACGTCGATGTCGATGAAACCGGGCGCTACCGCTTCTCCATCCGCGACGAGAACGGCGCCGCGCAGCCCATCCCGCTGAAGGCCAAGACAGTCTGACCTTTTCGCGAGGCCGGCGGCCCGCAAGGCGAAATGGCGAAAAATCCGTTTTCGCCTGACGGCGCCGCTATTTAACCCGCCAGATTCCGCCGCAGGCCGCGCCGTCGCGGAGGAAGCCGCAGGAGTGAAAGATGACCGCAAAATTGTCGTTGCCCAAGGACAAGATCAAAATCCTGCTGCTCGAAGGCGTCCACCCGTCCGCGGTCGAGCTGTTCCGCTCCGCCGGCTATGAAAATGTCACCCGCCTGACCAAGGCGCTCGACGGCGCCGAATTGCGCGAGGCGCTGCAGGGCGTGCATATGGTCGGCATCCGCTCGCGCACCAAGCTCAAGGAAGAGGTTTTCGAGGCCGCCGACCGGCTCATCGCAGTCGGCTGCTTCTGCATCGGCACCAATCAGGTTTCGCTGCCCTCCGCGCGCATCCGCGGCATTCCGGTGTTCAATGCGCCCTTCTCCAACACCCGCTCGGTCGCCGAACTGACGATCGGCGAGATCGTCATGCTGATGCGTCGGATTTTTCCGCGCTCGGTTTCGGCCCATGAAGGCGGCTGGGACAAAAGCGCGACCGACAGCACCGAAGTGCGCGGCAAGACGCTCGGCATCGTCGGCTACGGCAATATCGGCGCCCAATTGTCCACGCTCGCGGAAGCCATGGGCATGCGCGTGATCTATTTCGACATCATCGACAAGTTGCGCCACGGCAACGCCGAGCCCCGCGCCACATTGAACGAGCTCCTGGCCCAGGCGGACGTGGTGAGCCTCCATGTGCCCGAGACCCCCCAGACCAAGAACATGATGGGCCAGGCCCAGTTCCGCGCAATGAAAAAAGGCGCCTATTTCATCAACAACGCCCGCGGCACGGTCGTGGATGTGGACGCGCTGGCGCAGGCGCTGAAGGACAAGCATCTTCGCGGCGCCGTCGTGGACACATTCCCCAAGGAGCCGGCGGGCAATGGCGATAAATTCGTCTCGCCCCTCCAGGGCCTCGACAATGTCATCCTCACCCCCCATATCGGCGGCTCGACCGAAGAGGCGCAGGAGCGCATCGGCGGCGAGGTCGCGCGCAAGCTGATCGATTATTCCGATATCGGCTCGACGCTCGGCGCGGTGAATTTCCCGCAGGTTCAATTGCCCGAGCGCCCGCAGGGCACGCGCTACATGCATGTCCACCGCAATGTGCCGGGCATGATGGGCAAGCTCAACGACATTTTCGCCGCGCGCGGCATGAACATCGCTTCGCAATATCTGCAAACCGACGGTGAGGTCGGTTATGTGGTGATCGAGGCCGACGGCGCGCACGAGGATTGCGAACAGGCGCTTGAGGAAATCCGCGCCCTCGACGGCACGATCCGCGCCCGCATCATCTACGAGCGCAGCGCCGCGGTGCGGTAAAAGTCCAAGCAGGTTTTCCGAAAAGCGGCCGCCGGTTTTCGGACACACATCCTGCCAAACCAAACGAAACTCTGGGAGAATTCTTTGGCTTGCCAAGGAATTCTCCCAGAGGCGCCGTCGACCTGACGACGCCGATATTCCCTGTCGCCTATTTCTGCTTGGCGATGATCTGGTCCTTGATCCCGTCATAGACCGATTTCGACAGAATCTTCTTCTGCACCAGATCGTCCTTGCCCTTGTAGGGGCGTCCGGCGACGATCGCCTTGGCGCGGACTTCGCCGACGCCCTTGAGCGCCTGCAATTGCTGGAGGCTGGCGGAATTGATGTCGAGCAGCGCCGGTTTGGCCATCACGGCTGCCGCGGGCGCCGGTTTGGCCGGCGCTTCGGCAAAAACGGGCGCGGCCAGCGCCACAAGGGCGGTGGCGACGAGAAGGCGCAAAGTTTTTTTCATGGAAATTTCCCTTCCTGCGAGGGCGAATCGGAGCGGTCTGGCGACGTTGCCCGGCAAAGGCTTCACCATCCGCAATTCCGCGTCAACTTGGACGGATCGACGCAAAAATTTTCGCCGCGCGCTTGCCCGAAGGCGATGTCGTCAGTATGGTCCGCCCCCGACATCGGCCATGTCATTGGGGCGTCGCCAAGCGGTAAGGCAGCGGATTTTGATTCCGCCATACGTAGGTTCGAATCCTGCCGCCCCAGCCACCCATTCCACGAATCCGCAGACTTTGCCGGACCTCCCGCAGAGGCCCGCATTCCGCGGGGGTTTGCGAGGTCGGAGATCGGAGACCGACCAAGAACGGGTCTCTGAGCGGCCATCTCGGGGTCCGGTCTCCAATGCCGATTTTCCAATCTCCGGAATTCTGTAAATGAGGAGGTCGAGACCGGTTCGCGATTCCCGGAGACCGGTTCGCATCTCCTGGAGTAAGGGGGGATCAAACACCATTGAGGGCGACGCGCCGCGCCGCGACGGCTCAGCAGCTTGCTACGGCAATGGGGTGGGGTCAGGCCAGTCCGATCGCAGCTTCTTGTTCGGGCCAATTCAATGACAGCGCCCGGGCCAGGCTCGAGACCGTAAGGTTGGCTGGCGCGCGGCTGTCAGCGATGGCTTTCACGATGCGGGGCGACAGGTAGGCGAGCGGAGCCAGGAAGCGGACATGACGCTCGGCCAAGCCTTCTCGGCTCGAGATCGTCGTGAAGTCGATCGTTGGATCCCGAAGGATGGCGTCGATCCAGCTTTTTGACCTAGCTATCGCGGTCAGCAGAGCGGCGCGCGTCGCCTCGTCCATCGGCTGTGGTTCCGTCGGCGCTTGGACGATTCCTTTTACAGGCTGCTGCGTCGGGCTGAACGGCACGAAGATGTTGTTCGCCTCGGCGGCGGGTTCCTGATCGCGGCCGTCTTCGACGCGGATTGTGACTTCGATGCTGTCGCGGCGGATGGTCGCCGCGGCGAGGTGGGCGTCGATGATCTGCCGGTCCTCAGACTGCGCGCCATTTTCGATCGCCGTCCTTAGCGCCTCGACGACCAGCTTCTCGACTTCCGGCGCCGATACGCGGGATACGCAGCCCGCGTCCGCCTTGCGGCCTTGCAGCACCACGTTGGAGACATAATAGCGATACCGCACGCCCTTTTTGTTGGCGTGGGTCGGGGACATCAGGTTACCCCGGTCGTCGAAAAGCTTCCCCGTCAGGAGATGCGGGGACCGAGACCTTCGCGTCCTTTGCTCGACGCCCTGATCTTTGAGACGCTGCTGCACCGCTTCGAACAGGTCGCGATCGAGGATCGGCTCGTGCTCGCCAGGGTTCACTTCGCCCTGGTACACGACCTCTCCAATGTAGAAGCGATTCTTTAGAAGATGAGCGAGCGGGCCGACGCGATAGCAGTCGGCTTGAACCGTCCGGCCGTTCGCCAGCTGCCGCGGCTTTGGTCTTTGGCCTTCCGCATTGAGATGGGCGGCCAGTTTCGCGATGGAGCCGAGTTCCAGATAATCGGCGAAGATTTTGCGGACGAGGCCCGCCTCTTCTTCCACAACCTCCAGCTTCTTGTGGATGCTGCGATAGCCGAGGGGGACGGGGCCCCCGACCCAAAGGCCCTTTCGCTTTGAGGCGGCGATCTTGTCCCGAACCCGCTCGCCGATCACCTCCCGCTCGAATTGGGCGAAGGAGAGCAGGACGTTGAGCGTCAATCGGCCCATGCTGGACTTGGTGTTGAAGCTCTGGGTGACGGACACGAACGAAACGTCATGTTCGTCAAAGAGTTCGACGAGCTTGGCGAAATCGGCTAGCGCTCGGGTTAGCCGGTCGACCTTGTAGACGACGATGACGTCGACCTGCCGCGCCCGGACCCGGTTCAACAGGTCCTGCAGGGCTGGGCGCTCAAGCGAGGCGCCGGACAAGCCGCCGTCATCAAACCGGTCCCTGACCAACGACCAGCCCTCATGCGCCTGGCTTTTTATATAGGCTTCGCAGGCTTCCCTCTGGGCGTCGAGCGAGTTGAAGGCGAGATCGAGGTTATGCTCGGTCGACTTGCGAGTATAGATCGCGCAAAGCTGGCGTTTCGGCGGGACGGTCTTCATGGCGCGCCTCCGGACTTTGGCAACGCCATGCGCACGCTGGACTGACGGCCAGACCGCTTGCCGACTCTTGGGTCATTCAGCGGCAAAGCGTTATCGGCTCCGCCGTCCAAGCCCGCGGCGACGCCTGAGGCATTGGAACCGGCGCTCTCCTTTGCGCGGAGGCCGAAAAACCTCGGGCCGTTCCAGCTTGTGCCCGTGATCTTCTTGGCGATGATCGACAGGCTGCCGAAAGTCTTGCCTCGCCAGCAGAAGCCTTCGGGCGTGACCAGCACCTCGTGCAGCACGCCTTTATGCTCGCGTACGATGACCGAACCGATCTTGACCCGCCGAGGCGGCTCGGCGCCGCGCTTCAGCAACGAGCGCAACAGGCGAGCTGTAAACGGGTTGAGGCCGCCGTACGCATCTTCCTGCATGCGATAGGCGATGGCGCGCGCCAGAAGGTCTTTGGAGAATGGGCGCGGCGGCTCGGAACCGAACGTCTTGAGCCATTCCGAGCGAAGTTCGGCGATGTTCATCGCCGCAACACGGGCGATCGCTTTCTCGACGTCATCGGCCGGCTCTGCGACCGGCCGGACGATCTGTTCGTGGTCCGGCATGGTCAGGACGCAGCGGAAGACGATGCGCCAATAATCCGATAGGCGGATTCGCCGCCCTCAGCCTTTGAGCGCTCGATCGTATATCCGCGCTTGCGCAGGCCCGTGAGCGCCGCGCGCGTGGTATGCGGCAGCCAGCCGGTCGCCAAGTTCAGGGCGTCAAGCGACGCGCCGTGCTTTCCGCTCAACATCCCGATGACCAGCGCCTGCTTCGAGCCGGCGCGTGGCGCTGCGGCGGTGGACGACGATGCCATAGCCTTTGCGGCTCCGTAACCTTTTGCCGACGTCGGGCGTTTGCCCGCGTTCCCGCGAACGGCGGCGATGGAGGCGCCCTGATCGCCGTTCTCCTCGACGCCGATCGCATTGCGACCGGCCTTCGTGATCACCAGGCTGATCGGGCGTCCGTTCTCATCCTCGCGCCAGACAGGCATTCCAGGTTTCGCCTTCACTTCCCGCATCAGCTTGCGGGCGACCAGGCTCGATCCAACCTTGGAGGCGGCGGCCCTATTCAGCTTCGCGGGAATTTCCGCCAGCCCATCGTCGCGCGCCGCCGCGCCCGACAAGACGATCAGTTGCGTATCGGTAAGCTTCGCCATGATTTTACTCCGCGTTCTGCGACAGCTCCCGCTGTCACCAGCACAACCCCGCAATGGCCTCATTGACCAGCAGGGCGGCGCACCTCATGGCCGGCGCGCAGCCACACTACCGCTCTGTTTGCAGGAGAAGTCCAGTCGGTTCTGGCAGGGCGTTTCAAGTCCGCTTCGCGGGAAGGCGCCGTCATGATGGAGTCGTTATTTCACGGCGGCGAATGACGCCGGTAGTGGGAAAAAGCAACGGCTGCCCTCCGAAATCAGAGGCCAGGGGTTCCAATCCCTTCTGGTACGCCTTTAATATCAATATGTTAGCTTGTATGTTGCGGCTGAGTGTATTGGTAGCGTCCACGAAGGTGGTGGAGATTTCTGAGTGAAGCCGGCGGGCGGAGCTCCGCTTAGCGGAGCCCGCCGGCGGGCCGGGGCGGTCACCGCGCCCTCTTCGGTTATGGTCGAGTTGCTGAAGCTTGACCCCACCGAAACGAGGACATGATGACCGACGACACAATGGCATTTCTTCATCAACTGCGCGAGCGCGGCGGGGAGGACCTCCTGAAGGACCTCGCCGAAGCGGTGTTGCAGAAGCTGATGGATTTTGACGTCGACAACCTGATCGGCGCCGGACGCTACGAGCGTTCAGATGTGCGCACGACGCAGCGCAACGGCTATCGCCCGCGCGAACTCGACACCCGGCTCGGCACGCTGGAACTCAAAATCCCGAAGCTGCGCAAGGGCAGCTATTTTCCTGGCTTCCTCGAACCGCGCAAGACCGCCGAGCGCGCGCTTGTCGCCGTCATTCAGGAGGCCTGGATCCAGGGCGTTTCGACACGCAAGGTCGACGATCTCGTTCAGGCGATGGGCATGTCGGGCATCTCGAAAAGCCAGGTGTCGAAGCTCTGCGAGGACATCGACGAGCGGGTGAACTCGTTCCTCGATCGCAAGCTCGAAGGCGAGTGGCCCTATCTTTGGCTCGACGCGACCTATCTGAAAGTGCGCGAGAACGGCCGGATCGTCTCGGTCGCCGCAATAATAGCCACAGCGGTGAACGGCGAAGGGCGGCGTGAGATCATTGGGCTCGGGCTGGGGCCGTCGGAGGCGGCGGTGTTTTGGCTCGGCTTCCTGCGCTCGCTGGAAAGCCGCGGCCTCAAGGGCGTCAAGCTGGTCATCTCCGATGCGCATGAAGGCCTGAAAGCGGCTATCGCCCAAGTCTTCAAGGCGAGTTGGCAGCGTTGCCGGGTGCACTTCATGCGCAATGCGCTCGCTCATGTTTCCAAAGCGCATCATGGCATGGTGTCGGCGGCGATCCGCTCCGTCTTTGCCCAGGAGGATCAGGCCGCTGCGTCACGGACCTGGCGCCAGGTCGCCGACCAATTGCGGGCGCGATTTTCGCGGCTGGCCGATATGCTGGACGCCGCCGAGGCCGACGTGCTCGCCTTCATGGCGTTTCCCCGCGCGCATTGGCCGAAGCTGCATTCCACCAACCCGATCGAGCGCCTCAACAAGGAGGTGAAACGGCGCGCCGACGTGGTCGGCATTTTCCCCAACGAAACTTCGATCAGGCGGCTCCTCGGCGCCATCCTGCTCGAACAAAATGATGAGTGGCAATTACAGCATCGCTACATGAGCCTGGAGACGATGGCCGGCCTCGCCGACGAAGCCGCCGCGCCGCCAAAAATCGCAGCCTGAGAAAAGGCGCAACGACCGCCCCACAATTTCCACCACCTTGACGGACGTGACCAGTGCGCCAGCCCAGAGTCTTTCTCGGCCTGGTGTTGAGAGCGGCTGCCACTGCCGCGAGTTCTTCCGGACCGTGGACACTCAGGTCGGTGCCTTTGGGGAAGTATTGGCGCAACAGCCCGTTGGTGTTCTCGTTCGAGCAGCGTTGCCACGGGCTTTGAGGATCACAGAAGTAGACCTGGATGCCAGCATCCACCCGAAGTTACCCCATGCTGCGACATCTCCGCTCCCTGATCCCAGGTCAGAGAACGGCGAAGCTGCTCCGGTAGCCCGACGATCGTGCGCGTGATTGCCTATCTGTCGCGCTACACCCACCGGGTCGCCATCTCGAACGCCCGGCTCGTCGCGCTCGACGACAAGGGCGTCACCTTCAAATGGAAGGATTATCGGATCGAGGGACCCGACCGGCTCAAAACCATGACGCTCGACCCCGCCGAGTTCATTCGCCGGTTTCTCATGCACGTGCTGCCGAGCGGCTTTCACCGCATCCGCCATTGCGGCCTGTTCGCCAACGCGGTGCGAGCCCGCAACATCGAGCGCGCCCGCGCGCTGCTGGAGGTCGCCGAGACCTCGCCGCAACAACAGCCCGAGGCGGATGGCCGCGCCGATCCTGTTGACGGCGCGCATAAATGCCCCTGTTGCGGCGGCCGGATGATCGTCATCGAAACATTTGAAGGCGTACGCCCCGCGCGACCGGCCTCGCCTTGTCGCATCAGGATCGACACCTCATGACGCCTCTGCCTGCTTCGCAATTCCGCCCGCCGCCGCCGCCTTCGTCCTGGCGCTGGCGGATCGCGTCCAAAAAACCGTCCCGAACCCCTCTCACTCGCTCGAAGTCCAGCAAAATCCGCGCGCCGCTCAATCGAAAAGCCTCAAAGCCGCATCTCAAATCGTCAAATGCCGGCGCCCGCATTCGAAACCGAGATCGTGTCGCCCTGACCGCCGCCTTCAAATCCCCATAGCCAGCCCTGCGGCAAACGGACCCCTTCCGTCCCGCGGTTTCCTCCCACCGAGGCTTTCGGGCGCCGGACCCGCGGCGACCCGATCACGCGTGTCAGGGCCGGCGACCGAAACCCTTCACACTGGCGGAAGTCTTCAGGTCGCGGAGGAGGGAGGCCGTGACGTTGGGATCTTGTCGTTTTCCTGATCAATGTTGTCGTTCATTTTTGGTCTTCCTATCCGGTGTCGTTGTGAGATGCTCTTTTGGGGGCGCGCAGCTCGCTGGCAATGCGGGTTTCCACGGCTCGGGAAGAATTGCGGACACCTGATTGGCGGCGTTCCGCAGCGCAGCCTAGTCCGGGGGCCACTTCACGGCGCCAGACGCCAGGGCTTCTCTAGCATTTGACTTATGCGGTTCTGTCCGGCTTACTGGCGTTTGGACTCGCATCCGCGGAGCATGCAACGCTGATGTTTAAAGGGGTCGTCCTGGGACTCATCATCGCCCTAATCGTTGGGGCGGGCGTTGGTTACATTGCTGTCGTAAGTGGAGCCATTCCGGCCAACGCCGACGCCGAACCGGGCCCATTTGAGCATTGGCTTGCTAGCACATCGTTGCGAGCGACACTGGAGTCGCAGGCCCCGAAGGGAGCGAACCCGGTCGCCCAAACGGACGCAAACCTGATTGAGGGCATACGACTGTACGGCCAAAATTGCGCTATCTGCCACGGCTCGGCCAAGGGAAAAAACGCGGCATCCTGGATTGCCAAGGGCGAATATCCAGCGCCACCGCAACTGGCGAGCGACGGGGTCGAGGATGATCCGGAAGGTTGGACGTTCTGGAAAATCAAACATGGCGTTCGCCTGACCGGAATGCCGTCGTGGAAGGACGCCCTGAACGACAAACAGATATGGACCCTGGCCCTGTTCCTGAAGAACATGGATAAACTTCCCGCAGCCGCCGACGCGGAATGGAAGGCGCTGCCGGCGCCTTCTCCGGGCCCCGCATCTCCCGCCAACTCTGCGCCGCCTCGATAGGGGGTCATGTTGCCGGAGAGACATTTCGTTAATAGGGTCGGATGGCGACGTCATGAACGGCTCTCGTTTTCCGGCCGGTCTGGAACATGCCGCAGCCACCCCTCATCGCGGCGCCCATCATCGAACGCATGGCCTTCATCTGCTCTTGCATGTGGTTTGATGCTCGGCGAAAAAACGCATCATTTCTCGACTGGCGTCGGGTCCACGCGGGTCGGTAAACGACCCGGCGGCGCTCCCGCCCGACCAGGCATGGCCGGATCCATGGACAACCCAGTGCTCCGCCATCGGCCGCCCGTTATCGTCAGCGTGAACGGTGCGCGTGTAAGCGCCCCCGCCGGCGGTGAGTCCGCTGCTGACCGTCACAACGAGCTCCGCCCCGGCTTTGGCCTGAACAATGACCTCGTCGCCATTGGCGGGATGTACCGTCGTGTCGCGATCGCCATGGAAGACAATGGCCGGCACAGATATCGAGGCGCTGTCGTGGCGCCGTGACCTTGCAGCCGACGACCCGCCCTGTTTCATTGCGGCGAAGGCCGACGGCATGTCGCTCGCCGCGCCATGGGGCAATCCGGAATGAACGCCGATCGCCCCATAGATATCCGGGTAGACCGCGCCCATGATCGCCGCCGCGGCGCCCCCGGCCGACAGACCGGCGATATAGACGCGTCCAGGATCGACGGAAAAATCCTCCATGATCTGACGCGTGATTCCCGCGATCAGCGAGGGCTCGCCCCGATCACGCTGTTGATTGTCGGAGTTGAACCAGTTCCAGCACTTTCCGACATTGGCCGAACGGCATTGCGCTGGATAGGCGACGAGAAAAGTCTGTTCCTCGGCAAGCTCATTCATCCGTGTGCCGGCGGCGAAATCGTCGGGCGATTGAGTGCAGCCGTGCAGCATTACCACGAGCGGCAGGGTTTGCCCGCTGTAGCCGCTCGGGACGTAGAGTTTGTAAGCCCGAACGCCGGCCGGGTTGGCGAAACTGCGTCGTTCGAAACGCGAACCGTCCGGCAGGCGAACCCGAGCGCGGCCTGTGGCGGGCGGCAAAAGTTCGTTGAGGCGTTCGTCGAGCTTTTGGTCAAAACCCTGTCCGGGGCGAAAATTGCCAATGCGTTGGGCAAGGCCGCCGAGCGCCCTGGCGATCGAAAGCCGCGGCAGGTTCGCGCCCCCCCGCATCGGCGGCTGGGAACCGGCCTCGTACTCCAATGGGCCGTCGGACGACGGGCCGATTGAAAGCGATTTGCGCAAAACGTCCATGGCTTCTGCGAGCCGGCCCTCGCGCGTGAAGCGAGCGGCCGCAAGCATGTCGATCTTTGATGGGGCGTTCATGGCGAAAAGTCCTCGGTCCGCTGGAATTCCGGCGCCGAAAGCGCGACGGTTTCCGGCATGGAATGGATTTGCGGAGGCGCGGGTCCGCGCTTCCGTCGACGCAGAAGGGCCGTCAGCCGATGCGATCGGACAGGGCCGCCTTCACCGCCGGGCTTGCCTGGAATGCGCCAAGAACGTGGATGGAGCCGATCGTTTCGGCGGCCAACTCGGGCGAGACGTCATTGGCGATGATCGCCAGTCCCAGGACCTGGATGTGGAGTGTTTCGCCCTTTTTTTGCGCGGCCTCCAGGTCCTCGCGGCCGTAACGACGCAAGCCGATGTCGAGTTTGTGCCTGGTGACCGATTGCTTGACGGCCTCATTATGGCGATCGAGCTGATTGCGGATGGCCGTGCGGATAAAATCAGTGCGGTTGGAGAAAAAACCTTCCTGCACCAACAGGTCGATATGGCCAAGATCGACATAGCCGAGATTGATCGTGATCTTCTCGCTTTCAGGCGGCTTTGGCCGCAGTTCCTGGATATTGGCGCCCATCGAGACCATCCTTCTACCGTCCATATGGATGGATATGGGATGGAATTTTTGAAATTCAAGCTGTGAGCTGCAAATCGCGCCGACCCCGGTCGTCGCGCCAACGGATGCATCCCGTTTGTTGTAACGCCGTGTTCAAGGCTCGAAACACCTCGCCTGCGCCAATGATCGGATCAAGGCGAAGGTCTGCTTGCCGACGAAAGGACATTTCCTGAAGCAGATGCCAAACACCCGCTGGTGGCGCCGAGCAGGCCTTGCCCTAACTGACCGCAATTCTGCCTTCAGCGGTCGCTCCTTGAGCGGTGGGAATACGTGCTCGTGACCCTAGACGGAATTTCGCGCCTGGAATCCTCATTGGCTCAAATGAGCGGAAAGCTGAAGTAGGCCGAACGGCAGCTTTTTTTTGGGAACCGGGCGGTCAGCCGTATTGCGCGCGAACAGCCCATCCCCGGATCTGCGACTCAGTCGGTTCCCGATTTGAATCTTTTTCCCACGTCAGAACATCATCCCCAAGCGATCAGAAGCTGCTCGACCAAGGGTCCGCGGGCAACGGCGAAAACGAATAGCAGCAGGGTGACAATCGCTATCACGGCCAGCAGAAGCGTGACGAACTGCGGGCCATGTATGGGAAAGACGCACGCCGCCGGGGAAAGGCCTTTTGTCGATTACGCCAGTAACCGCGCGCCGAATGTTAAGGTATGCGGGATTTGGAAGTATGATCTATCCTCAATTGATCCGAGAGGCGTCCTTCACCGGGAGAGTCGGATATCGTTCCTCACGAAACTCTCGGCGGAGGCCTACGACCGATCAGCCTTCGCAGCTTTTGAAAATCGACCAGAATTCATGCTTGGCAACGCGAAAGCCTTGATGTGGCTGTCGCAGCTCGCTTACGAGACCGATGAACTCGACAAGGTGATGATGCTCGCCGCAGCGTGGGGTCTTAAAGTTTCGCCAATGGGCGCTATCTCGGCGCCGACAATCTCGTCTCTGCCGATTTCAAAGGCTGTCGCTCTTGTCGCCAAGCGAGACGATGCCGCCTTTCTCGCCTTCGCCGGCACCGACCCGCTGGTGATCGCCGACTGGATTGCGGATTTCGATCTGCGTCCCGACGCTGGAACCACTCAAGGCTTTGTGAGCGCTGCTTCCGCCGCGTTGCCAGCAATCGTGGCGGCTCTCGCTGGCGCCCACGGCCCTTTGTTTATCGCCGGGCACAGCCTTGGCGGCGCGCTGGCGGTCGTAGCGGCTCGACGACTCGCGGCGGCTGGTGCAGAGATCGCCGCAGTCTAGTCTATACATACGGCATGCCTCGCGCTGGCGACGTTGACTTCGTGACGGATTACAATCGCGCCCTTGGCCGGGCGACCTTCCGTCTCGTCCACGGCGACGATATTGTGCCGACGATGGCGCCGTCATTTCTCGGTTTCAGACATGTCGGTCGTCAATTGTCTTGCGCCGAGGGCGACCGTTTTGACGTTCATCGCCTTGATCCCAAGCCGGGGTCCGACGCCCCGCCGTTTCGCGGCGGCATGGCGGGCAGCATCCATGACCACTTTCGGCAGGCGCTCAATTCAGCGCCAGCTGCGCGGCCGCTCGTCGACCAACGCGTGTGGCCAGATTGGCATGGGCGTCCGTAAGCCGTACGAGTATTAATTGAATTGCTCCCGAACAAGATAAAGACCCACCTTCAAGAAAGCTACCTTTTGGCTCTCGCTTGAAGCCGTCGCGGGACCTTTCTACCGCAGGTCCCGGAAACTAACGCAGACACCCTGAACTTCCCGGTGCAGTTCTCTCAAACGACGAAGCACGCCGGTTTCAAGGCGCCGGCGGTCTCCCGCGCCCGAGTCCTTCGTGACGCGCCTTTAGATAGCTAAAGATCGCGTCCAGATATGGGGCAACATTGGGATCGGTGGCGTAGCCCGGCATAGCAGAGGTTCCTCGCGCGCGGCCGTTGAGGGCGATGTCGCGAAATTCCTTGTAGGCGATGGGCCGGTCGATCAGAGATGGAGCGAAAGCCGAACCTAGGCCGTCAGGTCCGTGGCAATGGCCGCAAACGCCTTGGTACCGCTGGTAACCCCTGGATATGGTCGAAGCCGAGTCTGGAATTTGGTTATCGGCGGCAAAGCAATCCCTGACGCACAGCAGCAATAATGCCGCTATGGCCGTTCGGATCGCGCCGCCTAGCAACGCCCTACTGGCGGCGCTCGTCAGGAAATCGTGAGCGGCGCGCGCCGCGACAGGAGGGCCGGCGCCGAGGACCAGCGATAGGAACGGCAGCGCCGGGCCATTGTGTCTGAGGAACAGCAAGATACAGCGGATGACGAGCATCTCTGGTCTCCTCTGTCGTTAGCGTCGGCCCCCGGCTTGGTCGTGACACGGCGGCGACATTCCGCGGACCGCCTGGTCATGGACCGATGGGCTCAAATTCGAGCGAGTCTGGACCCGCTAAACCCGCGCCTCCCTTAACCGGCGCAGCGACAGCGAGCAGCAGCGCCAGAACCAGGGCGCAACTGAAGACGAGGATCGTCCGCCGGGGCGCGACGCCGGGGACGAAACGATGACGAACGGGAAGCACTTGCGGCATCAATGCCTCCTCACGGCTTCGGTCATTCGCGCGGTCGTCGACGGTCGCGCCGTCAGGACCGCGATCTGATGAGGCGAGCCGTAAACGAACACGGAATCGGGCAGGCGCTCGACTGTATTGGCCGGCTTCAGTAGCGTCGCCTGATGGTTCGTCATGGGGAAGCCGTCGGCTTCAAAGATTGGCAACTCGGTCGCCAAACCGGCACCGCCGCCCATCATCAGGGCTGCGGCGGCAATCAGTGCTGTACGCGTCATGTCGAAGTTCCTTTCGCGTGAGCAGATGTGTGTCGCTATTTCCATTCGGCAGCGCCGGAGATCGCTTGTTGGGCTCGGTGTCTGACGCCGGAACACTGACGAAATCGACGACGAGTGGACACTAGGCTCGCGTGACGTTCGGGTCCTGAAGACGCCCTTACTTTTCGATTAGCTTTCTCCTAAGATTGGCGCCGTCAGCATGATGAGGGCCGTGGCTATGAAGACCGGCGAACTCGTCTTTGGTCAGTTTCGGCTTGACCGGGCAAATGCTTTGCTGTGGCGAGGCCAGGAGCGTGTTTTCCTCGCGCCGAAACCTTTCGAAGTCTTATGCTGCCTCGTTGAACGCCCCGGAGAATTGGTGACGAAAGAGGAGCTGTTGGACGCCGTCTGGACAGATCTCCATGTAAGCGAATCGAGTTTAACCGTGGCGATGAATACGGTCCGCGCGGCGTTAGGGGATGACAGATGGGCGCCGCGCTTCATCGAGACCGTTACGCGGCGCGGTTATCGGTTCATCGCATCAGTTGCGGAGGTTTGCTCCGGCGAGCAGCCGCCAGAGGAGGAAGCTTCCGTTGCGGACGGAGCGGGCGATCAGCGGCGACATTGGCCGGTCGGACGATCCGCGCCGCTGACGCTATTGGAAGGCGTGCTGCAGAAAGCCTTCGCTGGTCGCCGTCAAGTCGTTTTCGTCACCGGTGAGGCTGGGATCGGCAAAACGACGTTCGTCCAAATGGCGACGCAGCGGATGAAGCAGCGCGGCGTCGGCGTGCTGCACTGTGTTTGTAATGAGTTGTTCGGGGCGCATGAAGCCTTTCTGCCGCTGATCGAGGCGCTGCATCAACTTTGTCGTGGACCCGCCGGAGCACCCGTGCCCGGCTCGCTTCGAAATTATGCGCCGACATGGCTGGCGCAGATGTCTTGGGTGCTCGTCGAAGACGATCGCGCGGCTTTCCAGCATGAGGTCTTCGGCGCCACGCGGGAGCGCATGCTTCGTGAGTTCTGTGATCTCATGGAGAGCATGGCCGCCAGGCAACCGTGGTTGATTATCCTTGAAGATCTACATTGCAGCGACGCCGCCACGGTGGACGCGCTGTCGCGCCTTGCGCGGCGTGACCGAAATGCGGCCATAATCGTTCTCGCAACGTATCGGCCGACTGATGCTTCAGCCGGAGGGCATCCAATTCGCAATGTCCATCAGGATTTGCAGATTCATGGGCATTGCACGGAGCTTGCCCTCGATCCGCTCAGCCGGGCTGAAGTCGAACAACATCTGGCATTGCGCTTTACTTCGTCCGACTTGGCCGAGCGACTGACCGAACGGGTCTTTACGCGAACCGGCGGACAACCGCTATTCGTGGTCTCCCTTGTCGATCATCTCATCGCGCAAGGCGTGATCGTCAACATTGACGGTGAGTGGCGGTTGGCACCCGACGAAGCGGAATCGCAAGACAATATTCCACGCGATCTGCGCGAGATGATCACGCGACAGATTGATCGCCTCACCGCCGACGAGCGTGGCCTGCTCGAAGTTGCGAGCGCGGCGGGTGTGACGTTTTCGGCGCTGCTTTTGGCCGGCGCATTGGATCGCGACGTCCTGGAAGTGGAGCAAATTTGCGAGGAATTGGCGCGGTCGGGCCGCCTGGTGGCATCGGCCGGCGTCAGCGAATGGCCGAACGAGGCGGTCTCCGGCTCATATGTCTTCGTGCATGCGCTTTACCGGGAGGTCCTTTATGAGCGGCTTGCGCCCGCCCGACGGGTGAACACCCACCGACGCGTCGGAGAAAGTTTAGAACGGGGATATGGGCCGCGCGCGTCTGAGGTCGCTTCAGCCCTTGCGCTTCATTTCGAGCTTGGGCGCGACTTCCCAAAGGCCGTTCGCTACCTGGGCTTGGCCGCCGAAAGCTCCGCGCGCCGGTTTGGCGCCCGGGAAGCGGCAAGCTACCTGACGCGGGCCATTAATCTTGTGCCGCAGCTGCCTGCCGAAGCGGAGGCGTCGACGCGCCTGAAAATCCTTCTTCAGCGGGCCTGGGTGTGGCGCGCCGCAGGAGATTTCGTCCGTGCGCTCGGTGACCTTGCCGCAATGGTCGCACACGGGCGCGAAACCGGACATCTTCGGGATGAAATCAATGGGCTGGTCAATCTCAGCCGGTTTCACCTTTACGTCGATCGACGGCAATGCTTGCCGTTCGCCGAGCAGGCCGTGGAGAGAAGCCGCGCAATGGATGACGCCGCAATCAGGGCCTTTGCACGGGGAAATCTCGCCAACCTTAATCTTATGCTGCGGGGTTGGCGGACGGAAGATGCCCATTCCTGCCATCAGGCGGCCATGCTGATCGATGAATCGCAAGATTTCAGCGCGCGGATGCGCCGCTGCTCGATGGATATGGTGCTCCATTTCCTGAGCTCGGACTACACGGCGTGTTGCGATGCGACCATTAAGGGCCGGGAACTGACTCGCATGGTCGGCGACGTCTATCTCTTTGTCATCTTCAATACGGTCGAGGCGTTCGCTCGGCTCTATCTTGGAGAATGGGGCAAAGTGCGACAGATGGCGGGCTCGGCGCTCGCGATTTCGAAGCGGAATGTGAATGTGCAAGCCAGCGTGCTGTGTCGGTTGACGATCGCGTGGCTGCATTGCGAGGCGCAGGAATTCGAGTGCGCCGCGAAACAAGTGGAGGAAACGCTCAATCCGGCCGTCGAGGCGAATCCGTTCAATTTTTTCATCGGCAGGGTTTTGTTGGCCAAGATCTATCTTGGGCAAGGCAATCTGCCTTTGGCGCGCCAACAGCTCGAAGTGCTGGAGCGGAAAATAGAGTTCGACGGCGTCGCGATGGAGTCGACCGTCATACAGCACTATTTCCTAAGCCGTTGCGACTATTGGTTCGAGTCGGGGAACATGGAGCAGGCGCAAAAAGAGGCCGCGCGACTTCAAGAGATCACGGCGACCGCGCCGGACCGTCAGTTTCTCTCGTATGCGCATGAGGCGATGGCCAGGATCGCGATGGTGAGAGGCGATTCGCGAGCGGCAGCGTCGCATTTGCGCCAAGCAATCTCAATTGTGCGCAACGCTAGGCTGCCGCTCGCCGCATGGAGAATATACGCCACGGCCGCAAGATTTTTTGAAAGTCATGGAGACGCCGGGAGAGCAGCGAGATTCCGAAAGCGCTCGGAAGAGATCGTTAATTCGCTGGCGAACTCGCTCGAACCGGACGATCCTCTGCGGTCGGCGGCGTTGTTCACCAGAGGCAGGGCCGCCGGGGACTGACGGATGGCGCAGCCTGCAGGGCTCAGTCCGGAAATTCGGAGATCGATTGCGGCTCGGTGATCGGCGTTTTGCTTTGACGGAACGCGGCGGACGCGCTGTAGGCCTCCTTGCGAAGGCGCATGATCGAGCCCAGCGGCTGATGATCGGCGAGGCATCGCCATGGACTGAATGACAGGCTGTCGTCCGCGTAAGCGCGGCGCGCCGGGTTATCGGCTGCTTGAGGGGGAAGCACGATCTTCGCCACGGGCTGATATGGCGAAACTTCTTCGGGCCAATCGATCGAAGCGTCCTCGATCGGCGTGCGCTGCAAATCGGTGCAGAGCTGGGCGCGGAGCTCATATTCCGCCTCGTTTTTGCTGAAAAACTCGACGACCGAACTAAGGAGGGCGTTGTCGTCCTTGTTACAGGGGCGCCCGGTAAGCGTGAGCACCGACTCCGAGACCGGCGAAGCGGAGAGCCTCGCGACATAGTCGCCGTAGCGGAGGGCCCCCTCGGAATAAAAAGCCTCGCCAAGAATGTTGTTGCCGCCGTCCCCAAGCGCGTTCGCTAACTGGAGGATCGGCCAGCGGGAACGTACGCCCAGCTTGACCCATCCGCGCGAAACGAGCCCTAGGGCTCTGAGGACAAAATCCGGCAATGTCGGCTGCCATTCGAAAATGCGCTGCGCGCTCAGATAATCAGCTGCGTCCGAAAAGTAGCTCTTATGGTTGACTAGGAGAAAATCCTGATTCGACGAATAGTCGTCCGGCAGCGCTTTGGGTCCTTTCACGCCCAAGACCTTGATGGCCATACCACGTGGGACGCGGATCCGATCACTGCGGATATCGCCAAACGCAGTGGAAAGACGAACGATAATCGGATAGCTGCGGGGTGTCGCGAACATTCCCTGGCGGAGGTGATCCGGCAAGTCATCGTAAATTTTAAGTTCGCCCCTCAGAAATCCATGGCCTTTGGCATGTTGCTGCCGGATGGCGCGATGCCACTTGGCGAAACTGGATACGTTCGTGCGTCCAATCGATTCCACAATGGTCTTGATGATTTCAGGTTCGTCTGGCCGAGACTGTTCGATGGAAGGCTCAAAGCGAAGATAGCCATCTCGCATCGCGTCTTTCTCCGACCGCGTCACTGCGTACCCGAAGTCCTGTCCACGCCAGACGACGGAAGAATAAACGGACATGGAACGTGGCGCAATCAATGTGTGAGGCCACGCTCCTTGCTGCACAATGCAACTCGACGGAATGACCGTTTCGCACGGTCTTTTGGCCCTTCGAACAAGTCGTCGTCTGTCCGCAACGGGTCCGAAAGCAGATTCTTCCGCGCGCAACCACGAATTTCGGCAAGCGCCGCATCCTTCCCGTTCAGCCATCGACCGGTGTTTTCTCGGGACCGGTCCCTTCCCGCTATTCCCGCTTCCCGCCGATGGCGGAAGTCTTCAGGTCGCGGAGGAGGGCAGCCGTGACGTTGGGATCTTGTCGTTTTCCTGATCAATGTTGTCGTTCATTTTTGGTCTTCCTATCCGGTGTCGTTGTGAGATGCTCTTTTGGGGGCGCGCAGCTCGCTGGCAATGCGGGTTTCCACGGCTCGGGAAGAATTGCGGACACCTGATTTGGCGGCGTTCCGCAGCGCCGTCCTTGAGATCTGCAACTGTGTTGCCGCGCCGCGTTCGCCGAGATCGCGAACCAGGAGCCGCAAGGGTTCATCGAGATCGGCTTCCTTGGGGACCGCGCCGCGCTCGATCGCCGCGTCTTCATCCTCGCCGAGGAAATGCTGCTCCTCCCATTTGTTGGCTTCTTTACCGATGTGGAGGATTTGCTTGGCGATCACATGCCGCCGGTCCGTTCGCCCGCGGTCGCAGAAGTCGCCAATCAGGAACTTGGCTTCAGGCCGGAGATGGTATTGGGCGAGAGTGTTGGCATAGGTCTTGAGCTGGTCGGCGGCCGATCGGTGAGCCGGTATCCCGATCGAATGCAGTTGCGGCGGCCGCTCCGGGCTCGCGGAAGAATGGGGCGATCGGCTTTGGGGTCGATTGCTTCCGTGGCCGCCCGCGCTTGGGCAATGCCGTTGCTGTTCGTCGGGCAATTCCAGCTGCAGCCGGGCATGAAGTGATATCAGGAAATTGAATGGCTTCACCTGGGCGCTGTATTCCCGGCCTTGATTGAATGCCTTGAACCGATTGAGAAGCGCCGGCGTCGTCGTCCCGTGTCGATCACGCCCGCCAACGTTCAGGATCGTGACGGTTTTCTGCCGCTGCTCAAGGAGGTGCGCCGGTTTTTCGCCTTTGTGCAGCGGCTGTTCGCCGACGGCTGCTACAGCGGCGACGCCACTCGGGCTGCGGCACAGCGCGTCGGCAAGGTCGACCTTCAAATCGTCAAGCGATCGGATGCGGCGAAGGGCTTTGTCCCGTTGCCCAATCGCTGGATCGTCGAGCGGACTTTCGGATGGTTGGGACGATGCCGTCGCCTGGTCAAAGATTTCGAGAACCTGAGCCGCACACAACTCGCTTTTGTGCAAATGGCCATGATCCGTCTCATGGCCCGCAGAATCGCAAGGCTCTCGAAAGCTTCATGAAATCGTCGGACAGACTCTTACCGCCACAAGAACACAAGCAGAACGCAGGCGCGAACGCGCCGACTGTGTTCGCAAGTCGGCCGCGAAGCGGCTGTCCTGAAATTTAGGGGCAATCTCTGTTCGGCGCTCGCATAATCTCTGTTTACGCGATTTAATTCCCTGTTCTGCTTCGCAGGAATTATTATGCATCACATTGTTATTAAACAATAATCTTAAGCGTAAAGCGCCGGCGCGCCCCTCTTTTGGGACAAGTTCCCTGATACTTTCCCTGTTAGGGTCCAGACTCATAACCAGTAGCTGACGGCGGCGGCGATGCAAACGGCGGCGAGAAAATTCGTGGCGTTTCGGTCGTAGCGCGTCGCCACGCGCCGGAAGTCCTTCAGTCGGCAGAACATTCGCTCAATGGCGTTCCGGTTTCGATAGAGGAAGGGCGAGAAGCAATTTTTCCATTTGCGATTGGCCTTCGGCGGAATGTTCGGCATTGCGCCGCGCTCTTCGACCTGCCTTCGGATCGCATTCGTGTCATAACCCTTGTCGCCATGCAGGATTTCGCAGTCCGGAAGCCTCGCAAGCAGCGCCGCGCCCGCTGTGCAGTCGGCGACCTGGCCGCCCGTGAGGATGAAGGCGAGCGGCCGGCAGTGCGCATCGGTCAGCGCGTGGATTTTCGTCGTGCGTCCGCCGCGCGAGCGACCGATGGCCTGATTTTTCTCCCCCCTTTTCCGCCCGAGGCCGAGCGATGCGCCTTCACGGCGGAGGAGTCGATAAGAACCTCGGTGGGCGGATCGCCGGCTTGGGCAAGCGCCTGGAACAGATCGGACCAGACGCCCTTGGCGGCCCAGCGCACATAGCGGTTGTAGAGCGTTTTCTTCGGCCCATATTCGGGCGGCGCGTCGATCCAACGGCCGCCTGATTTCAACACATGGACGATCCCACTTATGACGCGCAGATCATCAACTCGCGGCTTGCCGCGCGTATCCGTGGGAAGATGCGGCGCAATCTTCAGAAATTGAGTGTCCGTCAGCCAAAATTGATCCCGATTCATCAGCGATTCCTCTCGGAATCTGTTGTAGCCCCTTAAGTTTCGGACAGACACTCTCCGGCTTCGGCGGCCAAGCGATCCGCGATGAACTCGCGGGGTGAACGATAGCCAAGCGCGCGATGCGGATGGCGTGTGTTGTAATGCTCGAACCACGACGGCAGCAAGCGGATCACGGTTTCGGCGTCCGGCAGTGGCGACACGCGCGCGTAATCGCGTTTGATCGTGCGGACGAAGGCTTCGGCCATTCCATTCGATTGGGGGCTTTCGACCGGCGTGGTCAGCGGCTCAAGGCCGATTTCGCGGGCAAAATGTTTCGTGTCGCCAGCGATGTAGCAAGACCCGTTGTCGGTCAGCCATTCGATCGGGCTGGGCAGGCGATTGACCGGGCCAAAGCGATATTCGACGGCGCTGACCATCAGGTCGCGGATGTCCTCGCCCTTGACGCCCGCCGTCGTGGCGACATGGCCGAGGGCTTCCCGGTCGCAGCAATCAAGCGCGAAGGCGACGCGGACTTTTTCGGCATTGTCGCAAGCGATCTCGAAGCCGTCGGAACACCAACGCAGGTTGGAGCGCAGAACGGCGATCTTGCCGTCATGCCGGCGGTTTTCGCCGCCGCCGGCATGACGTTGAAGCAACAGGCCGTGCGCCCTCATCACCCGATAAACCCGCTTGCGGTTGACCGGCGCCGCGCCCTCGGCGCGTCTTTTGCGGCGCAGGTCGGCCCACACGCGGGCGTAGCCCCAGGACGGCTGTTCGGCGATGATCCCCTTGATCTCGCAGAGCAGATCGTCTTCCGGCAGGGGCGGTCGGCCCATGCGTTTGGCCGCGCCGCCGGCAATGCGCGCGGCGACATTCGAGCGGGCGACGCCGAGGGTTTCGCAGACGGCCTTCATCGCGAACCGTCCCGTGGATTGAGCGTCGGCAGCGACAACGACCGCAACATCCGTTTTTTTGAGCCTACGGCGACTTCAAGCGCCTCTTTGAGGATTTCGGCCTCCATCGACTTCTTGCCGAGCAGGCGCTGCAGTTCGCGCACCTGGTCGACCAAAGCCCTGTAGGCGGACGCCGGAACGACGTCCTCCTCGGCCTGCGTCGCGGTCAGGGCGCCTTGGTTCGCCAGCCGCCGCCAGGTGAACAGCTGATTGGGGGCGATGCCGTGACGGCGCGCGACAAGGCTAACCGTCATGCCCGGCTCCATCGTCTCGGCAATGATCGCCAATTTCTCCGCCGACGTGCGCCGACGCCGTCGTTCTCGGCCCGGCAGGACCTCACTCTTCGGATTGTCACCAGTCATAAACACCACATTACTCCTACCTCTTAGCGAAGTGGGAGTGCCTGTCCGGCGACTTACGGGGCTATTTCAGCGATTCCTCTCGGAATCCGTGAATCACAACGCCGCGATCATGCCAACCATTTTATGGGTCTGAACCCTAGCAGGGATTTCGACACGCAGAGACCGGTTGCCGTCGCACTGTGTCGTCAGCCAAATCCATCGAGCGCATCGGCGGCCTTGCGGCCAATCGTGCTTTTCCGCGATCCCGGGCGTCGTCGCTCAATATGCGTTGCGATAGGCTTTGGACGAAAACAGGGTCAGAGCGAGGATGCGCACGTCGAGCCAGGGCGACCAATTGTCGATATAATAGAGATCGTGCTCGATGCGGCCGCGCAGCTTTTCATCGCTGTCAAGTTCGCCGCGAAACCCATGCACCTGGGCCCAGCCGGTAATGCCGGGCCTGACATTGTGCCGGCGGGCGGCGAGCGCTATGGCGCGGCCAAACAGATGGTCGTGCGCCATGATATGCGGCCGCGGCCCGACCAGAGACATCTGGCCGAGCAAGACATTGATCAATTGCGGCAATTCGTCGATATTGGTGCGCCGGATGAAGCGCCCCACGCGGGTGACGCGCGCGTCTCCCCGCGTCGCCTGACGCACGCCGGCATGGTCTTCCATCAGATTCATCGAGCGGAACTTGAAGATGTGGAACGGCTCCTGATTGAAACCGTAGCGTCTTTGCCGAAAGAACACCGGTCCGCGACTGTCGATCTTGATGGCGCTGGCGACGATCAGGACAAGCGGCGACAGCAGGACGAGGGCGAAAGTTGCGCCGACAATATCAAAGGCGCGCTTCATCAAAACTTCGAATGGACTGAGCGGCCGCCGCACCAGGCGGATGCTGGAAATCGGGCCGATCTTGTCGATCGCGGCGTCGGCGAATTTGTCAAGGACGCGCTCCGGCCCAAGATGAATCGAAGCCGGTATGCGCATGAAGGCGTCAACGCAGGCGTCGATCGCGCTCTGATCGCGCCAGGGCAGGAGAATGAACACGTCATCGGGCCGGAAGATGCGGGCGGAGGCGACCGCCAGCCGCAAATCGTCCTCGATCGTTTCCTGCCCGCGCAAAACCGCGGCGCCGACAATGTCCATCCCCAGTGACCAGGGCTTATAGCGTTCGGAAAACAGCGCGAGATCGGATTCATAGCCGACGAGAAAGGCACGGCGCGAAAAAATCGCGCCGGACTTCAGGGTCTTGCGCGCCAGTCCCGCCGTCCAGCGCCTCACGGCGAGGATTGTCAAGCCGCCGCCGCCGAAAAACAGCGCCGTCGCGCCGCGGGACATTTCGTCGCCGCTCTTGGTGACGAAAGCGTAAACCGACGCGGCAAGAAAGGCGAGAAGCCAATGTTCGAGCAGCGGCCGAATGTAATCGTCCTTGATCAGGACATTGTGGAAACGATAGGCGCCGCGCAAAAGCGTCGGCCCGATATAAAGGCCGGCGATCAGCAGGGCGAGGTTGACCGCGCGGCCAGCCGGCGCATCGTAGCCGTAAGCGAGCCAATGATAGATCTTCGTCGCCAGCACGGCGGCAGCGACGATCGCAACGGCGTCGAACAGGGCGACGAAAGCCGTGAAACCGACGCGCATGGCCACGGCGCTTCTGGGACGCATGCTGTCGATACGGCTCGCGCCACCCCGGCCCGACCAGCGGCGCGACGGGCCCGCGGGCAAATCGTGCGCGCCGGCGCGCGGCTTGACGCGTGATTGGGACATGCGGTGTTCCAATTTGGCGCGATCGTGTTCTGGATTGACCATTTTTGGTCCTTGCATCATCAGAAGATGCAAGCGGAAGTCCAACAAAGAAAGAAAGCCGGTTAAATTACGCATCCGATCAAGTCAGCCATCCTTATTTCTTAATTTAAGCTATAAGACGACGCCAATGCATAATAATTCCCGCGCCCGGCAATGGCCTTCAACATAGCGACAGGCGAAACAGAAACCGCCGTTGCCGACGAGGAAAAGCTTGGCGCGATGGCGACTGTTGAACCGACAGGGAATCGCCGGCGAGGACTAAAATGAGCGGGAACAATATCGACGATCCGCTCGGCGGGGCTTTGCGATCGAAATCGCGCGCGACCTCGACGCCGTGGCGAAGGACTGGGACCGGCCCGAAGAAGACGGCCTGCCCACGCCCTTACAGACGCGCGCCCGGATTCATCCCTTCTATCGCGAATGGGCGCCGCGCCTGAAGGCGAAGCCGGTCTTCGTGCTGGTGCGCGACAAATCGAGCCGCGAGGCGATGATGCCGCCGCCGCTTTGCGCGCGCCGGTTCCAGGGCGTCACCCTCGCGCAATTCGCCGATCTCGGCGTCAGCGACTACGCGGCCCAATCCACGGTCCCTCGACGACCGTTTCTCCGCGCCGATGAACGTGGCGTCCGCGGGTTCGAACTGCTGGCGCGGCAAGTGCAGGCGCGCAGTCGCGCAGTGACGAAATAGACGGCAAAAATGGCGAGCAGGACGCAGGAGGCGTCGATCGTCCACCGCGCAACCAGCCGACCATCAGCGTGACGGCGACGCCGAAGGCCTGCGTGAAGACCAGCACCAGCGGCTTTTGCTTGGCGATCGGCGGGAACACCCCCTCAGTTGGAAAGGTTCAGTGCCCCACTGGCGCTGGGCCGCCGAGCTTGACCTTGCGCAATAGCAAAGCCAGCGGAATGGCGGAGAGCGCGAGCCACGTCAGGATGCGGAAGACGTCGATATAGGCCAGCAGCGAAGCCTGGGCATGGACCTGCTGGCCGATCCAGGCGAAGGCCTGATGTTTCGCTTGCTCGAGCGACGAGCCATGGGCGACGAAATATTGGGTCATCTTCGCCAGGGTCTGCTGATATTCGATGCTCGACGGGACCACCTGTTCGACCAACCGGCTCGTATGTGCCTGGCTGGCGTTGGCGAGCACATTGGAGGCCAGCGACACGCCGATCGAACCGCCGGAATTGCGCGCGGCGTTCATCAGCGCCGAAGCCATGTCGATCTGGTCCGGCCGCAAGCCGTCGTAGGAGGCGGCGAGGATCGGAACGAAGATCAGCGGCAGGCCGAGGCTGAGGACCATCCGCCATCCGGCGAAGAACCAGAAGCCGAGATCGGGGGTGATGTTGGTCAGGCCATACATGGAACAGGCGACGATCGCCGCGCCTGTGGCGATGAGATATTTCGGCTGGACGCGGCGCGACAATTGGCCGGTGGCGAACATCATCATCATGGCCACGACGCCGCCGGGCGAAAGGGCCAGGCCCGCCCAGGTCGCGGTATAGCCGAAATCGTCCTGCACCAGCTCTGGCATGAACTGGGTCGTCGCGAGAAGAATGGCGCCCATCGCCAGCATGACGACGAAACTCGAACCGAACTGCCGCGAGACCAGCAATTTGAAATCGACGACCGGATGGCTATGGCGCGCCTCCCAGGGGATCAGCAGCAGGAGGGAAATGGCGGAAATCGCGGTGAAGGTCACGATCAGATTCGATCCGAACCAGTCCTCGATCTGGCCGCGATCGAGCACGACCTCGAGCGCGCCAAGGAAGCCTGCGACAAGCAGAAAGCCGATCGGATCGAAGCGCGCGTCGCGCTGGGGCAGTCGCCTGTCTTTGACGGTCGCGGCGATGAGCGCCATCGTGACCAGTCCCACCGGCCCGTTGATCAGAAAACACCAGTGCCACGACAAATTGTCGGACAGCCAGCCGCCGAGCGTCGGCCCGATGACCGGCGCGACGACCACGGCTATGCCGAACAGGGCGAAGGCCTGGCCGCGCTTGGCCGGCGGAAAGGAATCCGCCAGGATCGACTGCGCCACCGGAACCATGCCGCCGCCGGCGATCCCCTGCAGCACGCGGAACAACAGCAGCGAGTTCAGGCTCCAGGCCATGCCGCAGGCCACCGAGCTTGTAGTGAACAGGCCGAGACAGGCCAGGAAAAAGCTCTTGCGCCCGAATTTTTTAGCGAAAAAGGCGGTGGCGGTGACGATGACGGCGTTGGCGACGAGATAGGTCGTCACCACCCACGAGGCCTGGTCGGCGCTGACGCCAAGACCCCCTGCGATATAACGCAGGGCCACATTGGCGATCGTCGTGTCCAGAACCTCCATGAAGGAGGCCAGCGCCACCACGACCGCAACCACCCAGGGGTTGCCTCCCGGCGCCAAAGCCGGCGCCGCGTCTGCGCCGGAATCCGCCGCCGCGCTCATGACGTCCTCGCGACCTTGTCGAAATAAGCGACCAGCCGCTCATAAAGCGATTTATGGGGATCGACCCGCACGGTCGGCGCCACCGACATGCCGGGACCGAGGGCGACGTCCTTCGGCGGATTGACCATGTCGATCTTGACCGGCACGCGCTGCACGATCTTCACGTAATTGCCGGTGGCGTTTTCCGGCGGCAGCAGGGAAAAGGCCGTGCCCGATCCCCTCTGGATGCTCGCGACATAGCCGCGGATTTCACGCCCCGGATAAGCGTCGACCCGCAAGGTCGCCGGGTCGCCCGGCCGCATCTGGTCGAGTTCGGTTTCCTTGAAATTGGCGGTGACCCAGACTTTGTCGGGGACGAACATGGCGAGAGCCGTTCCGGTCTGGACATATTGGCCGGGCGCGGCGGTGAGATCGGCGATATGACCGGATTCGGCGGCCTTGACATTGGTATAGGACAGATTGAGCTGCGCCTGGTCGCGCTGGGCCTTGGCCTGGGCGAGATCGGCTTTGGCGCTGGCTTCCCGCGCCTGCAGGGAATCGACTTGGCGCTGCGCCACATCGAACTGCGCCTGCGCGCTCTTGACCGCCGCCTGCTGCTGCGCCAGCTGCGAGCTGTACTGCTGGGCGTTCTGGACCGAGCCTGCGCCCTTGCGCGCCAATTCGGCATAGCGCGCAGCCTGCTGCTGTGCGAAGGCGAGGGCGGCCTGCGCCTGATTGACCTGCGCCTGGCTGGCCTCAACCTGCGCCCGCTGCACCAGGATCTGCGCCTCGACATTCTCGACGCCGGCTTCGGCGACGGCGACCTTGGCCTTGGCCTGCGCCAGCGCGACGAGGTAATCGCGATCGTCGATGCGCGCGATCACCTGACCTTTGGCGACATGCTGGTTGTCGGTGACGAGAACCTGCGCGACATAGCCGGGGACTTGCGGGGCGACGCCGATCGGACGCGAGGCGATGAAGGCGTCGTCGGTGGTTTCGAAATGGCTGGCGTTATCCCACCAGAGATAGCCGGCGCCGGCCGCGACCGCCAGAGCCGCCACGCCGAGAATGAGGCGCGCCGGACGGCGGCGCGCGCCGGCCTTTTGCGGGCGATCCTCGCCGGCCGCGGCGGCAGCTTCCGGCGGCGCTTCCCCCGCCTGTCCCTTGTCGGCTTCCGGGGCCAAAGCCCGCGCCTCGCCCTTGCGAACGGGATCAGCGGAGCCAGGCTTGTCCGCCCGACGCTCCAGAGCCCGCTCGCCGGCCTCGCTGTGGGCCGATTCGCGCCAGTCCTCGATGCGATCCTTGAACATGCCCATTCTCCCTGCCCCTCGGCTGGCGCCGGGGATGCGTGAAACGAAACTGTTCCGTTTTATAATTGCGGCGCGGCAAGGGGTCAATATGAAACGAAACCGTTTCGTTCTCTTTACACGCAAAGGTGAAATCGCTATCTTGCAAACAGCATGAGCCGCTCGAGCGTGGGCCCGAAAGGATCACGCTCAAGGGGAGCGGCGGCGTTTCGACGGCAGGACAATGGAAACGATTGAAAAGGCGGCGACGGCAAAGACGGTTTCCTCGCGTAAGCGCATACGCTGCGGCCGGCCGCCGGCCGAGCGCGCCGGCGAGGTCGAGGAGCGCATTCTGGGCGCGGCGCACAAGGTCTTTCTCGAGCGCGGCTTCGACGGCGCCAGCATCGACCTGATCGCGGAGACCGCCAGGTCGGGCAAGCCGACCATCTATTCCCGCTTCCCCAACAAGGAGGCCTTGTTCGAGGCGGCGGTCGCCCGAAGCATTCGCGAGCGCTACGCGCGGATGAGAAGCCATAAGCTTACCGGCGCGAATATCGAGGAGCGGCTCGTCGACATCGGCGTCACCGTGCTCAACGAAACCTTGACCGAAGATTATATCGGCATCGTCCGCGTCGCACTGGGCGAGGCGCGCCGCATTCCCGACCTGGTGCGCAGCCTGATCCAGATGGCGCGCGAGCAAAGCGGCGAAATCGTCGCGCAGATGCTGGCCGAAGTGACGAAATGCGAGACCTTCGCCAATATGCAGCAGGAGCATGGCGACCGCTACGCCGCCGCCGCCCGCTATTTCCTGGACCTGGTGCTGCTTCCGCCGCTCATGCGCGCTCTGTCCGGCGAGAACGTGCAGGAGTTGCACGCCGAAATCGACGTCCGCGTGAAGCAGAAAGTCGCCTTTTTCCTCGCCGCCTGCAAACATGGCGGGATCGCCTGACGCTTCGGACGCCCGCAGCCGGGCTTCGGCGCAGCGGTCAATTTGGTTTTTTGGAACGCCAGCCCGGATTTGAGGTTGTCCCGACGACGGAAATCGGCAAGGCGTCATTCGGACGGGTCAAACGCGAACGGAAATGTTGACGGCAGATGCGGACAGGAACGACCCGCGAGGGCTTGGGCGATCATGTCCAAAGCTGAGCGAAAGCCTCGCTTCCGCGTATTTCGGCGCCCGCCTTTATGGGCGATCGCGGCCGCGGCCGGATTGATGGCCGCGCTCGTTCCGCCGCGCCTTTTTGGCCGCCCGCCCTCCGCCGCCGGCGGTTCAGAGATCGCGCCCGAGCCGGAGGGCGCCCGCACGTTTCGCGCGGGGCTTGGCGCGCGGCTGCGCGGCTGGAAGGAAATCCTGCTGCGCGTGTACGAAAATATTTTCGATCACCATCTCCTCACCCTCGCCGCCGGCGTGACCTTTTACAGCCTGCTCGCCATATTCCCGGCGCTCGCGGCACTGATCGCCATCTACGGCCTGTTCTCCGATCCGCGCAGCATCGCCGCGCATCTGGACACGCTGTCCGGCGTACTCCCCGACGGAGCCATCGAGGTCATGAAAGGCCAGTTGACCCGGATCGCCGCGAACGGCGCCCAGACCTTGGGCCTGACTTTCGCCACCAGCCTCGCCATTTCCCTGTGGAGCGCCAATTCGGCGATGAAAGGCCTGTTCGACGCGCTGAACGTCACCTATGAAGAAAAGGAAAAACGCGGCTTCATCCGGATCAACTTGATCTCTTTGTCGTTGACGCTGGCGGGCATTTTTTTCATGCTCCTCGCCATCGCGGCGCTCGTCGTGCTGCCGGTCGCCTTCCGTTATCTCGGCGCTCCCGACGCGATGAATCTCGCGGTCCGCGTCGGGCGCTGGCCGACCCTTTTCGTCGTCCTGACTCTGGCGCTGGATTTCATCTACCGCTTCGGCCCGAACCGGAAAAAGAGGAGCTGGCGATGGATCACATGGGGAAGCATGATCGCCGCCATCTTGTGGCTTGTCGCTTCCGCGCTCTTCTCATGGTGCGCGGCCAATTTCGTCACCTATAACCAGACCTACGGCTCGCTTGGGGCGGTGGTCGGCTTCATGACCTGGCTGTGGATTTCGGCGATCGCCATTCTGCTGGGCGCGGAAGTGGACGCCGAACTGGAGCGCCGGCGCGCGAAGTCGCGCCAATGCGAGCATTGACCGCGCCGTCAGCTAAAGCCATGATCCGGCGCGACGAACGGGACCCGGCCTGAGTCGCCAGTAACTTAAGTCATTCCGCCTGATCGCCCGCCTTGCCCGCAAGGGTTTTTCCATCTCAAGCCGCGCCATATTGGAGGCACGCATGCTCAATCGCCGTCACATGTTCAAGACCGCCGCCGCGGCCATTGCGGCCGCCTTTATCGCATCGAGCGCGCCGGCCCTCGCGGGAACGGGCTCGGTCCGCCTCCGTTTCGTCAGCGCCGGCTTCATCATCGGCCTGGGCGGCGGCGAGGGCACGCTGACGTTCCACGGCCAGCGCTACCCGCTGCGCATCGGCGGCGTCAGCCTCGGCACTTTCGGCGCCTCCGGCGGCACGCTGGTCGGCCGCGCCCTTCACCTGCATAATCCGACCGATATCGTCGGCACCTTCTCCGCGGTCGGCGCCGGCGTCGCGATCGCGGGCGGCGCGCAGGTCATCCGCATGCGCAATTCCAACGGCGTCGTCCTCGAACTGCATGGCATGCAGGCGGGCTTCGCCGCCAATATCGGCGTCAGCGGTTTCAGCCTCGGGATGTGACCGCCGCCCGGCCGGCGCGCTTCGCTTGCGCGAGGCTTTATTTCACCAGACGCGAAATGTCGCGGAAGCGCGGATGATCCGCGCTTCCGAGCCATTCGAACAAAATCATCTCCGTCGTCACGATCTGGGCGCCGAAACGCTCCATCCGGCGCAGGGCCGTCTCCCTGTTCTCGGCGCGCCGCGAGCCGACCGCGTCGGCCGCGACCAGGACGAGCTGCCCCTCGGCGAGAAGGGCAAGAACGGACTGCGACACGCAGACATGGGTCTCGAAGCCGGCGACCACGATCGCGCGGCTTTCAAGTTTTTCCTTCGGAAAATTGGACGCGGCGGTGGCGTCGAAGGTCATTTTGGCGACCGGCGCGGCGGCATATTCCGCCAGTTCCGGCACGGTCGGTCCGAGTTTTTCCGGATTTTGTTCGGTGACGAGGGTCTCGACGCCCAGAATCCGCGCGCCTTCGGCAAGCCGCCGGGCATTGGCGATCGCGGCTTGCGCGCCGTCCATGGCCGGCGCGAGCCGCGCCTGAAAGTCGATGAGCAGAAGAAGGGAGGAGTCCGGTCCGGGCGTTAACACATCATCCTCCCGATCTGAAGCGCTCAAGCCGCCTTGAGCGACTCCATGTCGATCACGAAGCGGTAGCGCACGTCGTTTTTCAGAAGCCTTTCATAGGCCTCGTTGACCTCGTCGATGCGGATCATCTCGACATCGCTCACAATATTATGCTTGCCGCAGAAATCGAGCATTTCCTGCGTCTCTGCCATGCCGCCGATCAGCGACCCGGCTATTCGTTTGCGCCCGCCGATCAGATTGGCGCCCATCGGCGGCGGCTCCAGCGCGGTCAGCGCGCCGACCAGGACCATTGTCCCGTCGAGCTTCAGCAGGCTCAGATAGGGATTGACGTCGTGGCCCACCGGAATGGTGTTGAGCAGGAAATCGAAGGCGCCGCGATGCTTCGTCATCGCGGCCTCGTCGCGCGAGACCAGAACCTCGTCGGCGCCAAGGCGCAGGGCGTCCTTGCCCTTTTCCGGCGAGGTAGTGATCATCGTCACGCGCGCTCCGAGAGCTTTCGCGAATTTCACGCCCATGTGGCCGAGGCCGCCGAGACCGATGATTCCGACGCGCTGGCCGGGTCCCACCTGCCAGTGGCGCAAGGGCGAATAAGTGGTGATGCCGGCGCACAGCAGCGGCGCGACCGCCTTGAGATCGAGATTTTCCGGAACCTTGGCGACGAAACGCTGCTCGACCACGATCTGCTCGGAATAGCCGCCAAAGGTCAGCTTGTCGGAGCCGCGCTCGCGGTCGTTATAGGTCAGCGTGCAGCCCTCGGCGCAATATTGTTCGAGATCGGCTTCGCAGGGCTCGCAGCGGCGGCAGGAATCGACCATGCAGCCAACGGCGGCGAGATCGCCAACCTTGAATTTCGTCACATGCGCGCCGGCCTTGACCACCCGCCCGACGATCTCATGCCCCGGCGCCATGGGATAAAGCGAATTGCTCCAGTCGTTGCGCGCCTGATGGAGGTCGGAATGGCAGACGCCGCAATAAAGAATGTCGATCTGAACGTCGTGCGGGCCGGGGTCGCGGCGTTCGACGCTGAAAGGCGCGAGCGGGCTCGTGGCGGATTGCGCGGCGTAAGCTTTGACCTTGAACATGAGGCGCTGTCCTGGCGGTGAGCGCATGTTCCCGAAAGGGGCTCCGCTTTGCGGAAGGGACATGCGCGCAGATGGGGGATGACGCCGAGATAGGCCGCGAGTCTGGCCCGGACAAGGCGGCCGCCCTGGCCATTTCGGCAGGGCGCCTTTGCGCGGATGCAGGGAAAGCTTCGCCTCACCAGCTCGCCAGCCGGCGCAGGTGCGGGGTTTTCTCGTGGTAATGGACGTCCATGCGGCCGAGCAGGCGGATCAGCTCGCCGAGCGCCTTCATCAGATGTGGCCCCTTGTTCAGCATCACGCATTCGGCGCGCGCGGCCATGGCGGCGTCAGTCATTTCGCCGCGCGAAAAGGCGCCGGTCTTGACCAGATTCTCCATCACCTGGGTCGCCCAGATCACTGGAACGCGCGCCGCTTCGGCGATCCATAAAATCTCCTCCTGCATTTCGGCGAGCCGGGTGAAACCCATTTCGATGGCGAGATCGCCGCGCGCGATCATCACCGCCGCCGGCTGGCGGGCGCCTGCGCGCACGATCAAATCCGGAAGATGGCGCACCGCGCGCGGCGTCTCGATCTTCAGCACCAAAGGCAGGCTCCGCCAGTCGCCGGGCCTTATGTCCTCCAAAGCCTCCTGCAGGCTCTCGATGTCGTCCACGCTCTGCACGAAGGAGAAATTGATCGCATCGGCATGGGCGGCGACGAAACCCAGGTCGTCGCGGTCCTTGGCGGTCAGCGCCGGAATGGCGAGCTCGGCGTCGGGGAAGTTCAGGCCCTTTTCCGATTTGAACTTGTAGCCATCCGGCTCGCATCCGACGACGCGGGCGATGAGGAAGCCTTCGTCCACCCGCTCGATCCGGGCTTCGAGCTTGCCGTCGTCGATCGAAAGCCGGTCGCCGGGCCGCGAGGCGTCGATCGCTTCCGGCAGGCTGCATTCGAGCGCGAAATCGGCGTCCTTCTTGCTCACGCGCTTCAATTCGCCCGGCGCGGTCACCGCCACCAGTTCGTCGCGCTCGGCATGTTTGTCCTTGCGCAGAGCGGCGAAGGCGCCGGTGCGCACTTTCGGCCCGGCGAGATCCATGAAAATGCGCATTCGACGGCCGGTGCGCTCGCCGGCGAAACGGACGTTTTCGACCATCCGCGCCCATTTGTCGGCGTCGTCATGGGCGCAATTGATGCGCACCGCCTCGACGCCTTTTTCCGCAAGGCCGAGGAAAAAGCCGCGATCCTCGGCGGCGGACGAGGGGCAGGTGACCATCAAGGCGGTGAGCCGCTCGCCGGAGGATTCGCCGAACAAAGCGCGGCTGCGCGCGAGAAGTTCGTGCTCGCCCGCGAAAAAATCAGCCTCGTCCGGCCCCGTGATCCGGTCACGACCGGCGAGCGCGGCCAATGCGGCGGCGACGGCGTCGAGGGTCGGCAGCGCACGGCTTTCGAGCCGCCCGAGCGACGACAGGCCGAGCGCCATCAATTCGCGCTGGACGGCGCGCAGGTCGTAATGGCGCAGGGCGAGATAGGCCGCGAGATTTTCAGCAGAGGCGACAAAGCCAGGATCGATACGCCAATGCCGCCATTTGTCGAACTGGCGCGCGGAATCGACTCGCAATTGCGCGCGTATCCGCTCGATTTCCTCAAAAAGCGCCAAAGCTTCCGACAACGCCCGTCCCCATCCGGTTCCGCCGTAACGGCCGTACATGACAAGGCTGTGACAGTCAGAAGCCGGGCGGGACGGGGCGAGGTTGCGGCCAGACCGGCAGGCGCGGCGGCGCCGGACGTGGCGGCCAGGCGAGAGCGGAAAATGGCGTCTGGTCGAGGGAGAGCATGGGATGATAGGCGGGGTCGGCAGTCAGCGCCTCGCCCCAGATCGCGCGCAGATTGCGCAATTCACGCAAGCTGCGGAAGGCCTGGTCCGGCCGGCGCTCCGGACCGCGGGTGGCGGATTCGCGATGCAGCAGGCGCGCGTGCGGGGTCAGGACCACGCGCAGGCCTCGCGCCCGCAGGCGCAGGCAATAATCGACATCGTTGAAATTCACCGGAAAGCGCGCCTCGTCGAAACCGCCGGAGTCGAGAAAGAGCCGCCGTTCGGTCAGAAGGCAGGCGGCGGTCACGGCGCTGCATTCATGGGCGACGCGCAGCAGGTCGGCATAGCCGGGGTCGCTGTCGATACGGTCGTTGAAGGCGTGCAGCGCCGCGAATTTCGGGCCGAGCACGACGCCGCCATGCTGGACCACGGCGCTCGGCCACAGCAGGGCCGCGCCGACCGCGCCGACGTCCGGCTCCGCCATGCGGCTCAGCATTTCCTCCAGCCAGCCCGTCCGCAGAGCCTCGACGTCATTGTTGAGCAGGAGCAGGAAATCGCCGCCCGCCGCCTCCGCGCCCCGGTTGACGATGCGCGAGAAATTGAACGGACCCGGGACGGGCAGCACGCGCCCGCCCTGCCCGGCGATCTCCTCGAACAAAGCCGCCGTCTCCGGCTCGACCGAATCATTGTCGAGCACGACGACCTCGCAGGCGGCGAGATCGACGGTCCTCGCAAGCGAATCGAAACACGCTTTGAGGAGGTCGGCGCGGTCGCGAGTCGGGATCAGGATCGAGACCCGGCCGCGCGGCGCCGGGCGCGCCACGATCGCCGACGGCAGAAGCGCCCCGCGGCCCGGACCGATCCTGCCCTGCACCCCGCGCGCGGCGAGATGGCCCTGGACGGCGCGCGTGAGCCGCGCCGAGGTTTTGGCGAGATCGAGGCGCGGCAGGCGGGCGAGAAAGCCCGGCTGGTGGACCGGCGCGGCGGCGGCTTGGCCCGCGTCCGGATCGGCGATTCGCGGGCCGACGACCCGACGGCGGTCCTGGGCGAAAAAGAAAAGACGGAACAGATCGGCCGCCCCAGCCTCCGCCGCCGCATGGACGAATTCGGCGCGGGCGGCGAAGAACAAGGCGCCGCAGCCCTGCTCCAGCATCCGTTCATAATCGAAGGCGGGCAATGCGACCGGCCATTCGCCGCCGTCGGGCTCGGCGAAGGTGAAATCGGCATAGACGAGCGGCGCCGCGGGAAAGGCCGCCAAAGCCTGCGCCAATACGGCGAGGGCGTGAGGCTGAAGCACCGTTCCGGAGGGCGCGAAGGCCAGGATCGGGCAATCCTTGGCGTCGCCGGCGAGAAACTCGCGCAGCATGGCGGGATCGAAATCGACCGCGCTCTCGCCGCCTTCGAGCGCCGCCGCGACCCAGCCGCAGCCCCGCTGCGCTTCGAGGCCGGCGACGCTGTCCTCGATCCCCTCGTCGCCGACCAAAGCGACGCCGACCAGCGACCGCGCGTCCGCCTCGGGCGCGGGAGGCGGGAAAATCTCGCGCCATTGCGCGAAAAAGTCTAACGGCAGCGATTGCGGCACGATGCGGTCGTAGAAATCGCCGCGCGGCTTCTCGGAATCGAGCTCGGCGCGGCTTTCGAGAAAGCGGGCGAGGCCGTCGCGGAAGGCGACGAAGCCGCAGGGACTGCCGACAAGCTCCGTCCCCTCTTCATTGAGGACCGTCGCGACATGGGCGAGGCCGTCGGCGAAACGCAGGGGCAGGTCGAGATCGAAACGGCGGAAGGCGCGGACCTCGTGGCCTTCGCCGATATGGGTCCAGCGCGTCGCTTTCGTCTCAGCAACCTGTTCGCCGTCGATCAGGGCTCGAATTGTTTGCGCGCGCGACGGATCGCCGTCGACCCAGCCGGTCATGCGCAAGCCGCCATCCCAGCCGACCTCGCCGGGCGATCGATCGCTCTTTGGCGGCGCCGCCGCGGGAGCGAACAGGGGCGCCCCGACGATGTCGCCACTGTTGGCGAGGCGAATCTCGACGCGCCGCGCCGCGTGCAGGACGGACGGATCGAGGGTGAAGACGAAGCCGTGGCAGCCGTCGCCCGCGCCCTCGCGGGCCAGTTCGCGGTCGAAAAGATCGGCGCGGCTGACGCCCGCGGGAAAGCCGTCGATCAGCATTTCGACGACGAAACGGCGGCCGGGGTCGGAAGGGTCGAACACGAAGCCCGCGATCTGGCTGTCGCTGATCATCGCAGCCTGCGAGCGCAACGCGCCGCTGTTCCGGTCCGTCCTTTTCAACATGACGCCGCCCTTTGCGACGGCGCGGAAAACCATTGCGCGGCGAGCGCCGCCGCCTTGGCGTCGCAAAGGCGCGGGTCGAGCGCGAGATCGCCATCCTCGCGCGCCAGCTTGCCGAAGGAGAAGTCGAAACAGGCCTTCGGCAAGGCGAAGGCGCGGGATAAAACGTCGGTTCGGCCGAACAGGCGGGTGCGATAAGGCGACATCAGCGCGGATGCTTCATATTGGCGCAGCAGGCGCTCATATTCGCCGCGCTCGACGGCGCCGGCGACAAAAACATTCCCGGGCTTCATGACCGCGAGATCGTCGACGCAAGCGCCGAACACGACGATTCGCGCCGTTTCATCCCGCCGCCGCAAGGCTCGGCCGAGCGCGATGACCAGCCGGTCGGCGAGCGGATCGCGCAGGGGCATGAGCACCGCCAGCGCGCCTGCCGGCGGACGGTCGAGCGGCCGCGTCGCGATCGGCGGTTCGGCGATCGGGACGACCGCCGCGTCGCTGAAAATATGGCGAGCGATCTGGTCAGACATGCGGTCGAGCGGCCGGATCGCCTCGGCGCGGGCGAGAATCGCGCGCTTGCGTTTGACGCGCCGCCGCCGCGCCTCCTCCTCGGCCCCGACCGCATAGGCGCCTTCGGCGCAGGACGAACAGGGGCCGGACGCGTCGGGCGTGCGGCACGCGCCGCCGAAGGGCGTTCGCAGTGGAAGCGCCCATTCGAGATCCCCCGCCGCGATCTCGACCCGCGCGCCGAGCCGGAACAAGGCCGCGAGCAATCGGGGCGACAGCGCCAAAGGATCGAACAATTCGATCCGCGCGATCTTTTCCGCCCGGAGGAAGTTCATCAGACCGTCGAGGCCGGCGCGGTCGTCGAGCGCGAAGCCGAGCGATTGCGGCCAGGCGCCGCTGGCGCCGCGCAATTCGGCGCGGTCGCCGGCGCAGGCGCAAATCAACGGCGCCGGGGCGGCTTCGGCCGCCAAAGCCTCGGCGCGCTCGCGCGCCAACAGGCGCGCGGCGCCGCCGGCGCAGACCAGCGCGACACGGCCCGCGCCATTGGGGAGCAGCGCCTCGATCGCGCCGCGCGCGCGCCTGAGCGGATCAGCTTCGACGAAGGACGCCGATTCGATCTGGTAATAGGGAAAGCGCCGCTCCAGAACGGCCAGATTGCGCATGACGAGCCGCCGCTTTTCGGCGCGGAAGGAGCGCGTTCCTTCATGGCCGACATAGACGCCGGCGGCGCAGACGTTCCTGAAACCCTTTTCGCGCGCCCTCAGGCAAAATTCGACATCCTCGTAATAGCCGCGGGCATAGACTTCCGGCAGCGGGCCGACGGCGTCGAGACAGGCGCGGGTGATATAGAGGCAGAAGCCGATTCCATTTGGCAGATCGACGAAATCGAGCCCGTTGGCCTCGCGCGCCAGCCGGTCGATCCGCGCGATTTCGGCAGGGCTCTCCATTGCATTGACGGCGTTGGGCTTCGGCAGACTGACATATTCGCCATTGTTGGAAAGCGGCGTGACCGTGTCTATGTCCGGCGCGGCACGGGCGACTTCGGCGAGCCGGGCGAGACTTTCGGGAGGCGGCGAGGCGTCGGCGTTGAGCAGGACGACGTCGCCTTGAGGGCAAAGAGCGAGGGCCCGGTTGACGGAAGCGGCGAAGCCGAGATTGTCGTCGTTGCGCAGCAGGACAAGGCGTCCCGCCGCCGCCTGATCGTCGAGCCAGGCGCGCAGGGCGGCGTTGGGGCTGGCGTCGTCGACAGCAAATATTCGCGCCGCGGGAGGCGCGCCTTGCGCGAAAAGCGCCTCGAAACAGGCGCGGGTCGCCGCGAAATCCTCATAGACAGGCACGATCACCGACAAAGCGGCGGGTGGCGGCGCGGCGTCGGCGAAGGCGCGCCCGCCGGCCTTCAAACGCCGGGTCGCCACGCGGCGGCCATCGCGCAAAAGTGTCGCAATTTCCCAGTCCTCCGCCGCCTCCAGCCGGATCGACGCGGCGAAACGGGTTTCATCGGCAAGCCAATGGTCAGGTTCGGGAGTCAGGGCGACAATGCTTTCCGATTGGCCTTCGAAGCGCAGATGAAATTCCGCCGCGCCCATCCAGGCGGCCCAACCCTTGATGAGGCCGTCGCGGCGGCTCACGACGAACAGCGGCGCCTCGTCCTCTTTCATCAGCCAGTCCGCAGCGGCGCCGACGAGAGCCGGATCGGGATCGTCCTCGGACAGGACAAGGCGGGCGGCGACGCTCTTCTGAGCCGCCTCGCCCCAGGTCAGCGCGAATTGGAGAATGCGTCGGTCGGTCGGATCGAGTGCGATCGCTTTTTCGAGATCGCCTGCGCCTTCCGCCAGGAATCCGGCGCGGCGGCTGATCTCGGAGCGAAGCAGAAAGTCGCGCGCGCTGGGCTTGAGCAGACGGCAGCGCCGATCGGCAAAAGGAAAGGCGAGGTCCGGCCGCTCGGCTTCTATGTTTTTCCCGATTTCGAGCAACAAAGCTTCGAAATGGCGCTTCGAATCGAAAAAAAGCGCGTCCGCGTCCAGGAGCTTTTCCAGCCGGAGCCCGGCCTTGGATTCGGCCCGCGCCGGAGGCTCAAGCATTGGCGCGAGCCGACCCGGGCGGGTGCGCCGGCGCCGCCGGAGCCGCCTGGCCCTCGCCGAACAGACGGGCGAGATCGGAGCCGGCGAATATCGGCGCGATCGCCTCATCGGAAGCTTGCGGACCGAGCAAAATCGCCCAGAGGTCAAAATAACCGCCCTCGGCCGCCCGGACCTCCTTGAAGCCCGATTCGAGCGCGACCCGGGCGAGGCGCGGCGCAGTGAAGCCGGTGCGATGGGCCATCGCCACCCGTCCTTCGCCGATCGAACGGCCATGTCCGAAAAGCATGTCGATCGGGCGAATCGGGCCTGCCGGCGATTGATAGGCGACGACCTCCGCGCCTTGCTCGACAATCAGCCGCGCGATCGCCATGAGGTCCGGACAGGTGAGAAGCGCGAAGCCGTCGGGTTTGAGGATGCGGCGGAACTCGCGGAAAGCTGGAATGACCTCATGCGCGTAAAGATGTTCGATGGCATGGGACGAATAGAGCGCATCGAAGCTGCCGTCCGCCACCACGGCGCGCATATCCACCAATGAGCCGACGATATCGGGCCGCGTCGCCGGATCCACGTCGAGCCGAACCTCCTGCCATATCGCCGGGGCGAAGACCGCGGGGAGCCGTCCGTGGCCGAGAACGCCGCATCCGGCGTTGAGAACGCGTTTCTTCTGATTTCCGGTCATGCGGCGCACCGTTCTGGTGTGAAAAACAAAAGCCAAGCGGGGAAGCTCAAGGCCCGTTTGGCGTTCATACGACTTTGCGGAGCGCCTCGGGACCGCCGGCGGCGCCTTTTTCCGGCCGCTCGAGCCCCAGCCGCTCCATCGCCTCGGCGATGCAGGCGCTCCGGGCATAGCGGCCGAGCGCCGTGGCGCGCGCGGCGCGGCCGAGCTGAACAAAGGCGACAGGATCGGAAAGGACCCGTGCGACCTGATCGGCCAGCGCGTCGGGGTCGTGGAAGGATGTGAGCAATCCGTTGATTTCATGCGTAATCGCCTCGCGGACCGGCGCCGTGTCCGAAGCGACGATGACGCAGCCGAGAGCCATGGCTTCGATCAGCGACCAGGAAAGGACGAAGGGAAAGGTCAGATAGACATGCGTCCGCGAGACCTGCAGCAGCCTGACATATTCGTCATAAGGCAGATAAGGCAGGAAATGCACGCGGGAGAGGTCGAGACGGCCCGCCACCTCATCGAGATAGATCGATTTCCAGCTCTTGCCCTCTGGCGGCGACGGGCCGTAGGACACGCCGTCGCCGCCCACAATGACGACCTGGGCTTCCGGCCGGGCGTCGAGGATCCTGGGCAGGGCGCGCATGAAAATGTGATAGCCGCGCATCGGTTCGAGATTGCGGGCGACGAAGGTCACGATTTCCTTGCCGCGATCGAGCAGCTCGCCATTCGGCAGGAGGAAGCGCGCCTCCTCGTCGGGACTCAGCCTAACCTCGTCGACGCCTTCATGGACGACGTGAATCTTGGCCTGATATTCCGCCGGATAGGTCTGTTTCTGCCATTCTGTCGGGGAAAGGCCGAAATCCGCCTCCGCGAGCGAAAGGAGCGTGCTGGCGTTCTTGCAATGAAGGGCGATGACGCCGTCGACACCGAGCTGCGGTCCCTCGGCGTCGAAATGAACGTCCTGGCCCTCCGGCCGGTAATAATATTCGCAATAGATGCCGATCCGCGCCCTGGGAAAGACGGAGCGCAACGGCAGGGTTTCGCCCCAGCCGCAATGGCCGACAATGAGGTCCGGCGCAAATCCGGAAGCCCGCAATTCGCTCAAGGCATAGAGGACGGCCGTGGCGCGGCGGCACTCGGCGTCGAACCGGCGGGCGAAGGGATGGGTCGGCGAAACGTCGTAGCCGGGCGTGCGATAGCGGAGCAGATCGACATTGGGCACGGGCTGAGCGGTCTCGGAGCCTATGGCGACGACCCGGTGAGACGGGTTGCTCGCAAGCTCTTGGGCGAGGTTCTGGAATTGCGCGGGAAAATTATTGTGCAGGAAAAGGATGTTCATGCCCGGCCATGTTGGAGTGCTTGTGCGCCAGCGCGGCAGCATAAACACGTTATAAGGAAGCGCCAAGAATGAGGCCAGCCGGATTTGACGGCGTCGTTACCATGGTTGCGCCCAGGCGAACCGCGCGCCGGGCAAAAAAAACGAGCGTAGAAACCCTACGCTCGTCGCTTTGTTCGACACTTTCGCGACGATGAGCGCCATCACGCTCGCGCCGCGATCAGCTCTTGGGAGTGAAGTGGATCGTCGCGTTCGCGAATTCGATGTGCTGACCATCCTGGAAGGTGATGGTGGTGAAGCCGCCGGCCGAAGTCTGGCTCTTGATGTCGCCTTCGTTCTGCGCCGAGAAGATTTCCGTCGCTCCACTGCCGTGGATGGTGGCGTTGCCCGTCATCCCGGCCGCGACAGTGTCGGCGCCGGAGCCGGCCCAGATCGTATCGTTGCCTGTACCAGTGTAGAAGGTGTTGTTACCCGCGGCAGCGCCCATGAGGTCGTTGCCGGAGCCAGCCGCCACAATGTCATGCGAGGACGCCGTCTGGCCAATATGGACGACGTTGTCGCCGTCTCCCAAATGAATTACGGTCTGGCCGCCACCCCACATCGTGTCGTTACCCGCACCGCCCCAGATCGTGTTCAAGCCGGATCCGGCGAAGTACGTGTTATTGCCTTGGAAGTCGCCCAGGATGTCGGCGCCGGAGCTGCCGTAAAGGGTGTCCATGGCGCCTCCGCTCACGCCGCCATGGATGATGTCGTTGCCGGAGCCCCCGTACATTTCGCTCTGGCCGCCGCCATACATCGTGTCGTTGCCTGTGCCGCCCGTAAGCGTGTTGAGGCCGGTGCCGGCGACGAAAAAGTTGTCGCCCTGTGCGGCCGTCAAAGCGGTCGGGCCGTCGCCGCCGATCAGCGTGTCACCGCCGGATCCGATGTAATTGATATTTCCGGGATCGGCGAGGATATTGCCGCCGCTGTCTGTCACCGTCGCCGTGTCGCCGTTGGAGCCTGTGAACAGGAACAATTCGCCGGAGCCGTGGAGCGTGTAGCTGCCGGTCGTGTTCTCGACGACCGTCTTGAGCGTGCCGCTTCCAGTCGGCCAAAGATTCACATTGGCCAGCTGGGAGATAATGTTCACCATTTCGGTCGGCGTTTTGAGTGCGCCCAACATCCCGCCCAAAGATGTAGCCGTCAGATTATACGTCGTCATGAGCAACCCCTAATGATCCCGCAACCATGCCGCGTGCCAATTCAATGGATTCCAGAACCCTCATGCTCCCGCCGACGCGCGGAACACTCTGATCCTGGCCTCCTTCTGACGCTCGACGGGACCGGCTTCCGCCAAAGCCGGCGCCTGAGCGGCAAATCTTTCGTCGCCCGCCCCCGCAAGGAGGCCGATGCGCAAACCAACGAGAGGGTCGCTCCCCGCGGGGCCGACCAACTCCACCTCCCGGCCCCGCCGGCTCATTATTGGCGAGCCGAGGAACATGGCGTCGACCGAAAGGCGGCAATCGACCGCAGGTTCGCCCGCAAGCCGCAGGCGGAGGCCCGCCAGCGGCAGCGCGCGACCGCGCGTCCCGACGAAGGCGCCCGAAGGCGCCCAATCAAGCCAGCGCGGCGGATTGGTGGCGACAAGCGGCTGGATTTCGATCCCGCCCCCTGATGGGAGGGCGCCGCGAATGCCGACCGCCTCGATCGCCGCCGGCGCGTCAGGGCCAGCGACCCAGGCGCCCGGATCGACCGCGACATCGCCCCGCCGTGCGACGTGAGCGACAATCTTGAACGGCGAACCTCCCGGGACATCCTCGCCATTCTGGTCGGGACCGACGATTCCAGCCCCAGCGCCGGCGCCGGTCCCGGCGAGAGGCTCGATGCGGAAGGACGCGTCGAGCGAGCCCTCGGCGCCCTGTCCCCTGATTTTCAGACCGAGCCGGGCAGCGCGTTCAGCCCGGATCACAACGCAGTCGCCCGGCGCCGACAGAAAGCCGCTGACAAGCCCCGGAGCGGACAAAACCTCGACGAACGGCTCGAAACCGTTCGCAGGGCGAACCAACGCAATGGGGGACGGTCCCGAAGCGGCGCCGGAGGCGTATCGAAGGACGAAAAGCCCGCGCTCAACGTTGACTGCCGCTTCCCGCTCTCTGGTTACGTCTCCGACCACGTCGAGTCCCCGCGAATAAGCCGCACACAACTCCCCGGATGAACTTTCGGGCTCAACCTCAGGTCAGGGATTAACGTTAGGTAACCTGAAACTTGACGCAAAGACAAGTAGAAATGCGGATTGCGGCGCAAAAAAATCGTGATGGCGACGCTACGTTCGAACTGCGAAACGCGCGATCCTCGCTAAGCAACGGTTTAAAATGACTTTTTTGTATACAGATCATATTAGATGAAATCTTTGGAACATGCCCAATTGCGTTTTTCCGAAGGCTCATTTGGCGCTTCGTGAGGCGCTCGAAGAAATGCCTAAAATTTGGTCATGACACCCAATAATCGACCTGTCTGGCGCAATGAGCGAGCAATATACGTGCAAAGAACGCACTGCAACATAGCACCATATTGTTTTTATGAGAGTTTATCGCCGCGGAACAATATCGCAAAGCAGCAAGGCATTTGGCGGCGCTTTAAAATGCTCCGCTGCGGCCAGGTGACGCAATCGGCCGGCCTCGCACAATGGCGATGGTCACGGCACGAGAATCACAAGCATAACTCCATGTAATACGTGTCATTATAATTTTTATGACAAATTTATACGTTGCGTGTGACTGTCTTAGCTTATTTATACATAAACATAGACGAAAGTTGTATAAAATGAGCCGCAGTGAGTTAACGAATATAAATTAACGGGCGTATCGCCCGCCCCTTTCGCCATATGCGTGTATTGCGCTTTTTCGCCCGTCCCCGCGCACAACGAAACATTTATACGACCCGGCGACTGGAGGCCCCGGCCGCCTGAAGATGGCGTTCGCCCTTGCGCCCCGGCGTCAAGCCTATAAAAGCGGAGGGAACAACCAAGGAGAAATGATGCGCCCATCCCATCGCGCGCCGGACGCGATGCGTCCCGTTTCGCTTCAGCGCAATGTCGCGCGCTACGCCGAAGGCTCCTGCCTGGTGAAATTTGGCGAAACCCATGTGCTCTGCACCGCCTCGCTCGAAGATAAGCCGCCAATGTGGCTGCGCGGGCAGGGCAAGGGCTGGATCACCGCCGAATACTCCATGCTGCCGCGGGCGACCCATACCCGCACCAGGCGCGAGACCACCAAACCTTCCGGGCGCACCCAGGAGATTCAGCGCCTGATCGGTCGTTCGCTGCGCGCCGTGACCAATCTGCCGGCGCTCGGCGAGCGGCAGATTACGATCGATTGCGACGTGCTGCAGGCCGACGGCGGCACCCGCACCGCCTCGATCACCGGCGCCTGGGTGGCGCTGCACGATTGCCTGAAATGGATGCGCGGACGCTCCATGATCAAGGACATGCCGCTGACCGACCATGTCGCGGCGGTCTCCTGCGGAATCTATCAAGGCGTCCCGGTGCTCGATCTCGATTACGCCGAGGACTCGACCGCGCATACCGACGGCAATTTCGTCATCACTGGCTCCGGCGGCCTGGTCGAGATCCAGGCGACCGCGGAAGGCGCCGTCTTTTCGGAAGAGGAACTGACGAAATTGCTCGATCTTGCGCGCGGCGGAATCAAAATGCTGATCGAACTGCAAAAGCAGGCGATCGAGGCATGAACGATAGGCTCGAAGGCAAGATCGTCATCGCCACCCATAATTCCGGCAAATTGCGCGAAATGCGCGAATTGCTCGCGCCCCATGGAATTGAGGCGGTTTCCGCGGGCGAACTCGGCCTGTCGGAGCCCGAGGAGACCGGCGACGATTTCGTCACCAACGCCTTGATCAAGGCGCGCGCGGCGGCGAAAGGCGCGGGCCTTCCGGCTCTCGCCGACGATTCCGGCCTGTGCGTCGAGGCTTTGGGCGGCGCGCCTGGCGTATTTTCGGCGCGCTGGGCGGGCGAGACCAAGGATTTCGCCGCCGCCATGGCGCGCGTCGCGCAAGAAATGAAAGCGTCCGGCTCGCCCTCGCGCCGGGCCCATTTCGTCTCCGCGCTCGCCGTCGCCTGGCCGGACGGCGCCGAACAGGTCTTTGAAGGCAAGGTTTTTGGCGATCTGACCTTCCCGACCCGAGGAACGCGCGGGTTCGGTTATGACCCCTGCTTCACCCCGGACGGCTACACGCGGACTTTCGGCGAAATGAGCGCCGAGGAAAAGCACGGCATTCCCGCCGACGGCGCGCAAGCCCTGTCGCACAGGGCGCGCGCATTCCAGATGCTGGCGGCGAGCCTGCTGGCGCCGGCCGACCCGTCATGAAGCGGCGGCTGCCGCGTTCGCCCTTTGTTCCGAAAGTTTCGCCAGGATGATTTCGCGCTCCGCCGGCTGTCCGCCGGCGTCGGTCGCCCGGATGTCGTCGCACTTGCGATAATAGGCCGCGAGCACGTTCAGCGCGCGCGGGCTTGTCCGCGCTATAGCGCAAGGCGATGTCCCAATCGTTCAGGCAGCTGAGCCGCGTGTCCCACGCGCCATATTTCGCCACCAGAGATGCGCGGTGCACGAGGACATTGGCGTCGATGTAATTGTCTTTTTCGAGTTCGGCCCGATCGAACTCGCGCCACAGGATGCAACTCGAATCGAGATTATGGATATGGCTCACCAGGGCGCCATAGAGCAAATCGTCCTCGGAATGGGTCGCGAAATGATCGACCGCCGCGGCGAGGAAATCCGGATACCAGACATTGTCCGAATCGAAATAGGCGATGAGGGGAGCCGAACTCAGCCGCAGGCCTTCGTTGCGGGCCGACTAGCTGCCGCCGATCCATTTCGCCTCGGGCAAGGGAACGAGTCTCGCCGAACTCGCCCGCCTCTCGGCCGCTCTTGCGCGGCGGCCGGTCAGGGCGGCCGAAGCGCCGCCGCGCGCCTGATCCGCGCCATGACGGAGCAGGACGCGGCGGCCCATGCGTAAGCCAAAGCCGCGCATTAACCCCTTCGTCACAAAGCTGAAGATTTCGTTAAGGCCCGCGTGACGGAAAAATCCAGAAATGGCATAAGGAGTCATGGCCAGCATTGCCCCCATGATTCCCGATCCCGGCTTTGGCGTTTACGTCCATTGGCCATTCTGCCTGTCGAAATGTCCTTATTGCGACTTCAACAGCCATGTCCGGCGCGGCGGTATCGAGGAAGACCGCTATCTGGCGGCCATTCGCATCGAGCTGAAACACCGGGCGGCCCTGACGCAGGGCCGGCAGGTGCGGTCGATCTTCTTCGGCGGCGGCACGCCCTCGCTGATGCAGCCGGAGACCGTCGCGGCCATCATCGAGACCATTGGCGCCCTCTGGAAGCTCGATCCCAAGGCGGAAATCACCCTGGAGGCCAACCCGACCAGCGTCGAAGCCGGACGCTTCCTCGGCTATCGTCAGGCCGGCGTCAACCGGGTTTCGCTCGGCGTTCAGGCGCTCAACGACGCCGACCTTAAGTCGCTCGGACGCATGCACAGCGCCGACGAGGCGATGCGCGCGCTCGACATCGCAGCCAGAACCTTCGATCGGACCTCTTTCGACCTCATCTACGCCCGGCCCGGCCAGACGCCGAAGGCCTGGGCGGGCGAACTGAAGGAGGCGCTCGCCCGGGCGCCGGAACATCTGTCGCTCTACCAGCTCACGATCGAGCCCGACACGATGTTCGAACAGCTTTACCGCGCCGGCAGGCTCAAGATCCCCAAGGCGGATGTCGCTCGCGATCTCTGGGACGTGACCCAGGAACTGACGGAAATGGCCGGCCTGCCGGCCTATGAAATCTCCAATCACGCCCGGCCGGGCAGCGAGAGCCGGCACAATCTGATCTATTGGCGCTATGGCGAATATGTCGGCGTCGGGCCTGGCGCCCATGGCCGGATCGTCGCCGCCAAGGGCGGGAGGCGGGCCCACGCCACCGAACCGCATCCCGAAATGTGGCTCACCGTGGTCGAGACGGAAGGCTCCGGCCTGATTGAAGATGAAGCGCTGTCGCGCGAGGCGCAGGGCGACGAGTTCTTGTTGATGGGCCTGCGGCTGACCGAGGGGATCGACCCGGCGCGGTTCCAGGCGCTCACGGGCAAGCGTTTCGAAGCGTCGCGGGTCGCCGATCTCATCGCCAACAACATGGTCGAATATACCCGCCAGGGCCGCATCCGCGTGACTTCGGAAGGCTTTCCGGTGCTCGACGCGGTGGTGGCCGATCTGGCGGCGTGAGCGGGGCGCGCCTTAATTTGACCCCTTTCTTCGGCTGACTGGGCGGAAAAGGGGGACTCATGATCAGAAAATCACTCGTTGTCGCTCTGGTGGCCGGGCTATCGCTGGCGAGCGCCGAAGCGCGAGCCGACGAACGCGCGCTGGACGGCGTGCTCGGCGCCGGCGCCGGCGCTCTGGTGCTTGGTCCCGTTGGCCTCGTGGCCGGCGGCGTCATCGGCTATGCGGCTGGTCCCCACATCAATTGCGGCCTGCGCGGCGGCTGCGCGCGGCGCACGCATCATTATCATTATCGGCGTCAGGCTTCGGCGCCGGCGCGACGCTCGGCGGGCGTCGCAACGCCGTCCCAGCGCTCGACCACGACGCCCGGGAACTGACCGGCTGCGACGCTGCGGCTTATTCGCGGCGGAACTTCACTTCAGCAGCGCATCGCGGGCCGCGGCCAGGCGGATATAGGCGTCGTGGTCGCCGCCGGCGTCGGGATGCGCCGTCTTGGCGAGACGGCGGAAGGCGGCGTTGATCTCCGCCGCCGAAAGAACGCCCTCGAGCGGAAGGTCCAGAGTCTCGCGATGCGCGTCCTCGTCGTCGCGTTCGACGAAACGCTGGGCGAAGGCGCGGCGCTTTTCACGCGCCTCGATCCGCAACTCGATCTGATCTTCCCGCCATTTGCGCCGCGACATGACGAGGCAGGCGCCGAAGGCGACGCGGCCCATGGCTTCGAGTTCGTCGAGATTGAAAGGCCCGACGACGTCATAGGGCGCCGCGAGCCAGGCATTGCGTCCCGCCGCATCATGCTCGACCCGTCCCAGCGCCGCCATGTCGAGAACGCCGAGCGAACCGTTCCAGACCACCCATTCGTGATTGTCGTTCATGCTTCAAATTCCGCCGCGATCGCGCTCCTGGGAGCGCCATGCAGGATCAACGCCAAGGCGAGGCTTCAGCTGCGCAGACGATAGCCGGTCTTGAAGATCCAGACCACGACGGCGACGCAGGCGACGAGCATAGCGAAGGTCATGGTCAAGCTGATCGAAGGCCTCACCGAGGCGAAGTCATAAAAAGTCCAGCGAAAACCATCGACCAGATAGACGATCGGATTGAACAAGGCGACGTTTCGCCAGAATGGCGGCAGCATGTCGATCGAATAGAAGGTGCCCCCCAGAAAAGTCAGCGGCGAGATCACCATCAGCGGAATGATCTGTAATTTTTCGAATCCATCCGCCCACAGGCCGAGAATGAATCCGAACAGGGCGAAAGTAATCGAGATCAGCGCGAGAAAGCCCAGAGCCCACAAGGGATGAACGAGATCGAAGGAGACGAAGATATGGGCGGTGAAAAAGATGATCAGCCCGAGGATGATGGACTTGGTCGCCGCCGCGCCGACGAAGCCGAGCAGAACCTCGACGGCCGAAACCGGCGCCGAAAGGATTTCATAAATCGTGCCGGTGAAGCGCGGCAGATAGATGCCGAAGGAAGCATTGGAAACGCTCTCTGTCAGCACCGTGAGGAGAATCAGCCCGGGCACGATGAAGGCGCCATAGCTCACGCCATTGATCGGATGCATGCGCGAGCCGATCGCTGAGCCGAATACGACGAAATAAAGCGCCGTGGACAAAACGGGCGAGGCGATGCTCTGGAAGAGAGTGCGCCGCGAGCGCGCGAGCTCGAAGAAATAAATGGCGCGGACGGCGTGGAAATTCATCTGTTTTTGCCCACGAGATCGATGAATATGTCCTCCAGGGAGGATTGGCTGGTCTGCACGGCGGAAAAGTCGATCCCTCGCGCGACCAGGCTCTTCAACAGGCGCGCAAGGCCGGCGTCGCGGGCGTCGCTCTCCCCGTTCTGGGTGAACGCGAGGACGGTTCCGTCGGGCGAGAGCGTCAGCGGCCGGTCGAAGAGGCCGTCCGGGATTTTTTCGAGCCTGTCGGTGAGGTTTACGCTGACACGGGTCTGGCCCAGACGGCGCATCAGGGCGTGTTTCTCCTCGACCAGGATGATTTCGCCCTTGTTGATCACTCCGATACGGTCGGCCATGTCCTCGGCCTCTTCGATATAATGGGTGGTGAGGATGATGGTGACGCCGCTTTCGCGCAGATGCCGCACCATGGCCCACATGTCGCGGCGCAATTCGACGTCCACGCCGGCCGTCGGCTCGTCCAGGAACAGGATCTCCGGCTCATGGGCCAGCGCCTTGGCGATCAGAACGCGCCGTTTCATGCCGCCAGACAGGGCACGGATGGTCGAATCCTTCTTGTCCCACAAGGAGAGGTCGCGCAGCACTTTTTCGAGATGCGCGGGATCGGCCTTTTTGCCGAACAGGCCGCGCGAAAAGACCACTGTGTCCCATACCGTCTCGAAGACATTGGCCGACAATTCCTGCGGCACCAGGCCGATCTTTTTCCGCGCGGCGCGGTAATTTTCGGCGATGTCGAACCCGTCCACCGTCACCCTGCCCGAACTGGCGCGCACCAGCCCGCAGACGATCCCGATCAAGGTCGTCTTGCCCGCGCCGTTCGGCCCGAGCAGCGCAAAAATTTCGCCGCGCCGGATCGTGAGATCGACGCCTTTCAGGGCGACGAAGCCGTTGTCATAGGTCTTGGTCAGTTTTTGGATAGACAGAACGGGGTCCAAGCGTGTCTTTCCTCATTCGCCTGAGCAGGATCTCCGAAAAATGGCCGCCGGTTTTCGGATAAAATCCTGCAAATCCGAAAAAATCCGAGCGGGTGTTCGTTGGCGCCCTTGTGACACGAAAACCGGACCGCGCCAATTGCCGGGAAGCAAGCCCGCCTTTGCCTTGCGCGGCCCCCGGGGCCTCCGGTTGGATCCGCATGAAGGACGACGGCGAAACCGCGCGGGGGGAGACACGACCCAAGCGAAATTTGGGCGGACGGGATCGCTCGTCGTTCTGCTGCCGTGCGAGGTCGCGGCCACGGGCTGCGGGTTCGCCTCCAACGCCTCGATCGCCGCGATCAAGCGCCGCCTGTTTCGCCTTTCTGCTGACGCTCACCAGCATCCGCCTCATTTGGCCCCTTCCTCGGCGTCTGGGCCATGCTGACCTTGCGCGCGCGCCCTGAATCCAAGGCCATGGCGGGAGGGCGGAATAGCTATTTGCCGTCGTAATAGATGCGGTAGAGCGCGCCTTCCTGGTCGTCGGAGACGATCAGCGAGCCGTCCGGCAATTCGGCCAAAGCCACGGGGCGGCCGAGAAAAGGCGTCGCGCCCGGGTTCCAGCCCTCCGCGAAGGGAATTTCCGCGCCCGGCTTGCCGTCATGGAAGGGAACGAAAATCACCCGCGCGCCGATGGGGACGCTGCGGTTCCACGAGCCGTGCTGGGCGATGAAGATCCCGCGCCAATTTTCCGGAAAAATTTTGCCGCGATAGAAGATCACCCCCAGATCGGCGGCGTGGGCGTCAAGTTCAAGCTCCGGAAACGCGACGCCGGCCGGCGGCGTGTCGCCCGCCCATTGTCTCGTCCGGACATGGCCGCCGCCATACCACGGGAAGCCGAAATTCAACCCCGCGCGCGGCGCCTTGTTCAGCTCCTCGGGCGGGATATCGTCACCCATGCCGTCGACCTGATTGTCGGTAAACCACAGCACGTCGGATCCGGGCTGGAAATCCATGCCGACGCTGTTGCGGATGCCGCTGGCGAAGATTTCGCGGTTTTCCCCGTTCCGGTCGAAACGCAATATCCCGCCCAGGCCCCATTTGGCGAAGATTTTCTGCTCCGTCGGCGTCGGGACATTGGTCGGCTGGCCGACAGCGACATAAAGCCTGCCGTCCGGGCCGACCTGGCAGACGCGCAAGCCGTGGCCGTGGCTTTTCTCATCGGCCGGGATCAGCTTCCCGGGCGGAACGATGACTTGCGGATGATCCTCGTCCCAGCCGCCCGGACGCGGCGCGAATTTCACGACGCGGTCGAACGCCGCCAGAAACAAGGTTCCATCGGGCGCGAAACAGGGGCTGCTCGGCATAACGAACTGGTGGTTCGGCGAGAAACGAGACGCAGCCTGCGCCTCTTTCGGGCCGAGCGCGACGCGATAGACATTTTGGGACGACGAGCCCACGATGAGCGTTCGCCCATCAGGCGAAACGGCGAGGCCGCGCGCGTCGGGCACGAGGCCGTAAAGCGCGATGTGGAAGCCCTGCGGTAGGCGGATTTTGGCGAGAACCGCGCGCAGCTCGGCGGCGTGATCGGGACGCGCCCGGCTGAACGCCAAAACCGCGACGGCGGCAGCCAGAGCCAGCAAAAGCAAAGCCGCCCGCCGCATGATGCGCTCCTCAAGGTCATCGGCGCAAAAGGCGCCGCCCGGCTTCATGTGGTGGGCGGCGCGCGCTTTGTCGAGTTGATTTCAGAGCGAATCGCCGTAGCGGGCGAGATCGCGCGGCGCGGAGATCGCCAAGGCGTCGCCGCGGCCCGAAAGGCTCGGATTGGTCATGAAATAATTCTGGGCGTTGAACGGCTCTTCATTGGCCGCGCGGGTCACGCGGCGGCTGGTCCCGTCTTCGAGAATGTCCCAGCTCTGCTCGTTGTCGAGCAGATTGGCGAGCAGGACCTGGTTCAGGACCTGCTCGTGCATGGTCGGATTCTCGATCGGGAACAGGGTTTCGACCCGGCGGTCGAGATTGCGCGGCATCAGATCGGCCGAGGAAATATAGAGCGCGGCTTCGGCATGCGGCAATTTCTTGCCGCGGCCGAAGGCGTAAATCCGCGAATGTTCGAGGAAGCGGCCGATGATCGACTTGACCTTGATATTTTCGGACAGGCCCGGGACGCCGGGACGCAGGCAGCAGATGCCGCGCACGACCAGTTCGATCCTGACGCCGGCGCGGCTCGCCTCATAAAGCGCATCGATGATTTCGGGATCGGCGAGCGAATTGCATTTGCCCCAGAAGGCGGCCGGCTCGCCGCGCGCGGCGTATTCCATCTCCTGCTTGAGGTGCTGCAGGATGCGCTGCTTGATATTGCCCGGCGAAATCACCAGGCGCTCCAGCGGCGCAAGCGCGCCATTGCCGGAGATGAAATTGAAGATTTTCGCGACGTCGCGGCCATAGCGCGGTTCGTCGGTGAAGGCCGAGAGATCGGTATAGATGCGCGCGGTGACCGGGTGATAATTGCCGGTGCCGATATGGCAATAAGTGACGATGCCCTCGGCTTCCTCGCGCGCGACCATTGACAATTTGGCGTGGGTTTTCAATTCGGCGAAGCCGAACACCACCTGGACGCCGGCGCGCTCCATCTTCCGCGCCCAGCGGATATTGGCCTCCTCGTCGAAGCGCGCCTTGAGCTCGACCAGAGCCGTCACCGACTTGCCCGCTTCCGCAGCCTCGATCAGCGCCGCGACGATCGGGCTGTCGGACGAGGTGCGGTAAAGCGTCTGCTTGATCGAGACCACTTTTGGATCGCACGCCGCCTGCTGCAGCATCTGCAGCACGACGTCGAAGGTTTCATAGGGGTGGTGAACGATAAAATCCTTGTGGCGGATCGCGGCGAAGGCGTCGCCCTCGAATTCGCGCACGCGCTCGGGATAACGCGCGGTGAAGGCGGTGAATTTCAGCTCGGGGCGCTCGGCGCCGACGACCTGGGACAAAGTCGCAAGAGCCAGCTGGTCCTCGACGACCAGATCGCCGAGCGCCGACAATTTCAGCGCGCGGGCGATGAATTCGCGCATCGCCGGCGGCGTTTCGGGGCTGCACTCGACCCGGATCGCATTGCCGCGCCGGCGCTCGCGCAAAGCCGCCTCGAAATTCTCGACCATGTCGTCGGCGTTTTCGGCGTCCTCGTCGAATTCGATGTCGAGGTCGCGCACCACGCGGAACGCGCCGGTCGCGGCGAAATCGCATCCCGGGAAAAGCCTGTCGGCGAAGACCGTGACGACGTCGTCGAGACAGGCGTAACGGGTTTCCACTCCCTCGACGGCCGGCAGCGGAATGAAACGGCGCAGCTTGCCGGGCAGACGGATCAGGCCGCAGAAGGTCTTGCCGTTGTCGCGGCGGCAAATATCGAGCGCCACCGACAATTCCAGATTGGGAATGAAGGGGAAGGGGTGAGTCGGATCGATGGCGATGGGCGTGACGGCGAGAAAGACATGATTGTGGAAATGCTCCTCCATCGCCTTGTGGTCCGCCTCGCTCCACGCCTTGCGCGAAACGACCGCGACGCCCTCCTGCGCCAGCCTGGCGCGCAGATCGAGCCAGATCGCCGCCTGATCGGCGGTCATGGTCTCGACCTGGCGGCGAATCTCATCATGAAGCTGCGACAGGGTGAGGCCGTCGAAACTCACCGCGTTCAAGCCGGCTTCGAGCTGTTCGATCACGCCCGAGACGCGCACCATGAAGAATTCGTCGAGATTATTGGCGGAGATGGAGAGGAAACGCAGCCGCTCCAGCAGCGGATGGCTCTCGTTGAGCGCCTCTTCGAGCACGCGGCGATTGAAGGCGAGCCAGGACAATTCGCGGTTGACGAAACGCGCGGGCGACGACAGCAGATCCGAACCGGCCCCGCCGGGCGCAAATTCGCCGTTCGCGTTGGCGTTCATCGCGATATCGTCCATGGTCTTTCCTCGCCAAATATCAAAAGGGCCGCGACACGGCTCTCGGCGCGACACTCCACCACGCCGTCATTACAACGATGCGACACGGCCATCCTGCTGATCGTTCGACATGTTTTTCCGCTGCGCGATGACGGCCTCAGCCGCCGAGCCATGGGGCTTCCGGCGGCGCGGCCTCCGCCAGAAGCGCGCGCAGGCCGGGAAAGACATGGCGTAAACTGCGATGGAAACAAGCGAAGGTCGGCAAGTCTCGCGCTCCGATCCGGGCGCCGCCCGGAAAATGGCTCCAAAAGCGCCATATTCCCAGTAAAGGGGAGAAAAGGACCACGCGCAACCGCCACGCCTCCCTATTTTACGCCGCGTTCATTTTACCCGGGTTAGCCTGCGTCAGGGTCTTCAACCAGAAGCGGCGGCGATGTCGGTTCCATTCTCTCTTGGGCAAATGACGCGCTTCGGCGCGTTCGGGCGACGCGACGCCGCGCTTTCCATGACCTGCGCCACGGATGTCGCCGTGGGCGAGACCGCGTTGGCGCCGCCGCGCGAGACGGCGGTCAAAGCGCCTTCGGACATTCGCATTCCGGCGCTCGACGGCCTGCGCGGGCTTATGACCCTGTTCGTCGTCATTTCCCACTACTTCGGCGAGGTCCCGAGCGGCGTCGGCGTGTTCTGCGTCGGCTGGGTCGCGGTCGTGGTCTTCTTCGTCCTCAGCGGCTATCTGGTCGGACGGCTGATCATCGAAAAGATGAACGCCCGCAATTTCCTGCGCGTCTTTTATCTGCGCCGGGTGTGCCGGACCTTCCCGACCTATTTCTTCGCCACCATCGTCATATTGCTGCTTCAGCGCCATTTCGCGGATGCCAGCTGGGTCGGAGTGGACCAGAATTTTCCGCAATGGTCCTATTTCATCTTCTTCCAGAATTTCCTGTTCAACCCTCTGCAGAGCTATGGCTCGCATTGGCTCGCCCCGACCTGGACGCTGGCGCTCGAAGAGCAATTCTATCTCGTCGCGCCTTTCGTGCTGCTGTTCACGCCGCGCCGGTTCTGGCTCAGTTCGCTGCTCGCGGTCGGCCTCGTCGGGCTCGGCCTGCGCGCCTATGGGGTGCTGTCGGGCCATCTCTCCATCGCCCCGATCGCGCTCCTGCCGGCGGCGACCGACGTCCTCTTCGCCGGCATGGTCGTCGCCGTCCTGGTCAAGGACAATCGGATCGATTGGGACAAACATTCGCTCCTCATCCGCGTCCTTCCGATCGTCTGCCTGCTGCTCACCTTCGTCATGCAGGGGCTGGACGGCCTGGTCGTCGGCGCCCGGTTCGAGATTCTTGGCCCGTTCTTGGCCGGGATCGGCGCCGGCTGCTTCATCCTGATGCTGGTCAAAGGCGCGCCCGAGGCGAAGCGTTTCGAATCGAAAACCCTGCGCTTTTTCGGCAATATCTCCTACAGCGTCTATCTGACCCATTTGACCGTGCTGGGGCTGATGCACGGCCTGATCCTGGGCGGATTGCCGGACGTCTCCACGCCGGCGCAGATTGCGGTGACCATCGCCGCCCTGCCGATCACCTTTGCCGTCGGCTGGCTGATGACCCGCATCCTCGAAGAGCCGATCACCGAATGGGGCCGCAGCCATAAGTGGGAATAGTTGACCGGGGCGCGACGGATCGTCGAAATGGGGTTTGTTCGGCCCGGCATGGCGAGGGGCGCCGCTTTCACAAGCCATCTTCTTTGCGACAATTTCGAGCGCGTCGGCGCCTTTGCATTATGTCGATGGCGCGAGCTTGCGCGCCGATGCGCGCGGCCGGATGGCCAGTCCTTGACGGCTCGATCGGGGGAGAAATGGCGCATCAATGAAGACCGTCCCCCATATCGCCGGGGGCGAGACGCGCGCGCTCGCCGCAGGGGACGCCTCCGCGCCAGACAACAAAAAACCCCGCCGAAGCGGGGTTTTTCTCGGATCGGTTCGATCAGTCGTTGCGCTGGCCGGTGAGTTGCACCAGCGACATGAAGATGTTGATGAAGTCAAGATAGAGCATGAGCGCGCCATTGATCGACTTCTTGGTGGCGATCTCGTAACCGTCCGACTCGAGATACATCTGCTTGATCGCCTGGGTGTCATAGGCGGTCAGGCCGGCGAAGATCAGCACGGTCAGGATCGACAGGCCCATCTGGAACGCCGAGCTCTGCATGAACAGATTGACCAGGCTCGCGATGATCAGGCCGAACAGGCCCATGATCAGGAACGAACCCATCGCCGACAGGCTGCGCTTGGTCGTGTAGCCATACAGGCTCAGCGCGCCGAAGGTCGCCGCCGTGATGAAAAAGGCGCGCGCGATGGAAGCGCCCGTATAGATTAGCAGGATCGACGAGATCGACACGCCCATCACCGCCGCATAGGCGTAGAACAGGTTGCGCGCCGAGGAGGCCCTCATGCTGTTGATCTTGAAGGAGAAGAACAGGACGAAAGCCAATGGGGCGAACATCACCACCCAACGCAGCGGGCTCATATAGATCGCGGCGCCGAAACTGGTCAGATAGATATGCGAGCCGATCTGATATTGCGTCGGCAGAGCGGAAACCGCCAGCATGTTGACGCCGAGCGCAAACAAGCCGGTCAGCGCCAAGCCGATCGTCATGTGATTATAGACGCCAAGCATGAACGCCCGCAGACCTTGATCTACATCGGCGCCCGTCCGGGCGTAGCCCCGGCTCCAGGGAGCGGCGTTGCGGTCAAAGTTGGTCATTGGTTCCTCACGAAATGCCGCAGGGAAAGCCCGCCGTGGACGATCCACGGGCGGCACGGCCTATCGAATATGACGGCGAAGCGGTGAAAAGACAAGGCGGAGCGCTTACGCGCGGCTAAGCGCCACATTACATTTTCGTCATTCTTCCTTTAACCGCCGGCCGGGCTTTTCGCCCAAAATCCGCCAGGTTCCCGCGAGTCCAACGGCCAGGGCGAAGGCCACGGCGCCAAGCGCGACCGCCAAAGCCTGCCCCGGGAAGAAGGTGAAGCTGAGATCGAGCAGCTGATGCGCGACGATCGCGGCGGCAAGCGAGCCCGCCGCCACGCCAAAGCCCGCGGTCGCGGCCCCGAGCAAAGCGAATTCCAGCGCCAGCGCCCCGAGCAGACGGCCGCGCGTCGCGCCGAGAACCTTGAGCACGACCGCCTCGTAAATGCGGGCCCGCTGCCCCGCCGCAAGCGCCCCCGACAGGACGAGCGCCGACACCACGAAGGCGAGCGAGGCGGCGGATTGAATGGCGATCGACAATTTGCCGAGCACGCCGTCGACCGTCGCCAAGGTCTCGCGCAGCGACACGCTGGCGACCGAGGGAAAGGTTTTGGCGGCGTCGGCGAGGATCACCGCCTCGCGCGCCGGATCGAGGCGCTCGGGCAGGCTCAGCGTCATCAGCCTCGTGAAAGGCGCGCCGGCGAAGGCGTCAGGCGAAAAGACCATGACGAAATTGATGTTGAAACTGCGCCAGTTCACCTTGCGCAGATTGGCGATGCGCGCCGTGACCGCGCGGCCAAGCACATTGACCGTGATCGTATCGCCGATCTTCACGCCGAGCCCCTGCGCCACGCCGCTTTCCAGCGAAACCAGCGGCGGGCCGCCATATTGAGCCGGCCACCATGTTCCCGCGACGAGGCGCGATCCTTTGGGAATTTGGGCGGAAAAGGTGATGCCGCGATCGCCGTCAAGGGCCCAGCGCGCCTTGTCGCCGGCCTTGACCTGTTCGGCGGGGACGCCGTTCACCTTGACGATGCGGCCGCGCAGCATGGGCGCGACGGCCACGACGCCGTCGGGCGCCTCCTTGCGCAGAAAAGCCTCGAACGCGCCGGCCTGCGCAGCCTGGATGTCGAAGAAGAAGAAGCTCGGCGAATCTTTCGGGACGGATTCCCCGATTTCCGCCCGCAGATTGCGCTCGACGCCGACGAGCGCGGTCAACAGGGTCACGCCGAGGCCGAGCGAAATCAGGAACGAAGGCGTCAGCGCGCCCGGCCGGTGAAGATTGGCCATGGCGAGCCGCAGGGACAAATGGCGGGAATGGGGCGCGCGGCGGGCTAGAGCCATGATCGCCCGCGCCACGCCATAGAGCAAAGCGAAACTGACGAGCACGGCGAAGCCAAATTCCGCGGTGATCCCGCGATCAGCGCCGACGAGCAGCGCGAAGCCGAACAGCGCCGCGGCCGACAGGATCGCGACCGCAACCGCGCGCTGCCCGGGGAAACCGCTGTCGCGCATGGCGGTTTCGCGCAACAGGGTCGTCGCCGGCAGGGAGCGCGCGCGGTCGAGCGGCGCGGCGGCGAAAGCCAGCGCCGTCAACAGACCGAACGCCACGCCCGAGAAAGCGTCGCGTCCGTCGAGATGCGGTTCGAGCGGAAAGGGGAGGTTTGCGCCCAGAGTCGCGCCGACGAGCCCCGGCAGAGCGAGGCCGAGCGCGGCCCCGATCAGGGCGCTGGCCGCCGCGACCAGCAAGGTCTGGAACAGGACGAATTGCGCGGCCTCGCCGCCGCTTGCCCCCAGCGCCTTCAGAATCGCCAGAGTCTTGCGCTTGCGGTCGATCAGCCCGCGAATCGAATTGCCGACGCCGACGCCGCCGCAGACCAGAGCGGTCAGGCCGATCAGCGACAGGAATTGCGCGAATCTTTCGACATTGCGCGAAAGCTGCGGCGAAGGAGCGGCCCGGGTGCGAATTTCGAAGCCGGAATCGGGAAAGGCCGCCATGAAAGCCTTTCTGGTCGCAACGACCTCGGCGTCGCTCGCCTTGTCGGGCGCAAGCCGCAGGCGCAGCGATAGCCGCCCCAGCGAACCGGGCATGATCAGCCCCGACGCATGAAGCGCGGCGGCGCTGACGATCACGCGCGGGCCAAAGCCGATCGCGCCAATGGAATCCGGCTCGCCCGCCAGCCAGCCGGCGAGGACGAAATGAGCGGCGCCGATCTCCAGCCGGTCGCCCAACTTCGCATTCAATCGCGCCCCGAGCGACCGGTCGGCGAAAAGGCCGAAAGCGCCGTTCCTTTCCGCGAGCGCCGCGAAGAAGCCGCGGCCCGGACCAAGCGGCGGTTCGGTCTTGACGGCGCCGGTCAGCGGATAGGCCGAATCGACCGCCTTCATCTCGATCAGATTGGAAGCGGGGGCGTCCGCGCGCCGGGCCATGGCGCGCAGGGTCGTGATCTGGCTGACTTTTCCCCGCCTTTCAAGAAAGGCCCTTTCCTTCTCCCCGGAAGCGCCCAAGGCGCGGCTGAAGGCGAGATCGCCGCCGAGCAGGACCGCGCCCTGGCTCGCGAGGCCGTCGCGGAAGGCGCGCGCCGTCGCGTCCACCCCGACGATGGCCATGACTCCCAGGACCAGACAGGCGATGAACACGCCATAAAAGCGCAAAGACCCACGCAGGTCGCGCAAGGCGAAACGCGCCAGCGCCCATTGCGCGGCGCCGGGGCGGCGCGCGCGATCAGGCGTCGGCATGCGCGCGGTCCGCGACGGAAGCGGAATCGCTCTCGATCCGCCCGTTGCGCAGGCGGACGATGCGGTCGCAGCGCCGCGCCAGCGCCTCGTCATGGGTGACGAGCGCCAAGGTCGCGCCCTGGGCGCGGTTGAGCGCGAAGATCAGTTCGATGATCTCGGCGCCGACGCTCTGGTCGAGGTTGCCGGTCGGCTCGTCGGCGAGAAGAAGGGCGGGACGGGCGACCAGCGCCCGCGCGAGGGCGACGCGCTGCTGCTCGCCGCCCGACATCTGCGCCGGATAATGTTTTACACGCCCTTCCAGACCGACTTGCGTCAACGCCTTGCGCGCGCGCGGGAAAGCGTCGGGCACGCCGTTCAATTCCAGCGGGATGGCGACATTTTCGAGCGCCGTCAGGGTCTGGATCAGGTGAAAGGCCTGGAAGACGACGCCGATATGGGCGCCGCGAAACCGCGCCAGGTCGTCCTCGCCCACCTGGTCGAGACGCCGCCCCGCGATCCATATTGCGCCGGAATCGGGCGCCTCCAGTCCCGCCATGGTCATAAGCAGGGTCGATTTGCCCGAACCCGAGGGGCCAAGCAAAGCGAGGGTTTCGCCTGGCGCGACATTGAGACAGATATCCTTGAGAATTTGCGTCCGGGCTTCGCCGCTTCCCAATGCAAGATTGACATTTTCAAGTCTTATGGCGGGATCGACCATGCAGAATCTTTCCGAAAGGCCGCAATGACGACCGTTTCCTTCGCGCCGGCGGGCAAGAGGCGCTTCGCCCCATATGGGCGCGCCCTCGCCTTTCGCCAAATTTTTTTCGCGGCGCTCGCGCTGGTTTTTGCGGCCAGTGGGGCGGCCGGCGGGCGGCCGCTGCGGATCGTCGCCCTCGGCGACAGCCTGACTGCCGGCCATGGGCTGCCAGCCGACAAGGCCTTCCCGGCCGTGCTCCAAAACGCGCTGAAAGCGAAAGGCGTTGACGTCGAGATCGTGAACGCTGGGGTTTCGGGCGACACTTCGGCCGATCTGCTGGCGCGGCTCGATTGGGCGCTTGGCGACGGCGCCGACGCGGCGATCGTCGAAATCGGCGCAAATGACATGTTGCGCGGCCTCGATCCCGAACAGACGCGAAAAGATATCGACGAAATCCTTGCGAAATTGCGGGCGCGCAAAATTCCCTTCCTGATCGCGGGGATGCGGGCGGCGCCCAATTTCGGCGGGCGCTACGCCGCCGAATTCGAACCGATCTATATGGCGCTCGCGCAAAAATATCAGGCGCCGCTCTACCCCTTCTTTCTGGAAGGCGTCGCCGGCCATCCCGACCTGCAATTGCCAGACGGCATGCATCCCAATCCCAAAGGCGTAGACGTCATCGTCGCGGGCGTTCTGCCGCCAGTCGTCGCCTGGCTCGACAGCCTGCCGAAGAAATGATCGGATCGACCTTGCCAAGATTGTTCACCGCTTTCGAAATCCCGTCGCAGATCGCCGCGCAGCTCGCCTTTTTCCGCGGCGGGCTCCATGGCGCGCGCTGGATGGAGCCGCAGGATTATCACGTCACTTTGCGTTTCTTCGGCGACATTGACGCGCGCGTCGCCGAGGCTTTGGCGGCGGACCTCGCCGAGACCGAATCATTTTCCGGCGGCGCGCCGCTACGTCTGGAGCTCGACGAAATTGGGGTGTTCGGCGGCCGTTCGCCGCGCGCGCTCTATGCGCGGGTGAAAGCCGATCCGCTACTGACGCGGTTGCAGGCCGCACATGAAGCCATCGCCCGGCGCAACGGTCTTCCGCCCGAAACCCGCAAATTTGCGCCGCATGTCACTCTGGCCCGGCTGCGCGGCGTCTCTTCCGGCGCGGCCGGCGTCTGGCTGGCGGAACGGGCTTTTCCGCTCGGGCTCGCTTTCGAGGCCGCGCGTTTCGCGCTGTTTTCGTCGCGCGATTCGGTCGGCGGCGGGCCCTATCGGCTCGAAGCAGTCTATCCTTTCGGCTGATCCAGATCGTCGAGCGCGCCGACGAAGGGCAAGTGCCGGTAATTTCCGGCGTGATCCATGCCATAGCCGACGACGAAACGATCCGGACAGGCGAAGCCGACGAAATCGGCCGCAACCTCGATCTGCTTTTTGTGCGGCTTTTCGAGCAGCGTGGCGATCATCACCCGCCGCGCGCCGCGGTCGAGCAGCAATTGCCTGGCGAAAGCGAGGGTCCGGCCCGATTCCAGAATGTCGTCGATCAGCAAGACGTCGCGTCCGGCGACCTGCGTCCGAAGGTCGCGCATCAGTTCGATCCGGCCCGAGGAGGTCACGCCCGCGCCATAGCTGGCGATCTGGATGAAATCCACTTCCGGCGCGAGACCGGCGCGATGGAGGGCGCGCAACAGGTCGGCCGCGAAAACGAAGGCGCCGGTCATGATCGGGATCGCGATCAGGTCGCGCGGGCTTCTGGCCGCGATCTCGGCCGCCAATTCCTCGACCCGCGCGGCGAGCGCCGCCTCGTCGAACAGAACCGTCGCGGCGCTCCCGCTCACCACGAAGCGCCCGAAGAAGACGCGCCCGAAGAATCCGAATCCCTGGCGAATCGCACCCGAATCTCGTGTCCTTCCTTGGGCGGCGCGGCGAGACGGGCGCGGAACTCGGCCGTTTCCCCCGCCGCCAGCCGCGCCTTGGGCGGCGCGGCGGTCCAATGATAGATCTCGCCGCCGTCGGCGTCGATCACCGCGAAGCGCATGCGCGGCGCGGCGCGCGGCGAGGAGGAAAGATTATCGATCTCACCCGAGACGATCAGCACCTGGCGCCCATCCTCATTGACGAGGCGGGCCGACACATGTTCGACGCCCATGCGCCTGAGATTCACGTCGAGGCCAAGCGTGGCATAGAGCGGCGCGACCGCCGGGACGAGACGGACGATCTGGGTCCTGCCGCCGATCAGCATCGCCCAGGCGGCGAAACCGGCCAGGACCAACGTTACGGCACCAGGCGCCCGCGTGCGCTTTTCGGCGCCCGCCCCGTCAGGGAAAGCGCGCGCCGCGGTTTGAGCGCGGCGGCCGGAAGCCGCGGCGGCGCCGACCTCGCCGGAGCCGCGCGCATAGGACGAGCCATGGGACGGGCCTTGGGACGGGCCTTGGGACGCGCCATGCGGCGCAAAAGCAAAAGCTCGATCGTCGAGCCGCGAAAAAGGGGAGACGGAACGCATGAAAGCGCCTGTGCTGGAGACGAAGTCCGATGGCTGGTCGCAATTCTACCCTCAGCTGTTATGGTTAAATCTGGGTTAAAAAGAAGCGATTCGCGCATTGGCGGCGCGTGAGGGAGCAGCTTTTGGTCCGGTTCGAAAATGTCGGCTTGAGATATGGCATGGGCGCGGAAATCCTGCGCGACATCACATTCGACATCGCGCCGCGCACGTTCCAGTTCCTCACCGGCCCATCCGGCGCCGGCAAGACCACTTTGCTGCGGCTGATCCTGCTCGCCATGCCGCCGACGCGCGGCCTCATCACTTTGTTCGGCAAGGATTCGCAGGACCTCGACAAAGCCGAGATCACCGCCTTGCGCCGCAAGGTCGGTGTGGTTTTCCAGGATTTCCGCCTGCTCGACCATCTCACCACCTATCAAAACGTCGCGCTTCCGCTGCGGGTGCAGGAGCGCGAGGAGGCGAGCTATCGCGCCGAGGTCATGGAGCTTCTGCGCTGGGTCGGCCTTGGCGACCGCATGCATGTCTTTCCGCCGGTGCTCTCGGGCGGGGAGAAACAGCGCGCGGCGATCGCCCGCGCCTTGATCATGCGGCCGCAATTGCTGCTCGCCGACGAGCCGACCGGCAATGTCGATCCGCCGCTCGCCCGGCGCCTGATGCGACTCTTTCTGGAGCTGCACAATTCGGGCACATCGGTGGTCATCGCCACCCACGACCTCGCTTTGATGGACCAGTTCGACGGCGCACGGCGGCTCGTGCTCGGCGACGGCCGCCTGCATATTTACGAGTGAAAGCCGGATGCCCTTCTCCGCCGACACCAATGCGGCGCGGCCGCCCATCGAAACGCTCGATCTGACCGACGCCTGGAGCCATACGCCGCTCGTGCCCTCCGAGACCGTCGCCGGGCGGTCGCTGACGATCGTCATCGCGATCATGACCTTTCTCGCCGCTTTGACCGCCGGTTTCGCCATTGTGCTCGCCGGCGCTTCGCGCGAATGGCGCGGCGAGGTCGGGCTCGAAATGACGATCCAGGTCTTGCCCCGGCCCGGCCGCGACATCGAGGCCGACGCCGCCAAAGCGGCGCAAATCGCCGCCTCCTTCCCCGGGGTCGTCGAGGCGCGCCCCTTCACCCGCAAGGAATCCGAGGATTTGCTGTCGCCCTGGCTCGGCGCCGGGCTCGACCTCAGCCAATTGCCGGTGCCGCGCCTGATCGTGGTGCGGCGCGACCCCGAAAAGCAGATCGACGAAATCGGCCTGCGCGCCGCCCTCGACGCGGCCTTGCCCAACGCCGTTCTCGACAATCACGGCGCCTGGCTGCGACGGCTCGGCGCCATGGCGCAGGTCGTGGTCGGCGCGGCGACCGGGATTTTCTTTCTGGTGCTGATCGCCATGGCGCTTGCCGTCTCCTTCGCCACGCGCGGTGCGATGGCGGGCAACCGCGAGATCATCGAGGCCTTGCATTATGTGGGCGCCGCCGACAGTTTTATCGCCCGGCAATTCCAGTTCCATTTCCTGCGGCTGGGCTTGCGCGGCGCCGCCACGGGCGGCGGCGCGGCGATCGCCCTGTTTCTGCTCCTCGGCTTCCTGTCGCGCCATTGGGCGACGAGCGCCGGCGGCGAGCAGGCGGAGGCCCTGTTCGGCTCTTTTTCGCTGGGCTGGTCCGGGATCGTCGCCATCGCCATGATCTCGCTCGCCGCGGCTTTGCTCGCCGGCCTGATGTCGCGCGCGATCGTCTTTCGGGCTTTACGCGGCTTTTTCGGCGTCGCGAACTGAGCCGCGGCGCTTTTGCGCTGCGGAGGGCGCGAAAGCGCGCCGCCGGGCTTTTCTTTTCGGCGGACGTCCGGCACAAGAAGCGCCATGCTTTATCTGCGCTCCCTGCTGTTCAACGTCGCCTTTTATCTGTGCACGACGATCCTCGCGATCGGCGGCCTTCCGACCATGTTCTTCGGCCGCAAGGCGATTCTGGAGCTCGCGCGCGTCTGGGCCCGCGCCACGCTCTGGCTGCTCGACGCAATCTGCGGCGTGAAGGTCGCGTTCCGCGGCCTTGAAAACCTCCATCAGGAGGGCTGCATCATCGCCGCCAAGCACCAGTCGGCATTGGAAACCATCGCGCTCGTCACCCAGGTCAAGGATTTCACTTATATCCTCAAGCGCGAACTGACCTTCATCCCCGTGTTTGGGCAATATCTCCTGCGCAGCGACCAGATCGCCATTAACCGCGCCAATCGTTCCGCCGCCATGCGCGATCTCATGGCGCTCGCGGGCAAGGCGATCGCGGAACGACGCGCCATTTTCATCTTTCCCGAAGGCACCCGCCGTCCGCCCGGCGCGCCCCCGCTCTATAAAAGCGGCGTCAGCCGCCTCTATGTCGCCGCCAACGCCCCTTGCGTCCCCGTCGCGCTCAATTCCGGCCTGTTCTGGCCCCGCCGCGCCTTGCTGCGCCGTCCCGGAACTGCGGTGATCGAATTTCTGCCCGCGATCCCTGCCGGCTTGCCCACGAACGAGTTCGCCCGCCTGCTCCAGGATCGCATCGAGGCCGCCTCCGACCGGTTGATCGCGGACGCCCTGGCCGCCGACCCCCGCCTCGCGCCCAATCTCGGGAAAAAGGACGAAGCCGCGCCGGCGGCGCATTGACATCGCTCCCGTTTTGTTCTTTCTTTGTTTGCGTGACGTTTCGGCAGATGAGAGAACAGACAGAGGAACGACATGGGCCGTCTTCCGCTTCCCGCCGCCTCCAACCGCCCCGAAAACCGCCCGCTGACCAGCCTGAGGCGGACCGGATTGGAGAAATTGTTCCACAGCTGGCTCGGCGCCTCGGGGCGACGTTACATCTGTTCGGTCTATTCCGTCGGCGAACCGCCCCCTTTCGACGAGAGCCGCGCCGTGATCGCCGCCGTGCGCCCCGGGACGGCGCAGGCCGAAATCGCCTTTGTTTTCGCGCCCGGCCTGAACGGGGAAAGCGAGGATTTCGATCTCTGGACCGCGCGGGCGCGCGCCTGCGGGGCCAGCGAATGGCACGTCCATCTGCTCGCGGATACGCCCCAGGCGCGCGGCGTCGTCCTGCGCGATCTGACGCCCGCGCGACGGCTCGCGGCGTGACTTTTTTCCCCGCCAGTCTCTTTTGCGCCGACATTTGCTTTAGGATGGCCGCCGATTCGCCGGAAAGGCCGGCGAGGCGAAGACAAGGGGTGCGAGCCCGCCGTCACCGCCAAATCCGGATTTGCTGAATGGCCCGTTACCGCCGCCCCATTATCATCGGCCTGATCGTTTTGCTCTGCGTCGGCGTCGGCGAATTCTGGCTCTATGCGGCCAATCGGCTCGGATTTTATGTCCATCAACCCATCCTCGGCGGGCAGTCGCTGGCGGATCTTTGCCAGTCGAGCGACATCGGCGGCTTTCCCTTCCGCCTCAAGCTCAGCTGCACCGGCCTGACGGCGCCCGTGCGCGTCGGCGGCGGCGTCATTTACGCTGGCGTCGAGGAGGCGCATGGCGTCGCGAGCCTCTTTTCGCCCAACCACATCGTCCTGACCATTTCCAGCCCGCTGGTGATCCAGAGATCCAACGGCGCGCCCGTCGCCAAACTCCGCCACGACGGAATGACGCTCGACGTCGCCTGGGGCCTGTCGGGGGTCGCCGCCATGCGGCTCAACGCGACCTCGCTCGATTGGCGGCCTGAATCGCCGGAAGCCGGCGTCGCGGTGAATGTCCAGAACCTTGCTGTGGAGGCGGTGCCGCAGGGCGGTCCGGACACGCCTGCCGGCCTGCGTTACGATCTGGTCGCCGACGGCGTCACCGCCCCCGCCTTGCAAGCCTTGCTGAAGGATAAGGCTCCCGGCCATTTCGCGGCCTCCGGCGAAATCACCCCGCCGCCAAAGCCAGGCAGGGATTGGCGGGCAGCCTTGGAGGACTGGCGCAAGAAGTCCGGCGCGCTTCGCATTCAACATATGGAATGGCGGTCCGGCGATCTGTCGCTGCGTCTCGACGGCGCGCTCTCGCTTGACGACAACCATCGTCCCGCCGGCCGTCTCAATGTCGCCGCCCACGGCGCGGGACCCCTCCTCACCCGCCTCGGCGTTCCGGCCGCCGCTCAGGCGCCGGACCTCCTCGGCGCCCTGCTCGGCAAGACGACTGCGGCGAATGCCGGAACCGGCGCGCTCAAACTGCCGCTGACCCTCGCCAACGGCCAGATTCTCATGGGGCCGCTCCGGCTGCCGGCGACTTTGCGCCCGCTCTACTGATCGGACTTACGCTAAGGCGAAGCGTTCGGCATGGCTGCCGAGCCATGTCGCTTTTTGCGTTCCTTCCCCAAGGGCGCCGCGCAGCCGCGCCGCGTCCCAATATCCCGGGGCGGCCACGAACAGGGAAACGCCCCAGGGCGCCGGCGCGCGAGCCAGGCTTTCGCAGCCCGCGGCCCGCAGCGCCGCATCGCCCGGCCCCTCGCCCGAGCATTGCGCGGCGAACAAGGCGACATCGCGCGCCGCCGCCTCAGCCAGCGGATTGGAAATGATGAAGACCGGCATCCCGGCGGGGTGATCGGGCCGCTCGACAAAAGGCAGGCGGGCGATGATCTTGGGGGCGTCCTCCGCGGCGAGAGCTTCCCACCATCGTCCCTCGCCCGGCCGCCAGTTCGCGCGCACCATGCCGAGGTCGCCGCCGCCATCCGGCCGCGCCGAGCCGGCGACCGCCGCGATCGTCTCGTCCGGACTGGAATGACCCAGCAACGGAACGGTGAATCCGAAATGAAACCGCGCCGAATCGCGCATCGTCGCGTCGCCGCCCGACATATCGGCATGGACCGCATAGGGCGACTGGACGAAGGTGAAGGTCGCAATGATCACCCGCCAGATGCTTTCGACCGTGTCGAGCGGCAGCCGTCCGCGATGGCGCGCCGCGATCACCCGCATCATGTCCGCCTCGCGGCCCGGCCGGAACGCCGATCCGCCGCCCTGGCGCGCCTTGGCCGCGATCAGCCTGTCGATGATCTCGCCGCGCTCGATCAGAAGTTCGTGCATTTCGCCGTCGATCCGGTCGATTTCCGCGCGCAAATCGGCCAGGGTTTCCAGGGCGGAGGGTTCGGTCATCTGCTCGATCTTGGTCTGAAAGGGGCCGGCCGGGTTCGGCCGACTTCCTCTATAGACGGCGCGCAAGCGCAAGCAAACGCCGCGCCGGACCCTTTCTTGACTTGGGCGAAGCGCGGCTCCTATATAACAAACGATCCGTTCGGAAAATCGAACAGCTGCGCCTTGAACGACATTATTCCCGAGCCCCACCCAAGTCTGGCGGAAGCCGCGCAGCCCCATAGCCTGATCGCTGTGTTCGATGGACCGCGGGCGCTCGCCATGAGCGCCGGCGCCTCGCTCAGCCCGTTCACGATCGCCTACCAGACCTATGGCGAACTGAACGCCGACAAGTCCAACGCCATCCTCCTTTGCCACGCGCTCACCGGCGACCAGCATGTCGCCAACCATCATCCGTTGACCGGAAAGCCGGGCTGGTGGTCGGCGCTGGTCGGACCCGGCAAGCCCTTCGACACCGATAAATATTTCGTCATCTGCTCCAATGTGCTCGGCGGCTGCATGGGGACGACGGGCCCCGCCTCGCTCAATCCGGCGACCGGCCGCGCCTATGGCCTCGATCTGCCGATGGTCACCATCGCCGACATGGTCCGCGCCCAGGCCATGCTGATCGACCGGCTGGGCATCGACACGCTTTTTTGCGTGGCGGGCGGCTCCATGGGCGGCATGCAGGTGCTGCAATGGGCGGCGCTTTATCCCGAGCGCGTCTTTTCCGCCATGCCGATCGCCACCGCCGCGAAACATTCCTCTCAGAACATCGCCTTCCACGAGGTTGGCCGCCAGGCGATCATGGCCGATCCGGACTGGCGCGGCGGACGCTATATCGACCAGGGCGTGCGCCCAGTCAAAGGCCTCGGCGTCGCCCGCATGGCCGCCCACATCACCTATCTCTCCGACGAGGCCCTGCAACGCAAATTCGGCCGCAATCTGCAGGACCGCGCCGAGCCGACCTTTTCCTTCGACGCCGACTTTCAGGTCGAGAATTATTTGCGCCATCAGGGCTCGACCTTCGTCGACCGTTTCGACGCCAATTCCTATCTCTATGTCACCCGCGCCTGCGATTATTTCGACCTGGCCCAGGATTACGGCGGCTCGCTCGCGCGCGCCTTCGCGGGCGCCAAGACGCGGTTCTGCGTCGTCTCCTTCACCTCGGACTGGCTCTATACGACCGCCGAATCGCGCGCCATCGTCCACGCCCTCAACGCCGGCGCGGCGCCCGTCTCCTTCGTCGAGATCGAGACCGACAAGGGCCATGACGCCTTTCTGCTGGAAGAGCCCGATTTTCTCGCCACCACGCGCGGCTTTCTGCGCGGGGCGGCGAAAGCGCGGGGGTTGAGCGACAAGGGGAGCGACGGCGCATGACCCCGACGAACGGCGAGGCGCCCCAGACCGCCGTCACCCGCATCGACCTCCTGCTTGTCGCCGGCATGGTCGAAACTGGCGCGCGGGTGCTTGACGTCGGCTGCGGCGACGGCGAATTGCTTCGCCTGCTCGCGGAAACCAAGCGGGTCGACGCGCGCGGCGTCGAAATCTCACAAAAGGGCGTGAACGATTGCGTCGCCAAGGGCCTTTCGGTTGTGCAGGGCGACGCCGACGTCGATCTCGCGGATTATCCCGATGACGGCTTCGATTACGTGATCCTGTCGCAGACGCTCCAGGCCACGCGCAATCCGCGCAAGGTGCTGGAGCAGATGCTGCGCATCGGCAAGCGCGCCATCGTCTCCTTCCCCAATTTCGGCCATTGGCGCGTGCGCTGGCAGCTCGGCGTGCGCGGGCGCATGCCGATCACCGAAAATCTCTCCTACGCCTGGTACGAGACGCCCAATATCCACTTCTGCACGATCCGGGATTTCGTCAATCTCGTCGAAATGATGGACGCGCGAATCCTGCGCGCGACGGCCATGAACAGCAGCGGCGCGCAGATCAGGGTCAACGCGCCGTGGTGGGCATGGAATCTTTTCGGTGAGCAGGCCGTTTTCCTGCTCGAACGGCAGGAAGGCCGGAAGGCTTAGGCCGCCGCGCGAAGGCCGTCGCCGTCGTCAATGCTCGTCATTGAGAGGATGAAGATCCCGCACCATCGCCTTCAGCCGCTCGTCCAGCACATGGGTGTAGATTTGCGTGGTGGCGATGTCGGCGTGGCCAAGCAGCTCCTGCACGATCCGCAAGTCGGCGCCATTCTGCAGGAGATGGCTGGCGAAGGCGTGGCGCAGGACATGAGGGCTGACGCGCTGCGGCGCGACGCCGGCGGCGGCGGCCAAGAATTTCAACTCACGTGCGAAAACCTGGCGGGTCAGATGGCCGCTTTCGCCGAGCGAGGGAAACAGCCATTTCTGCTTCGCGGCCTCCGGATGAAGTTCGAGCAATTGCCGGCGATAGGAGGCGATCGCCTCGCGCGCGGCGCCTGTCAGCGGCGCCAGCCGCTCGCGTCCGCCCTTGCCCCTGATCGTCAGAAAGCCGCCGCCCTGGTCCGGCGCTTTCTCGGCCTGTTTCGCCGCCGCGAGCGGCAGGGCGACCAACTCGGAGACGCGCAGGCCGGATGCATAGAGCACCTCGACCAGACAGGCGGCGCGCCGCGCCCGCAGCCTGTCCTCGGCGGGCCGGGCGGGATCGTCCAAACCCTCTCGGCACACGCGCAAAATCGCGTCCACCTCCTCGACCGACAGGATTTTGGGCAGGCGGCGGCCCTGGCGTGGACCCTCCAGCAGAACGCCCGGATCGTCCGGCCGCCGCTCCTCCGCCGAGAGGAAGCGATGAAACTGCCGGATCGCCGAAAGTTTTCGCGCGGAAGAAGACGGCTTGAGGCCGGCTTGCGCGAGATCGGCGAGATAGTCGCGGATGTCCTGCGTCGTCGCGCTGATCGGGTCGCGGCCCCGGCCCGCGAGGCCCAGGAGATAATCGCCGAGATCGCGCGCATAAGCGTCGAGAGTGTTTTTCGCGGCGCCGCGCTCGGCGGCGAGCATGTCCAGAAAATCCTTGACCGCGGCGCGCGAGGCCGGGGCGCCGGCGCTTGTCATTTATTGAGCACGCTCGGCGGAATGGGCTGGCTCATTTCCCGCGGCTGCGGCTCGACGAAGGCGACCAGCGCCGCCATGCCGACGAAAGCGACCCCCGCGAGCAAGCCGATGACAAGAAGAAAGCGGAACAGGCTGGGCATGAAACTCTCCGAGCCGCAGGCCGCCGCCGGCGTAGCCCTACACGGCGAAAGCCAGATACAATTTGCGCGCGCGACGTGATAGTACATGCCGGTCATGTGGGATCAAGCCATCGTTCATCCGCCGGAGGCTACGCCGGCCCAGCCTCGCGACCCGCGCGCGCAAGCGATCGTCAGCCGTCTGGCGGGGCGCCCCGTCGTCCTCGTCGGCATGATGGGCTCAGGCAAGACGGCGATCGGCAAGCGCCTGGCGCAAAGGCTTGGCCTCCCCTTCGTCGATTCGGATCACGAGATCGAAGCCGCCCACCGCCTGACGATTGCCGAAATCTTCGCGCTTCACGGCGAGGCCTATTTTCGCGACGGCGAACGGAGGGTGCTCGCCCGGCTCATCGGCGAGGGCGAAAGGGTTATCGCCACTGGCGGCGGCGCTTTCATCCAGCCGCAGACGCGCGGCGTGATCCGCGCCCGCGCCGTTTCGATCTGGCTCAAGGCTGAATTCGAGGTTCTGATGCGCCGGGTGCGCAAAAGGCCCACCCGGCCGCTGCTGCACGACCCGAACCCGGAAGGGGTGATGCGGCGGCTGATCGATGAACGCTATCCGGTCTATGCCGAGGCCGATCTCGTCATCCAGTCGCGCGATGGGCCGCATGAGGCCATCATCGAGGAAATCCTCGCGGCGCTCGAAGGACTTTTGGCCAAACAAGGAGATTTCACGCCCGAAATGACCGCTCCCGTCCTGCCCCCCGCCTCGACCGGCGTCCATGTCGCCCTCGGCGCCCGCGCCTATGACATCCTCATCGGGCCGGCGCTGATCGCGCACGCCGGCGAGCGGCTCGCCCGGCTCGCGCCCGGGGCGAACGCCTTCATCGTCACCGACGCCCATGTCGCGCCGCTCTGGCTTGGCCCGCTGGAGGCGAGCCTGGACGCCGCGCGCGTCCGCCACGGGCGCATCGTGCTGCCGGCCGGGGAAACCACCAAGGACTACGCCCATTTCGAAGAGCTGTGCGAGGCGGCGCTGGCGGCGAAAATGGAGCGCGGCGATTTCCTGATCGCGCTTGGCGGCGGCGTCATCGGCGACCTTACCGGCTTCGCGGCCGCGAGCCTGCGGCGCGGCATGGGCTTCATCCAGATCCCGACCACTTTGCTGTCCCAGGTCGATTCGAGCGTCGGCGGCAAGACCGGCATCAATTCCCGCCAGGGCAAGAATCTGATCGGCGCCTTCCACCAGCCCGCGCTAGTGCTCGCGGACACCGACAGCCTCGCGACCTTGCCGCCGCGCGAATTCGCCGCGGGCTATGCGGAAGTCGTCAAATATGGCCTGATCGACCGGCCCGATTTCTTCGCATGGCTGGAGAAGCACTGGCCCGCCGTTTTCGCGCGCGGGCCGGAGCTGGGCCACGCCATTGCGGTCAGCTGCGAATCAAAGGCCGCCGTCGTCGCCCGCGACGAGACCGAACAGGGCGATCGCGCCCTGCTCAATCTCGGGCACACTTTCGGCCACGCCCTGGAAAAGCTCGTCGCCTATGACAGCGCCCGCCTCGTCCATGGCGAGGGCGTGGCGATCGGCATGGCCTGCGCCTTTCGCTATTCTTCCCGCGCCGGCCTATGCCCGGCGGAGGCCGCGGAGCGGGTCGAGGCCCATCTGCGCGCCGTTGGCCTGCCGACGCGCATTAGCGACATCGCGGGCTGGAGCGCAGGCGCCGACGACATTGTCGCGGCCATGGCCCAGGACAAGAAGGTGCAGCGCGGCGCCCTGACCTTCATCCTCGCCCGCGATATCGGCGCGAGCTTCATAGCCAAAAATGTCGAGGCGGAAGCGGTGCGCGCCTTCCTCGATGACGAGTTGCGCGCGGGAGTCTGACCGAAATGCATGGCGGGGGTGGCGTTTCGATCACCAATATCTGGGTCGCCGGCGCGATCCTCTTCGGCTGCATATTGTTTTCGGCGCTGTTTTCCGGCTCCGAGACCGCGATGACCGCAGCCTCGCGCGCGCGCATGCACGCGCTGGAAAAGCTGGGCGACCCGCGCGCGGCCACCGTCAATCGCTTGCTCGCGGGGCGGGACCGGCTGATCGGCGCCATGCTGCTCGGCAATACGCTTTTCAACATCGGCTCTTCCGCCTTGCTCACGACCGTGCTGGTGGCCATGGTCGGGGAAAGGGGCGCGATCTACGCCACCGCCGTGATGACCGTGCTGCTGCTCGTCTTCGCGGAAGTCCTGCCCAAGACGGTCGCGATCAATTATCCCGATCAGGTGTCGCTGATCGTGGCGCGGGTCGTCTCCTTTTTCGTCACGATATTCGGCCCCGTGCTGTTCGCGGTGGAGCGGCTGGTGCGCGGCGCCCTTTATCTGTGCGGATTGCGGCTCGATGAGAAAACGCCGCTGCTCTCCCCGGAAGAGGAGCTGAAAAGCGCGGTCGATCTCATGCACAGGGAGGGCGGCGTCGCCCGCACCGACCGCGACATGTTCGGCGGCCTGCTCGACCTCAAGGAGCTGACTGTCTCCGACGCCATGGTCCACCGCACCAAAATGGTCGCGCTCGACGCCGACACGCCGATCGCGGACATCGTCCGCGAGGTCGTCGCCTCGCCCTATACCCGCGTGCCGATGTGGCGCGGGTCGGCCGACAATATAATCGGCGTGCTGCACGCCAAGGACCTGTTGCGGGCCTTGAGCGACGCCAATGGCGACGTCTCGAAGATCGACCTCGAGCCAATATCCCACGAGCCCTGGTTCGTGCCGGACACCACCTCGCTCGAAGCCCAGTTGCAGGCCTTCCGCAAACGCAAGACCCATTTCGCTTTGGTCGTCGACGAATATGGCGACGTGCAGGGCCTGGTGACGCTGGAAGACATTCTGGAGGAGATCGTCGGCGACATACGCGACGAGCACGACGTCGCCTTTGTCGGCGTGCGCCGGCAGGCCGACGGCTCGGTGATCGTCGACGGCTCGGCGCCGGTCCGCGATCTCAACCGCGTCATGGACTGGGACCTTCCGGACGAGGAAGCGACGACCATCGCTGGCCTCGTCATCCACGAGGCGCGCGCCATTCCGGAAGCAGGCCAGAAATTCGCTTTTCACGGCTTCCACTTCGAGGTTTTGCGCAAGCAGCGCAACCGGATCACCCTGCTGCGCCTGACGCCGGAACCTAAAACGAAAGCCTGATACAGGCTCACGCCCCCGCCGCCATGAATTGCGCCCGCGCCAGCGCGGCGAAAAGGCCGCCTTGCGCCACCAGATCCTCGAAAGAGCCCTGTTCGACGATCCTGCCTTGATCGAAGACGAAAATGCGGTCGGCGCCGCGGATCGTCGCCAGCCTGTGGGCGATGACGAAAGTGGTGCGGCCACGGGTCGCCGCGTTGAGCGCCGCCTGCAATTGTTTTTCCGTCGCGGCGTCGAGCGCTGCGGTCGCCTCGTCGAAAATCATGATCGGCGGGTCTTTCAAAAGCGCCCGCGCGATGGAGAGCCGCTGGCGCTCGCCGCCGGAAAGCGTACGCCCGCGCTCCCCGACCAATGTGTCGATCCCTTCCGTCTGGCGCGAGACAAAATCCGCGGCCTGGGCGCGTTCCAGCGCCAGAGCGATTTCCGAATTGGTGGCGTCAACCTTGCCGACTCGCAGATTTTCCTCGATCGAACGCGCAAACAGCATCGGCTCCTGGAAGACGACCCCGATATTGCGCCGCAAGGCGCACAGCTTCATGTCGCGTATGTCGATCCCGTCAATGCGGATCGCGCCGTCCTGCGGGTCGAACGCCCGGTGCAGCAGGCTCAAGGTGGTCGACTTGCCCGAGCCGGTCGCCCCGACGAGCGCGACCGTTTCACCGGGCTTCACGGCAAAGCTCACGTCGTCCACCGCTTTGCGCTTGTCGTCATAGGCAAAAGTGACGTGATCGAAGACGACTTGGCCGGCCAGGCGGCCGGGGTCGATGGCGCCCGGCCTGTCGGCGACGCTCGGCGCGGTGTCCATGACCTCGAAGAAACTTGCGATCTTGGGCGCCTGCATCAGCAGAAAATTGAAGAAATTGACGACCTGCTCCAGCCGCGCGACCAGAATGGTGGCGAAGTTCATGAAAGTGACGATCACGCCGATGGTCGCGAGATGATGGAGATGCAGCCAGACGCCGATGATGAAAATGGCGAGCAGGCTCAAGGTGGCGGAAGCGCGGGTCGCGACGGCGGCCAGCGCCCACCACGACAGGACCGGAAGCTGGGCCGCGAGAACTTGGTCGATGATGCGCCTGACGCCGCGCGATTCGTTTTCGATCCGCGTGAAGGACTGGATGACCGGCACATTGCCGAGCGCGTCCGAGGCGCGCTCGGCCAGTTCCGCGTTAAACAGCTCGACGCGGGCCTGAAGCCCGTGGGTCCGGCGCAGGACGAAAACAGTGAGCAGGCCGAAAAAGGCGACCAGAACGACCAGAACCAGGCCCAGGCGCCAATTCACGAAAACGGTCGCCGGAAGCAGGACGAAAAGCGCGGTGATCGAGGCGCAATTTTCGCGGAAGAAGGACAGCCAGATTCCGGCCATGCCGCCGGCGCCGTCGAGCATGATTTTCAGCAGCCGCCCCGAATGGGTCCCGCCATGGAAGCTCAACGGCAATTCGAGCAGATGGTCGAAGAAGCTCGCCATGACCGCGAGGCGCCGGCGGTGCGACAGGCGGTCGGCGTGCAAGGCGACGGTCACGGCGGCGGCGATCGAGAACAGGCCGAAGCCGATCCAGGCGGCCATGAGAGGCGTCAGTTCGGCCCAAGTCGGTTCGCGCGCATGGGTCTGGGCGGTCGTCAATCGGTCGATGATCCGGCCGAACAGCACCGGTTCGACGAATTGGGCGCCGGCGAGCGCCAGATTGGCGAAGACCAGCAGAATGGCGAGGCGGCGCTCGGGCGCGAGCTGGGCGAGAACCCGACCGTAGATTTTCAGAATGAACATGGGCCGCGCCGATCGCGAAAATGAAATCGACTATAGATGCTTTTGGGGCTCTGTCGCCCGTCGAGGCGCGGCCGCAAGCGGCGGCGTCATTCCTTCGACAGAGCCGAGCCGCCGATCGCGCCGAGAATGCCGCCGACGACGCCGGACGCCAGCGAACCGCCGCCCGGGCTTGCGCCGGAAGAGGTCTGCGGGAGATAGCGGGCGATTTCTTCCGCGAGATTCATGATCGGCATGCTTTGCAACGCAATATGGCCCGGCCCGGTCAGCGTCGCCAGAAACAGTCCCTCGCCTCCGAACAAGATATTGCGAAAGCCTTTGACCATCTGGATGTCGAAACTGACGAACGGATCGATGACGCCGACATGGCCGGCGTTGACCAGAAGGCGCTCGCCCGCCGCGAGATCGCGCTCGACGACCTCGCCGGAAAGATCGAGCCAGACCGTGCCCGGCCCGGTGACGCGCTGGAGGATGAAACCCTCGCCGCCGAACAGGCCGGCGCCGAATCTTTTCTGCCAGGCGAGCTCCAGCCGCACCGAGATTTCGGCGCAGAGAAAGGTCTCCTTGCGGCAGATGAGCGATTGGCCGTCGCGCAGCGGCACAGGTAGAATCGCGCCCGGAAAGCGCGGCGCGAAGGCGACATGGCCCTGACCGCGCGAACGGAATTCGGTGACGAAAAAGGAGCCGCCGCCGAAAGTGCGCTTGATCCCGGCGAGGAAACCGCCGCCGGTATTGGTGTCCATTTCGATCGCGTCGTTCATCCAGCACATGGCGTTGGTCTGGCTATAGACCGTCTCGCCGACGCCAAGATCAATCTCCAGAGTCTGCAACAGCGTGCCGGACAAGCGATATTGCATGGGCGATCCTCAGATTGTCTGGTTATAGGCGCCGACTTCAGGATTCTCGCGCAAGATGGCGTCCACCGCCTTGAACATGGCGTGGAGATTTTCCTTGGACGCCGGGCTTTCGACCACCACCACCAGCTCCGGCTTGTTGGACGAGGCGCGCACCAGCCCCCAGGTGCCGTCTTCCACCGTTACCCGCACGCCATTGACGGTGACGAGGCTTTGGATGTTCTGGCCAATGATCTTCTCGCCCTGGTCCTGCATCGCCTTGAAACGCGCGACGACCTTTTCGACCACGCCATATTTCACCTCGTCGGCGCAATGCGGCGACATGGTCGGCGAGCCCCAGGTCTTCGGCAGGTCGGCGTAAAGCTCGGCCATGGACCTGCCCGGGTTGCGGTCGAGCATTTCCAGCACATGAACCGCCGTCAGCAAGCCGTCGTCATAACCGCGCCCCACGGGCGCGTTGAAGAAGAAATGGCCGGATTTCTCGAAACCCGCCAGGGCCTTGAGGTCTGTGACCCGCCGTTTGATGTAGGAATGGCCGGTCTTCCAATAATCGGCCTTGACGCCCCGTTCTTTCAGGACGGGATCGCTGGCGAACAGGCCGGTCGATTTGACATCGACCACGAAGGTCGCGCCGGGATGGAGTTTCGACAGGTCGCGCGCCAGCATGACGCCGATCTTGTCGGCGAAAATTTCCTCGCCGTGATTGTCCACCACGCCACAGCGGTCGCCGTCGCCATCGAAGCCGAGGCCAAGGTCGGCGCCGGTCTCGAGCACCTTATCGGCCATGGCGTGCAGCATTTCCAGATCTTCGGGATTGGGATTGTAGCGCGGGAAATTATAGTCCGGCGCGACATCGAGCGGGACGACATCGCAGCCCAGCCGCTCCAGCAGCGCGGGGGCGAAGGCGCCGGCGGTGCCGTTGCCGCAGGCCGCGACCACCTTGAGCTTGCGCGTCAGCTTGGTGTGGCTGGCGAGATCGTCGAGATAGGTCTTGTCGAAATCCTGGACATATTCGTAGGCGCCGCCGGCGCGGGACTGGAACTTGCCGCCCAGCACGATGGCGCGCAGCCGCGCCATTTCGTCCGGGCCGAAAGTCACCGGGCGCTGGGCGCCCATTTTCACCCCGGTCCAGCCATTATCGTTGTGCGAGGCGGTGACCATGGCCACCGCCGGGCAATCGAGCGCGAATTGCGCGAAATAGGCCATGGGCGACAGGGCGAGGCCGATGTCCACGACCTCGACGCCGCCCGCCATCAGGCCGCAGATCAGCGCCTGTTTGATCGAGGCCGAATAGGAGCGGAAATCGTGCCCGGTCGCGAGGCGCGGCTTGACCCCCATTTCGTGGAGCAAGGTCGCGAGGCCGAGGCCAAGCGCCTGCACGCCCATCAGATTGAGCTCCGAGCCGAACAGCCAGCGCGCGTCATATTCGCGGAAGCCGGTCGGCTTCACCAAAGGTAGGCGTTCATATTCGAAAGTGTTCGGCGTGAGGGCGGCGACGGGTTTCGGGAACATAAGGCCTCTCGCTGGATGAAGGCGTCATTGCGAGCCATAGGGCGCGCGACGCGCGTCCGTTCTTTTACGACGCTCGGCGCTTGCGCCGAGCCATGCCGAAGCAGTCCAGTTTGCGCCAGACCGCAGTATGGCTGGCTTCGTCGTCCTGCTCCTGGCAATGACGGGGAAAGGGTGGGTTCAGGCGCGGTGATAGAGGTCCTCGATCCGGACGATGTCGTCCTCGCCGAGATAGGAGCCAGTCTGGACCTCAATCAGTTCGAGGTCGATCTTGCCGGGATTGACGAGGCGATGGACCGAGCCCATCGGCAGATAGATCGATTCGTTCTCGTGAATCATGAGCACTTCATTGTCTCGCGTCACTTCCGCCGCGCCGCGAACCACGATCCAGTGCTCGGCCCGATGATAATGTTTCTGCAACGACAATTTATGGCCGGGCTTGACGACGATCCTTTTGACCTGATGGCGCTCGCCATTGTCGATCGACTGGTAATGGCCCCAGGGACGATAGACGCGGCGATGTTCCTGCGCCTCCTTGAGCTTGCGGCGTTTGAGGTCGTCCACCAGTTGCTTGACCTTGTCGCCGTGCTGCGCCCCGAGCACGAGAACCGCGTCGTCGGTGGTCACCACGATCACGTCGTCGACGCCAAGCACGGTGGTCAGGCAATCGTCCGAGCGGATATGGACATTTTGACCGTCCATGACGACGCCCTGGCCGCGCACCGAATTGCCGCGCTGGTCGCGCTCCGACAATTCCCAAACCGCATGCCAGTTGCCGACGTCCGACCAGCCGATATCGGCGGGAATGACGGCGGCGTGGCGCGTGCGCTCCATGACGGCGTAATCGATCGAAATTTTTGGCGCGCGGCTGAACGCCTCCCTGTCAAGCGCGAGAAATCCAAGATCCCGCTCGGCCCTGGCAAAGGCCTCTTCCGCCGCGGCCGCGATTTCCGGCTGATATTCCTGCAATTCGCTGCGCATGACGTCGGCGCGGAAGAAAAAATTGCCCGAGTTCCATAAATAGCCTTCGGCGATATAACGTTCGGCGGTCTCCAGATCGGGCTTTTCGACAAAGGCCTCGACCTTGGCCACGCCCGCCTCGGGAACCACCAGCGCGCCCGGGCGGATATAGCCATAGCCCGTGGCTGGATGCGTGGGCTTGATCCCGAGCGTGACGACATAGCCCTGGGCCGCCGCCGCGCCAGCCTTGCGGCACAAATCGCGGAACGCCTCGACATTGCGCACGGCATGATCGGCGGCGAAGACCGCGACGATGGCGTCGGTCGCGCGCTGGCTCGCCAGTTCGCAGCCGACCGCCACGGCGGCGGCGGAGTCGCGGCGCTCCGGCTCCAGCACGATGTCGCCGGAAACCCCGATTTCCTTCATCTGCTCCTGAACGAGAAAACGGTAATCGTGATTGGTCACGATCGCCGGCTCGGCGAAAATTTCCCGATCGAGGCGAAGCAAGGTTTCCTGGAAGGTCGATAATTTCCCGAGAAGGGGGATGAACTGTTTCGGCATCGTTTCGCGCGACGCGGGCCAAACCCGCGTGCCTGCCCCGCCGCACATGATCACCGGAATAATTTTGTTCATCAGACCCCCAAGCTCTTGCGCAATCGATTGGCGATGGATGACGCCCGCCAGTATGTCAACGGAATATACCGGCGAGCGAACGCGCCTTCATCAAAATTGTCTAACGAAAGGCCACCAGCAATGCGCCGGTCGCAATGAAGGCGATTCCGAGCCAATTGACCAAGGCGAGCCTTTCGCCGAGGAAAGCCGCGCCAAACAGGGCCACCAGCACGACGCTGAGCTTGTCGATCGGCGCGACCTGGCTCGCTTCGCCGAGCTTTAGAGCGCGGAAATAACAGAGCCATGACGCCCCGGTCGCAAGTCCGGAAAGGACAAGAAAGACCACCGACTTGGGCGAGAGCGTCGCGGGTTGCAGGCGTCCCGTCGCGGCAAGGAGCAGGGTGAGGCTTAAGACGACCACGACAGTCCGCGCCAATGTCGCCAGATCGGAATCCACGCCTTCGACGCCGATTTTGGCGAAAATCGCGGTCAAAGCGGCGAAAATGGCCGCAAGGAGCGCCCAGACGATCCACGATCCCTCGTAAACATTCATGAGCCCTCTCATGCAGCCGCGCCTTCTTCCGTCTCGGCGAGAAGCCGAGCCTGATGGTCGGCGATGAGCGGATCGAGAATTTCGTCCAGCGCCTCGCCTTCCATCACCTTGTCGATCTTATAGAGAGTCAGATTGATACGATGGTCGCTCACCCGCCCCTGCGGGAAATTATAGGTGCGGATGCGCTCGGAGCGGTCGCCGGAGCCAACCTGCTGCTTGCGGTCAGCCGCCCGCGCGTCGGCCAGTTTTTGCCGCTCCATGTCGAACAGGCGCGAGCGCAACACGTCCATGGCCTTGGCCTTGTTGCGGTGTTGCGACCGCTCCTCCTGCATCATGACGACCAATCCCGATGGAATATGGGTGATGCGGATCGCCGATTCCGTCTTGTTGACATGCTGGCCGCCGGCGCCGCCGGCGCGCATGGTGTCGATGCGCAGATCGGCGTCGTTGATGGCGAGATCGACTTCCGCCGCCTCGGGCAGTACGGCGACGGTCGCAGCCGAAGTGTGGATGCGCCCTTGCGTCTCGGTGACGGGCACGCGCTGGACGCGATGGGCTCCACGCTCGAACTTCAGCCGCGCGAATACGCCCTTGCCTCGCACCTGGGCGATGATTTCCTTGAAACCGCCGGCCGTTCCCTCACTCGCCGAGATCAGCTCCATCGTCCAGCCGCGGTGCTCGGCGTAACGCTGATACATGCGGAACAGGTCACCGGCGAAAAGCGCCGCCTCGTCGCCCCCGGTCCCGGCGCGAATTTCGAGGATCGCGCCTTTTTCGTCCGCCGCGTCGCGCGGCAGCAGAGCAAGTTTCAGGTCATGCTCGGCGCCGGCCAGACGGCCTTTCAGCCCAGGCAGTTCTTCCTCGGCCAGCGCGCGCATTTCGGCGTCGGTCTGGGGGTCCGCCGCCAGTTGTTCGAGATCGGCGATTTCATGTTCCAAGTCCCGAAAGGCGCGAATCGCGACGGCGACCGGCTCGAGTTCGGCCAGTTCGCGGGAAAGGGCGGAAAAGGCCGATGAATCGACGCCTTCGGCCAAGCGATGGCCGATTTCTTCATGGCGGCGCAGAATGAGATCGAGTTTTTCGGCGGGAAACATGGCTCTGTCGGACGGCTTAAAGGGCAGCGCGCCTTGCGGCGAGGAATGCGAGAGACGCCGCCGCGCTAAAGCGGAACGCCGCTTCTTTCCGCGAAGGCGTGAAGTTCCTGCCGGATCGAACGGCAGTCGTCGGGCCTGTCGATCATCGGCATGAGGAAGTCGCGCGCCGCGCCGACATCGACCGCCAGAACAGCCGCCCGCACCGGCCCGATCGCCGAGGGCGTCATCGAAAGGTGGCGATAGCCGATCGCCGCCAGAGCGATCGCCTCCAGCGGCTTGCCGCCCATCTCGCCGCAGAGGCTCACCGGCTTGCCGTGGCGATCGCCCGCATCGACGATTGCCTTCAAGGCGCGAAGACTGGGCGGCGACAATGTGTCGAAACGCGACGAAACGCGTTTATTGTCGCGATCCGCGGCGAAAATATATTGCGTGAGGTCATTGGAGCCGACCGAAAGGAAATCGGCGGCGGCGCAAATTTCATCGAGCTGCCACAGCAACGACGGGACTTCGACCATCACGCCCAAATCCAGCGAGACCGGCAATATATAGTTGTGGCGGCGCAAAAATTCGAGTTCGCGCTCGGCAAGCGCCTTGGCCTGCGCAAATTCGCATGTCGTCGCGACCATTGGAAACATGATGCGCATTTCGCGGCCCGCGCCGGCGCGCAACATGGCGCGCAGCTGCATGCGAAGCAAGCCGGGACGATCCAGCCCGATGCGGATGGCCCGCCAGCCCAAAGCCGGATTTTCCTCCTCGACCTTGGCCATATAGGGCAGAACCTTGTCCGAGCCTATGTCCAGGGTGCGGAAGGTCACCGGCCGCCCCTCCGTGGCCTCGATGACCTTGCGGTAAAGGGCATATTGCTCGGAAAGGCGCGGAAAGCTCGGCGCCACCATGAACTGGAGTTCTGTGCGGAACAGGCCGATCGACTTGGCGCCGACCTCGGAAGCGTGCTCGCAGTCGATCAGCAGACCGGCGTTCATATGCAGGCTGATCTCGACACCGTCGCGCGTCACCGTCGGCGTGTCGCGCAGCCTGTGATATTGCTCCTGCCGCCGCGCGCGCAGACGCGCCTTCTCGCCATAGGCCGCCTCGACGTCCGGAGGCGGGCGCAGATGGACCTCGCCCGAGCCGCCGTCGACGATGATCGCGTCGCCCGTCTCGACCAGGTCGGTGATGTTCGGCGCCTCGCCGATCGCCGGCAGGCCAAGGGCGCGGGCGATGATCGCGACATGGCTGGTCGGGCCGCCGTCCTCGAGCACCAGACCCCGGAGATTGGCGCGGTCATATTCGAGCAGGGCCGCCGGCCCCATATTGCGCGCGACCAGTATGGAATTGGGCGGCAGCGCGCCGCCATGGGCCGGTCCCTGGCCAGTCAGCTGTCGGAGCAGGCGGTTGGCGATATCGTCGAGGTCGTGGAGGCGCTCGCGCAGATAGGGGTCGGTCTGGCGCTGCAATTTCGCGCGCGCGTCGTTCTGCACCCGCTCGACCGCCGCCTCGGCGGTCAGGCCCGATTCCAGCGCCTCGCGCAACCGGCGCAGCCAGCCGCGGTCATTGGCGAACATGCGCACGGTCTCCAGAACATCGCGATGTTCGCCGACGCCATAGCGGTCGCCGCGGGCGATCAATTGGTCGATCTGCTCGCGCATGGCCTGGATGGCCTGTTCCAGCCGACGCAATTCCGCCTGCGGGTCCTCGGCGACGAGCTGTTTGACGACGATGCGCGGCTCATGCAGCACGACATGGCCGAGGCCGACCCCTTCACACAAAGGCGCGCCGCAAAGCGCCATCGCCTTTTGCAGGGTGAAGCCCTGGCCGGGCTGGGCGAGCGACTGCAATTCGCCGGAGGCGATCATCTCGGCCAGCAACATGGCCGTCGTCTGCAGCGCCTCGACCTCTTCCTCGGAATAGGTGCGGCGGGCGCGGTTCTGGACGACGAGGACGCCGAGCATGTTGCCGCCGCGCAGAATCGGGACGCCGAGGAAGGATTGATAGATTTCCTCGCCGGTTTCCGGCCGGTAGGAGAAGGCCGGATGGGCCTGGGCGTCCGCGAGCGCCAATGGCTCGGCTTTTTCGGCGATGAGGCCGACGAGACCCTCGCCGGTGGTCATGGTGGTGAGGTGAACCGCCTCGCGATTGAGACCCTCAGTCGCGTAAAGCTCCAGCTTGCCGTCGGAGCGCGCCACATAGACCGAACAGACTTCGGCGACCATATTGGCGGCGATGTGGATGACGATCCGGTCGAGCCGCGCCTGCGCGTTCACCGGCTCCGCCATGACCTCGCGAAGCCGGCGGAGAAGCAGACGGGGGCCGCCCAAAGCGCCGCGCATAATTTTTCCCTGACCGAGCCGGCGCGCGCCGCGCCCGCCCCTGCTGAATTTAACGATTCGCCCGCCGTTCGCCGCTCGCACCCCGGAGATGATGCAAGGAGCAGACCGCGAGCATGGCTGATTCGGCTCCCGGACGAGTCGTCGGCGGCGATAGTGCCGTTGGCGACGAAATTCCGTCAAGCGCCGCAGTCATTTTCACTTTTTCAGGCCTTGTCGAGACCGTAAAGCGAATGAAGCGTGCGAACCGCAAGCTCGGTGTAGGCGGCGTCGATCAGAACCGAAAATTTGATTTCGGAGGTCGTGATCGCGCGAATATTGACCCCCTTCTCGGCAAGCGCGCGGAATGCGTCCGCCGCGACGCCGGCATGGCTGCGCATTCCGACGCCAATCGCCGAGACCTTGACCACATCTGTGGAAGCCTGAAGCGTCGAAAAGCCGATCGCATCCTTCGCTTTTTCGAGAATCGCGCGGGCGCGCTCGAATTCGGCGGTGGGAACGGTGAAGGTGATGTCGGTGGTCTTGGCGTCGTCGGAAACGACCTGAATGATCATGTCGACATTGACATTGGCCTGGGCGAGGGGCTGGAAGATCGCCGCCGCGACGCCCGGCTTGTCCGCCACCTTGCGCAAGGTGATTTGCGCCTCGTCCTTGGAAAAGGCGATTCCGGTGACGACCTGCTCTTCCACAATATCCTCCTCGTTGCAAATCAGCGTGCCGGGCTGCGGATCGGCGGGATCGTCGAAGGATGACCGAACGAAGGTCTTCACTCCGTGAATCATGGCCATTTCGACCGAGCGGACCTGTAGCACCTTGGCCCCCAGAGAGGCCATTTCAAGCATTTCCTCGAACGCGATTCTGTCCAGGCGGCGCGCCTTGGAAACGATGCGGGGGTCGGTCGTATAGACGCCGTCGACATCGGTATAAATGTCGCAGCGATCCGCATGGATCGCCGCCGCGACCGCCACGGCGCTGGTGTCCGAACCGCCGCGCCCGAGGGTCGCCACCCGGCCGGTTGCCGGCTCGACCCCCTGAAAGCCGGCGATCACCGCGACTTCCTTGCGCCCGAAGCCTTCGATCAGCCCGCCGCCGTCGATTCGCGCGATTCGCGCCGCGCCATGGGCGCCATCGGTTTCGATCGGGATCTGCCAGCCCTGCCAAGAGCGCGCCGGCACGCCCATTTGTTGAAGGATAATGGCCAGAAGGCCCGAGGTCACCTGCTCGCCCGAAGCAACGACCGCGTCATATTCGCGGGGGTCGTAATGTTTGTTGGCCTCATTGACCCAGGAGACCAGTTCATTGGTCTTGCCGGACATGGCCGAGACGACGACCGCGACCTCATGACCCTCGTCGATCTCGCGCTTCACATGACGCGCCACATTTCGGATGCGTTCGACATTGGCGACGGAAGTGCCGCCGAATTTCATCACCAGACGCGCCATGTCAACCTGAAATTGCTCTGAAATTTATCGTTCGATCTGGCCTTTTTCGTCGATCTCGCGCGAAAAGGACTGAAAACTCGCGCCGTCGGCGCGGGGCGGCTATACATGACGGCGCGCATGGATTGTGTCAACTTGTTCACCAACGTTTGGAGCGCGGCATGACGGAATTTCATGGCGAGGCGGCCGGCAGCGTCGATCGCGACGAACTGGCGCGATTCGCCAAGCTCGGCGACGCCTGGTGGGATCCGAAGGGGCCGCAACGCGCGCTCCACAAGCTCAACCCGACGCGGGTCCGCTATTTGCGCAATCTTTGCTGCGGACATTTCGCGGATGGGTCCCATCCGCGTCACCGCGGCGCCGACAAACCGCTCAAGGGACTGCGAATCGTGGACCTCGGCTGCGGCGGCGGCTTGCTGTCCGAGTCGCTCGCCGCCCTGGGCGCGACCGTGACGGGCGTCGACCCTTCCGAGGAAAATATCGCCGCCGCCCGCCGCCATGCCGCGTTCAAGGGATTCGAGATCGACTACCGGCCCGCGACGGTTGAAGCGCTCGCAAGCGCGGGCGAAACCTATGACATCGCGCTCGCCATGGAAGTTCTGGAGCATGTCGCGGATGTGAAGGGTTTTCTGGCCTCGGCTGCGGCGCTCGTGCGGCCGGGCGGGCTTTTTGTCGGCGCGACATTGAACCGCACACTGAAGAGCTACGCCCTGGCGATTGTCGGCGCCGAATATGTTCTGCGCTGGGTCGAACCGGGGACGCACGACTGGCGCAAGTTTCTCAGGCCATATGAGATGTCGAAGCCTTTGCAGGACGCAGGGCTCAGGGAAATCGACCGCGCCGGAATCGTCTATCATCCAATTGACGATGAATGGCGCCTCTCGGGCGACACCGACGTGAACTACATGATCGCGATGGAGCGCCCGCCCGGCTGATCAGGGGCAACGACGGGAGAAGCGCGCGAATGAAAATTTCTTTCCTGGCGCCGCTCCTCCTGTCAAGCGCCGCCTTGAGCGGCTGCAGCTCTTATCAGTCCCAACCGGAACCCGCGGCGGTCCTCCTGCCCAGGGGCGCGATCACGCCGCAGCCCTCGCTTCGCATGGCCCTGATGGATTGCGCCATGTACGATCCGTTCCGCGGCGCCTATGTCGACAAACTCTCGACGATGCCGGAACCCGAGCTTTACATTTATATTCGTGGCGGAACCCCGGCCCATGTCGCCTGCATGCGCGCGCTCGGCTGGGAAACTTCGGCCGGTCCTTTCTACAAGCTCTGATCGCGCACACGGCGTCCGGCGCGCAAAAAAGGCGTCTGCCGCCAGGCAGACGCCTTCAAATAGCGCTGACCTGAATTTTACATCGCGATCGCCGATTTCAGCTCATTGAGCTGGTCGAGCTTTTCAGCGGCGAGTTTCAGGGATTCTTCGGTCTTGGCGTCGGCGAGGTCTTCCTCGGCGTCCTTGATTTCCTGCGCCAGTTGCGCGGCGTCGAATTGTTCCAGAGGGGTCGCGTGTTCGGCCAGCAGCGTCAGGGCGCCCGCCGCGACATCAGCAAAACCGCCGCGCACGAAAAGCTTGTTGACCTTGTTGGCCGCTTCCTGGACTTCGACCACGCCCGCCTTGAGGACGGTCATGACCGGCGCGTGATCCTTCATGACCGTGAACTGACCTTCGAGGCCCGGCACGAGCACCGCCTCGACCTCTCCCGAAAACAACAGTTTTTCGGGCGAGACCAGCTCGAAGTGAAAAGTCGCCATGAGTTTCTCCAAACCTGGGCTTGCGCCGCCCGCCCCGAAACTGTGCGGTCAGGGCGTCGGCGGCGAGACGCCGCCGGCCGATGTCCTCTCGATCAGGCCGCCTGGGCGGCCAGCTTCTGCGCCTTCTCGATCGCTTCCTCGATCGAGCCGACCATATAAAAGGCGGCTTCCGGCAGGTGGTCGTACTGACCCTCGACCAGACCCTTGAAACCCTTGATGGTGTCGGCGAGCGCGACGAGCTTGCCCGGCGAGCCGGTGAAAACTTCCGCGACATGGAAGGGCTGCGACAGGAAGCGCTCGATCTTGCGGGCGCGGGCGACGACGAGCTTGTCCTCTTCGGACAGTTCGTCCATGCCGAGAATGGCGATGATGTCCTGCAGCGACTTGTAGCGCTGCAACGTGGACTGCACCTTACGGGCGATGTCGTAATGCTCTTCGCCGACGATCGCCGGCGACAGCATGCGCGAGGTCGAGTCGAGCGGGTCGACCGCCGGATAGATCCCCTTTTCGGCGATGGAGCGCGACAGAACGGTGGTGGCGTCGAGATGGGCGAAGGAGGTCGCCGGCGCCGGGTCGGTCAAGTCGTCCGCCGGGACATAGATCGCCTGCACCGAGGTGATCGAGCCCTTAGTGGTGGTGGTGATGCGCTCCTGCAGCGCGCCCATGTCGGTGGCGAGCGTCGGCTGATAGCCCACCGCGGAAGGAATGCGGCCGAGCAGCGCCGACACTTCCGAGCCCGCCTGGGTGAAGCGGAAGATGTTGTCCACGAAGAACAGCACGTCCTGGCCCTTGTCGCGGAAATGTTCGGCCACCGTCAGGCCGGTCAGCGCGACGCGGGCGCGGGCGCCCGGAGGCTCGTTCATCTGGCCATAGACCAGCGCGCATTTGGAGCCGGCGGTCGAGCCGCCATGTTCCTTCGGGTCCTTGTTGACGCCGCCTTCGATCATTTCATGATAAAGGTCGTTGCCTTCGCGGGTGCGCTCGCCGACGCCGGCGAACACCGAATAACCGCCGTGCGCCTTGGCGATATTGTTGATCAATTCCATGATCAGAACGGTCTTGCCGACGCCCGCGCCGCCGAACAGGCCGATCTTGCCGCCCTTGGCGTAGGGCGCGAGCAGATCGACGACCTTGATCCCGGTTTCGAGGATCTGGGCCTCGGTGGCCTGCTCGGCATAGGACGGGGCCGGCTGGTGAATGGCGCGCAAGCCGTCATTAGGCACCGGGCCGGCTTCATCCACCGGCTCGCCGATGACATTGATGATGCGGCCAAGCGTACCCTCGCCGACCGGAACGCGGATCGGCGCGCCGGTGTCGGTGACTTCCTGGCCGCGAACCAGGCCTTCGGACACATCCATGGCGATGCAGCGCACCGAATTTTCGCCGAGATGCTGAGCGACTTCGAGAACGAGGCGCTGACCGTTATTAATGGTCTCGAGCGCGTTCAGAATTTGCGGCAGGTGACCGTCGAACTTCACGTCAACGACGGCGCCGATGACCTGGGTGACGTGGCCTTGGGAGCGGGCTTCAGCCATTTTTCGTCCTCACAATCTAAATGTCGGTCAGAGCGCTTCGGCGCCCGAGATGATTTCGATCAGTTCCTTGGTGATCATCGCCTGACGCGTCCGGTTATAGATCGTCGTCTGCTTCTTGATCATGTCGCCCGCGTTGCGCGTGGCGTTATCCATGGCGCTCATGCGGGCGCCCTGTTCGGAAGCGGCGTTTTCCAGCAAGGCGCGGAAAACCTGCACCGAAATGTTGCGCGGCAGCAGGGTCTCCAGAATTTCGTCCTGCCCCGGCTCATATTCATAAGCCGCGGTCGCGGTCGCGCCGCCATCCGGAATTTCGGCCGGGATGAGTTGCTGGGCTGTCGGAATCTGCAAGATGACCGAACGGAACTTGGAATAGAACAGGGTGGCGACGTCGAACTCGCCCCCTTCGAACAGGGCGATGATCCTTTTGCCAATCGGATCGGCGTTGCCGAAGCCGATCTGGCGCACCGTACGAAGGTCGATCAGATCGATGATCTGCTTTTCGAACTGGCGACGAAGCTGGTCGAAGCCCTTCTTGCCGATGCAGAGAATCTTGACGGTCTTGCCTTCGGCCTGAAGGGCAAGCGCCTTTTCGCGGGCAAGGCGTACGATCGACGTGTTGAAACCGCCGCACAGCCCGCGCTCGGCGGTCGCGACGACCAGGAGATGGGTTTCGTTCTTGCCATTGCCGGTCAGGAGCGCGGGGCCGGAGCCCGCGACGACGCCCGCCGCGAGATTGGCCAAAACCGTATCCATGCGCTCGGCATAGGGCCGCGCCGCTTCGGCCGCCATCTGGGCGCGACGCAACTTGGCCGCCGCGACCATCTGCATGGCCTTGGTGATTTTCTGCGTCGCCTTGACCGAGGCGATGCGATTGCGAAGGTCCTTCAACGAGGCCATGGTTTGTCCGCTCGACTGCCGCTCTTGCCGTCCATTCCGACCCGAGAAGCGCTCCAGGAGGCGAGCCCGTCGTCGGCTTGACGGCGGGCCCGGTTGAATATCAGGCGAAGGACTTGGTGTAGCCTTCGATGACCGCCTTCAGCTTGCCCGCGGTGTCGTCCGAAAGATCCTTGGAAGCGCGGATCGCCTCGAGAATGTCTGCGTGGCTGGTGCGCAGGAGCGCGAGGAGACCATCTTCATAAGCCTTGATCCGGTTGACCGGCAGGGCGTCGAGATAGCCGTTGACGCCGGCATAGATCACCGAAACCTGCTCTTCCATCTTGAGCGGCGAGAACTGCGCCTGCTTGAGGAGCTCGGTCAGGCGCGAGCCGCGGTTGAGCAGACGCTGGGTGGTGGCGTCCAGATCCGAGCCGAACTGGGCGAAGGCGGCCATTTCGCGATATTGCGCGAGTTCGCCCTTGATCTTGCCCGCAACCTTCTTCATCGCCTTGGTCTGGGCCGATGAGCCGACGCGCGACACCGAGAGGCCGACGTTCACCGCCGGGCGGATGCCCTGGTAGAACAGGTCGGTTTCGAGGAAGATCTGGCCGTCGGTGATAGAGATCACATTAGTCGGAATATAGGCCGACACGTCGTTGGCCTGGGTTTCGATCACCGGCAAAGCGGTCATGGAGCCCGCGCCATTGGCGTCGTTGAGCTTGGCGGCGCGCTCCAGAAGGCGGCTGTGGAGATAGAACACGTCGCCGGGATAGGCTTCGCGACCCGGCGGGCGGCGCAGCAGCAGCGACATCTGGCGATAGGCGACCGCCTGCTTGGTCAGGTCGTCATAGACCATCAGCGAATGCATGCCGTTATCGCGAAAGAATTCGCCCATGGCCGCGCCCGCGAAAGGGGCCAGGAACTGCATCGGGGCCGGGTCCGAAGCGGTGGCGGCGACGATGATCGAATATTCCAGCGCGCCCTGCTCTTCCAGAACCTTCACGAACTGGGCGACGGTAGAACGCTTCTGGCCGACCGCGACATAGACGCAGTAGAGCTTGGCGCTTTCGTCGGTGCCTTGGTTGAGCGATTTCTGGTTGAGGATGGCGTCGAGAGCGACCGCGGTCTTGCCAGTCTGGCGGTCGCCGATGATCAGTTCGCGCTGGCCGCGGCCGATCGGGATCAAGGCGTCGATGGCCTTGAGACCGGTCGCCATCGGCTCATGCACCGACTTGCGCGGGATGATGCCGGGCGCCTTGACGTCGACGCGCGAGCGCTTGGCGGCGTGGATCGGGCCCTTGCCGTCGATCGGATTGCCCAGCGCGTCGACGACGCGGCCAAGCATTTCCTTGCCGACGGGAACGTCGACGATCGAGCCGGTGCGCTTGACCGTCTGACCTTCCATGATCTCGCGGTCGGAGCCGAAAATGACGACGCCGACATTGTCGGCTTCAAGGTTCAGAGCCATGCCCTGAATGCCGTTTTCGAACGCAACGAGCTCGCCTGCCTGGACGTTGTCGAGGCCGTAGACGCGGGCGATGCCGTCGCCGACGGACAGAACCTGGCCAACTTCCGTGATCTGGGCTTCATTACCGAAATTCGCGATTTCGTTCTTGAGAATCGCGGAAATTTCTGCGGCGCGGAGTTCCATCAGCCGACCTCTTTCATGCGTGTGCGGAGCGAATTGAGTTTGGTTTTCAGCGAAGCGTCGACCATGCGCGAGCCGATCTTGACGACGATGCCGCCAATGATCGAGGGATCGACATCGACATTGACTTTGACCGCCTTGCCCCCCGAGACCTCGCGCAGCGCCTGTTCGAGCGTGGCGGAATGACCGGGCGAAAGCGCGGCGGCGACGGTGACGTCGGCGCGGGCCACGCCCTTGGCCTTGTCGTTCAGGGCGACAAAGGCGCGGATCATGTCGGGGAGAACGAAAAGGCGGCGCTTGGCGGCCACGAGCTTGACAAAATTAGCGGTGATGCCGCCGAAACCATATTTGTCGAGAATGGCCGAAATCGCCTTGAGCTGCTCCTCGGCCGAAAAGACCGGGCTGAGGACGAGGCGCTTGAGATCAGCGCTCTGCTCGATCATTTCCGCGAAATTGCCCAGGGCCTCAGTGACGGCGTCGGTGACCTTCTGTTCCTGGGCAAGCGAGAAAAGGGCCTGGGCATAGCGTTCCGCGACGCCGGACGTCGGATTCTTGGAGTCGTCGACTTCAGCCACGCGGAAAAGCTCCCTACGATATCGGACGACCATCCGCCCTCGAACGGTTCGGCGCAACGCCGCAACTGCTTTAAGGGCTGAACTGTCTGGAAACGGGAAGCGGCGGTAGCTGGACTCCCCGAAAGGCGCGGCTCACCTAACATAGGGCGCCTTCCTGCGCAACCCTCACTTAAGCGGCAGAAATATGGTTTAGCGATAAATTAGACTGACGCTTCACCCAATTTTTCCTAAAGAAAATTTTGCGGGTCAATGTCCACGATGACCCGCACGCCGCCGCGCGGTTTGGGCGCCAAAGTTAACAGGGCGCGCAGAAAGCCTTGCAGATCCGCGGCGCGCGGCGCTTTGACCAGCAGGCGAAAACGGCTTTTGCCGCGCAGCACCGCAATCGGCGCCTCGGCCGGGCCGAGCGTGACAATGTCCGACGCGGGCGAATCCGCTCCGGCCTGGAACTGGCGCGCGGCGCGCGCCAGGTCGCGGGCGTGGCGTTCGGCCGCCGTCCGATCCGCCGCCGAGACGATGAGCGCGGCAAGCCGGCCGAACGGCGGCAAGCCGGCCTCGCGGCGAATGTCCGTTTCCTCGCGATAGAAACGTTCAAAATCGCCGGACAGCAGGGCGCGCAGAACGGGATGATCCATCTGCCAGGTCTGTAGGAAGGCCCGCCCGGGCCGTTCGCCGCGCCCGGCGCGGCCCGCCACCTGATTGAGCAGCTGAAAAGTCCGTTCGGCGGCGCGCGGATCGCCATTGGCGAGGCCGATGTCGGCGTCGACCACGCCGACCAGGGTCAAATGCGGAAAATGATGGCCCTTGGCGACGAGCTGGGTGCCAATGACGAGATCGAACTCGCCGTTCTCGATCGCCTGCAATTCCGCTCGCATCCGCGCCGTCCCGCCCGGCATGTCCGACGAAAGAACGAGGAGGCGGACCTCGGGAAAAAGTTCAGCGGCCTCCTCCGCGAGCCGTTCGACTCCGGGTCCGCAGGCGACCAGCGAATCCGCCGTTTCGCAGGCCGGGCATTTGTCCGGACGGCGCTCGACATGACCGCAATGATGGCAGACGAGAGCCCTTCGGGCGCGATGCTCGACCAGCCAGGCCGAGCAGTTCGGGCACTGGAACCTGTGGCCGCAGGCGCGGCATAAGGTGAGCGGCGCATAGCCGCGCCGGTTAAGAAAGAGAAGCGCCTGCTCGTTTTGCGCGAAATTTTGCCGCATCGCGTCGGCGAGGCGCGGCGCAATCCATTTGCCGCGCGGCGGGCCTTGCCGCCGCAGGTCGATCGCTTCGATTTTCGGCAATGTCCGTCCGGCGAAGCGGCTTTCGAGCTTCTGCCAGCCATAGCGCCCCTGTCGGGCGTTTTCCCGCGTCTCGATCGAGGGGGTCGCAGAAGCCAGAACGATAGCGCAGGAGTCGCTCTTCGCCCGCACCACCGCCATGTCGCGCGCGTGATAGATGACGCCATCGTCCTGCTTATAAGCCGCCTCGTGCTCTTCATCGACCACGATCAGCCGCAGATCGGCGAAAGGCAGGAACAGGGCTGAACGCGCGCCCGCCACCACCCGGGCTTCGCCTTCGGCGGCGCCGCGCCAGACCCGCGCCCGCCGACGCGGCGACAGGCCCGAATGCCATTCCGCCGGCGGCTGGCCGAACCTTTTGGCGAAACGTTCGAGAAATTGCGCCGTCAGGGCGATTTCGGGCATCAGGATCAGTGCCTGGCCGGCGCTTTCCAAGGCTTCCGCGACGGCCTCGAAATAGACTTCCGTCTTGCCGGCCCCGGTGACGCCTTCGAGCAGGATCGGCTTGAACGCCCGCGACGCGACCGCCTCGCGCAAATTCCGGGCGGCCTGTTGCTGCGCCGGCGACAGCGCCGGCGCGCAGAAATCGAAATCGGGCCTGCCGCCGGGCGTTTCAGGCGGCAGGGCGAAGGCCTCCAGCGCGCCATCGTCGATCAGGGCGTCGACGACCCCCGCGGAGACGCCGGCGAACCGGGCCAGTTCCGTCTTGGTCGTCGCGAGATCGCCGAGCAGGGCGGCGAGAACCCGCGCGCGGGCCGGCGTCGGGCGCTTTGGCGGCGCGCCGGTCGCACGAATCCCGATGCGCAAGGGTTCTTCTTCAGCGTCTTCCGCCGCCCGGGTCGCCATGCGCAGCACCATGCCGCGCGGCGCCATGGTCCAGGAGGCGACCCAATCGAGGAAGGAGCGGAACTGTTCCCGCAGCGGCGGCAGGTCCAGCCGCTCCAGCACCGGTTTGAGCTTGTCTGAGGCTCCGCCCCGCACGGCCCAGACGACGCCGATCTGCGCGCGCGAACCAAGCGAGACCTTGACGAAATCGCCCGCCGCCAGAGCCATTCCTGCGGGAATGCGATAGGAATAGGGCTGTTCCACCGCCACTGGAACGAGCACGTCCGCGACGCCGGCGCGGTCTTCTGACTGGCGCTCGCTCATCGCGTTGATCCCGTGGCTTGGGACGCCGCGCGGACAGCGGCGTCAGGCCAGGACGCCGTGGCAGTGCTTGTATTTCTTGCCCGATCCGCAGGGACACGGCTCGTTGCGGCCCACCCGGCCCCAGTTCGCCGGATTGTCCGGATCGCGCGGCGCGGAGGGCTCGGGGACGCCCAGCGCGCCCGGCGAAAATTCGCCTGCGTCGATGCGCGCGTTGATCTGGGCGAATGCAAATTCATCCTCGCCGGTCAAGGGATCGAGATGCATCGCCTGCATGGGCGGAAGTTGCGGCTCCGCCGGGCGCTCGGGAACGACCTCGATGCGCATGAGCTGCGCGGTGACGGCCTCGCGCAAATGGGTGATGAGGGTGTTGAAAAGCTCGAAAGCCTCGGACTGATATTCGTTGAGCGGATCGCGCTGGGCCATGCCGCGCCAACCGATGACCTGGCGCAGCTGGTCGAGCACGACCAGATGCTCGCGCCACAAATGGTCGAGCGTCTGGAGCAGCACCTGCTTCTCGATATAGCGGGTGAGCTCCGGCGAATTCATCTTTTCGCGCGCGGCATAGGCTTCGTCGGCCGCGGTTTCGAGCCGCTCGCGCAGCTCCTCGTCGCCAATGCCTTCCGCCTTGGCCCAGTCGGCCAGCGGCGGCGCGATATTGAGCTGGTTCTGGACTTCCTCGGCGAGGCCGGCAATGTCCCAGGCTTCGGGATAGGCGTCATGCGGCACATGGCTCGCGACGAGATCGTCCACCACGCCGTGGCGCATTTCGGCGATGACGTCTTCAAGCGAATCCTGCGCCATCATGTCGCGGCGCTGCTCGAACACGACCTTGCGCTGGTCGTTCATGACATTGTCGAATTTCAACACGTTCTTGCGCATGTCGAAATTGCGCGCTTCGACCTTCTGCTGCGCCTTCTCCAACGCCTTGTTGATCCAGGGATGGATGATGGCCTCGCCCTCCTGCAGGCCGAGTTTGGTCAGCATGGCGTCCATGCGGTCCGAGCCGAAAATGCGCATCAGGTCGTCCTGCAACGACAGGAAGAATTTCGACTTGCCGGGGTCGCCCTGACGGCCCGAGCGGCCGCGCAACTGATTGTCGATGCGCCGGCTTTCATGGCGTTCGGTGCCGATGATATAGAGCCCGCCCGCGGCCAATGCCTTTTTCTTGAACTCCGCGACCTCCTCGCGGATCGCCTTCTCGCGGGCCTCGCGCGCCTCGCCTTCGAGGCCGGCGCATTCCTGCTTGAGGCGCATGTCGATATTGCCGCCAAGCTGAATGTCCGTGCCGCGGCCGGCCATGTTGGTGGCGATGGTGATCGCGCCGGGAACGCCGGCTTCGGCGACGATATAGGCTTCCTGCTCGTGGAAGCGGGCGTTGAGGACGGCGAAATTTTTCGACGGCTTGCCGGAGCGGGCGGAGGCGTAAAGCTTGTCGAGCGCGCCGGACGCGCCAAAGTCGATCATTTTATAGCCCTTGCCCTCGAGATATTCGGCAAGCTGCTCCGATTTCTCGATCGAGGTCGTGCCGACCAGCAGGGGCTGGCCTTCAGCGTTCGCGCTCTCGATTTCCGTGACGATGGCCGCAAGTTTCTCCGCCGAGCTGCGATAGACCTCATCGTCGGCGTCAAGCCGCGCCACCGGCAGGTTGGTCGGAATTTCGAGCACTTCGAGCTTGTAGATTTCGGCGAATTCCTCGGCTTCGGTCGCCGCCGTGCCGGTCATGCCCGCGAGCTTTTTATAGAGCCGGAAATAATTCTGGAAGGTGATCGAGGCCAGGGTCACGTTTTCGGGCTGGACCGTCACGCCTTCCTTGGCCTCCAGCGCCTGATGCTGGCCTTCGGAATAGCGGCGGCCAGGCATCATGCGGCCGGTGAATTCGTCGATGATGACCACTTCGCCGTTGCGAACGATGTAATCCTTGTCTCGATGGAACAATTTATGGGCGCGCAAGGCCTGGTTGACGTGGTGAACCAGGGTCACGTTGGTAGATTCGTACAGCGACCCCTCGGTCAAAAGGCCCGCCTCGCGCAGCCATTGCTCGGTCTTTTCGTTGCCTTCTTCGGTGAGATTGGTGCTGCGCTGCTTTTCGTCGATCTCGTAATCTTCCGCACCGAGGAGCGGGATCAGCTTGTCAATTGTGTTGTAGAGGTCCGACTTGTCGTCCGAGGGGCCGGAAATGATGAGCGGCGTGCGGGCTTCGTCGATCAGGATCGAATCGACCTCGTCGACAATGGCGAAGGAATGGCCGCGCTGAACCATTTGGTTCAGCTCATATTTCATATTGTCGCGCAGATAGTCGAAACCGAATTCGTTGTTGGTGCCATAGGTAATGTCGGCGGCATAGGCCTGGGCGCGTTCGGCGTCGTCGAGGCCGTGGACGATCACGCCGACGGTCAGACCGAGGAAATTATAGATGCGACCCATGTTCTCGGCGTCGCGGCTGGCGAGATAGTCGTTGACGGTCACGACATGGACGCCGTTGCCGGCGAGCGCGTTGAGATAGCAGGCGAGCGTGGCGACAAGGGTCTTGCCCTCGCCGGTTTTCATTTCAGCGATCGAACCCTCGTGCAGCACCATGCCGCCGAGGAGCTGGACGTCGAAATGGCGCTGGCCGATCGCGCGCTTTGCCGCCTCGCGCACCGTGGCGAAAGCGGGAATGATAAGATCGTCGAGCGGCTTGCCCGCCGCAAGTTCGGCGCGAAACGCATCGGTGCGGGCGCGCAAAGCTTCGTCGGAAAGGGCGGCGATCTCCGGCTCCAGCGCATTGATGGCGGCGACGCGGGGCCGATAGGTCTTCAACCTGCGATCGTTGGCGGAGCCAAAAATCTTCTTCGCGAGGTTCCCCAACATCAAATCGACCTTTCAGCGCGGCGGCCCAGCCGCGCAATCCGGTGGACGCCGGCGATCGGAGAGGCCTTCTTTTCGAGGCTCCTTGGCCGGCGAGACGCGCCGCCCCTATTTCGGGAGCCTTGGCGCAAGAAACAAGACGCCGCGCCTTGTTCTCGTCGACCGCGGCGATTTTTGACGGAGGCGGCGCGAGAGCGCGCAAAGCCGGGAACCCGGCGGGCGAGAGATAGAAGCGCCGCGTCGCCTTGTCAACGAGACTGGATCGTGGCGTAAAGACGCCCGGTCAGCGCGCCCGTTTCCAGGTTTCGCCGCCGCAAAGGCCCCCGCCGGCGACGCAGCCCTGGACCCGCAGATGATTGGCGTCTCCGCCCTGCGAGATTTCCCCGTCATACAACGTGCCATTGTCGAGATTGAAGATTCGCCCCTTCCAGACATCGCCGACGCGGCGAAGGTTGAGCAAAATCTTCTTGCCGACGGCCGATTTCTCGCCGGGCGCAGGCCGCGGCGCCGCGGCGACATAGCCGCAAACGCCCCCCCCGCAAGGCGAGATGCGGATGAGCGCCGAACCGTCGGCGACCCGCCAAACGCCATAGGGGAATTGCGCCGCCGTAGCGGCCGGCGACCCCAACGCCATGAGAACAAGGACGGAGGAAAGGGCGACGGCTCTTTTCATGCGCGATCAATCTCCTCGCAATGGCTCCACCGAGCAGAGCAATTTCAATAACGCCTCTTCATCGGGTTGAGAAGCCGTGAAGATTCGTTCCGTGGGCGCCCATCTCGCGCAAATGTCGGCGACGTCCTGCGAAAGACAGAAATGCGAGAGGCGCGAAGCGGCGCCGCCGATCAGGGACAAAGCCGCGCCGGCGCTGCGCGGGGAATAATGCAGCACGGCGTCAATCCGCCCGTCGCGAAGCGCGGCGAGGACTTCGTCCGGCCAGCCCGCGACGGGACGGGCGTCATAAATCTCGACCACGGCGACGGCCCAGCCGGCGGCGCGAAGACGATCCTCCAGCACGGGCTTGCGTTCGCGGCCCGCGAAATAAAGCGCGGAGGCGGGTTTCATTTCGGCGACGAGCCGTTCGGCCAGGGCCTCGGCGCGCGGAGCGACGAGCGCCACGCGAAAGCCGGACGCTTCCGCGGCTCGCGCGGTCCTTTCGCCGACGCAGGCGACGGGAAGGGCGCGCAAGGATGGCTTCGGCGCCCCTCCGGCAAAGGCTTGCGCGCTTGTTGCGAGAATCAGATCGAATTCCCCTTCCGGCGGCGCTGTTCCGGTCGGGACGATCTCCAGGGCTGGCGCGAGCACGACGCGATGGCCCAGGGCGGCGAGCCGCTTCGCCGTCCGCGCCGCCTGGTCGGAGGGCCGGGTCACCAGCACGCGCATCGGAAGTCAGAAATGGAGCAGGTCGGCCGGCGCGGCCTCGAGAATCCTGCGCGCGGCCGATTCGCCCAGACCGGACGCCTCCGCGGCCAGGCCTTCGGCGCGAGCGTCGAAGGCCTCGGAGCCGTCCTTGCGCAGGACGATTCCATAAAAGCTCACCCGGTCTCCGGCGACCACGGCGTGACCGGCGATCGGCGTGCGGCAGGAGCCGTCGAGCACAGTCAGGAACGCCCGCTCCGCCGCCAGGGCGCTCCCCGTCTCCGCGTCGCAGATCATCGCCAGATCGGCGAGAATTCGCGCGTCCTCCGCGCGCGCGGTGATCGCGATGGCGCCTTGGCCGCAGGCTGGCGGAAAAAGGTCGAGCGGCAGGACGGACGTCGCCTGATCGGCGAGGCCGAGCCGCTTCAATCCCGCGAGCGCCAGCAAAGTGGCGGCGAATTCGCCGCTTTCCACCTTGCGCAGCCGGGTCTGGACATTGCCGCGCAGCAATTCGACCTCGAGGTCGGGGCGCAGCCGCCGAATCATCGCCTGCCGGCGCAGCGACGCCGAGCCGACGCGCGCCCCTTGCGGCAAATCCATCAGGGTCCTGGCCTCACGGCCAATGAAGGCGTCGCGGACGTCCTCGCGCGGCAGATAGCCGGCGACGATGAGGCCCTCGGGTAAAAGGGTGGGCAAATCCTTGGCCGAATGGACCGCTATGTCGATCGCGCCGTCGAGCTGGGCCAGGTCCAGCTCGCGGGTGAAAAGCCCCTTGCCGCCGACTTCGGCCAAAGGTCGGTCCTGGATCATGTCGCCGCTGGTCTTGATGACGACGATTTCGAAATGTTCCTCCGGCGCGCCATGAGCGAGAGCGAGGCGGCGGCGCGTTTCATGGGCCTGAGCCAACGCCAGGGGACTGCCGCGCGTGCCGATTTTCATCCAGGGCGCCAAAATTTCGCTCCATGCCGTTTTCAAACCTCAAGGCGGCGGACTATAGAAAAAAGCGCGCCGCGATGAAAGCGGCGCGGGGAGCAAAGAGATGTGGGCCAGTCTTCGCGTTCTCGGCATTGAGAGCACCTGCGACGAAACCGCCGCGGCGGTGGTCGAGGCCGACTCGATGGGACGCGGCAAAATCCTCTCGAACTGCGTACTGAGCCAGATCGCGGAACACGCCGCCTTTGGCGGGGTCGTTCCCGAAATCGCCGCCCGCGCCCATGTCGAGGCGCTCGACCCGCTGATTCGCCGCGCCCTGGCCGAAGCCGACTGCCGCGTCGAAGACCTTGACGCCATCGCGGCCGCCGCAGGCCCCGGCCTGATCGGCGGCGTGATGGTCGGACTGATCACGGGCAAGGCGATCGCGCTTGCTGCGCATAAGCCTTTCGTCGCCGTCAACCACCTCGAAGCCCATGCCCTGACGGCGCGTCTGACCGACAATATCGAATTCCCCTATCTGCTCCTGCTGGTCTCGGGCGGCCACAGCCAGCTCGTCGCGGTCAATGGCGTCGGCGACTACCAGCGGCTCGGCTCGACGGTCGACGACGCCGTCGGCGAAGCATTCGACAAGGCCGCGAAACTGCTCGGCCTGCCCTATCCGGGCGGTCCGCGGGTCGAACAGGCAGCGCTCGGCGGCGACCCGGCGCGTTTCGATTTCCCCCGGCCGATGGCCGCGCGGCGCAATCCCGACTTTTCCTTTTCGGGCCTCAAGACCGCCGTCCGACAGGAAGCCGAGCGCATCGCGCCCCTCACCAATACCGACGTCGCCGATCTCTGCGCCTCTTTCCAGGCCGCCGCGGTCGATGTGATCGTGGATCGCTGCCGCGCCGCTCTGCGCCTGCTCGCCGATTCGCCCAAGGCGCCGACGGCGCTGGTGGCGGCGGGCGGGGTCGCCGCCAATGGCGCGATCCGCCGCGCGCTCGGCCGTTTCTGCGCCGAAACCGGCCTGAGGCTCGCCTTGCCGCCGCCTGGTCTGTGCTCGGACAATGGCGCCATGATCGCCTGGGCGGGGCTCGAGCGATTCCGCCTTGGCCTCGTCGACGGCATGGATTTCGCCGCCCGGCCGCGCTGGCCGCTCGATGCGCGCCAGGACCCGCGCTGGCATGGCAAGGCGTGAGGTTTTTTTGCGCGCGCTCAAATATCTCCTCCTGCCCGCCGCCTTCGTCGTCGCGATCGAGGCTCCCAAACCCTTTCTGCAGCCGCAATCCCCGATCGCGGCGCCCGTGCGCGTCGCCTATGGACCCGCGCCGGGCTTCGAAACTCTGGACCCCGACCTGATTCGCCGGTCGCGACAAAAAATCGACATGACGGCCTATGTGCTGAGCGACGAGCGCGTGATCGAGGCCCTGTCGGCGGCGGCGAGCCGGGGCGTCCATATCCGGCTTTATTTCGATCCGGAACAATTCCGGCGCATCGGCGGCAGGAACGACAATGTCCTCGCGCTCGTGAACCAGCCCAATGTGCAGGCCAGGATCAAGGCCGAACAGGACAACCTGATGCATCTGAAAGCCTATGCCGTCGACGGGCGCTGGCTGCGCACGGGATCGGCCAATTTTTCCTGGTCCGGCGAAACCCGGCAGGACAATGACATTGTGATCATCGACAGTTCGCAGGCGGCCGCGGCCTTCACCCGCCATTTCGAAAGGCTGTGGGCGCGGCGCGACAATACGGACCCCACGCGATGAGCAAGACCACGACGCTCGCCGTGCTCGGCGCCGGCGCCTGGGGCACGGCGCTGGCCAATATGGCGGCGAGCCGGCGCGGCAAAGTCTGGTTGTGGGCGCATGATCCGGCCCACGTCGAGGCCATGCGGCAAAGCAGGCGCAACGATCGCCGCCTGCCCGGCGTCGATCTCGCCCGGCACGTCGAGCCCGTCGCCGACATAGCCTGCGCGGGGGAGGCGGACCATGTGCTGGCGGTGGTGCCGGCGCAAAATTTTCGGGCGACGGCCGAAGCCTTGCGCGGCCATTTGCAGCCCGGATCGGCGGTCGTGAATTGCGCCAAGGGCATCGAGCGCCAGACCGGCCTTTACATGCATGAAGTGCTGGCGGACGTGTTGCCCGGACAGCCTGCCGCCGCTTTGTCCGGCCCAAGCTTCGCGGTCGATCTGGCGCGCGGCCTGCCGACCGCCGTGACGCTCGCCGCGGGTCGCATCGAACTCGCGGAAGAGCTTTGCGCGCGGCTGGCGGCGCCCAATTTCCGGCTCTACCGGTCGAGCGACCTGATCGGCGTCGAGATCGGCGGGGCGGCGAAAAACGTGCTCGCCATCGCCTGCGGCGTCGCCATGGGCCGCAAACTCGGGGCCAGCGCCCATGCCGCGTTGCTCGCGCGCGGCTTTGCCGAACTGATGCGTTTCGCCGCCGCCCAGGGCGCGCGGCCGGAAACGATCATGGGCCTTTCGGGACTGGGCGACCTCGCCTTGACCTGTTCTTCGCCCCAATCGCGCAATTACGCCCTCGGTTTCGCCCTGGGCGAAGGCGAGGCGCCGCAGGCGGCGAGCCATGGCAAATTGAGCGAAGGCGCCTTGACCGCCCGGATCCTCGTCGAAAAAGCGCGCAGGCTTGGCGTAGAAATGCCGATCGCCGAGGCGGTGACGGCGATCCTCGAAAGCCGGATCGACGTCGGCGCGGCGATCGAGGCCCTGATGAGCCGGCCCTTCAAGGCTGAGGGCTGAGCCCGCCTTACGGCGGGCTGTTGGCCGAGGGATGACGCCGCGCCGTCTTTGGTTATTTCTTGAGAATGTCGGCCGGAACCTTGCCGCCATTGGCCGCGACCAGGGCGATCACCTTTGCGTGCAGCCACATGTTCATTTTGGCGGTGTCGTGGGTGTCGCCGTCATATTTCAGCTCGGCGGCGAGTTCCCGGCGCGCCTGAAGACTAGAATCGAGGCCGAGCACCTTCATAAGATCGACGATCGAAACACGCCAGTCGAGGGTTTCGGGGTTCTTCTCGTTCATTTCGTCGAGGACCGCCGCGATATCGACCTTGCTGGCGACATCGGCCGGAACGCTCGCCGGAGCGTCCAGCGCCGGCGCCGCCGCGGGAGCGTCGGCGGCGGGAGCCGCTGCAGGCGCCGCATCAGCCGGCGCCGAGCCGAAGATCTTACCCAGAATGGTGCCGAAAATGCTCATGGGACTCTCCCGAGAAATCGTCTTGCGCGTCGCCCGTCCCCAAAAGAGACCGGGAGCGGGCGCGAGGCTAGAACCAAGTCACGACAGTTACAACACGCCGCACCGGTTTGAGGTCCCTTGCCTCGGTTGAATCAGCCGGCCCTCTCGTGCAACCATTTGGCGCGAATATTTCTTCGCTCGAAAAAAATTCTGGGACCAGACATGCATTTTGTCGCCATCTGCCTCGACAAGCCGGATTCGCTCGCGATACGGCTGGAAAACCGCGCCGCCCACCTCGCTTTCCTCGGCGAAAAGACAGAAATCGTAAAACTCGCCGGCCCCTTTCTCGATCCCGCCGGCCAGCCCTGCGGTTCGATGCTGGTTCTCGACTGTCCCGACGAGCTTTTCGCACGCGATTTCCTGGCGAGCGACCCCTATGCCAGGGCCGGCCTGTTCGCCTCCGTCGAATTGCGCCCCTACAAGCCGGTCCTGGGGACCTATCTTTCATGAGCGACGATAAATCGTACTGGCTGGTCAAGAGCGAGCCCGACGCCTGGTCCTGGGACCAGATGGTCGCCTGCGGCGGCGAGGGAACGGGCTGGACCGGCGTGCGCAATCATCTCGCCAAACAGCAGATGATGGCGATGAAGCTCGGCGACCTCGCCTTTTTCTATCATTCCAATGTCGGCAAGGAGATCGTCGGCATTGTCGAAGTGATCAAGACCTTCCACCCCGACCCGACCGACGCCAGCGGGAAATTCGGCATGGTCGACGTGCGCGCGGTCGAGCCGTTGAAGCGGCCGGTGACCCTGGAAGAAATCAAGGCCGATCCGCGCTTCGCCGACATGGCGCTCGTCAAGATGAGCCGGCTGTCGGTTCAGCCCGTCTCGGCCGAGCAATGGCGGGCGATACGCGCCCTCGGCGGCCTATAGATCATCCGCGTCGAGCGCGGCGCCCGGGAGCGGCAGCCCGGCCGCGATCGCCGCAAGCCAGCGGCGCAGGGCCTTCTCCCGTTTCGGACGAATGCCCTCGGTCAGACGCGCGCTCGCGCTTTCGGTCCGTTCCCGACCGAGGCGCAGGATTTTCTCGCCTTCAGGCGTCAGGGCCAGCGGCCGCGCCCGGGAGGCGGCGGAAAACGCGCCGTCCTCCTCGCGCACAAGGCCGGCGCGGCGCAAATTGGCGACGATGAGCGAAACCGTCTGCGGCGTGAGCTTGGCCTTGCGCGCCAGATCGGCCGCGAGCAGGCCGGGATTTGCGCCGATCAAGGTCAAGGCCGCCAATTGCGGCGGCGTCACGCCGAGATCGGCAAGAAGCCGTTCCTCGGCAAGCCGCTGCGCGCCGGCCGCCTGCCGCAGCAAGGCGGTGATATCGCCGTTCTCGCCGGGAAGATCGAGCGACCGCAAGCGTCGTTTGGGCTGCTCGGTCTGTGTTTGCTCATCGAACGGTCGAATTTTGACCATGGCGTTTCCTCGTTATTGTGGGTAACTTTTTGACAGGCTGCTGATCGTAAGCTGATACGTTTGGTCCGGCAAGCTTGAGCGCGCCCTTGAGCGAAAGGCTAGCTTGTCAAGCGCGGCGGCGCGCCGCTACACGCCTCCATCACCATCCGGAATGGGTAATGGAACATTCGCGCCGCTCGATCATCGACGAATATGACGACCTCGTCGCGCAAGGAAGAATCGAGCGCGACGCCAAACAGATGGCGGTAGTCGAGAAACTTGACGCCCTGGGCGTCTCTCTGACCGAACGCCGGCTCGCCAAAAAATCCAGCTCGCTCGGCTGGCTTTTCGGCGCACGAAACGTGACCGCGCCGACGGCGCGCGGGCTCTATGTCTGGGGCCTGGTCGGACGCGGCAAAACCATGCTGATGGACCTGTTCTTCGATTCCATCGCGATCGAAAAAAAGCGCAGGGTTCATTTTCATGCGTTCATGGCGGATGTCCACAAGCGCATTTTCGCGTGGCGCCAGAAGAGAAAAACCGGCGAGGTGAAAGGCGAAGACCCGATCGCGCCGGTCGCCAGCGAATTGATCGACGAAGCGATCCTATTGTGTTTCGACGAATTCGCCGTCACCGACATTGCCGACGCCATGATCCTCGGTCGGCTGTTCGAAGCCTTGTGGGCGCGCGGGATGGTGGTCGTCGCGACCTCTAATGTCGATCCGGCCGACCTATACATGGATGGCCTGAACCGCGCCCTGTTCCTCCCCTTCATCGGCATGATCAAGAAAAATATGGAGGTTGTCAGGCTCGACGCGCGAACGGATTTCCGTCTCGAAAAGTTGAGCGGCGCCCCCGTTTATCTGACGCCCCCCGACGCCGAAGCGCGCGCCGCGCTGGACAAAGCCTTCCACGCCCTGACGGGAGTGAAAAACGCCGCCTCCCTCCGCCTGCCCGTGATGGGGCGCGAAATCGTCGTGCCGCAGGCGTCGGGCCGCGTCGCGCGTTTCGACTATGCCGATTTGTGCAAACAGCCGCTCGGCGCCGCCGATTTCGTCGCGATCGCGGAATATTTTCATGTCCTCGTCGTAGATAATATTCCGACAATCAACGCGGACGAACGCAACGAAGCGAAAAGATTCATCAACCTCATCGACGGGCTTTATGATCAGCGCGTGAAGCTGATCGCCTCGGCCGACGTCGAGCCTGAAAAGATCTATCAGGCGGAACAGGGCTGGGAGGCTTTCGAATTCGCGCGCACGGTCTCCCGGCTGACGGAAATGCGCTCGACGCAATATCTTGAATTGCCTCACGGCCGCGGCGAAAAGGTCAGCGGCGACATCACGGGTCTTGTTGAGACATGATCCATCGGGCGCGCCCGGACGAAAAAGCCCCCGACCAGAAAATACTGGATCTGGCCTGCGCCCAACTGCGCCAATTCGGGCCCCGGCGGACCACGATTGTCGGGATCGCGGAGGCGGCTGGAATGTCCCACGCCAATGTCTATCGGTATTTTCCATCCAAGGAAGCGCTGTTCGAGGCGGTCACCCTGCTCTGGCTCAAGCCGCTGGAACAGCAGCTTCATGTCATCGTTCAGGGGCAGGACCCGGCCTATGACAAGCTGGAGCGGGCGCTGACGGCCTTGCAGCGCGCCTATCGCGAAAAGAGGGACAGCGACCCCACCCTGTTCCGGCTGCTTTGCGACGCGGTCGAGAAAGGCGGCGGCGTCGCGCGACGGCATCGCAACAGGGTTCAGGCCGAGATTCAGGCCATCGTCGAGGAAGGCATTGGATCCGGCGCGTTCCGCATTCAGGACCGGCGCCGGGCGATGGCGCTGGTCTTCGACCTCGCCCATCGCTTCGTCCAACCGGTGTCGATCGCTCTCGATAAAGACGTTTCGGTCGCGGAGATGGATTTTCGCGCCAGCCGCGCCATTGCGGCCATCCAACGCAGCCTGACGTTCGGCGATCCTGATTTTGACATGTAACATTTTTTGTAATCTGTAACCAAGCCGAAAGTTCAAGTCGTTGCGCGCCGCGCAAAATCGCGCTGAGAATTTATACATTTGAAAACAAAGGCCCTTTCCAAATCCACCACCCCCTGCGCCTTGCTCGCCATCACAATAACGTCAGAGGCTTAGTCTTTCTCCCGACTTGAAAGCCCGGAAAGATCGGGGCAAAACGCCCCCCATGTCCGGCGACGCCGGAACAGCCCCCGCCGTGCCCGCCGCGGCGATGGACCGACGACAGGTTGAGACGAGGACGAGAACTCATGGCGCGTAACAAGATTGCATTGATCGGAGCCGGCCAGATCGGCGGAACGTTGGCCCATCTCGCCGGGCTGAAAGAACTCGGCGACATCGTTCTCTTCGACATCGCCGAGGGCACGCCCCAGGGCAAGGGTCTCGACATCGCCGAATCCTCTCCAGTCGACGGCTTCGACGCCAAGATCGCCGGCGCCAATGATTACGCGGCGATCGCCGGCGCCGACGTCGTGATCGTCACCGCCGGCGTCCCCCGCAAGCCCGGCATGAGCCGCGACGATCTTCTCGGCATCAACCTCAAGGTGATGGAGTCCGTCGGCGCCGGCATCAAGCAGAATGCGCCCGACGCCTTTGTCATCTGCATCACCAATCCGCTCGACGCCATGGTCTGGGCCTTGCAAAAAACCTCCGGCCTGCCGTCGAACAAGGTCGTCGGCATGGCCGGCGTGCTCGACTCGGCCCGTTTCCGCTATTTCCTCGCCGAAGCAACTGGCGTCTCGGTCAAGGACATTCACGCCATGACCCTTGGCGGCCACGGCGACGACATGGTTCCTCTCGTGCGCTATTCCACCGTCGGCGGGCTTCCGTTGCCGGAGCTCGTCAAGCTCGGCTGGCTCACCCAGGAAAAGCTCGACGCTATCGTCGAGCGCACCCGCAAGGGCGGCGGCGAAATCGTCGGTCTGCTCAAGACCGGCTCGGCCTTTTATGCTCCCGCCGCCTCGGCGATCGCCATGGCGGAATCCTATCTCAAGGATCAGAAGCGCGTTCTGCCGATCGCCGGTCATCTCAACGGCGAATATGGCGTCAAGGACACTTATGTCGGCGTGCCCGCCCTGATCGGCGCCAAGGGCGTCGAAAAGATCATCGAAGTCGCCTTCGACGATGCCGAGAAGGCGATGTTCGAAAAATCGCTCGCCTCGGTTCAGGGCTTGATCGAAGCCTGCAAGAAGATCAATCCGGCTCTCGCCTGATCGAAAGCCGCCGCAGCCGGCTCGCGCGATCGTCGCCCTGGGGACCGCGCCAGCCGGTGTCGCTCTCTTACGAGGATTACTATGAATATTCATGAGTATCAGGCCAAAGCCGTTCTCAAGGAATTTGGCGTTCCGGTATCGCGCGGCGTGTCCGTGCTCAAGGCCGAGGAGGCCGAAGCCGCCGCCAAGGCGCTCGGCGGCCCGCTTTGGGTGGTGAAGTCCCAGATTCACGCCGGCGGCCGCGGCAAGGGCAAGTTCAAGGAAGCCGCCGCGGGCGAAAAGGGCGGCGTGCGCCTCGCCAAATCGGTCGATGAAGTCAAGCTGTTCGTCGAGCAGATGCTCGGCAATACCCTGGTGACGGTTCAGACCGGCCCTGCCGGCAAGCAGGTGAACCGCCTCTATGTCGAGGACGGCTCCGACATCGAAAAGGAATTCTACCTTTCCGCGCTGGTTGATCGCGTCACCTCGCGCGTTTCCTTCGTCGTGTCGACCGAAGGCGGCATGGACATTGAGGAAGTCGCGCACAAGACCCCGGAAAAGATCAAGACCTTTTCCGTCGATCCGGCGACCGGCGTCATGCCCCATCATGGCCGCACCGTCGCCCAGGCGCTGAACCTCTCCGGCGACCTCGCCAAGCAGGTGGGCAAGCTGGTCGAACAGCTCTATGCCGCCTTCGTCGCCAAGGACATGGCGATGCTGGAGATCAATCCCCTGATCGTGACCAAGCAGGGCGATTTGAAGTGCCTCGACGCCAAGGTCTCGTTCGATTCCAACGCGCTCTATCGTCATCCCGATATTGTTGCGTTGCGCGATGAGACCGAGGAGGACGCCAAGGAAATTGAAGCGTCCAAATATGATCTGTCCTATATCACGCTCGACGGCGCGATCGGCTGCATGGTCAATGGCGCGGGCCTCGCCATGGCGACCATGGACATCATCAAGCTCTATGGCATGGAGCCCGCCAACTTCCTCGACGTCGGCGGCGGCGCCAGCAAGGAAAAGGTGACGGCGGCGTTCAAGATCATCACCGCCGACCCGAACGTCAAAGGCATTCTGGTCAATATTTTCGGCGGCATCATGCGCTGCGACGTCATCGCCGAAGGCGTGATCGCGGCGGTGAAGGAAGTCGGCCTCAAGGTTCCGCTGGTCGTTCGTCTCGAGGGCACCAACGTCGACCGCGGCAAGAAGATCATCACCGAATCGGGTCTCAATGTCATTCCGGCGGACGATCTCGACGACGCCGCCCAGAAGATCGTCAAGGCCGTCAAGGAGGCCGTGTAATGTCCATCCTGATCGACAACAACACCAAGATCATCACCCAGGGCTTTACCGGCAAGAACGGCACCTTCCATTCGGAGCAGGCGCTGGCCTATTTCGGCACCAAGGTCGTCGGCGGCGTTTCTCCCGGCAAGGGCGGCGCGACCCATATTGGCCTCCCCGTTTTCGACACGGTCGCCGAAGCCAAGGACGCCACTGGCGCCGACGCCTCGGTCATCTATGTCCCGCCGCCGGGCGCGGCCGACGCGATCTGCGAGGCGGTCGAGGCGGAAATCCCGCTGATCGTCTGCATCACCGAAGGCATTCCGGTCCAGGACATGATCAAGGTGAAGCGTTCGCTGTCAGGCTCGAAATCCCGCCTGATCGGGCCGAACTGTCCCGGCGTCATGACGGCCGGCGAATGCAAGATCGGCATCATGCCGGGCAATATCTTCAAGGCCGGCAATGTCGGGATCGTTTCGCGCTCCGGCACCCTGACCTATGAAGCCGTGTTCCAGACCTCGCGGGTCGGCCTCGGCCAGACCACTGCGGTCGGCATCGGCGGCGATCCGGTCAAGGGCACGGAATTCATCGACATGCTCGAATTGTTCCTGGCCGACGACAAGACCCATTCGATCATCATGATCGGCGAGATCGGCGGCTCGGCGGAAGAAGACGCCGCGCAGTTCATTGCCGACGAAGCCAAGAGAGGCCGCAAGAAGCCGATGGTCGGCTTCATTGCGGGACGCACGGCTCCTCCGGGACGCCGGATGGGCCATGCCGGCGCCATCATCGCGGGCGGCAAAGGCGGCGCCGAGGATAAGATTTCGGCGATGGAGGCCGCGGGCATCCGCGTTTCGCCTTCGCCGGCGCGCCTCGGATCGACCCTGGTCGAAGTGCTGAAAGGCCTGTGATCCTGGCGGGCGCGGGCGGCTCGTCCGCGCCCTGCCGATGAAATGATCCGGACGCACTCGCCGCGCCCGGTTGATGGGCGGAGCGCCCGCCGCGAAGTGGGAAGCGGGCGAAACCGACGCCTCATTGGCGTCAATTTTGGGCGAGAAACCGCCCGAGCCCGCGGCCGCCGCGCGAACCGGCCCCGCGGAGCGAGAGGATATCGAGATGGCGCGTCAAGACAGCAATGGCAGCAATGGCGGCGGTGGTTTGGGCCGTTCCCCGCAAAACGCCGCTTTCGCGGATTCGTCTTTCCTGTTTGGCGGCAACGCCGCCTATATCGAGCAGCTCTACGCCGCCTATAAATCCAATCCCGGCGCGGTCGATCCCGAATGGCGCGAATTCTTCGGCGCCATGAACGACGACGGCGAAATGGTCTCCGCCAACGCCAGGGGCGCCTCGTGGAAACGTCCGAATTGGCCGAGGCCGCCGCAGGGCGACCTTGTCGCCGCCCTCGATGGCCAGTGGCCGGTCAATGAAAAGGCGGTCGCCGACAAGATCAAGACCAAGGCCGCGCAGGAAGGCAAGGGAGACATCTCCGCCGCCGAACTCCACCGCGCCACCCAGGATTCCGTGCGCGCGATCATGATGATCCGCGCCTATCGCATGCGCGGCCATCTCCACGCCAATCTCGATCCGCTCGGCCTCGATCCGCAGAAGGATCACGAGGAGCTGCATCCCTCAAGCTATGGCTTCACCGAAGCCGACTACGACCGCAAGATCTTCATCGATCATGTTCTGGGCATGGACTACGCCACCATCCGCGAGATGCTGGCGATCCTGCGCCGGACCTATTGCTCGACCATCGGCTGGGAATTCATGCATATTTCCGATCCGGCCGAGAAAGCCTGGATTCAGGAGCGCATCGAAGGGCCGGACAAGGAGGTTACCTTCACCAAGGAAGGCAAGCGGGCGATCCTGCAAAAACTGGTCGAAGGCGAGGGTTTCGAGAAATTCCTCGACGTGCGCTATACCGGCACCAAGCGTTTCGGCCTTGACGGCGCGGAAGCCATGATTCCGGCGCTGGAGCAGATCATCAAGCGCGGCGGCGCGCTCGGCGCCAAGGAAATCGTGTTGGGCATGGCCCATCGCGGTCGCTTGAACGTGCTCTGCCAGGTCATGGGCAAGCCGCATCGCGCTCTGTTCAATGAATTCAAGGGCGGCTCATTCCTGCCTGAGGAGGTCGAAGGCTCCGGCGACGTCAAATATCACCTCGGCGCCTCATCGGACCGTGAATTCGACAACAACAAGGTGCATCTGTCGCTCACTGCGAATCCGTCGCATCTCGAAATCGTCGATCCCGTGGTGCTCGGCAAGGTGCGCGCCAAGCTCGATCAGCACCTCGATCGCGCGCCGGAAGACCGCCGCAGCGTCATGCCGCTCCTGATCCACGGCGACGCCGCTTTCGCCGGTCAGGGCGTCGTTGCGGAATGTTTTGGCCTTTCCGGACTGAAAGGTCACCGCACCGGCGGCTCTATTCATTTCATCATCAACAACCAGATCGGCTTCACCACTTATCCGCGCTATTCGCGCTCTTCGCCTTATCCGTCCGACGTGGCGAAAATCGTGGAAGCGCCGATTTTGCACTGCAATGGCGACGATCCGGAAGCGGTGACGTTCTGCGCCAAAGTGGCGACCGAATTCCGCCAGAAATTCCAGAAGCCGGTCGTCATCGACATGTGGTGCTACCGCCGCTTCGGCCACAATGAAGGCGACGAGCCGTCCTTCACCCAGCCGCTGATGTACAAGAAGATTCGCGCACACAAGTCCACGCTCGAACTTTACGCCGAAAAGCTGATCGGCCAAGGCCTGCTCACCGAGGGCGAGGTCGACAAGATGAAAGCCGATTGGCGCACGCGTCTCGACGCCGAATATGAGGCGGGCCAAGCCTATAGGCCGAACAAGGCGGACTGGCTCGACGGCCGCTGGTCCGGCCTGAAATCGGTTCCGAGCGCCGAGCAGGAAGACCCGCGCCGCGGCAAGACGGCCATCTCCACAGAGAAGCTGTACGAATATGGCGAGAAGCTTTGCAAGGTTCCCGAGGGCTTCCACCTCCACCGAACGATCCAGCGCTTTCTCGACAATCGCCGCAAGGCGATCGAGACGGGCGAAGGCATCGATTGGGCGACCGCCGAAGCTCTGGCCTTCGCTTCCCTTGTCGATGAAGGCTACCGCGTCCGCCTGTCTGGACAGGATTGCGAACGCGGCACCTTTTCCCAACGCCATTCGGTGCTGACCGATCAGGAAAACGAAGCGCGCTATATCCCGCTGAACCATATCAGCAGCGGTCAGAACTATTACGAGGTCATCAATTCGATGCTCTCGGAGGAAGCCGTGCTTGGCTTCGAATATGGCTATTCGCTGGCCGAGCCGGACGCGTTGGTGATGTGGGAAGGCCAGTTCGGCGATTTCGCCAATGGCGCGCAGGTCGTGTTCGATCAGTTCATCTCTTCGGGCGAGCGCAAATGGCTGCGCATGTCCGGACTGGTCTGCCTGCTGCCGCATGGCTACGAGGGCCAGGGGCCGGAACATTCGTCGGCGCGTCTCGAGCGTTTCCTGCAAATGTGCGCCGAGGACAATATGCAGGTCGCAAACTGCAGCAGCCCGTCGAACTACTTCCATATCCTGCGCCGTCAGCTCAAGCGGGACATACGCAAACCCCTGATTCTCATGACGCCGAAATCCCTGTTGCGCCACAAGCGCGCAGTGTCGAGTCTTGACGAATTCACCGGCGATTCGCATTTCCGCCGCCTGCTGTCGGACCATGCCGAGACCGAGCCCAACGAGGCGATCAAGCTTGTCAAGGACGACAAGATTCGCCGCGTCATCCTGTGCACGGGCAAGGTCTATTACGATCTTTACGAAGAGCGCGAGAAGCGCGGAATCGACGACATCGCGCTGCTGCGCGTCGAGCAGCTTTATCCGATGCCGCTGAAGGCGCTCGTCGCCCGTCTTGCCCGTTACAAAAAGGCCGATGTGGTGTGGTGCCAGGAAGAACCGAAAAACATGGGTGCGTGGTTCTTCGTCGAGCCCTATCTCGAATGGGTGCTCAATCAGGCCGGCGGCAAGAGCAAACGCGCCCGCTATGTTGGCCGCCCCGCCTCGGCGGCCACGGCGGCGGGCACGATGGCGCTCCACCTCGCGCAGCTCAAGGCCTTTCTGGACGACGCTTTCGCGAGTTGAAGTTTTTTCGCCAGGGACTCCGGCTCTTTTCAGCCGGAGTTCTCGCCTTCCACCCCCTCTATGAGCCGCTGAAGCGGCGGATGTGATCCCATGACCACCGAAATTCGCGTTCCTACACTCGGCGAATCCGTTTCCGAAGCGACCATCGGCCGCTGGTTCAAAAAGCCAGGCGACGCCGTGAAGGCCGACGAGCCTTTGCTGGAGCTTGAGACCGACAAGGTCACCCTCGAGGTGAATGCGCCCGCCGCCGGAACCCTCTCCGAGATTGTCGCCAAGGATGGCGCGACCGTTGAGCCCGGCGCGCTGCTCGGCCAGATCGCCGAAGGCGGCGCGCCCGCCGCGACCGCTCCGGATGCAGCCCCTGCCGCCGCGCCCGCTCCTGCCGCCGCAGCAGCATCCTCAGCGCCGGCGCCCGCCGCGGGCGCCCCGCTGCCGCCGCCTTCGCCCGCCGCCGCCAAGAACGCCGCGGACCGGGGCATCGATGTCTATGACGTGCCGGGCAGCGGCAAGCGCGGCCAGGTGCTCAAGGGCGACATCCTCGCTTTCGCCGCCAATCCGCCGGCCGCGGCGCCTGCCGTTCCCGCCGCCGCCCGCGCCCCTTCCGCCGCCGAGGACACCGGCCGCGAAGAGCGCGTGAAGATGACCAAGCTGCGCCAGACCATCGCGCGCCGCCTGAAGGAAGCCCAGAACGCCTCCGCCATGCTGACCACTTTCAACGAAGTGGACATGCAGCCGCTGATGAGCCTGCGGACCCAGTACAAGGACCTGTTCGAGAAAAAGCACGGCGTGAAGCTCGGCTTCATGGGCTTTTTCGTGAAAGCGTGCACCCACGCGCTGAAGGAAATCCCGGCGGTCAACGCCGAGATCGACGGCACGGACATTATCTACAAGAATTTCTGCCATATCGGCGTCGCCGTCGGCACCGACAAGGGTCTTGTCGTCCCGGTGGTCCGCGACGCCGACAGGCTTTCGATCGCGGGCGTCGAAAAGACGATCGCCGACTTCGGCAAGCGCGCCCGCGACGGCCAGCTCAAGATCGACGAGATGCAGGGCGGCACTTTCACCATCTCCAACGGCGGCGTCTATGGCTCGCTCATGTCCACGCCGATCCTCAACGCGCCGCAGTCAGGCATCCTCGGCATGCACAAGATCCAGGAGCGCCCTGTCGTCGTCGGCGGCAAAATCGAGATCCGCCCGATGATGTATCTCGCGCTCTCCTACGATCACCGCATCGTCGACGGCAAGGAAGCCGTGACCTTCCTCGTCCGCGTCAAGGAAGCCCTCGAAGACCCCGCGCGTCTCGTTCTCGATCTTTGATGCGCCCAAAGCCGCGCCCGAAAAGGCGCGGCGTCTTCCTCGCGGAGAAATTCATGTCCTACGATCTGATTGTCATCGGCACTGGCCCCGGGGGCTATGTCTGCGCCATTCGCGCCGCCCAGCTCGGTCTCAAGACCGCTGTGGTCGAAAAGCGCAAGACCCATGGCGGCACCTGCCTCAATATCGGCTGCATTCCTTCCAAGGCCCTGCTTCACGCCTCCGAAATGTTCGAAGAAGCCGCCCATGGCCTCGCGCATCTCGGCGTGAACGTCGGCAAGGCTAAGCTCGACCTTGCCGCCATGATGAAGCACAAGGACGAGACGGTCGGCGCCAATGTCAACGGCGTCGCCTTCCTGCTCAAGAAGAACAAGATCGACGCTTTTCATGGAGCCGGCTCGATCCCGGCCGCCGGCAAGGTCGAAGTGACCGCCGAGGACGGCTCCAAACAGGTTCTCGAAACCAAGAATATCGTCATCGCCACCGGCTCCGACGTCGCCGGCCTGCCGGGCGTGACGATCGACGAAAAGATCGTCGTTTCCTCCACGGGCGCACTGGAGCTCGGCAAGGTCCCGGCGAAAATGATCGTGGTCGGCGCGGGCGTGATTGGCCTGGAGCTCGGGTCGGTCTGGCGGCGCCTCGGCGCCGAGGTGACCGTGGTCGAATATCTCGACCGCATCCTGCCGGGCATGGATCTCGAAACCGTCAAGCAGTTCCAGCGCCTGCTCGAAAAGCAGGGCGTGAAATTCCTGCTCGGCTCGAAGGTCGCCAAGATCGAAACGACGAAGGCCGCCGCCAAAGTCACGGTCGAGGCCGCCGCCGGCGGCGACGCCCAGGTTCTCGACGCCGATGTCGTTCTGGTCGCGATCGGCCGTCGTCCCTACACCGAAGGCCTCGGCCTCGAAGCGCTCGGCGTCGCCATGGAGCGCGGCCAGGTCGTCATCGACAGCCATTTCGCCACCAATGTGCCGGGAATCTATGCTATCGGCGACGTGGTGCGCGGGCCGATGCTGGCGCACAAGGCAGAGGACGAAGGCATCGCTGTCGCAGAAATTCTCGCGGGCCAGCACGGCCATGTGAATTACGAGGTCATCCCCGGAGTCGTCTATACTTATCCGGAAATCGCCAGCGTCGGCGCGACCGAGGACGATCTGAAGGCGAAAGGGGTCGCCTATAAGAGCGGCAAGTTTCCCTTCATCGCCAACGGCCGCGCCCGCGCCATGCGCCATACCGACGGCTTTGTGAAGGTCCTGGCCGACGCGGCGACCGATCGCGTCCTTGGCGTGCACATTCTGGGCTTCGGCGCCGGCGAAATGATCCACGAGGCCGCCGTCCTCATGGAATTCGGCGGCTCGTCCGAAGACCTCGCCCGAACCTGCCACGCTCATCCGACCATGTCGGAGGCGGTCAAGGAAGCGGCGCTGGCCGTCGAGAAGCGCGCGATCCACACCTGATCCGCCCGCGCCGGATTCATCCTTTCGCTCAGGCCCGGTCTTCCGGGCCTTTGCTTTTGCCGACCCGTTTGGCGTCCCGACGCCGGCCCCGTAAGATCAGCGCGCGCGGCCGCGAATCACGATATCGAGCGCTGGAATTTCCCATGTCGTCGGATGCCGAAACCTTGGAGGGAAAGCGACCAGTCGCCGGCAAGTTCGTGCGCAGTCTTCGCGCGCTATTGCGTTCGAACGAGCCGGCCCTGGTCGCCGCATCCGCCCTCATCGGCGTCGTCGCCGCCGTCAGCGTCACCTTGATGACCAAGACGGCGATGTTCATGCATGTCCTGATCTTCGACCTGCCCTTCGACGAGCGGCTCAGCGCCGCCGACTACGTTCCGCCTTTGGCCGCATTCGCCTCGCTCATGCTGGGCGGCCTGAGCCTCGGCCTGATGGAGACCTATCGCCTCAGAAAAAAACTCCCCGGCCCGGTCGACCCCGTCGAGGCCAACGCCTTGCGCGGTGGGCAGATGTCCCTGCGCGACAGCCTTGTCGTCGGCCTGCAAACCTTGATTTCCAATTCCTGCGGAGCTTCGGTCGGGCTTGAAGCCGGCTACGCCCAGGTCGGATCGAGCCTCGGCTCGGCTTTGGGCCAGAAATTACGGCTGCGACGCGGCGATTTGCGCCTTCTTGTCGGGGCCGGAGCGGCCGCGGCGATCGGCAGCGCCTTCGGCGCGCCGCTCACCGGCGCCTTTTACGCCTTCGAAGTCGTCCTCGGCAGCTATTCGATCGCCGCCGCCGGCCCGGTCTTCGCCGGCTCGATCGTCGGCGTGCTCGTCACGCGTTTCATATCCGGCGCGCCCTATCAAATCGACACCCCGCCAGTGCAGCCGCTCACGCTCCTGGGCTACCCGGCGCTGTTCGGGGTCGCCGCCTGCGCCGTCGTCATCGGCGTGACCGCAATGCGGCTCGCCGGCGCGTCCGAACGGGCTTTGCAGGCAACCTCGGCGCCCGCATGGGCCAAGGCGGTGATTGGCGGCGCGGCGGTGGCGAGCCTCGCGACCATTACGCCACAGGTTCTGGGCGCCGGCCACGGCGCGCTCGGACTGAACATTTCGACCGATTTCCCGCTCACCGTGCTGGCGTCCTTTCTCGCCCTGAAAATGGTCGCGTCCTTGATCTCGCTCTCGACCGGATTCCGCGGCGGTCTCTTTTTCGCGTCTCTGTTCATGGGCGCGACCATGGGCAAGATTTACGGCCTCGCACTGGCCGCCTGGCTTCCCGCGATCGCGCCGGATCCAACGGTCTGCATTCTCGCCGGCATGGCGACCCTTGGCGTCGTCATCGTCGGCGGGCCTTTGACCATGTCCTTCCTGGTCCTGGAAAACACATCGGATTATTCGGTCACCGCCGGCGTGTTCGCCGCCTCCATTCTCGCAAGTCTGATGGTCCGCGCCACTTTCGGCTTCTCGTTCTCGACCTGGCGCCTGCACCTGCGGGGCGAAAATGTCCGCAGCGCGAGCGACATCGGCTGGATGAACGAACTCAAGATCGGCAAACTGATGCGCTACAATCCGCCGACCGCGCCCGCCGGGCTTGATATCGCCGAATTCTGCGCCCGCCATCCGCTTGGATCAGCCCAGTTCGTCGTTCTTCTCGACGAGGCCGGCCGTTACGCCGGGATGGTCAATGTGGCGGAAGCTCATGTCCATGCTCACCGGTCGGAAGGCGGGATCACAAGTCTCGCGCGACAAAAGGAGGTCTGGCTTGTGCCGCAAATGAACGCCAAGACCGCCATGACCTTGTTCGATCAGACCGAAGCGGACCAGCTCACAGTGCTTGACCCGGAAACCAAGGCCCCCCTGGGCGTGCTGAACGAGGCCTATCTCGCCCGGCGCTACGCCGAACAGGCCGACGCCGCTTTCCGCAGCGCCTTCGGGATGTGATGTCCGGCTATCCTGCCCGCGGGTGGGCGGAGCGATAGGCATCGAAAAGACGCGCTTTATCCACTGCGGTGTAAATCTGGGTCGTCGAAAGACTGGCGTGGCCGAGCAATTCCTGGATGGAGCGCAAATCGCCGCCCCGGCTCAGGAGATGGGTGGCGAAGGAATGCCGCAGCGCGTGTGGGGTCGCGGAATCGGGCAGGCCAAGGGCGCCGCGCAGGCGTTCGACCGTAAGCTGGACGATGCGCGGCGAGAGCGGCCCGCCGCGCGCGCCGACGAATAAGGGACCGTCCTTAGCGAGGCGATGCGGGCAGAGTTCCAGATAGGTCTCGATCGCTTGCCGCGCCGGCGGAATGACGGGCGCCGCGCGCGTCTTGCCGCCCTTGCCGATAATTGTCACGCTGTCGGTTGCGCCAACCGGAGCGTCGCCGCGCCTGATCGACAGCGCCTCGGAAATCCGCAGGCCCGCGCCATAGAGCAATGCAAGAACAGCGGCGTCGCGCGCCAGAATCCAAGGCGCGCGGTTCTCGTCGCCCCCGTCCTCGCCCCTCGCGATCTGGCGGGCCTTCTCGGGAGACAAGGCTCGCGGCAGAACGCGGGCGATTTTCGGCGATCGAACCTTATCGACGGCGTCGACGCGAACCAAGCCTTCGCGCTCCAAATAGTGGGCGAAAGACCGCAGCGCCGCCAATTGGCGCAGGAGAGAACGCGATGCGACGCCATCCGCGCGACGCGCCGCCATGAAAGCCCGCACATCCGCAGCCTTCAGCGCGCCGAGCAGATCGAGATCAGGCGGCGTTTCGAAGCGTTCGCGGAGGAAATGGAAAAACTGCCGCAGATCACGGCCATAGGCCTCAATCGTCAGCGGCGACGCACGCCTTTCCCCGGCAAGGCGGCGCAGCCAAAGCGCAGCCGGCACAGCGAGCCGCGCTTTTACCCCCGGAAAGACCCCGGATTCGGGCCCGGGCGCATATTGGCCTCGTCGTTCTCCCATCCCGGCAATCTAGCCGGAAATCGTCAAAAAACTCTTTTCCGGCGGTTGCCGCTCAGCGTTTGAGCTCCTTTTCCGCCAGCGCGCGGAATTCCTCGAAGTGGCGCGCGATCTGATGCTCGGACTGCGCGACCCTGGCTGCGGAAAAGTCTTTATGAATCTGGCTTAGAACGCCCGCCTGCGCATGCGACGCCACATCCTGCTCGACAAGCGCCTTGGCGTATTCTTCCGCTGCAGCTCCCGTCTTGCCGAGTTGCTCGGCAGCCCAAAGCCCCAGCATCCGGTTGGCCTGGGCGAGGACTTTGAACAGAACTTCCTCGTCGTGCGCGAATTTCCTTTCAAAGGACTCTTCGCGCTTATTGAACTCGGACATGCGAATCCCCTTCCCGTTTCGGAGCTTGCTTCGGCGCATATATATAGAGTTGGAAAGTTCCTGCCTAGCTGGGCGCTGAACAAGGAGGTGTTTCCGAAGCCGGTCTGCTCGAAAATTCCTTCTCGCCCGGGGCCAATCAACGGAAACAGGTTGTATAACGGCTCGGAACGGGCTAGGAACCTGAACAAATATGGCCCGAGGCGTCCATGCCGCGCGATGCGCGCTCCAAAAGAGCGCATGACGCCCACGGCAATGCCGCGGGCATTCGAATCGCTGGAGGCCCGGAGGGAGCTCAGGCATCCGTGGATCATCGCAAAGATCGGTTAATTCCCATGAATCGCCGCCGTCGCATATACGAAGGCAAGGCCAAGGTGCTCTATGAGGGCCCGGAGCCTGGCACTCTGATCCAGCATTTCAAAGACGACGCCACCGCTTTCAACGCCAAGAAGCACGAGGTGATCGACGGCAAAGGCGTGCTGAACAACCGGATTTCGGAATATATTTTCCAGAATCTGAACGACATCGGCGTTCCGACCCATTTCATCCGCCGGCTCAACATGCGCGAGCAGCTGATCCGCGAGGTCGAGATCATTCCGCTGGAAGTCGTCGTGCGCAATGTCGCCGCAGGCTCGCTTTCAACCCGTCTCGGCGTCGAGGAGGGGTCCCAGCTTCCGCGCTCGATCATCGAGTTCTATTACAAGAACGACGCCTTGAACGATCCGATGGTCTCGGAAGAGCACATTACCGCCTTCGGCTGGGCGACGCCCCAGGAAATCGACGACATCATGGCCCTCGCCATAAGGGTGAACGATTTCCTCACCGGACTTTTCCTGGGCGTCGGCATCCGCCTGGTCGATTTCAAGATGGAGTGCGGCCGGCTGTGGGAAGGCGACATGATGCGTATCGTGGTCGCCGACGAAATCTCACCGGACTCCTGCCGTCTGTGGGACATCAAGTCCAACGACAAGCTCGACAAGGACCGCTTCCGCCGCGATCTCGGCGGACTGGTCGAGGCCTATGCGGAAGTCGCGCGACGGCTCGGCATCATGCAGGAAGGCGAAAAGCCGCATTCCGGCGGCCCGAAACTCGTCCAGTAATCAATCCGCCCGAGGCGATTGCGGAAAAGGAAAGTGCAGCCATGAAGGCGCGCGTTACCGTGACTTTGAAAAACGGCGTGCTGGACCCGCAAGGCAAGGCCATTGAAGGCGCCCTTCATTCCTTGGGAATCGAAGGGATCGCCTCGGTTCGCCAAGGCAAGGTTTTCGAGATCGAAGTCGAAGGATCGGACGCGGAAGCGGCCAAAGCGGCGCTGGCCTCGGCCAGCGAGAAACTGCTGGCCAATACCGTCGTCGAAAATTATCGCGTCGAACTGCTCTGACGCACGGCCCAAATTCCTTCGAATAGAAACACCTCGGGAGAACGCCATGAAAGCGGCGATCGTGCTGTTCCCTGGATCGAATCGCGAGGGCGACGCGGCGCGCGCCTTGCGGCAGGCGGGCGCAGACACGACGATCGTCTGGCACGCGGATCACGACCTTCCTGCGCGAACCGATCTCGTCGTCCTGCCGGGCGGCTTCAGCTATGGCGACTATTTGCGCTGCGGCGCCATCGCGGGCCGCGCGCATATCATGGACGCGGTGCGCCGCCATGCAGACCGAGGCGGGATGGTTCTGGGCATTTGTAACGGATTTCAAATCCTGTGCGAAAGCGGGATTCTTCCGGGCGTCCTGATGCGTAATCGCGATCTGCGCTTCGTCTGCAAACGCCAGCATTTGCGTGTTGAACGCAATGACACGGCGTTCACCCGCGCCTATGCGTTGCATCAGGCGATCGACGTCGCTATCGCCCATGGCGAGGGCAATTACGAGGCGCTTGAGGAAACGATCGAACGTCTGGAAGGCGAGGGCCGCGTGGCCTTCCGCTATTGCGACGCCGAGGGCGATATCGGCGGCGCGGCCAACCCCAATGGCTCGACCCATGACATCGCCGGAATTTATTCCGAGAAATTCAACGTTCTCGGGATGATGCCGCACCCCGAAAATCTGATCGACCCGCTGGTCGGGGGCATTGATGGGCGGGGCTTGTTCGAAAGCCTCTTGCGGGTGGCGTAAAGGCGCCGGTCTGGCGCGTCCCCGCTGATATTTGTGAGCTTTTCACTCCCAGAATGAAAGAGCCCGGCCTGGCGGCCGGGCTCTTTCGTCATGTGATGACGCAGACGATCAATATTTGGCGACGACCGGCGCGCTCATCATGGGCAGGCCGAAGCGATAGCCGATGCCGAGGCCGACCAGCCAGGTGTTGGCGTTGATGTGCACCGTGTTCTGACCGAACGGGGTATTGGCGTCGGTGTTTAGGACCAGATATTTGGCGTCGGCGTTGAGCACCCAGTGCTTGGTCAGGTAATAATCGACGCCCGCCTGGAACGCGAGACCGGGGGCCGATTTGATGTTGACGGCGTCGCCATAGCCAAGGGCTCGGGTGAGCGGCGAATTGGTCCAAAGGAACCACGTATAATTGGCGCCAACGCCGACATAGGGGTCAAGCTGGCCGAGCGCGAAGTGGTATTGCAGCGTAAGGGTCGGCGGCATCAACGTTGTTGTAGCCCCTTAAGTTTCGGACAGACACTCTCCGGCTTCGGCGGCCAAGCGATCCGCGATGAACTCGCGGGGTGAACGATAGCCAAGCGCGCGATGCGGATGGCGTGTGTTGTAATGCTCGAACCACGACGGCAGCAAGCGGATCACGGTTTCGGCGTCCGGCAGTGGCGACACGCGCGCGTAATCGCGTTTGATCGTGCGGACGAAGGCTTCGGCCATTCCATTCGATTGGGGGCTTTCGACCGGCGTGGTCAGCGGCTCAAGGCCGATTTCGCGGGCAAAATGTTTCGTGTCGCCAGCGATGTAGCAAGACCCGTTGTCGGTCAGCCATTCGATCGGGCTGGGCAGGCGATTGACCGGGCCAAAGCGATATTCGACGGCGCTGACCATCAGGTCGCGGATGTCCTCGCCCTTGACGCCCGCCGTCGTGGCGACATGGCCGAGGGCTTCCCGGTCGCAGCAATCAAGCGCGAAGGCGACGCGGACTTTTTCGGCATTGTCGCAAGCGATCTCGAAGCCGTCGGAACACCAACGCAGGTTGGAGCGCAGAACGGCGATCTTGCCGTCATGCCGGCGGTTTTCGCCGCCGCCGGCATGACGTTGAAGCAACAGGCCGTGCGCCCTCATCACCCGATAAACCCGCTTGCGGTTGACCGGCGCCGCGCCCTCGGCGCGTCTTTTGCGGCGCAGGTCGGCCCACACGCGGGCGTAGCCCCAGGACGGCTGTTCGGCGATGATCCCCTTGATCTCGCAGAGCAGATCGTCTTCCGGCAGGGGCGGTCGGCCCATGCGTTTGGCCGCGCCGCCGGCAATGCGCGCGGCGACATTCGAGCGGGCGACGCCGAGGGTTTCGCAGACGGCCTTCATCGCGAACCGTCCCGTGGATTGAGCGTCGGCAGCGACAACGACCGCAACATCCGTTTTTTTGAGCCTACGGCGACTTCAAGCGCCTCTTTGAGGATTTCGGCCTCCATCGACTTCTTGCCGAGCAGGCGCTGCAGTTCGCGCACCTGGTCGACCAAAGCCCTGTAGGCGGACGCCGGAACGACGTCCTCCTCGGCCTGCGTCGCGGTCAGGGCGCCTTGGTTCGCCAGCCGCCGCCAGGTGAACAGCTGATTGGGGGCGATGCCGTGACGGCGCGCGACAAGGCTAACCGTCATGCCCGGCTCCATCGTCTCGGCAATGATCGCCAATTTCTCCGCCGACGTGCGCCGACGCCGTCGTTCTCGGCCCGGCAGGACCTCACTCTTCGGATTGTCACCAGTCATAAACACCACATTACTCCTACCTCTTAGCGAAGTGGGAGTGCCTGTCCGGCGACTTACGGGGCTATTTCAAACGTGGTGTTGGCGAAATTGTATTTCGCGCCGCCCGGGGTCAACGATCCAGTCAGGCTCGTATGAGCGAAGCAGCAGATCAGCTCCGCCGCCCAGTGCTTGGTGAAGAAATAGGTGAAGTCGACTTCCGGAACCACATTTTGCAGGAGCGACGCGCCATAGATCGGCGAACCGTTGATGGTCGAGCCGGAGCCATTCGGCAGAACGCCGAGCGCGCGCACGCGGATCAGGAAGGGGTCGAAGGAATCATCGATCTGCGTATAGGCCGGCGCGGCCTTGGTCGAGGGGAGATCGGCGGCGAAAGCCGGCACGACGACGGTGCTCAGGAGGGCGGCCGCGAAGGCGATGCGAAATTTATTTTTCATGGGAGGCATTCCAATTCCAAAAAGCGATGACCTCAGGACAGCCTTCGGGGCGTTCTGGGTGCGGCGTGACATTCGCCGCATTGCGATAACGCGAGGATGATCTGGATCAAAAGATTAGGAAGCCATGATTTGTCGATCACCACCTGTTGTAAAAATGGCACGGTTTTGCAGAGCCGTGGGCCATCCTTGCCAAGTCCGACGCGAAGATTTATCGAACGCAGCGCGCCTGTTCCCGGCTCCGCCGCGAGTTCTCGGCGCCATTCCTTGAGGGGCCGGATTCCTTGACCGTTGACACCCAATCCCACGAACCGGCGATCACGCCGGGGCTCGTCGCCCAGCACGGCCTCAAGCCGGACGAATATCAGCGCATTCTGGACCTGATCGGGCGCGAACCGACCCTGACCGAGCTCGGCATTTTCTCGGCGATGTGGAACGAACATTGTTCCTATAAATCATCGCGGCTTCACTTGAGGAAATTGCCGACCAAGGCGCCCTGGGTCATCCAGGGGCCGGGCGAAAACGCCGGGGTAATCGACATTGGCGACGGAGAGGCCTGCGTCTTCAAGATGGAGAGCCACAACCACCCGTCCTATATCGAGCCCTATCAGGGGGCGACCACGGGCGTCGGCGGCATCCTGCGGGACGTCTTCACCATGGGCGCGCGGCCGATCGCCTGCCTGAACCTGTTGCGCTTCGGCTCGATCGACCATCCCAAGACCCGCCATCTTGTTTCAGGCGTCGTGGCCGGAATCGGCGGCTATGGCAACAGTTTCGGCGTGCCGACGGTTGGCGGCTCCACCGCTTTCCATTCGAGCTACGACGGCAATATTCTGGTCAACGCCATGGCCGTCGGCCTGGCGCGGACGAACGAGATTTTCTACGCCGCCGCGACCGGCGTCGGTCGCCCCATCGTCTATCTCGGCTCCAAGACCGGACGCGACGGCATCCATGGCGCAACCATGGCCTCTGCGGAATTCGATGAAAATTCCGACGAGAAACGCCCGACGGTTCAGGTCGGCGACCCGTTCTCCGAGAAGCTTCTGCTCGAAGCCTGCCTTGAAATCATGGCTAGCGGCTGCGTCGTCGCCATTCAGGACATGGGCGCGGCGGGCCTGACCAGCTCGGCGGTCGAAATGGGCGCCAAGGGAAATCTCGGCATCGAACTCGATCTCGACCTCGTGCCCTGCCGCGAGCCCGGCATGACGGCTTACGAAATGATGCTCTCGGAAAGCCAGGAGCGCATGCTCATGGTCCTCCATCCCGAGACGGAAGAGGAGGCCGAGGCGATTTTTCGTAAATGGGGCCTCGACTTCGCCGTTATTGGCCGGACGACCGACACTCTGCGCTTCGTCGTCAAGCACCGTGGCGAGATCAAGGCCGACCTGCCGATCAAGCAGCTCGGCGACGAAGCGCCGCTTTATGATCGGCCCCATATTGCGACGCCCAAACCCGCCAAACTCGACGCCGCGAAGCTGCCAAGTCCGCTGTCAATCGACGCGGCGCTGAAAAAACTCGTCGCCTGTCCCGATCTGGCCTCCAAGCGCTGGATCTGGGAGCAATATGACCATTTGATCCTGGGCAATACGGTCCAGGCGCCCGGCGGCGACGCCGCCGTCGTGCGCATCGAGGACGGACCGAAGGGATTGGCGCTGACGGCCGACGTCACCCCGCGCTATTGTTTGGCCGATCCGGTCGAAGGGGGAAAGCAGGCGGTCGCGGAAGCGTGGCGCAACATTACCGCCGTGGGCGGCAAGCCGCTCGCGCTCACCGACAACCTCAATTTCGGCAATCCGGAAAAACCGGAGATCATGGGCCAGTTCGTCTCCTGCCTCGAAGGCATTGGCGAAGCCTGCCGCGCGCTCGATTTTCCGATCGTTTCGGGGAATGTCTCGCTTTATAATGAGACCCAGGGCAAGGCCATTCTGCCGACGCCGGCGATCGGCGGCGTCGGTCTCGTCCCGGACGTGGAGAAAAGCGTCGGCCTCGCCTTCCGATCGGCGGGCGAGATGATCCTGCTCGTTGGCGACGCCGAAGGTTGGCTTGGTCAGTCGATCTACCTCCGGGAAATTCTGGGCCGGGAGGAAGGCGCGCCGCCGCCCGTCGATCTCACCAAGGAAAAAGCCCATGGCGATTTCGTCCGCGCCCTGATCGAGGACGGTCTCGTCAGCGCGGCCCATGACCTTTCCGACGGCGGCTTGGCCGTCGCCCTGGCCGAAATGGCGATGGCCGGCGGCATCGGCGCCAAAGCCTCGGCGCCGGGCGGCGATTCAGCCGCGGCCTGGTTCGGCGAGGACCAGGGACGCTACCTGCTGACGGCGTCCAGGGACAAGGCCGAGCAGATTCTGCTGAGAGCCCAGACGGCAGGCGTGACGGTGGCGGCGATCGGCGAGACCGGAGGCGACGCCCTGTCGCTCGGCGCGGCGTCGCAGGCTCTGGTGCGGGAATTGCTTGACGCGCACGAAAACTGGATGCCGGCCTACATGGCTGGCGGGAAAGCCGACTGAACAATCGAGGATGTCACAATGCCAATGGAAGCGAGCGAAATCGAGCGCCTGATCAAAAAGGCCCTGCCGGACGCCGAGGTCTATATCACCGATCTCGCCGGCGACGGCGATCATTACCGCGCTCAAGTGATTTCCGAGGCCTTTCGCGGCTTGAGCCGCGTGCGCCAGCATCAGCTGGTCTATGCGGCGCTCGGCGGGCAGGTCGGCGGCGTGCTTCACGCCCTGGCGCTTGAGACCGCGCCGCCCGAAACGGCTTGAACGGCGGACCGACGCGGCTTAATTATTCCCTATCGCGGAGCCTTGACCTCCGTGTGAAAGGAACAAGCTATGTCAGACGCCATGATTTCCAACGCCATTGACCGTATCAAGCGGGACGTGGGCGAGAACGACGTCGTACTCTTCATGAAGGGCACGCCGAACTTCCCGCAATGCGGCTTTTCCGGCCAGGTGGCGAAGATTCTGAGCTTTCTGGAAGTGCCCTACAAGGGCGTGAATGTCCTCGAAGATCCGGAAATTCGCGAAGGCGTTAAACAATACGCCAATTGGCCGACCATTCCCCAGCTCTATATCAAGGGCGAATTCGTCGGCGGCTGCGACATCATTCGTGAAATGTTCCAGTCCGGCGAGCTGATCGATCAGTTCAAGACGAAAGGCGTTTCGGTCAAAGACCCGCGCCAGGCTTGACGCCGGTTCCCGTCCGCGAGAATCGGTTGGGGACGATTTTGCCACCGAGGCAATGGAAAGAAGCTTAGATCGCGACAAGTCGCGATCTAAGCGAAAGGCCCAGGTTATTTTTGCGTGGTCGCGCGGATCAAAGCCGCGGCGTCGGCGCTATCCCATTCCGCGGGACCGGCCATAGCGCCAATCTCGCATCCGTCCGGCCCGACCAAAAAGGTGGTGGGCAGACCGACAAGTTTGCCGGTCTGCTGCAGGACCTGAATGACTTTCCCTTTCGGATCTGCATAGAAGCCGAGATTTTTTACGCCGATTTCCTTCAGGAAGGCCTTGGGGCGATCAAGACGCGCCGTGTCGACATTGACCGCGACCACGCTGAAGGATTTGTCGCCCTCGGCGCCCTCGAGACGGTCCAGACTCGGCATTTCCTGACGGCAAGGCACGCACCAGGTCGCCCAGAAATTGAGCAGGATCGTTCGACCTTTGAAAGCGGCGACGTCGGTCGCCGCGCCGTCAAGCAGGAAGCTGAGAGCCGGCATGGGACGAGGATGGGCGTGAATGGCGAGGGCCGCCATTTCGCCTTTGGCGAGCGGCGCGAGCTTGGCGGCCAAAGGCGTCGAGACCGGGCACTGGGCGGCAAAGGTCGCGGCTTCCTTGCTCCCGCCCCCTTTCATCTCGTATAGGACGAACCACAGCGCCGCGGCGATCAGCGCCGCGACGAGAAAAACATGCGGCAGGACGAGCCGCCGCGCAAGTGCGCGCATTTTCGCGGGATCGGCCTGCGGCTGCGGTTCTTGCTCGTCATTCATTTAGGGTCCTCGCTGCGGAGCGGTCATGAGCAATCAGATGTGGGGCGGTCGTTTCACCACCGGCCCCGACGCGATCATGGAGGAGATCAACGCCTCCATCGGTTTCGACTATCGCCTTGCCCGGCAGGACATCGCCGGGTCTAAGGCGCATGTGGCCATGCTGGCGGCGACAGGGATTGTGTCCCAGGCGGACGCCGACGCCATCGCCAAGGGTTTAGACGAGGTCGGCGCTGAAATCGAGAGCGGCAAGCTCACCTTCTCGCGGGCGCTGGAAGACATTCACATGAATGTCGAATCGCGGCTTGCCGAAAAGATTGGCCCGGCGGCGGGCCGTCTGCATACCGCGCGCTCGCGCAACGACCAGGTCGCTGTCGACTTCAAGCTCTGGGTCCGCGACACGATCGACGAGCTCGACGGCCAGTTGCGCGACCTCCAGCTGGCGCTTGTCGAGCAGGCCCAAGCTCACGCCGACGCCGTCATGCCGGGCTTCACCCATCTCCAGTCCGCCCAGCCGGTGACCTTCGGCCATCATCTGCTCGCCTATGTCGAGATGATCGCCCGCGACCGCGGCCGGTTCCGCGACGCCCGCACCCGGCTCAACGAATGTCCGCTCGGCGCCGCGGCGCTCGCCGGAACCTCCTTCCCCATCGACCGCGCGGCGACGGCCCGCGCCCTTGGCTTCGACCGCCCGACCGCCAATTCGCTCGACAGCGTCTCGGATCGCGATTTCGTGCTCGAAACCCTGGCCGCCGCCGCGATCGCGGCGACCCATCTTTCGCGCTTCGCCGAAGAAATCGTGCTGTGGACGACGCCGCAATTCGGGTTCATCAGCCTGTCGGACAAATTCACCACCGGCTCCTCGATCATGCCGCAGAAGCGCAATCCCGACTCGGCGGAGCTGGTGCGCGGCAAGTCCGGCCGAATCATCGGGGACCTCGCCGGGCTGCTGATCGTAATGAAAGGACTTCCGCTCGCTTATTCGAAGGACATGCAGGAAGACAAGGAAGGCTGTTTCGATTCCCTGCAATCGCTGTCGCTGTGCATTGCGGCCATGGCCGGCATGGTCCGCGACATGACGCCGCGCCTCGACCGGATGAAGGCGGCGGCGGGGTCGGGATATTCCACCGCCACCGACCTGGCCGACTGGCTGGTGCGCACACTGGGCATGCCCTTTCGTCAGGCGCATCATGTCACCGGACGGATCGTCGCGCTCGCCGCCGAAAAAGGACTCGAGCTGGAGCAGCTTTCGCTCGAAAAGATGCAGGCGGTCGAGCCGGCGATCACCGCGGCCGTCTTCGAGGTTCTGGGGGTGGAGAATTCGGTTCGCAGCCGCCTGAGCTATGGGGGGACGACCCCGGACAATGTCCGCAAACAGGCGCAAGCGTGGCGCGACCGTCTCGATGGCGAGAAATCCGCTTGACGAAAATGGAAAATCGGCCAAACCGTCGGCTATGGTCCGCGCCATTCGCGCGAATTTCGGGAGTGGCGCATTGACCTGTCGAAGCCTTATCAAGACGGCGCTGCTGGCCGCCGCCCTGTCGGGCGCGCTCCTGCTCGAAGGATGCGGCCGGCGCGGCCCGCCGGTTCCCGTCGACTCCGCCGCCGCGCAGAAGACTGGCGAGGGCGCCAATGCGACGGCGCAGCCCCACCAGAAACTGCCGACCGGCCTCGATCCCTATTCGCTGAAGGCCGGAGCGCGCAAGACGCCCACGCCCTTCGACTTTCTCCTCTAAGGCCCGGCATGCATTTCTTCGATTACAGGAACGGCGTGCTGCATGCCGAGGGCGTCCCTTTGCCGGAGATGGCGAAGGCGGTCGAAACCCCGTTCTATTGTTACAGCGCGGCGACGATCCGCCGCCATTACCAGGTCTTTTCACAGGCCTTGAGCGATTTCGACGCCCTGGTCTGTTACGCGATGAAAGCCAATTCCAACCAGGCGGTGCTGACGCTGCTCAGCCGGATGGGCGCCGGGATGGATGTCGTGTCGGAGGGCGAATTGCGGCGCGCTCGCGCCGCGGGCGTTCCCGGCGACCGCGTCACCTTTTCCGGCGTCGGCAAGACCGACCGCGAAATCGCTCTGGCGCTCGATTACGGCATTCTTTGTTTCAATGTCGAATCCGACCCCGAATTGGAGCGCATCTCGCAAATCGCGTCGTCGCGCTGCCAGAAAGCTCGCATCGCCATTCGCGTCAATCCGGACGTGGACGCCAGAACCCACGCCAAAATCTCGACCGGCAAATCGGAAAACAAATTCGGAATTCCTATTTCCGTCGCCCGCGAGGTTTATGCGCGCGCCAGGAAACTCCCCGGCGTCGAGGTCGCCGGCGTGGACATGCATATCGGCTCGCAGATCACCGACCTCGCGCCTTTTGACGACGCCTTCGCTATTCTGGCTGATTTCGTGCGGGAATTGCGGGCCGAAGGACACCCCATCGGCCATGTCGATCTCGGCGGCGGCCTTGGCATACCCTATTCCGAACGCGACAATCCGGAAAGCTATCGGCCTGAACTCTATGCCGAAATCGTTCGCCGCCACATCAAGCCGCTTGGCGCGAGGCTTATTTTCGAACCAGGCCGGCTGATCGTCGGCAATGCCGGAATTCTCGTGACCCGCGTCATTTATGTGAAACATGGCGCGGCGAAGAATTTCATCATCGTTGACGCCGCGATGAACGATCTCGTCCGGCCGACGCTTTATGAAGCCCATCACGATATTTTCCCGGTGGTCGCGCCCGGCGACGGCTCTGAGCGCATCAAGGCCGATCTCGTCGGGCCTGTCTGCGAGACCGGAGATTTCCTCGCACGAAGCCGCGATTTGCCTGAACCCCGGCCCGGCGACCTGCTGGCGGTCATGTCCGCTGGCGCCTATGGCGCCGTCCAGGCCGGCACCTATAATTCCCGGCTCCTGGTTCCAGAGCTTCTCGTCGATGGCGACCGCCATGCGGTGATCCGGCCGCGCGGCGATTACGAGAGTTTGATCGGCCTCGACAAAGTTCCGCCCTGGTTGACATGAAGTCTCCCTTCGGCGCGAAATGATTGCGGGCAAATCGAGGCGCCGCAGAGTGAAGCAATATCTATTGGGTTGGCGAGAGGCGGTCCGCGCCCGGATCGCGGATTGGCGAAGGGCGCGACCGCGCCGCCTTACTGTTCTTGCCTGGGGCGCGATCGCTTTCGAGCGTTTCCTCCGCGCTTTTTTTCCGGTCCTCATCGTCGTTGCATTTTTTGTGGCGCTGAGCTGGACAGGAATCTGGCTTGGCGCGCCCTCCTTTCTTCGCATTCTCGGGGTTTCGGCTCTGATCGGCGCACTGGTCGCCTCGCTGATCGGCCTGCGCGCCTTTGTCTGGCCCAGGGCCGGCGAGGCCCGCGACGCGCTCGACGCGGGGGATCCCACCGCGCCCGCCGCCGCTCTGGCAGACAATTTGGCGAACAGCGGCGACCCCCAGACGCAAAGCCTTTGGCGCCTTCATCAGCGCCGCGCCGAAAAACGCGCGGCTCGGCTTCGGCTTGTCTTGCCCGCGCCTCGACTTTGGTCGGCCGACCCTTACGCCATAGGCGCCCTTGCCGTCCTGGCGCTTTTTGCGACGGGACTGCTTGCCGGACCGGAAAAATACGCCCGTGTCGCCGCCGCCTTTGACTGGCGGTGGCGTCCTGCACATAGCGCCCCTTCGCGCATTGACGCCTGGATCGATCCGCCGCCCTATACCGGCAGGCCGCCGATCGTCCTTCCGCTGAGAACCAAAAGCGAGGGCGGCGGCGCAATTTCCGCGCCTGTCGGCTCGTCGATCATCATCCGCGCCGTCAACGCCGGCGATCTTCGCATCGTCGCCCAAGGCGGCGTCGAAGCCGCAAAGCCCGCAGCGACCCACGACGCCGCGTCCAAGGATCGACGTTTCCTGCTGCGCGGCGACGGGCGCTTGAGCCTTGGTCTTGGCGCAGGCGAAATCGCGAGCCTGGCTCTCAAGGCCATTCCCGACCTCCCACCGAAGATCACGCCGATCGCCGCGCCGAAGACCAATCTTCGCGGTTCGTTCGAGTTGCGGTATCGCATCGAGGACGACTATGGCGCGCATGACGCGGAGCTTTCCGCGAAACTGGTTTCGGGCCAAACCTCTCTGAACGCCCATCCGCTCGTACAACCGCCAAAAGGGTCGCTCGAATTGCCGACAGGGCCCGGCGCGTTGGGCGAGGGCGCGACCATCGTCGATTGGAGCGACAGTCCCTATGCCGGCGCTCGCGTCGATTTGACTTTGGCGGTTCACGACGACGCCGGCAATGAAGGTCGCGCCACCATCAAGAATTACGTCCTGCCCGGAAAGATTTTCAGGAATCCGCTCGCGCTCGCCCTAGTGGAACAAAGACGAATCCTCGCCCTTGACGCTTGGCAAAGGGACAGAGTGCTGACGGCCATCGACGCGCTGACGATGTCGCCGGAGCTTTTCATGCCCAATCTGGGCGTCTATCTCGGGCTTCGCTTCGCGCATGATTCGCTTCGTCACGCCCGCAACGACGCCGATCTCACGGCCGTCGTCGACCTGCTTTGGAATATGGCCCTGCGGATCGAGGAAGGCGACGTTCCGCAGGCCGAACGCGACCTGAAGGCGGCCGAACAGGCCCTGCGCGACGCCCTCAAGAAGGGCGCCTCGCAGCAGGAAATCGCGCGACTGACGGAACAATTGCAGAAGGCGCTCGATCGCTATCTCGCCGCGATGCAGGAAAGGGCCGCCAAGCAAAGCAAAGCGGACGAAATGACGCCCGGCGACCAACGTTTGGTGACGCCGAAGGATTTCAAATCCATGCTCGACCAGATGGCGGAAGCGGCCCGCCAGGGCGACAAGGACGCCGCCATGCGGATGCTCGATCGCCTCCAGGATATGCTCGAAAATCTCCGCGAGGCGCGGCAATCCAAAGGCGCGAGCGAAGCCGCGCGCAACCGCCGGATGATGCGCGATATCGATAATATGATGCGCGAACAGCAAAAGCTGCGCGACGACACTTATGCGCGCGATCGCGAAAACGACGGGCAATCGGATTCTCAGGAGCGCGGCGAAAAGCCCGCGAGCCCGGAACGGCAGGGCGAGACGTCTCAGGGGCAAAATGACCAGGCTCTTCAAAACGAACTCGCGCGACGTCAGGAACGCTTGCGTGAAAAACTCGATTCGCTCAGGGGGCAGGCGGAAGGCGCTGCGCGTGGGAAATCGAAGGGCTTGGCCGAGGCCGCTGAGGCGATGCGTCAGGCCGAGAACGCCCTGAAGAACGGAGACGCCGCTTCCGCTACGGGCGCACAGGGGCGCGCGTTGGAGGGCCTGCGCAAGGGCGCCGCCGAAGCCGCCGCCGCGCAGGGCGAGGGCAACGGCCAGGGCGATGGCCAGGAGGCGGGTCAAAAAAATGGGCAGGGGTTCAAGGGGCGCAACAGCGAAGGACGTTTCGGCAGTGCTAACAGACAGAACAATGTCGACGCGACCACCGCGCAAAGAGCGAGGAAAGTTCTGGAGGAACTTCGTCGGCGCCTGTCAGATCCCAACCGCGCCCGCGAAGAACTCGATTATCTCGAACGCTTGATCAGACCCGACTAGAGAGTCCCAATCCGGTTGATTCGGATCGGAGCTCTCGTTTTTTGACGCGTTTTCTTCACGCGAACCGGTGGCCATTTCGCTTGAAAACGCTCTCAGCCCGGCCGCAACAGGATTACGAGGGAATGGGCAATATTTCCAATTTACTTCCCGCCGCGGCTTTCGCTGCTGTCGCGCTGGTGCTGCTGATGGGACTGGCCAATATGCTGCGCGGCGGCAGCCCCAATCTGTCGCAGACGCTGATGCGCTGGCGCGTGGGGCTGCAATTGGTAGCTCTCATCGTCATCATGACCGTTCTGTTCCTACGCCGATGAAATCCCGCGAATAGAAGCTCACATGGTCAAACTGAACAAAATCTACACGAAAACCGGAGACGACGGCTCGACAGGCCTCGCGAATGGCGAGAGGCGCCCTAAGAGCGACGCCCGGGTCGAGGCTTACGGCGATGTGGACGAGGCCAATTCCGCGATTGGCCTCGCGCGATTGTCCACGGCCGACATGCCCGAACTCGACGCGATGCTGGAGCGCGTACAGAACGATCTGTTCGATCTGGGCGCCGACCTCGCGACGCCGCCTTCCGACCGGCCGCTCGGCTATGAGCCGCTGCGAATCGTCGCGTCCCAAGTCGCCAGGCTTGAAGACGAAATCGATGCACTGAACGTCCGGCTGAGCCCGCTGCGCTCGTTCGTTCTGCCGGGTGGATCGCCCGCATCCGCCGCGCTGCACCTCGCGCGCGCGATCTCGCGGCGGGCCGAACGACGAATGGTCGCGCTGGCGGCGGCGGGCGAAATCGTCAGCCCGCCCGCTTTGCAATTCATCAATCGTCTGTCGGATTTTCTTTTCGTCGCCGCACGCGTCGCCAATCGAGACGGCGCCGATGACGTGCTCTGGAAACCGGGCCAGAATCGATAGGTCCCTGGCGACGTCGGCCGATCATCGATAGCCACTTGACAGCGCCGGCGCGGCGATGGCGTTGACTTGCTATAACGCGGCGATTACCAGTTGGTTCAACTGTTTCCCTTCGCCGGAAGCCGCCCCCAGACGCAGGTTTCAGGCGATCATAGGAAGAAGAAGACCCGCTTATCCCGCTTGGAAGCTTGAGCAAACGAAGACCGAAATCGTCGCAAGTTTAAGCCTGTTCCCGCGCGCTGAGCGGAAAGAGGCTCCTGGAGGTTGAAACCGATGAAAATTCTTGTGCCCGTGAAGCGGGTTGTTGATTACAATGTGAAGATCAGAGTGAAGACGGATGGGTCCGGCGTTGAGCTGGCCAATGTGAAGATGTCGATGAACCCATTCGACGAGATCGCCGTCGAAGAAGCGCTTCGTCTGAAGGAAGCCGGCAAAGCGACCGAAATCGTCGTCGTCTCGATCGGCCCGCAGCAGGCGACCGAGACGCTTCGCACCGGCCTCGCCATGGGCGCGGATCGCGGCATTCTGGTCAAGACCGATGAGGCCGTCGAGCCGCTGGCGGTCGCCAAGATTCTGAAAAGCGTCGCCGCCGAGGAAGAGCCCGGCCTGATCATTCTCGGCAAGCAGGCGATCGACGACGATTCCAACCAGACCGGCCAGATGCTCGCAGCATTGCTCGGCTGGGGCCAAGGCACCTTCGCCTCCAAGGTCGAACTGGCCGACGGCTCGGTCGATGTCACGCGCGAGGTTGATGGCGGCTTGCAGACCGTGACCCTGAAGACGCCGGCGGTCGTGACCACCGACCTGCGCCTCAACGAGCCGCGCTACGCCTCGCTGCCCAATATCATGAAGGCCAAGAAGAAGCCGATCGCCGAAAAGACCCCGGCCGATTACGGCGTGGATGTGACGCCGCGCCTGAAGGTGCTCAAGACCACGGAGCCTCCGACCCGCAAGGCGGGCGTGAAGGTGGGCTCGGTCGCCGAGCTGGTCGCGAAATTGAAAGATGCAGGGGCGCTGTGATGACGATTCTTCTCCTTGCCGAAGTCCACAACGGCCATCTCAACGATTCGACCGCCAAGGCCCTGACCGCGGCGAGCGCGCTCGGCGGCCCGGTGCATGTTCTGGTCGTGGGCGCGGGCGATGAAGCCGCGCAGGCGGCGGCGAAGCTCGCGGGCGTGGAAAAAGTGCTGACCGCCTCGGGCGAGGCCTTCGCGCACGGCCTGGCCGAGCCTCTGGCCGACCTGATCGTGTCGCTCGCGCCGTCCTATGACGCGATCGTCGCCCCGGCGACCTCGACCGGCAAGAACGTGCTGCCGCGCGTCGCCGCGTTGCTGGATGTCGCGCAGGTGTCGGAAATCTCCAAGGTGATTTCGCCCGACACGTTCGAGCGCCCGATCTATGCCGGCAACGCCGTGCAGACGGTGCAGGCGACGGACGCGAAGAAGGTGATCACGGTGCGGACCTCGACCTTCCCGGCGACCGGCGAGGGTGGTTCGGCGGCGATCGAAGCGATCAGCGGACCCGCCGGAGCAGGCCTGTCGTCTTTCAAGAGCGAGGCGCTCGCCGTCTCGGATCGTCCCGAACTGACATCCGCCAAAATCATCATCTCGGGCGGGCGCGCGATGCAGAACGCCGAGAACTTCAAGACCTATATCGAGCCGGTGGCCGACAAGCTGGGCGCGGCCATGGGCGCCTCGCGCGCCGCTGTCGACGCGGGTTATGCGCCCAACGACTGGCAGGTCGGCCAAACCGGCAAGGTGGTGGCGCCGGAGCTTTACATCGCGGTGGGGATTTCCGGCGCGATCCAGCATCTGGCCGGCATGAAGGACTCCAAGGTCATCGTCGCCATCAACAAGGACGAGGAGGCGCCGATCTTCCAGGTCGCCGATTACGGCCTCGTCGCCGATCTCTATTCCGCCTTACCGGAATTTAAGGAAGAACTCTCGAAAATCGGTCGATAGAATAAATGCGATGGCGGCGATTGTAACCTATGATCGCCGCCGTTTTCATGCGCCGCTCGGGAAAAGGTCATGGCTTTCGAAATTCGCAAAATCGGCGTGGTCGGCGCGGGGCAGATGGGCTCCGGAATCGCGCAAGTGAGCGCGTCGGCCGGATTTGACGTCCTCATGAACGATATTTCCGAAGATCGGATTCAGGCGGCGATCTCCAGAATCGACGGAAATCTGAGCCGCCTGGTCGAACGCGACGCGATGACGGCCGGCGACAAAGCCGCAGCTCTGAGGCGGATCAAGCCCGCCTTGACCTTCAACGATCTGGCGTCGGCCGATCTTGTGATCGAGGCGGCGACAGAGAATGAAGAGGTCAAACGGAAAATTTTGTCGGACGTTTGCTTGCCGCTCAAGCCGGGCGCGATCATTGCAACCAATACATCGTCGATTTCCATCACCCGACTTGCTTCGACGACGAACCGGCCCGGCCGCTTCATCGGCATACATTTCATGAACCCGGTTCCACGGATGCAACTGGTGGAACTCATTCGCGGTATTGCAACGGACGATGAAACCTTCACCGCGGCGCGCAACTATATTGAAACGCTGCACAAGACGGTGACGGTTTCCGAAGACTTCCCCGCGTTCATCGTCAACCGGATTCTGTTGCCGATGATCAACGAAGCCATTTACACGCTCTACGAGGGCGTGGGCACGGTCGACGCCATCGACACGGCTATGCGCCTTGGCGCGAACCATCCCATGGGGCCATTGCAACTCGCCGACTTCATCGGCCTCGATACCTGCCTTTCGATCATGCAGGTCTTGCACGAAGGCCTCGCCGATTCGAAATATCGACCCTGCCCTTTGTTGGTGAAATATGTCGAGGCAGGCTGGCTCGGCCGAAAAACCCAACGCGGCTTCTACGACTATCGTAGCGGGGCGCCTATCCCGACACGATAGGACGCCAGATTTTTGGAAAATGCCCGCGGCGCCTTCACAAAGGCGTCATGGCGCCTATAGATTATCCGCACCCGAAAACGGGCTCGCAAATCGAGTCGTTTTTTCCGGAGGCGAGTTATGAAGGGGCAGTTGCGGCCGAAACGCGCGCCTGGGGTTTTTCCCGGATCGGCGGTTTCGTCTGCGGATTCGGTCCCGCCCAGCAGAAAAGGGAGGTGGGCGTGATCGCCGCGTTTCTGCATAGTCGCCAAGAGGCGACGGATGCGGAAACGGTGGGCTTCGGCGCCGCGCCTCTCGAAATTGCCGCTCTTTCAATATTTCTCCTGCCGGAGCGCATTGTTCGAACCCGCGCCGTGGCGACGCGCACCGTAGCAAAGATTGCCCGCGAACCGTCTTTGCGGGGCGCCCGATGAACGCTCCGGTCGCCAATCTGCGCACACTCGTACTGAACGCCGACATGCAGCCGGTGAGTTGGGCGCCTCTGTCGATTTGGAGTTGGCAGGATGCGCTGGTCGCGCTGCTGAAGGGTCGCGTTTATCCCGTTGCGACCTATGAAGACGTCGTCGTGCGATCCGCCAATAAATCCTTCGAAGTCCCATCGGTCGTGGCCCTCAAGGCCTATCACCGGCGCAAGACGATCGCTTTCACGCGTTATCACGTTTTCCTGCGCGATGAGTTTACTTGCCAATATTGCGGAGAGAAGGGTCTGGCGAAAGACCTGACCTTCGACCATGTCATCCCGCGCTCCAAGGGCGGTTCAACGACCTGGTCGAATATTGTGGCCTGCTGCCAACGCGACAATTTGCTCAAAGCCGACATGACCCCGAAACAGGCGGGAATGAAGCTGAAACGCGCGCCATTTGAGCCGACGCCCTATCAATTGGATATGATCGCGCGGCGGCTTCCTCAGGCGAACAACGAATTGCACAAGACCTGGAACGACTTTCTCTATTGGGATTCGGAATTGGAACGCTGAGGGCGAGGACAGGGTGGCCCAACCGCGGAATCAGTCGTCACAACGCGCCGGCCGCGCCTGGAACTTTCCTGATCGAAACCGATTGACAGCGCAACGCGGCGCGAATAACCCGACCGTCCAACGGCTATCGACCGCCCGGTCCGCTGGCGGCCGACGACAAGAGGATTCCAAACGTGGCGAAACCGGAACTCGGCAGCAAACGGCAGTGTCAGAATTGCGGTGCAAAATTTTTCGATCTCAACAGGGATCCCATTCTCTGCCCGAAATGCGGGGCGACCTTCCAACCGCCCGCAGTGTCGCGTTCCGCGGCGCGCGCTGCGGCGGCCGAGGATGAAGAAACCGAATTGCCTGAATCCGCCGCCGAAATGGTGCCGCTTGAGGAAGCCGACGCCTCGGAGGACAAGGTCGCCGCTACGGTCGACGACGAGGTCGATCTGGGCGATGACGCTGGCGACGACGACACGTTCCTCGAGGAAGAGGAAGAAGACAATGACGATGTTTCCGACCTGATCGACAGCGACATCGAGACGGACGAAGAAGGCTGAAACGAAAGCCGTTCCATTCCGGTCCGGTTTTTCTCGCCCGCGTCAACGCAAGACGCGGGCGAATTTTTGCGCAGCGCCTAACCGTCGCCCGATAGGCCTTTCGAAGACGCGACCGAGAAATCTTCTACAAATCCGGCGGTCGAAAATTTTACCGCCGCGATGCTTAAAGGGCTTGTACCGCCGCCGCCTTGCCGCTATACACCCGCCCACGCCTCGCCGCTAAGCGGTTCGTCTTCCCAATGACTTAAGAGGCGGCAAAGTTATGGGGCCATAGCTCAGTTGGGAGAGCGCTTCAATGGCATTGAAGAGGTCGTCGGTTCGATTCCGTCTGGCTCCACCAAACTGACGCTTCCAATCTTTATGTCGTGGCGACGGGTCCACTTGGGCTCTGGCGCGAGAACATCGAACGTGTGTCGCCGCGTAGCAATTTCTTGACGGCGCTGGCGGCGACGACCTCTCCCTTGTTGAGAAAGGCCTCGTGATTGGCCTCGATCTCTTCAAGATCATAAAGGTAATTGACCATAATGCCGGCGGATTCGCGCAGCCCTTTCGGCGAGCGGTCGCCAAGCCAATTGATGCGTTCGAGCCGCGCCCCGTTGCCAAGATGGAACCGGGCGACGGGATCGACAGGGCGGCCCTTCTGCGATTTCGCCTTCAGAAAATATTCGGCCGCCATCGGCTCCAGCGCGCGACGCACGGCTTCCTGTTTCTCGGGGCTCTCGAGCCAATCATCGGTCATCAGCAGGTCGCGCAATGCCTGCTCCAGCCTTGAGATCGGCGGCGCGTCACCAGAGGACAGCCATTTCATAAATCCTGGGACGGGCGACAGGGTGACAAACTGATCCAGATGAGGCAATTCGCGGCGCAACTCCTCCACGACCTGTTTGATGAGAAAATTGCCAAACGAGACTCCGGATAATCCCTGCTGGCAATTCGAAATCGAATAGAACACGGCCGTGCGCGCTTTTTCCGGATGCTCGAGCGCCCGATCCGCCGCGAGCAGTCCCTGGATATTGTCAGGCATCGCCGCCGTCAGCGCGACTTCCACGAAAATGAGAGGTTCATCGATCAGAGCTGGATGGAAAAAGGCGTAGCAGCGTCGATCCTTCGGATCGATCCGGCGTCGCAGGTCGTCCCAATCATGGATTTGATGGACCGCCTCGTAACGAATGATTTTCTCCAGAATATTAGCTGGCGTTCCCCAGTCGATATGGCGCAGAACAAGAAAGCCTGGATTGAACCAGGAGTTAAAAAGATGCACAAAATCCGCGTCGATTAATGCGAATTCTGCAACCTCATTGCAAATTTTGAGCAAATCCACGCGCATCGCGACAAGATCCTTGGTGCCGCCGGGAGCGCGATTGAGTCGACGGAACAATTCCTGTCGGCGCGGCTCGGACATATAATGCAGGCGTGACGCCGCCGCGCCGTCCGGAGCCAGCCTGAACGCCTCGACCGCCCGCTCGAGTTGCGCCTGGTCCGGCCCGAACTCGCGAGCCAAAACCTCAAAAAAGCTTTTCCGCGCGGCTTCAGGCAGACGAGCAAAGGCGTCCAAAGTCTCGCGCGCAATGACGGCGCCCGTCGCTTCACCCCGGCCGGATAATAAGGCGCCGCAAAGCGCGAGGACATCCGCGGCGGTCACAGAGGCCTCGCTGAACGACCACGAGCGTCCGTCGAGCAGATTCCTCCCACGCTCGGCGATGCTCGTCAAAAGATCGGAAAAAAAGGCGTTGCTCATTCCGGCTCTCTCCCTGATGGATCCTAGGCGCTCCTCCGCAACGTCCACCTCTTGATCGGGCTGCTTGTTCGGCAGTCTCATGGACGAAGAACGTGAAATTAAGGCGAAGCCATTTCCGCCTGGCTCCTATTTCGCAACCAGAACGCGTCGGCATTCCGGCGGCAATTCCGCCATTGTCAGCGAGGGCCGGGGCTTGGCGTGAGGATTGAGTCTTGGATGAAGAACGGCGTCCGTGATCCACCAATTGAGCGAAGCATCGCAGCCGTCGCCGGGCGGAACGGGATCCTGCGGCCGACATTCTTCGTTCCCGGCCGGACAGGCGATCCGAACATGGAAATGGTAATTATGCCCATAATAGGGGCGAACGTTATGCAGCCACGACCGATCGCCGGTCGCGTCGCGGCACAGGGCTCTTTTGATGGCCGCATTCACGAAAACGCGCTCGACGATCGGATCGCGCGCGGCGGCGCGAATAATGCCTAGCTGACCCGGAGACCAGACGGAGCGATCCACGTCGAGGCCATTCCGGCGAACCATGTTCACCGCCGATATTGTCTCGCGCTCCCCACGCGAAAGCCTGCGTTCCAGCATCGGCGTAAGCCAGATATCGACGTCCAGGCCAATTTGGTGCGACGCATGGCCCGTGAGCATCGGCCCGCCCCGCGGCTGCGACATGTCGCCGACGAGAATCCCAGGCCAGCCGGCCTCGCTGGGCGCACGAGCCGCCAGGCGTTCGAGGAAGCCTATAAGAGCGGGATGCCCCCAATAACGGTCGCGGGACACGCGCATGACTTGCCAGGTCGCGCCATTGACCGGCAACGCCTTGGCGCCCGCGAGGCAGCCGCGCGAATAAAATCCGATGGAACGGGCAGAAAGCTGAGCGGGTTCGATCGCCCGACCAAACAATTGCTTCGCCGGGGTCGAAGGATCGTTGGGGTGCTTGAGGGGAGGCAGCGGCTTCGGGTCGAGCGTTCCCTTTTCCTGCGCCTCGGCGGCAAGGCCGAACGCGAACGCGGATGACAGAATTGCGAAAACACCGAGGGCCAGGCGAATGGATATTTTGCTCGATTTCATTCCATCAACCTTTATTTCATTCGAAACTTTACCGCGCCGCCGTAAATTGGAATGCTAGGCGGAGCTTGGAAAGTTAAGTTCGTCTGGAGCCCGTAATGCGTAAATTGGCTCAACTCCTCCTGGTTTTCGCTACATTCTTGATTGCGCCCGCCGCGTTGGCGCGGGTCCAGATATCCATCAATCTCTCAACTCAGAGGATGGACGTCCGCTCCTCCGACGGCCAAAGTTATTCCTGGCCGATCTCCTCCGCCCGCGCGGGCTATGTGACCCCGCGCGGCGTATATTCGGCGACATCTCTGCAAAGGATGCACTATTCCAAAAAATACCATAATTCGCCAATGCCGCATTCGATTTTCTTCCGTGGCGGCTATGCGATCCATGGAACTTATGCGACGCGCTCCCTCGGACGCCCGGCGTCGCACGGCTGCGTCCGAATTTCCCCTGCCAATGCCGCCCAGCTCTATTCCCTGGTGCGGGCGGAGGGCGCTACGATCAGGATCAGCGGCTCCCCGCCGCCCAGCCGCCCGTTCGCCAGCGAATGGCGCGATCGCAAGCATCACCACCATTATGCCTATAATGCCGGGCGCCATCATCGTCACTACGCCCATTACGCCGGGCGGCCTTACCATTCGTCCGTAATGTCCTATGCGCCCACCAGGCAGGGAACGTATCCAGCCGGCATATTTGGGGTCGTTCTCTCCCAATAGGTTCAAGCCGGGTTGTCGACCACCCTCGCGTCGTAACGCAGCTTGAGCAGGATGATAAGCGCATTGAGCGCTATGGTGATCGCATTGAACAACACGATCGACAGAGAGCCGATCAGGACGCCGTAAATCAGCCAAAGCATGCAGCCGACGACGAATGTCGCCTGGGTCGTCATCGAAATCGACTTCGCGTCCCTGCTCCGCAGAATTTTGACCGCCTGCGGCGTCCAGCACAAGGTCGTGAGCGTTCCGGCAAGGAACCCGACAAGTTCCGTTTCGGGAGCCATGCATATTCCTCCGTCGGGAGCCTCCCGGCCGTTCAGACGCCGCCATAGAGGCGCGCCATGACCCGGGCGGTATAATCGACCATGGGGACGACGCGCGCGTAATTGAGCCGCGTGGGTCCAATCACGCCGAGCACGCCGACGATTCGCCGTTGTGAATCGTGAAAGGGCGCGGCGATCATCGACGAGCCGGACAAAGAAAACAATTTGTTTTCCGAGCCAATGAAGATACGCACGCCCTCGCCCTCTTCGGCGCGGGAAAGCAGATCGATGACGTCCCGCTTTGTTTCGAGATCATCGAACAGCAGGCGGATACGCTCGAGATCGACCATCGCCGTCAAATCATCAAGGAGATTTGCGTGGCCGCGCACGATGAGGTTCTGGGCGGCGCCGGCCGGGCCGGCCCAAATCGCCAGGCCCGCGTCAACCAGCCGCGCGGTCAGCACATCCAGTTCAGCCTGAGCGGCGACGCGCGAAATCTCGATTTCGTCACGCACTTGCGACAAAGTCCGGCCCCGGACGCGCGAATTGAGGTAGTTGCTCGCCTCGACCAGGGCGGAGGCCGGAAGATCCGCGGGAACGGGCAGAATGCGGTTCTCGACGGAGCCGTCGTCCGAGACCAGGATCGCCAACGCCTTTTCCGGCTCAAGGCGCACGAATTCAATCTGTCTTAGGCGACTATTGTCCTTGCTTGTCAGAACGACGCCCGCTCCTCGCGTCAGACCCGATAGCAGGAGCCCGGCTTCCGACAGGGCGTCCTCCATGGTTCGTTCCCGCGACGCCGCGCAAATTTGCGCTTCGATCCGATCGCGCTCCAGTTCGGTGAGATCGCCGATCTGGAGGAGGGAATCGACGAAGAAGCGAAGCCCGAGTTCGGTCGGGAGGCGACCAGCGCTGGTATGAGGAGAATAGACCAGGCCCAACTCCTCCAGATCCTGCATTACGTTGCGCACCGAGGCGGGCGACAGCGGCACGGACAGAATACGGGAAAGGTGGCGTGAGCCGACCGGCTCGCCATGGGCAAGATAGGTCTCGACGATATTCTTGAAAATTTCGCGCGAGCGTTCATTAAGTCGCGAAAGCGACCCTGCGCTGGAGGCCAGGACGTCCGGATTTGCAGCCATATAAAATATTGACGCGGCGCGATGAACGATGCAAGTGGCTGCTGCTTCGGCTGCATAAAATCTAAAACCCCGCCGAAGCGACCGGCGGGGCCAAAAGGCGCGGAAGAAGGGGTGATTACGCCTGTTTGCCGAGCGCAGCGACGCGAGAGGACAGGCGCGACACTTTACGGGACGCATTGTTCTTGTGAACAATGCCCTTCTGCGCGGCGCGCATGAGGATCGGTTCGGCTGCGGCGAGCGCGGACTTGGCGGCGGACTGATCGCCCGTGCTGATCGCTTCCTCGACCTTGCGGATGAATGTGCGCATTTTGCTGCGACGCTGGCGATTGATCGCGGTGCGCCGAGCGATTTGACGGACGGCCTTCTTCGCCGATTTGGTATTCGCCATGAGGATCCCCGGACGAAAGCGCGCGCCGTACGTCGTGGCTGCGTCGCCTGAAAACAATGACGGCGCCTCAAGCAGGCGCCGCGTGTGAAGGGCTTATAAGCGCGATGAGGGCGTTTCGTCAACGCGGGATTTGCAATCCTATTCGCGAATCGTGTCAGCGATTCTTGAAATGCGCCTGGCGCTTCTCGATGAACGCCGTCATGCCTTCCTTTTGATCGTGGGTCGCAAATGCGGCGTGAAAGTTCCGCCGTTCGAATTTGACACCTTCGGTCAAGGTCGATTCAAAGGCTGAATTGATACAATCCTTGATCTGCATGGTGATCGGCAGGGACATGGACGCGATTGTGCGCGCCGTCTTCACCGCCTCCTCGACCAATTGCTCGGCGGGCACGACACGAGAAACGAGACCGCAGCGTTCGGCTTCCTCAGCGCCCATCATCCGGCCCGTCAGGCACATTTCCATGGCCTTGGATTTGCCGATAAAACGGGACAGGCGCTGCGTGCCGCCAGCGCCGGGCAGGATGCCGAGTTTCACTTCAGGCTGGCCGAATTTTGCGGTCTCCGCGGCCAGAATGAAATCGCACATCATGGCAAGCTCGCAGCCGCCGCCCAGCGCAAAGCCCGCGACAGCGGCGATCGCCGGCTTACGGAAATAGGATAAACGCTCCCAGCTGCGGATCGTATCGCTGAGATAGGCGTCCATATAAGTCAGCAATTGCAATTCTTTGATGTCGGCGCCGGCGGCGAACGCCTTATCCGACCCCGTCAATACCAAGGCGCCGATTTCGGGATCTTTCTCAAATTCATCGAGCGCGACGTTCAATTCCTGGATCAATCGTGAATTCAGCGCATTCAAAGCCTTCGGACGATTGAGCCGGATGAGCCCGACGGCGCCATCGGCTTCGACAAGGATGTTTTGATAAGACATGGATCACCTTTGCGACGCCGCCGGTGCTCGGCGGATGGTGGCTTGTGGCTCAAAAGACCGGCTCAAAGGCCCTCGAAAAGAGCCGTCGAGAGGTAGCGCTCGGCAAAAGACGGGATGATGACCACGATATTCTTGCCTTGCGAACTGGGGCGCGCTCCCACCTGAAGCGCCGCCGCGACCGCCGCGCCGGAAGAAATGCCGATAGGGACGCCCTCGATCCGCGCGACCTGACGCGCCATCTCCAATGCCGTCGCGCTATCGACGGTCACCACCTCGTCGATGACGTCACGATCCAGCACAGGCGGAACAAAGCCGGCGCCGATGCCCTGTATCTTGTGAGGACCGGGCTGTCCGCCGGATAGAACAGGCGATTCCGCCGGTTCCACCGCGATCATTTTGACGCCGGGCTTGCGCGATTTCAGGACTTGGCCTACGCCGGTGATGGTCCCTCCGGTGCCGACGCCGGAAATGACGATATCGACCTCGCCGTTGGTGTCGTTCCAGATTTCCTCCGCGGTCGTCAGTCGATGAATCGCCGGATTGGCGGGATTCTCGAACTGCGCCGGGGTGATCGCGTCGGGCGTCGCGGCGACCATTTCGGTGGCCTTAGCCACTGCGCCCTTCATGCCCTGCGCGGCCGGCGTCAAGACAAGTTCAGCGCCAAGCAGGGCGAGCATCTTGCGCCGTTCGATCGACATTGACTCCGGCATGACCAGAATGAGCCTGTAGCCGCGCGCCGCGGCAACGAAAGCCAGGGCAATGCCTGTGTTGCCCGACGTCGGCTCGATCAGGACCGTCTTTCCGGGCATGATTTTGCCGTCGGCTTCGAGCGCGTCGATCATGGAAAGGCCGATGCGGTCTTTCACCGAAGCGATGGGATTGAAGAATTCGAGCTTCGCCAGCAAATGCGCCTTGACGCCTCGCGCCGCGGCGATGCGATCGAACCGCACCAGCGGCGTGTCGCCGATGGTTTCGGTCACCGAATTGTAAATTCGGCCGCGACCCGGCTTTTTCATATTGTCGGAATTGGTCATCGCATTGCTCCCCGCGAAGGAATTTCTTTCAGTAGTGAATTTGACTAGCCCCAAAATGCCTGTCGATGAAGGCCGCGTTCCATCAGTTCGCCTTGGCCGAACGATCTAAGCAAATGCGGCGCCTTGGCCGGTGGAGCCGAATCCGCCAGCGCCGCGGCGCGTTTCCGAAACCTCATCAATGACGGACAGGCGCGCCTGGACCACCGGAGCAAAGACCAATTGCGCGATCCGGTCGCCTCGATTGATCTGGACGGGCTCATCGCCAAGATTGATCAACAGGACGCCGACTTCGCCACGATAGTCGCTGTCGATCGTTCCCGGAGCATTCAGAACCGTCACGCCATGCTTCAAGGCAAGGCCGGATCGCGGCCGGACCTGGGCCTCGAAGCCCAGCGGAATCTCCAGGATCAGCCCGGTCGGAACCGCGCGCCTTTCGCCCGGCCGCAAAACGGCTGGCGCATCGGCGGGAATAGCGGCGACCAGATCGAGGCCGGCGGCCCCGGCGCTCTGATATGAGGGGAGCGGCAAATCCTCGCCATGCGGCAGTCTCTTGGTCTTGATTTCCAATTCAGCGTCCTTCCCGCTGCGTCAACAGCAAGGCCAAATGCTCGACCAGTTGGGCCGCCGCGGCGTCCTTGTCCCGTTTCGGCCAGACCGTCTCGCCGTCCGACGTGATGATGACCATTGTATTTTCGTCCCCGCCCATCACGCCGGCCGCCGGACTCACATCATTTGCGACGATCAGGTCGCAGCCCTTTCGCGCTAGCTTCTCGCGCGCATGTTCTATAAGTTTTTCGGTTTCGGCGGCGAAGCCGACGACCAGGTTGGGTCGGGCCGACACATGGCGGGAAATGGTCGCAAGGATGTCCGGATTCTCGACGAGCTTCAACTCAGGCGGGCCATGTGCGCCCTTCTTTATTTTTTCATTTTGATCATCCGCAACGCGCCAATCCGCGACCGCCGCGGCGGCGATAAAAATATCGCAAGGCAATGAGGCATCAACCGCTGACGCCATTTGTCGCGCGGTTTCAACGCGCAGAACGCGTACGCCATCGGGCGCCGGAAGATTGACCGGGCCCGAAACAAGAACGACTTCCGCGCCCGCCGCCCGCGCCGCCCGCGCGATCGCGTAGCTCTGTTTGCCGGAGGAACGGTTGGCGATATAGCGGACGGGATCGATCGGCTCATGGGTTGGCCCTGCCGTGATCACGACCTTCCTGCCCGCAAGCGAACCGCGCAAATTCGTTCCGCCCGCGAAATGATCCTGAATGGCGTCAAAAATCTCCGCGGGCTCCGCCATGCGGCCGAATCCGCTCTCACCACAGGCCATCGCGCCTTCGTTGGGGCCGACGAACATCACGCCGTCCGTTCGCAGCTGCGCGCAATTTCGCCTTGTCGCGGGATGTTCCCACATCCGCCAATTCATTGCCGGCGCGACCAATATTGGCTTGTTGGAGGCCAATAAAAGCGTAGAGGCCAAATCGTTCGCGAGGCCCTGCGCGGCTTTCGCCAACAGGTCGGCGGTCGCCGGCGCGACGACGACCAGATCGGTGGACCTGCTCAACTGGATGTGACCCATCTCCGTCTCATCGGTGAGGGAAAATAGGTCCTCATAGACCTTTTCGCCGCTCAGGCTGGCCAGCGACAGCGCGGTGACGAAATTCGCCCCCGCTTTGGTCAGGACCGTTCGGACCGCGATGTCGGCGGTGCGCAGGAGGCGGATCAATTCGAGGCTCTTATATGCAGCGATTCCGCCGCCCACGATCAGCAGAACGGAGGAGTTCCTTTGCGGCGTCGCCATGAACCGAGCCCTCAGCGCCAGAGAAGGTAAACGATGACGGCGCAGGCGAATAGAAGGCCAACGCGCCAAAAACGATGGCTCACGGCGTTGGCTTTGCCGATCGCGTTGACTGTCTGCGGCGCAAGGGCAAGTCCATTTTCGGCGATGAGCTCCAATTTCTCGACGATTCGTCCGGCGCGGACCAGCATGTCCGGCGTCTGGACGGCGATCTGCCCCAGCGCAGCCAGACTATGTCCCGCATCCGCGATCTTGGCGCGCGGACCGAGATTGTCCTCCATCCAGCTTTTGACGACCGGCTCGGCGGTGGACCACATATCCAAACGCGGATCGAGCGATCGCGCGACGCCTTCGACCACCACCATCGTCTTTTGCAGCATCACCAGTTCGATCCGCGTCCGCATATCGAAAAGAGCGGTTATTTCGAACAGCAAGGTCAAAAGCTTGGCCATGGAGATTTCGTCGGCCCGACGCGAATGAATCGGCTCGCCAACGGCGCGAATCGCCTGGGCGAAATCGGCGACGCGATAATGCGGCGGCACATAGCCAGCCTCGAAATGAACTTCCGCGACCCGCTGGTAATCCCTTACAATGAAACCATAGAGAATTTCGGCGAGAAACCGTCGCTCCTTCAGTCCGAGACGGCCCATGATGCCGAAATCGACGGCCGCCAACCGACCCTCTGGCGTCAGGAACAGATTTCCCGGATGCATGTCGGCGTGGAAGAAACCATCCCGCACCGCGTGACGCAGGAAGGATTGGATCAATATCCGCCCGAGATTGGGTAAATTCACCCCAGAGCGTCGCAGGGCTTCAATATCCGACAGCGGAGTCCCCTCGATCCATTCCAGGGTCATGACCTCGCGGGAGCAACGGTCCCAATCGACCTTGGGCACAAGGAAATCCTCGTCTCCTCGTGTGTTCTCGGCAAATTCGGACGCTGCCGCCGCCTCCAGGCGAAAATCCATTTCGACCTTGACCGATCGGGCCAGGGTTTCGACCACCCCCACGACATTGAGCCTCTGCGCCTCGGCTGAAAATCGCTCAGCGAGGCGCGCCGCGAAAAACATGTCGCTGAGATCGCGGCGAAACCGGCGCTCGATGCCTGGGCGAAGAACCTTCACCGCGACCGGCCGCGCAACCCCATCCTCGATGACCTTGCCGCGATGCACCTGGGCGACCGACGCCGCCGCGACGGGCTCGCTCAGTTCCGTGAATAATTCCCTGATCGGCCGGCCGAACGCCTTTTCGATCACATCCGCCGCGACCGCATAGGGAAACGGCTCCATGCGGTCCTGCAGCTGCTCGAGCTCGCGCGCGACGGCCGCTCCGACCACATCCGGCCGGGTCGCTAGGGTTTGACCCAGTTTGACGTAGGATGGGCCCAATTGCGCGACCGCCGGAGCAAGCCGGGCGACGCCGCCGCCTCGCCGCGCCAGCAATCGCGCCAGCCATAGCGCCGGGCGCGCCTCGGCTGGCACGGCCGCGGCGTCGACGCCCGAAAACACCCCTTCCCGCGCCAAAATGAAACCAGCGCGGCCGAGGCGAAGGATGTGACCAAGAGTCCCCAGCACGAAAGCGCGCCCGTCCCCTTAGAGCTTCCAGCCGGAATGGATGGCGACGACGCCTCCGGTCAGTCGCGTGAAGTCAACGCGTTGGAAGCCGGCGCCTTCGATCATGGCTGAGAAATCCTGGGCTGCGGGGAACTGTCGGATCGATTCGGCCAGATAACGATAAGGCGCGGCGTCGCCCGTCACAAATCGCCCCATCATCGGGATCATCGTAAACGAATAGCTTTCATATAGCCGCGCCAGCAGGGGCGCTTCCACGTGAGAAAATTCGAGGCACAGAAACCGTCCGCCGCGCTTGAGCACACGATAGGCCTCCGCAAGCGCCCTGTCGATGCGCGGCACGTTGCGAATGCCGAATGCGATCGAATAGGCGTCAAATTCGCCGTCGGGCAAAGGCAATTCTTCGGCATTGCCCTCGACGAAATTCAATTGCTTTTCAAGACCGGCCTTCCGGGCCCGTTCGCGCCCGACCGCCAACATATCGGGATTGATGTCGAGAACAGTGACCTCAGTCTTGTCGCCACCTGCGCGCGCGACACGAAAAGCAACGTCGCCGGTGCCACCCGCCACGTCAAGATGTTTGAACGCGGTTCGCGTCGATGGTCTGATCCTGGAGACCAGAATATCTTTCCAAACCCGATGCAGGCCGCCCGACATCAGATCGTTCATCAGATCGTACCGATGCGCGACCTTATGAAATACCTCGTCGACAAGCCCCTGTTTTTCGTTGAGGAGCACTTCCGAATAGCCAAAATGTGTTGTCGATTCGGCGTACTGATTCGTCACCGTTTCCGGCGGTTGCGCATCCTGCATCTGCCACTCCCGAAAGTTGGCGGACCATAGCGCGGTCGCCAGCCAATGGCTATCTATCGCTTCGAATGCCCGGATTGGAGAAAAAAAGATGCCGGAACTCCCCGAAGTTGAGACCGTTCGACGGGGACTGGCTCCGACATTGGTGGGCGCGCGAATTTCGCGGGTCGAAATGCGCCGGGAGAATTTGCGCATCCCCTTTCCTCAGCGCTTCGCCGAAAGATTGCAAGGGCGTCAAATCACAGCCTTGCAGCGACGCGCCAAATATTTGATCGCCGCCCTGGACGACAACCAGGCGTTGATCGCCCATCTCGGGATGAGCGGCTCTTTCCGCGTCGAAAACGCCGCCGATCCTGTCGGGAGTTTCGTAGCGCCGCACTCGAAGGACCCAGCGCATGACCACGTCGTCATTCATCTTGACGATAGCTTGGTGACCTACAACGATCCGCGGCGCTTCGGCTTCATGACCTTGGCGGATCATGCGCAATTGGACGCGCTTCCTTTTTTCGCCAATCTTGGCGTCGAGCCTTTGTCGAACAATTTCAATTCAGAAACCCTTGCCGAGCTCTTCGCCGGGCGAAAGACATCGCTCAAGGCCGCCCTGCTCGACCAAAAGCTGATCGCCGGCCTCGGAAACATCTATGTCTGCGAGGCTTTGCATCGCGCCGGTCTCGCGCCCGACCGTCCCGCGTCGGACATAGCGGCGCGGGAAAGCGCGCCGACCGGAAAGACAGAGCGCCTTGTCAGAGCCATTCGCGCCGTTCTGGAAGAGGCGATCGCGGCCGGCGGCTCATCCTTGCGCGATCACCGCCAGGCCGATGGCTCGCTTGGCTATTTCCAACATAATTTCGGCGTCTACGGTCGAACCGGCGAGTCTTGCCCCAAGCCGAAATGCAAGGGGATCATCCAACGTCGCATACAAAATGGACGCTCGACGTTCTTTTGTCCGCAATGCCAGAAATGAATGCGGGAGAGTTTACTCGTCATGAAGACGACGGCTTTTACAAGCTTTCTCAAGGCGTTTCATCGTGAAACGCCCGATGAAATCGATTCCATCGACGTCCGGCACAGGGATCGGGTCTTCAAAGTCGTGGTTAAGCGCGCCGCCGCGGCGCGACGGCTCACGCTCAGGATCAGGGGAACGACCGGCGACATCGTCCTGACGATTCCCACAAAGGCGAGCCTCCGTCAGGCGCACGACTTTGCCCAACGTCACGCCGAATGGCTTGCCAACAGGCTGGCGCGGATACCGCAACGAACCCCCTTCCTGCCAGGCGCCAGGATTCCGCTGCGCGGCGTCGAGCATATTCTTCACCATTGCCCCAAGCGCGCTGAACGAACCGGACCGGTTTGGGTCGAACGGGTCGACGGCGCGCTCTCAATTTGCGCGAGCGGCGAGCCGGTCCATTTCGAACGGCGCGTGGCGGACTATCTTCGGCGGGAAGCGCGTCGTGACATCGAACAGGCGGTGTCTCGACATGCCGCCAAAGCAGGGCGCCGCCCGATCAGCCTTTCGTTGCGGGATACATCCAGCAGATGGGGTTCCTGTTCCGCCAAGGGCGCGCTGAATTTCTCGTGGCGGCTGATCCTCGCGCCGTCCTTCGTCCTTGATTACCTTGCCGCTCATGAAACGGCGCATCTTCGCCATCACGACCATTCGGAAAATTTCTGGGCCTTGACGAAAAGTCTTTGTCCAAGGACCGAAGAGGCGGAGGCCTGGCTTAAGGCGCACGGCGCGCAATTGCATCGGTACGGCCGACGCGCCGTCGCGGACGAGGCGCCGGCGATCAACGCCGAATGAAGGTCAAGTAGACTGGTCGCCGCCCCTCGCGCAGCGCCTTCGCCTCATAGCGCGTGCCAACCCATCCTTCCCATGGCGTCAACCAATCCTGCGCCGACCGTGCCGGCCACAGAAAATCCGGCGAGCGCAAAATGCGGGCGAGCGTCCATCCGGCATAATCGTCAATATCCGTTGCAAAGCGCAGTTCGGCGCCCGGCCGCATGACCCTCGCCAACCGCGCGAGCATCGGATCGGAAACGAAGCGCCGCTCCTTGTGGCGGCGTTTCGGCCATGGGTCGGGATAAAGCAGGCAAACGCCGGAAAGACAATTGTCTGGCAACGCGTCGATCAACTCGCCAGCGTCGCCTGGATGGATGCGAACATTTTCAAGTCCGAACCGCTCGACTTCCACCAACAATTTGGCGACGCCATTGACAAATGGTTCGCAACCAAAAAATCCGCGTCCGGGATGGGCAAGAGCGTCAGCAGCAAGATGCTCACCCCCGCCAAAGCCAATTTCAAGCCGCAATTCACTTGGCCGATTTGAAAACAGCTCGGCAGGAAGGTCGATGGGTCGCGACAGATCGATCTGAAGGCAGGGTAACAGATTTTCGACCAATTCCGCCTGGCGCGGGCGAAGCGCCTTGCCTTTGCGCCGCCCGTAAAGGCCCGCTTCGCGACGCGCGCGACGCGGGCCGTCATATTCAGAAGACGTCATCAGCTTTGACTTCAGGCGAAATGGGCCTTGAGCTTTTCGACCAGATCCGTCTTTTCCCAGGCAAATCCGCCGTCGCCGTCCGGCTTGCGGCCAAAATGCCCATAGGCCGCGGTGCGCGCGTAAATCGGGCGATTGAGCTGAAGATGCTCGCGAATGCCGCGCGGAGAAAGACGGACGATCTTGAAGAGGACGTCCTCAAGCGCAGCTTCGTCGACCTTGGCGGTGCCGTGCGCGTCGACATAGATCGACAATGGCTCCGACACGCCAATCGCATAGGAAAGCTGGATCGTCACGCGATCGGCCAAGCCCGCCGCCACTACATTTTTAGCAAGGTAGCGCGCGGCATAGGCGGCTGACCGATCGACCTTGGTCGGGTCCTTGCCTGAAAAGGCGCCGCCGCCATGGGGCGCCGCGCCGCCATAGGTATCGACGATGATCTTGCGTCCAGTGAGGCCGGTGTCGCCATCCGGGCCCCCGATCACGAATTTGCCTGTCGGATTGACGTGCCAGATCGTCTGGTCCGAGATCCAGCCCTTGGGCAGGGCCCCGACGATATAAGGCTCCACAATCTTGCGGACGTCTTCCGAGGTCAAATCCTCATCGACGTGCTGGGTGGAGAGCACGATCTGCGTAACGCCGATCGGCCGACCGCCGACATATTTTACTGTGACCTGACTCTTGGCGTCCGGCCCCAGTTTGATCGCCTCGCCTTCGCCAGCTTTTCGCGCTGTCGCGAGCGATTCGAGAATTTTATGCGCGTAATAGAGGGGCGCCGGCATAAGATCCGCGGTTTCGTTCGAAGCATATCCGAACATGATGCCCTGGTCGCCCGCGCCCTCGTCCTTGTTGCCGGCGGCGTCCACGCCCTGGGCGATGTCGGCTGATTGCGCGTGGAGCAGGATTTCGATTTCGGCTGTGTCCCAATGGAACCCGGTCTGTTCGTAACCGATATCCTTGATCGCGTTCCGCGCGGCCTGCTCGATCTGTGCGTGCGAAATTTCCGGACCACGCACCTCGCCGGCAATGATGACGCGATTAGTCGTGACCAGCGTTTCCGCCGCCACGCGAATTTGCGAGCCGTCAAGGCCGGCTTTTTCGCCTTCGCGGAAGAAAAGATCGACGATTTCATCCGAAATCCGATCGGCGACCTTGTCCGGATGCCCCTCGGAAACCGATTCACTCGTGAACAGAAAATCGCTACGGGCCACGAAAGCTCTCCAAAATCAAAGTCAGGGCGGCTGCATTTGGCTGAGCCTGCCCGTACGCGGTTGAAGGGAGGTTGGTTTTCGTTGCTCGCGACGCGCAACCACCCGGCCTGGAATGTTGTTCAGAGCGGGATCGTCTATAAGGGAGGCGTTCTTTTGGTCAAGCGAAATCGATAATTTCGTTCGTTATACCGAACGAAACAAACGCCTCAAACCCGATTTTCGTTTTCGGCTAAAGTGGCGACGAGATCAACGATCCGCTTCCGAACTTTGGGGTCCGATATCCGCGCGAAGGCGCGGTTAAGGCTGAGGCCCTCCGAAGTCATGACAAAATCGCTGAAAAAATTGTCTTCCGCGCTCGCCTCCGCCAAGCCTCCCTGGGCCGCGCCATCGGACACTGGCGCGCCCTTGAAAAAATAGGCGAGCGGAATGTTCAGCGCCTCGGAAATTTGCTGGAGCCGGCTCGCACTGATCCGATTGGCTCCCTTTTCATATTTCTGGATCTGCTGAAAGGTCAGTCCCAACGCTTCGCCAAGCTTTTCCTGACTCATTCCAACAAGCATACGGCGCATCCGCACCCGGGCGCCGACATGCCTGTCAATTGGATTGGGAATTTTGGTCACGTGCGCGAAACCCGTCGATTTACAACCTTAGTTTGCACCAACCCATGACCTAAAGTCAAACCTTTCGCCGCCCCACCAGGGAAACGAAGAAAACCGCAACCCACAAGATCAGCGGCAAAATGATCCAATGACGCGAGTAAATTGTTGCTGGCAAAGCTTTCGGCAATTCACCGTCAAGCACAGCCTCGACACCAAGCGGTGCGTAAGCGGTCGCCCGACCAAAGGGGTCGAGAATCGCGGAAATTCCCGTATTCGCGACGCGAATCATCGGAAGTCCCTGCTCGATCGTGCGCAGGCGCGCCTGTTCGAAATGCTGATAGGGCCCCGACGTCTTTCCAAACCAGCCATCATTCGTGACATTCAACATCACGCCGGGACGCACGGCCTGCGAAGAGATTCGATCCGCAATTTCATTGGGAAAGATCGATTCGTAACAAACCAACGGCAAGATCGGCGGCAGACCGGGAGCGGTCAGAAGACGGGAAGATCGGCCGTGGCTGAAGCCGCCGGGAATATCGACGAACTGCGTGAGCCCGAGGCGAGAGACGATATCTCCGAAGGGAATATATTCCCCGAACGGAACGAGATGAATCTTATCGTAGCTTTCCTTGACCTCCCCGCCGGAAATCACCTGAATGGAATTGAAATATTTTGCGCGCGGCCCTTCTCCCTCCGCGCGCGCCGCTCCCGTCAGCAGGATGGCGTTTTGCAACCGCGATCCTATCAAGGACAAAGCCCCGCCGTCCTGAGACAGTATGAAGGGAAACGACGATTCCGGCCAGAATAGGTGCGTGACGTCGCCGACGCCATTTCTATCGGGAGACGTCGCGCGGTCCGAGAGCGACAAATAATGTTCTAGAAGCTGATTCCTCCGGTCGGAGCGAAAATCGGCGATGGCGACGTCGGGTTGGATGAGGCGCAGTCGGGCTCCCTTGACAAAGCGCTCCGGCGCCGACAGGCGGACCGCGCCGAAAAGTCCTAACAGGGCAAGAAAAAGAATCCCTCCAACCGGCACATTTTTCCGGCCCTTTTGAAAGAACAGCGCAGGCGACGCGAAAATCAAAACCGACAATACGGTCAGGCCATACAATCCCCAGATCGACGCGGTTTGCGCGAGGTAAAGATTTCCGCCCAACACCATCCCGAAGTCATTCCAAGGAAAGCCTGTCAGAACCGAGCCTCGGAGCCATTCGGAAGCGCTCAGCCCTGCCGCAAGCGCGAAAATGCGCAAGGGGCTCGGCGACCACAGAAGCCGCGCGAAAACGAAACCCAATGCCGTGAAAAATGCCAGAAAAACGGGCAAGCCAACGACACCAAGCGGCAAGGCCCACGCGAATCGATCGCCATCCGCGAGAAAAGCCGCCCCAAGCCACCACAGGCCGACGACGAAATAGCCGAAGCCCAGCCACCAGCCAGCGCTGGCGGAACGCCGCAAAATCGCCCCAAATGTGCTCGCCGTCGAACCGTCCAAAAGCCAGACGGACACGACCATGGATATGGCGAGCGCCGGAAAGAAATTCACCGGAGCCAGCGCCAAAGCGCCGAAAGCGCCGGCGCAGAATGCGACGAGGCGCCGGGGCCACCCTTCGGCGAGAACGACATATTGCTGAAGTGCGAACATCGGGCCTTCCCGACAAAAACGGCGCGGGGACGTCACTTTGCTTAATGGTCCGCACGGGGGACGGCGGGCCGCGACGCGCGCGTCGCGCGTCGCTTCGAGTCTAAGATGGCAATCCCGCAATTGCGAACGTCCCGCAACCTAGGAAAGGACCTTTCCCCAGGCAAAGGCTGCGATGGAAAAATGACAGGCCCGTGCGGCAAAGGCGTCATGAGGCGGGTTTTTCCCCGTCCGAGGTCGGTTCGCCCGCCGAGCCGAGGCCCGTCACCCTCAATTTCAGGCGTTTAACGCGTCGCGGATCGGCATCGACGATATCGAATTCAAAATCGCGATCGGGACTCGCAACAACCTCGCCGCGAATCGGGACCCTTCCGGCGAAAGCGGCCGCGAGTCCACCCAGAGTATCGACTTCCTCGCGCTCACCGAGCCCGATCAGATCAAGCCCTGTCTTCTCCGACGCTTCCTCAAGGCCCACGCGCGCATCGGCGATGAAAATCCCGGACCCTGCCGTTTCAATCTTGGGACTTTCATCGAGGTCATGTTCGTCTTCGATGTCGCCGACAATCATCTCGACGATATCCTCAATCGAGACGAGACCGTCCGTCCCGCCGTATTCGTCTATCACCAGCGCCATATGGGTTCGCGTCGCCTGCATTTTGACAAGCAAATCCAATGCCGGCATAGAAGGCGGCGCATAAAGAACCGACCTCAGGATCCCTGCCGCCTCAAGCGAGACGCTCAGATCGATCGCCAGCAGGCGCTCATTTGGCAGGGCGTCCGGCCGCGACGAAATTGCCGACGAAGAGCCACCCGCGGCCGCGCTCGATCTTCGATTGAACTTCGATTCGGCGTCCGCCGCGACAAAATCGACGAAGTCTCTGATGTGAACCATGCCGCGGGGATCATCCAGCGTCTCGCCGACCACGGGCAGGCGCGAATGCCCCGCGGTTCGAAATATTGACAGCACTTCCCCGAGGGACGCGTCAACTGGCGCCGAGACAATATCGGCTCTTGGCACCATGACGTCGCTCACCCTGATCTCGTGCAGGCCGAGCACATTCTTCAAGATCGTCCGCTCTTGCGGACTGAAGCCATCCGCGATCGATGCGTCTTCGAGCGCGTCTTCAATATCATCGCGGATCGATGCGCCGCTCAGTCCGAACAGCGCCCTCAGCCGCTCCATCAGCGACGGACCCTGTTTCCCCGGACTTCGTTCAATAGAAGGAGGCTCTTCCTTATCCCGTTCAGAGACGGCCATTGCAATCAGACTCACGTTCAAAGTTTTCACGATAAGGATTTTCGATCCCTAGTCTTTCAAGGATACGAATCTCCATCGCTTCCATTTCCAGGGCCTCGGCCTCAGCCTCATGATCATAGCCGAGAAGATGGAGGAATCCGTGGACGATCATGTGACGGACATGATGCTCGAATGATTTCCCCTGTTCCTCGGCTTCGCGGGCGATCGTTTCATGGGCGAGCGCGATATCACCCAGAAAACGCGCCGAGTCCAATGGATCGACGCCCGGAAAGGATAACACATTGGTCGCCTTATCCTTGCCCCGAAACTGCCGGTTCAGTTCTCGCATCCGCGCGTCGTCGCAAAAAAGCAGACTGACCTCGGCCCCCTTGAGCAGCTTTTCTCCCAACTCTCGCAAAGCAAGATCGACGCATTGGGCGACGATGATCTCCAAATCGCCGAGCTCCTGCCAAGCTGGACATTCGACCGCGATTTCGATGACGGGACTCATGGAGACCAGTCCTTGTCAATGTTCGAACGGGGAACCACCTTTTCCCTCTCCCGCCTGGCCGCCGCCTCATAGGCGCCGACGATCCGCCGCACGAGATCATGGCGGACGACATCGGCGTCCTCGAACGTCACGATGCCAACGCCTTCGACGCCTTTCAACAGTTCGACCGCCTCGCCCAAACCGGACCTCTGTCCCGGGGGGAGATCGGTCTGGGTCGGGTCGCCCGTTACGATCATACGCGATCCCTCGCCGAGACGCGTCAGGAACATTTTCATCTGCATGGATGTGGCGTTTTGCGCCTCATCCAGCAAAACGCAGGCATTGCTCAAGGTGCGCCCGCGCATGAAGGCAAGAGGCGCGACCTCAATCATTCCAGTCTGCATCCCCCTTTCGACCATGCGCGGGTCCATGAATTCCTGGAGCGCGTCATAAATCGGGCGCAGATAGGGATCGACCTTTTCTCTCATATCCCCCGGCAGAAATCCCAGCCGCTCTCCGGCCTCGACCGCGGGCCGCGACAAGATCAAACGCTCGACGACGCCCTGCTCGAGCAAGGACACCGCATGGCCCACGGCAAGCCACGTCTTGCCCGTGCCGGCCGGCCCGGCCGCAAAAACCAGTTCAAACCGCTTGAGTTCGCGCAGATAGAGGTCTTGCGCCGCCGTCCTGGCTCGGACGAGCCCTTTCTTCCGTGTCGATATTTGTTCGAAAGTCGATCGCGGTTGCGGACTCTCCTTGGGAAAGAGATTTCCCTGAAGCGCGCATTCCTGAATTGCGCCATCGACATCGCCCATCGTCGCCGGATGTCCGGAACGCGCCCGCGCCCATAGAATCTGCAAGACTCGGCGCGCATGGCCTACTGCTTCGGCTTGGCCCTTGATGACGACCTGATTGCCGTTGGCATTGAGCGAGACATTCAGCCGCCGCTCGATGCGCGCCAGATTCTGATCATATTGACCAAAAACCAGTGAAGCCATGCGATTGTCGTCAAGGGTCAGCCCTGATTCCGTCGCGACGCCATCCTCGGCGCGTTCGGCGTTCTCGAGCGCATCGTTGAACGATGACATGGCTAACACGCCTCCCCGGCGCCGGACCCAGGTTCGATCTCGCTCATCAACCGACCGAAGAGGGAATTTGAGCCGCATTCGACGATTTCAACCGCGGCGACTTTTCCGACCAGATGGTCTGGCCCGTCGACCTGAACCATCTGGAGATAGGGAGATTTTCCCGCGATCTGCCCAGGTTTTCGGCCCCGCTTCTCAAAAAGGACCTCGACCGTTCGGCCGACAAGCGCGAGATTGAAGGCTCTGCGTTGCGCTTCGACCAATTCGCCCAAGCGCGCGAGCCGTTCGGCCTTGACCTCTTCCGGAACCTGATTCTGGATTTCTGCGCCTGGCGTTCCCGGACGGGGGGAATATTTGAAATAAAAAGTCGAAGCGAAGCCAACGGCGCGAATCAGCGCCAAAGTCGCCTCGAAATCCTCCGACGTCTCGCCGGGAAAACCGACGATGAAATCCGACGACAGCGCGATGTCAGGACGCGCGGTCCGGATTTTTTCGACCAGCCGCAAATAATCGTCGGCGCCATGTTTCCGATTCATCGCGGCGAGAATGCGATCGGAGCCCGATTGCACGGGAAGATGCAAGAAAGGCATAAGCTCCGGCTGATCGCCGTGAACACGGATCAAATCATCGGTCATGTCGTTGGGGTGGCTGGTCGTATAGCGCAAGCGCGCCAGCCCCTCCACCCGCGCCAGGCGCTCGATCAAGCGCGCCAGCGACCATTCGCCGCCCGATTCGCCTCGCCCGTGATAGGCGTTGACATTCTGACCCAGCAGAGTGATCTCGCGCACGCCCGCTCGCGCCAACGTTTCCGTTTCGGAAATGATTTTGGCCGCGTCGCGCGACATCTCAGCCCCGCGCGTGTAAGGGACAACGCAGAAGGAGCAAAATTTATCGCAACCTTCCTGAACCGTCAGGAAAGCGCTGACGCCACGCCGCCTGATCCGGTCGTCGGATGGCGTTCCAAGATGATCGAATTTGTCTTCAGTCGGAAATTCGGTGTCGATCACCGGTCCATCGGCGGCCAACCGCACCAATTCAGGCAAGCGATGATAGCTCTGTGGGCCGACTACAATGTCCACCGCGCGTTGCTTGCGTAAAATCTCCGCGCCCTCCGCCTGCGCGACGCAGCCGGCCACGGCAATTCGAAATTCCTTGCCCTCGGCTCTGCGCGCATTCTTGATTTGGCGGAGCTTACCGAGTTCGGAGAAAACCTTTTCCGATGCCTTCTCACGAATATGGCAAGTATTCAAAATGACCAGATCGGCTTCGTCCAGCTCGCTCGTTTCGGCAAAACCTTCCGGCGCCAGGACGTCCGCCATACGGGCGGCGTCATAGACATTCATCTGGCAGCCATAGGATTTGACGAGAACCTTTCCGCCTCGCCTATCCGCGAAATCCGGTCGAGCAGGCGCTCGATTGACATCGGCTGCGGCAACTTCCAGATCGGGCTTCAAATTTCCTCCGCGGCAGTAGGGATCGACGCATTTACCCGTTGATCCTACCCGGTTCCACCCGAAATTTCCTGCATTTTATCACCGCCTCCCAGCGCCGCGATTTCGCCACCGGTTAACGCGCGCACCGCCTGTTCCGTTTCGTAGGCCACGACTTTTCGGTCGCTGTCCGCATTGAACGAAATCGCGCCGCCAAAGCGCACGACGCAATCGATCGGCGCGCTCTTGAGCAACAACCAGATGTGAGGCGCCAAATCCGCGTCGCCAAACCACGCCAACGCCCGGCGGCCGTTGGCGTCGAGCTTGCGCCCGCGCGCATGGGTGTAAACGATCGCAGCGGGCTGGACCGTGATCTCGGCGAGGTCAGGGGAAAGACGCAGCGCGTCGCGCGCGGCGGCAAAATGGGACGGTTTGAAATTCAAAACGCCCGCGCCGTCGCTCGAGGTTCCTTCCCCGAACAGCAAAATATCCTCTCCGCCGATCATTTTTCGCGCCAAGGCTGCGTTCACTCGGGGAACGTCGGCGCGGCTTTCCCTGCGAACGAAAATAGTGTCCTGCACGCGCGCGAAGGCGCCCAGGACCGGCCAATCCGCGACCTCGCTCTTCGCGACAAAACAGGGTGTTTCGCGGCTGGCAAGAACGAGAATGTCGCTCCATGAAACATGATTGGCAACGATCATGCGAGGTTTCGGCCCTAAATTCTCACCTTCGAAACGGACCCGAAGGCCAAGCAGCGTGCAGACGGTCTGGGAAAAAAAAACCGGAATTTTTCGAGACAAGGCCCAGCCCCGACGGCGCGCCAGGGTTTGAATTGGCACGCCGATCCCGTAGAACCCGCAAAGGACAAGAATCAACAAAATCGCGCGGAAATAGGGCATTTGCGCCCGTTAAGGAGTTGTCACGACATATTTATGACGAGGCTGACGGCCGCAACGTCAATTTAAACTACGACGCATAATCAAAGCATCGCTCCGCTTTCCCTGATTTTTCGCATAATATCCCTTTCTTGTTCCCTCAACCGAAAAGCTGAAGCGCCGATAAAGCTTAAGAGCTGGCGCATTCGCCTCATCGACTTCGAGAAAAAGATTTCTGACGCCAAAGGCCGCCAGCCGCGCGATATGAGACGTCAAAAGCTTCAACCCGTAGCCATGCCGTCGAGCCGCGGCCGCAACCACAATCGTCAACACTTCAGCCTCGTCCGCCGCTCGACGCGACAGGATAAATCCGAGAAGACCAGATTTATCGTCAACGCCATCGCCCACACAGGCGGGATCGTTCAACAGCGCCTCAAAATCCATGATCGACCATGGATGCGCAAAACTCATCTGGTGCAAACGGGAACATTCCATGGCGTCCGAGACGCGGAGGGTGCGCGGAATGGCGGCAAAAGGGGTCGCACGGAGGAAAAACGGAGCCATCATGAGGTTACACGCGGCAGGGAGCGCTGGACAGTCGGTTGCGCATCGGCGGCCTTGAGGTAAATCGGCCGCGCGGGCGCGTTTTCCGGCGCAGCCGCAAGCCCCAGCCGCGCCACAGCCATAATGTCAGGCGCGGGAGAGCCATTCAAGATGGCGATGTCTCCACCGAAAGCCGCCGCTTCTTCCCGTAAAAGATAAGCGCCCGATCCCGCCGCGCGCACGCGGCTGCCGCTCAGAAGCCGGCAGGCTTCCCTCAAAGGCAGGATTCGCGGCGAAGCAAGAACACGACCGGCTGGGCCATAAGCCGAAAAGAAGACGTTGCCATGCCGCGCGTCGATGGCTGTCGCCACGATGCCGTCAGATTCCCGATCCAGAAGCGGCGCCGCGAAAGCGGCGAGCGTCGAAACGCCGACCGTCTCGACCCCGCAGGCCAGCGCGATGCCGCGCGCGGCCGCGACGCCAATTCGGATTCCTGTAAAAGAACCGGGCCCGACGGTCACCGCGACGCGTCCGATCGACGAAAATCCTCCCCCGACCTTCGCCATGACCCGTTCGATCATGGGCAAAAGCGCTTCCGCATGACCCTTTTCAACCGGGATCGATTCGATTGCGACCGGTTCGCGGGCGCCATCGTCAAGGACGCAAACAGAAACTGCAGGCAAAGCCGTGTCGATCGCGAGTATGCGCATTAGGTCGGCGTTTCGCTCCCTGTCGAACGGCTCGCGAGTGGCTTTACACCTGCTCGACCAATTTGACCTCTGCTATGAAATGACAGAGCAGGTTCTGGACGCCGCGCTTGAGGGTCGCCGTCGATGAGGGGCAGCCCGAACACGCGCCTTTCATATGAAGATACACGGTCCCGTCTTTGAAGCCCCGAAACACGATGTCGCCGCCGTCGGCCGCGACGGTCGGCCGGACGCGGGTCTCCAGCAATTCCTTGATTTGAGACACTGTTTCCGCGTGTTCCGGAGCGAAAAACTCGTCTGGCGAGGAATCGGCCTCCCCGGCGCCCGGGGTAAGAATTGGCTCCCCCGACATGAAATGTTCCATAATGGCGCCGAGAATGGCGGGCTTGAGTTGCGGCCAATCTCCCGAAGATTTCGTGACCGATATGAAATCCGGTCCGAAAAATACGCCGCCGACGCCGTCTATCGCAAAAATCGCGCTCGCCAGCGGAGACGCCTTCGCATCACGCGCGCTCGGAAAATCCCTCGATCCATTGAGAACGGGCCCGCCGGGAAGGAATTTCAACGTCGCTGGATTAGGCGTCGATTCAGTCTGAATGAACATTCATGCCTCCAATATCGTCCGGTTCAAGGCCGGAGATGGTTCTGGCTGGAAGATAGGCGTTTCACCAGAGGATAGCAAAGGGCAGACCAATCGGGCGCGGCTCAACGAATAAAGCCGACGATATCCTTGACCTGACACATATTCGGTTCGGCGATTTCTCGCGCACGCCGCGAACCCTCCCGAAGAAGGCTGTCGATATAGGCCGGATCCGCCTCCAGCCGGCGCATTTCAGCCCCGATTGGTCCCAGTCGCTCGACGGCAAGATCGACCAACGCCTGCTTGAAAGTGGAAAACTGAGAGCCGCCAAATTGCTGGAGGACGGCGTCCGGAGTCGAATCGCTCAACGCCGCGAAAATCCCAACCAGGTTTTCGGCCTCGGGTCGACCGCCCAAGCCGTCTTTGGCGAGCGGCAATGGCTCGGGATCGGTTTTCGCTTTGCGCACCTTCTGCGCGATGGCGTCTGCATCGTCGGATAGATTGATCCGCGAAAATTCCGAAGGATCGGATTTGGACATTTTTTTCGTGCCGTCGCGAAGGCTCATCACCCGCGCCGCAGGGCCCTGAATAAGCGGTTCGGGCAGCGGAAAGAAACCGCCCTGATGCCCATTCGCCGCAATAGAATCGGCGAAGTCATTGTTGAACTTCTGAGCGACGTCACGGGCGAGTTCAATGTGCTGCTTTTGGTCTTCTCCGACCGGAACGTGCGTCGCCTTGTAGAGGAGGATGTCAGCCGCCATCAGGGCGGGATAAGCGAAAAGCCCTATCGACGCGTTTTCGCGATCCTTGCCCGCTTTCTCCTTGAACTGGGTCATGCGGTTAAGCCACCCCATGCGCGCGACGCAGTTGAAAATCCAGGCGAGTTCCGCATGTTCCGCCACCTGGCTCTGATTGAAAATGATGTTTTTCGCCGGATCGACCCCCGACGCGATGTAAGCGGCGGCGATTCTGCGAATCGCCTGACGCAATTCCTTAGGATCCTGCGGCACGGTGATCGCGTGGAGATCGACCACGCAGAACAAACATTCGTGCGTTTTTTGCAGGGCGACGAATTTGACGATGGCGCCCAGATAATTGCCAAGGTGCAGATTTCCGGTCGGCTGAATTCCGGAAAAGACGCGTTCGGGAAATGAAGTCATTGGTCGCTGCGCAGTGGAGGATTGAGCGTCTTATGACGTCGCTCGAATTCCGTGGCAAGGGCGGTCGCGGCGGAAGTGCGGTCCGGGGACCACCTCTTGTCCCGCCGGAATGGCCAATGTTCAAGTTGACAGCCTTGCCCAATCACCGTCGACCAAGGCCCGGCGTCAGTTCACGAACCCGCCGAGCATCCTGATCAACTTCCCGTCCACCGTTTTGACCATCCCGCCAACAAGAATAACATCGTCGATCGATTCTGCCTTCGCATGAATAACACCACTAAGGAGCAACTTAACCAAAATATTAACAGAAAGCCGGTGTTTCTCATCGATCCTCCACATTCTGGCCGATCGGTTTGCCGTTATATAGTCATGGAAAGTTGCGCGTTGAACTGCGCCGCTTGCAATTCCCCTAAAACTTCGCGCGACTGATTAACGCACTTTCAGCACGGTTTTTCTCGGTTTTTCGACAATAGGACAAACCGTAAGGCTTTATCACAATACAAAGCGACTCAAATCGACATTGCGTGACAGTTCCCCGACTCGCTCCTCAACATAGGCTCCATCGACCGTCACAACCTGGCCTGAATGGTCGGCCGCGGCAAAGCTGACGTCGTCAAGCACCCGTTCCATGACCGTCTGCAAACGTCTGGCGCCGATGTTTTCGACGCTCGAATTGACGTGAACCGCCACGCGCGCCAGCGCTTCAATGGCGTCCGCTGTAAACGCCAAGCTTATGCCCTCTGTGGCAAGCAATGCAGAATATTGCTTTGTCAAACTTGCTTCAGGCTGGGTCAGTATCCGTTTGAAGTCCTCTTCGTCGAGCGAAGACAATTCGACACGTATCGGCAAGCGGCCTTGCAACTCGGGGAGAAGATCGGATGGCTTGGCGACATGAAATGCGCCGGACGCAATGAAGAGGATGTGATCCGTTTTGATGGCGCCATGCTTGGTGGCCACCGTCGTACCCTCGATCAAGGGCAGGAGATCGCGTTGAACGCCCTCGCGCGAAACATCGCCGCTGCGGCCGTCCCGGGCGCAAATCTTGTCGATTTCATCGAGAAAAACGATTCCATTATTTTCGACTTCACGAATCGCCAGACGCACGATCTCGTCCTGATCGAGCAGTTTCTCGCTTTCTTCCGCTTGCAAAGGGGCATAGGCGTCTTTGACTTGCAAGCGTTGCTGCTTCGAACGATTCGCCTTCCCGAATATATCCCCTAATGATATCGCGCCAACGGACGCGCCGGGCATATTGGGGAGCTCGAACATCGGCAGCGAGGACGATGAGGTCGAAGCAATTTCAATTTCGATTTCCTTGTCTTCCAGCTCCCCCGCACGCAACTTGCGGCGGAAGGAGTCGCGGGTCGCCGCGCTGGCGTTAGCCCCGACCAGGGCGGTGACGATCCGCTCCTCAGCCGCCAGTTGCGCGCGCGCCGCGACGTCCTTCCGTTTCGTCTCCTTGACCAGTGAAATTCCGATTTCCACGAGATCGCGGATGATTTGTTCGACGTCCCGGCCGACATAGCCGACTTCGGTGAACTTCGTCGCCTCAACCTTGAGAAAGGGCGCATTGGCCAGACGCGCGAGACGCCGGGCGATCTCGGTCTTGCCGCAGCCAGTCGGTCCAATCATCAAAATATTCTTAGGCAGAACTTCCTCGCGCATCGCTCCTTCGAGACGCAATCGCCGCCAACGATTGCGCAGCGCAATCGCGACGGCTCGCTTGGCGTCCTTCTGGCCGATGATAAAGCGATCAAGCTCGGAAACGATTTCGCGCGGAGAGAGGTCGGTCATTGCTCAGGGCCCGGAATCTTTGCTCGGCTTGCAGCTAGAGCGAATCGATGGTTTCGACGACGATATTCGAATTGGTGTACACGCAGATTTCCGCGGCGATGTGCAAGGACCGGCGCGCGATGGTTTCGGCGTCCATCTCCGTGTCGATAAGAGCGCGGCCAGCCGCCAGGGCGTAATTGCCGCCCGAGCCGATCCCCATGACCACGCCGTCCGACGCCGCCTCGGGCTCCAAAACGTCGCCGTTGCCCGTAAGAACGAGCGCGGCGTTTTTGTCGGCAACCAGCATCATGGCTTCGAGGCGACGCAAGTAGCGGTCGGTGCGCCAGTCCTTGGCAAGTTCGACGCAGGCCCGCAGGAGCTGCCCCGAATGTTGCTCAAGCTTGGCCTCGAGACGCTCGCAGAGCGTGAAAGCGTCCGCCGTCGCGCCGGCAAAGCCGACGATGACCTGCCCCTTGCCGAGGCGCCGCACCTTGCGCGCGTTGCCCTTGATGATGGTCTGGCCCAGGCTCACCTGTCCGTCGCCGGCGATGACCGTCTTGTTGCCTTTGCGAACCAGTATGATTGTCGTGGCATGCATCGAAGGCGCGCCAGATTGGTCGGTCATGAGATAACCCGCAGGAAGCCGCCTCTTGCGACATGCAGTCCGCATCTATGGCGTGCGTCTGGCAATGACAAGTCTTTTGCTGTTAGAGTGGCGCGAACGACCGCCATTTGCTATGAGCCAATGCGCTCGTCAGCGCGACGCCACAGCCTGAAACGAATGATGCGCCGCGGATCGCAAGAACGATCAACGTGACGAGCTGACGCCGAGTAAATATGCCGCCTGGCAGCGGCGCGAGAAAGAAAATGACGCGACAAGCCGAAATCAAACGCACGACCAAAGAAACCGATATCTTTGTGAAAATTGCGATTGACGGCGCCGGCGTCAGCAAGATTTCGACAGGCATCGGCTTTTTCGATCATATGCTGGACCAGTTGGCGCGCCATTCTCTGATGGATATCGAGATCGTCGCGAAGGGCGACCTGCATATCGACCAGCATCACACGGTGGAAGACGTCGGGATCGCCCTGGGCCAGGCGCTGAAGCGCGCGGCGGGCGATCTTCGCGGAATAACGCGATATTCCGATGTTCATTTGCCCATGGACGAAACGCTGACCCGCGTCGCGGTAGACGTATCGGGCCGTCCTTTTCTGGTTTTTCGCACCGAAATCCCCCGGACGAAAATCGGGGAATTCGACACCGAACTCGTTCGCGAATTCTTTCAAGCATTCGCCCAACACGCCGCAATTGCGCTGCATATCGAGACGCTCTATGGCGTGAACAGCCATCATATAGTCGAAACCTGCTTCAAGGGCGTCGCCCGCGCCTTGGGGGACGCGTTGGCGATCGACCCACGACAAATGGAACGAATACCTTCCACGAAGGGAACGCTTTGACGTCGGGAGAAACGGCCCCATGAATCTCTATGAGGTTTTTCTCCCGAGGGCCGATTCGCCGGCCCACGCCCTGGAGCGAGCTGTTTTTGTGAAGCGCGGTTTCGATTGGGAGGCTTTCCTGCTGACCCCGATCTGGGCCATTCGCAGACATTTGTGGTTCGCATTCGGGCTTTGGACCGTCTGGATTGCTGTCGTGGCAGGCGCCGCCTTCGCATTCCGCATCAGCAGCGATACCACGCTTCTGCTTTATTTGATCGGCGCGTCGGCCTTCGGACTGGAAAACGATCTTTTGGAACAATCTCATCTCACGAAATCGGGCTTCGCGTTGCGATCTCTCGCTTTGGGCGCCTCCCGCGGCGACGCGGAAGTCGTCTATTTCAGCGGACTTACGGAGGATGCTTTAGCGTCCCCAACGCGACCGCCATCCGATACGCCGGGACACAAGAACATATCCAAGGCGCCGACGGTTGAAACGATGGATCTGTTGGGCCTTTTTCCGTCGGGAGAACCCAAGATTTGAATGTCGCAATCATCGATTACGGCTCCGGCAATCTCCATTCTGCAGCCAAAGCGTTTGAACGAGCCGCTCGAGAGAGCGGCATTGCGACCGCGGTCATCGTCACGGCAGATCCGGAAGCCGTCTCGCGAGCGGATCGCGTGGTGTTGCCTGGCGTCGGCGCCTTTCCGGACTGCCGGCAAGGTCTTCTCGCCATCGACGGAATGGTTGATGCGCTTGAAGCAGCCGTTCGCGACCGGGGAAAGCCTTTCCTCGGTATCTGTGTCGGAATGCAATTGTTGGCTGAACGAGGACTGGAACATCACGAAACGCCGGGGCTCGGGTGGATCAAAGGAACAGTCGGTCCCATCAAACCGAAAGATCCGCGTCTGAAAATCCCTCACATGGGCTGGAACAATCTCGAGCTACGTCAAAGGCACGCCGTGCTTGAGGGCGTTCCGACGGGAGAAAACGGCTTGAACGCTTATTTCGTTCATTCCTTTCATCTCATGGCTTCCGACGTCACGGATGTGATCGCCACGGTCGATTATGGCGAGGCGCTGACAGCGATCGTGGGGCGGGACACCATCGTGGGCGTGCAATTTCATCCCGAAAAGAGCCAGACAGTGGGTTTGCGGCTGATTTCCAATTTTCTGAGGTGGCGTCCGTGATCCTTTTTCCTGCGATTGATCTCAAAGGCGGCCAATGCGTCCGGCTGGTCCATGGCGACATGGCCCTCGCCACCGTTTTCAACGACGATCCCGCCGCTCAGGCCATCATTTTTGAACGACAAGGGTTCGAATATCTTCACGTCGTGGATCTGGACGGCGCCTTCGCGGGAAAGCCGATGAACGCGCTGGCGGTCGAGAAGGTCTTGGCCGCGCTGACGAAAATGCCCCTTCAACTTGGCGGCGGCATCCGCGACATGCGAACCATCGACGCGTGGCTCGGCAAAGGCGTCAATCGCATCATCATTGGCACCGCCGCAGTTCGCGATCCCGGTCTCGTTCGCGAGGCCGCGCGGCGCCATCCTGGCAAGATCGCCATTGGCGTTGACGCCCGCGACGGCATTGTCGCCGTCGAGGGTTGGGCGCGGTCGTCTCAGCTTACCGCGATTGAACTCGGCAAACGATTCGAAGACGCTGGCGTCGCGGCCATCATTTACACGGACATTGCGCGCGACGGCGTCCTGAAGGGGCTTAACATCGAAGCAACGCTCGCCTTGGCGAATGGTTTGGCCATTCCCGTAATCGCCTCGGGCGGCCTTGCGTCGATCGCGGACATTGAAAGGCTGTTGGAGCCGGACTGCGCCCGCCTCGCCGGCGCGATCACCGGCCGAGCCCTGTATGACGGCCGTCTCGATCCAGAACAAGCTCTGAAGCTGATCAAGTCGAAACGCGCCGCCTGACCAGGAGAATTCCTTTGCTCAAAACTCGTGTCATTCCCTGTCTCGACGTGAAAGACGGGCGGGTGGTCAAAGGCGTCAATTTCGTCAATTTGCGCGACGCCGGCGACCCGGTCGAATGCGCGATCGCCTATGACGCCGCGGGCGCGGACGAGCTTTGCTTCCTCGACATCACCGCGAGCCATGAAGAACGCAAGCTTCTTCTCGATGTCGTCAGAAGAACCGCCGAAGCCTGTTTCATGCCGCTGACCGTCGGCGGAGGCGTACGCTCGCTCGAAGACATCAGAAACCTGCTGCTCGCTGGAGCCGACAAAGCGTCAATCATGACCGCCGCCGTGCACGACAGAGACTTCGTCCGTCGCGGGGCGGAAAAATTCGGCAGCCAATGCATTGTCGTCGCAATCGACGCCAAAGCCATCGCCCCAGGACGATGGGAGATTTTCACCCATGGCGGACGCCGGCCGACGGGACTCGACGCCGTCGCCTACGCTCAGGAAGTTGTTGCGCTGGGAGCGGGAGAAATCCTATTGACCTCGATGGATCGCGACGGTGCGAAATCGGGCTTCGACATCGAACTGACGCGCGCCATATCCGACGCCGTATCCGTCCCCGTCATTGCTTCGGGCGGCGTGGGAACCCTCGAGCATCTCGTGGAAGGCGTACGCGACGGGCGCGCCAGCGCCGTGCTCGCGGCTTCAATCTTCCATTTCGGCGAATATACGATCGGGGAAGCAAAAGCCTTTATGGCGAAAGCCGGGCTCCCGATGCGTCTGGATCCGCCGGATATTCAAGGCGCAGAAACCCAATGACCGATGCCTTCACTCTTCACGATTTGGCTTCTTTGATCGCACGCCGCGCCGAATCCTCGGCGGATCAGTCCTATACGAAAAGCCTCCTCGATTCGGGCACCGCAAGAATCGCGAAAAAATTCGGCGAGGAGGCCGTCGAGGCGGTCATCGCCGCAGCGGAAAAAGATCAGGCGGCGCTGAAGCTGGAAGCCGCCGACGTTCTCTATCATCTATTGGTCTTGCTTCAAGACGGCGGCGTTCCATTGCAGGATGTGTTCGACGAACTCGCTTGGCGCACTCGACAATCGGGTCATCAAGAAAAAGCCTCCCGGAACCAGTAGGAGGCCTCGCGTGACCCGGAGGCGGCCTTGAACGAAAGCTTTGACCGAACCGCCGGCGATTTTGCCGGCAAAACGACCGGTCCGAACCTTTCGCCTTATCGCCATTTCACCAGAGACGAGTGGGCTCAATTACGCGCCGACACTCCCTTGACGCTCACGATCGATGACCTGAAACGATTGCAGTCGATCAACGATCCGATTTCCTTGGAAGAAGTGATCGCCATTTACCTTCCGCTTTCCAGATTGTTGGCGCTGTACGTCGCCGCTACCCAGGGTCTATTTAAAGCCACACAGCGCTTCCTTGGCGCAGACGATGGCAAGGTGCCCTATATCATTGGCGTCGCCGGATCGGTCGCAGTGGGCAAGTCAACCACGGCGCGCGTGCTTCAAGCCTTGTTGTCGCGTTGGCCCAACACGCCAAAGGTCGATCTGATCACGACCGACGGGTTCCTTTTGCCAAATGCGCAATTGGAGCACGAAAACCTCATGGATCGGAAGGGTTTTCCAGAGAGTTACGACACCAACGCCCTCCTGCGATTCCTCTCGGACGTCAAGGCCGGAAGGAGTCATATTGAAGCGCCGATCTACTCACACTTGACCTATGATGTTGTGCCAAACCAGACAGTCAGCGTCGACCGGCCAGACATTCTCATCGTCGAAGGCGTGAACGTCCTTCTGCCCAGCCGGCTGCCGCGCGACGGGAAGGAAACACCTTTCATCTCCGATTTTTTTGACTTTTCTGTTTATCTCGACGCTGACGAAGACCAATTGGAAAAATGGTACGTTTCCCGTTTCATGCGGCTACGCTCGACAGCATTCCGCGACCCTCGTTCCTATTTCAGGAAATTTGCAGATATTTCGGATATTGAGGCAGAAGAGACCGCGCGCAGCATTTGGAAGCGAATCAATCTTCGTAACTTGCACGACAATATCTTACCAACGCGCGCCCGTGCCAGCCTTGTCTTGACCAAAGGCTCAAGTCACCGCATCGAGGAAGTAGCGCTACGAAAGTTATGATTTGCTTTATATTGTCACAAAGGTCGGCTTTTTTTCTATGACGGCCAGCACTCGACGAAGCTCTGAGCCGCGCTTCAAGATCAGCCCGGTTTGAGCGACAATCGAATAAGCTCCTTGTTTTCGTGCTGATTTCGGCTCTTTGACAATGCGATAGTAAGCGGCTTCGCCGCTACGCCGGAAAATGGAAAAAATAGCACGCGACGTCGAAAAATCTAGAGCGTAATCTCGCCAAACACCCTGGGCGACCATACGTGCGTAAACGTCAAATATCGCCTGCAATTCGCGCCTGTCGAAACCAACGATCTCATGGGAAGGCTCGCCCGACGAGGGGGAGCGAAAAATATGGAAAGTCGGCTGATTTTCGCTCAAGTGAGCGCCTTTTCTTGAAACCTTAGGGTGCGATGATGATCTGTTTCTCGCGCGAGAGCAAGCTTCGAAAGCCCTGTTGCGCGTCTCGCACGGCCTCGCCTGTGGGCGACAAAATCACAATTCCGCCGCCGTCGCGCCTTTTGCCCGCTCTTTTACGAATACATCGTCGATCTTGTCCATGGCGCCGGTTCGGTCCCAGCCGCGTTGACGCAGCCCCCCAGCCAGAGCGGCGTCCGAACCAGTAACCAGCTTTGCGACATGAGCCGGCCGGCGACCTCCGGCCGGCTCGATTTTTTGCCGCTCCCGCCCCCAGTCGCCCTTGAAAGAGGACGGAACGCCCGCAATATAGCGGCGCGGCGGCAAACCCGTCCCAGTCAACCTTCCATGGATCAGATCAAAAAATGACGCAGGAATCCACGACGATGGAAAGCGAACGCCATGTCTTTCAGGCTGATGTAGCACGCCTCCTTCATTTGATGGTTCATTCGATCTATTCGGAGCGGGACATTTTTCTGCGCGAGTTGATTTCCAACGCCGCGGACGCATGCGAGAAACTTCGCTATGAGGCCAACAGCAATCCTTCTCTGCTTGGCGAGGGCGAATCCTTTGCAATCCGCGTCATCCTGAATGCGGAAAATGGAACGCTTGCGGTGGAGGACAATGGCGTGGGCATGGCCCGCGAGGACTTGACCACCGCCCTCGGCACGATCGCAAATTCCGGCACCCGTGTTTTCCTTGAAAAGATGACGGCGTCGGGAAAAGGCGCGGCCGAACTCATCGGCCAGTTTGGAATTGGCTTTTATTCCGCATTCATGGTCGCCGACCGGGTCGTCGTAGAGACCAGACGCGCCGGGGAAGACGTAGCTTGGCGCTGGAGCTCGGACGGCAAGGGCGAGTTCGAGATTTCCCCGCTCGCTCTGGAAGATGCGCCGCGTCACGGATCGCGTGTCGTCCTGCATCTGAATGAGGACTCAAAAGCCTATCTGGAGCCGGGCAGGGTCGAATCGATTATCGGCGAGCATTCAAGCGCCGTTGCTACGCCAATCGACCTGCTGGACACGCCGACAGCCGAGCCAAGGCGCCTCAGCGAAGGCGCGGCGCTTTGGACCAAGCCAAAGTCGGAGATCACGGAAGAACAATATCGAGAATTCTATCAAGAGCTTTCCGGCCAGTTCGATTCACCTGCCCTCACGGTTCATTGGCGCGCGGAAGGACGCGCGGAATATGCCGTGCTCGCTTTCGTACCCGGGTCGCGGCCCTTCGACCTGTTCGATCCGGCGCGCAAAGGGCGGACCAAGCTTTATTCGCGGCGTGTATTGATCTCACGCGACAGCGATCTCCTGCCGGGCTACCTCCGGTTTGTGCGTCTCGTGGTTGATTCGCCCGACCTGCCGTTGAACGTTTCACGCGAAATGGTCCAGGAGAGCCCGCTTTTCGCGGCGATCAAGAAGGGCGTCACAAACCGGCTGCTTCAAGAGCTTGGCAAGCTGGCCGAGATGGATCGCGAGAAGTTCCTGACGATCTGGAAGAATTTTGGCGCCGTAATCAAAGAAGGCCTCTATGAGGATCCGGAACGCCGCGACCCGTTGCTGAAAATGGCGCGTTTCGCGACAACCACCTCCCAGGACGGAACGCGGACACTCGCAGATTATGTTTCGGCATTACGACCGAACCAGACCGCAATCTATTATCTCGTCGGCGAAAACGCAGAGAGGATCGCGGCAAGTCCGCAACTGGAAGGTTTCCGCGCCAGAGGCATCGAAGTATTGCTGCTATCGGACCCGGTTGACGCATTCTGGGTCCAGACGGCTGCGGGCGTCGATGGCAAGCCATTCAAGTCGGCAACGCAAGGCGCCGCCGACATCAAAACGGTGGAACTGCTCGACGGCGCCAAGAAACCTGACGAGCCCGCGAGCGCATTCGCGGATTTGATCTCCCGCGCCAAGGAAACGCTCGCAACAGTCGTCGAAGACGTCCGAATATCCGACCGACTTTCCGAAAGCCTGGCCTGTCTTGTCGCGCCTGAATTCGGTCCGGACCTCAGATTGCAACAGATCTTGGCCGCCCACGGTCAGTCGGCTATGGACATGAAACCGGTTCTTGAAATCAATCCGGCCCACCCACTCGTCATTTCGCTTGAGACTTTGATGAAGCGCAGCGAATCGGAACTGTTTGAAGACGCGGTTTGGCTGATTTTCGACGAAGCGCGGCTGCTTGACGGCGCTCCCCCGAACGACGCTTCAGCCTTCGCGGCGCGTTTGACGCGAATCTTGAGCAAGGCGTTGGCAACCTGAAGCTCGCAAAATCCTTTCCGCTTTTCTCGGCGTCGGTCACTCTTGGGCAAGCCCGCGCGAGGGTCGCGGCCGTTCTTGCCGCCGCCGGCAAAGAGCCGGCGGCGCTTGAATCGCGTCTGCTCTTGGAAGACGCGACGGGTTTGACGTCGCTCGACTTTGTGATTCGCGCCGATGAGACGCTTGGCGATCCGCAGGCTGCGCGCCTGCTAATTTCATTGGAGCGACGTCTCCGGGACGAACCAATATCGCGGATTCTCGGTCACAATGACTTCTATGGTCTGGATTTGATCGTAACCCGCGACGTTTTGGACCCGAGGGCCGACACCGAAATGCTGGTCGATCGCGCATTGGCCTTTCTGCGCGAGCGGCGCCTTTCAAGACCAAAAATTCTCGACCTCGGAACAGGTTCCGGAGCGATTTTATGCGCTGTCCTCCACGCCACGCCGCAGGCTTTTGGACTGGGGGTCGATTTATCGCCGGCCGCGTGCGAAGTCGCCGCGAAAAACCTTGATCGGTGCGGTCTTGCCAGCCGATCGTCGATCATATGCGGCTGTTGGGCGGACGCGATCAGTGGATGCTTCGATCTCATCGTCGCCAATCCGCCCTATATAGCGCGCCCGGAAACGGCCGCACTTGCGCCGGAGGTCGTCAGACACGATCCCGCCCTCGCTCTTTTTGGCGGCGAGGACGGCCTCGATTGCTACAGACTATTGGCCCGCGATTTTGGCCGCTTGCTCGCGAAGGGCGGCGCAATCTTTCTCGAGATCGGCGCGCGGCAGGCGGCGAGCGTCGTCGAAATCCTATCGTCGGAAGGTTTTCGCGACGCCGCCGTTTTCAAAGATCACGGCGGCCGCGATCGTGTCGTGACGGTCAGGAATATCTGAAGTTCTCGCGCCCCTCTTTGGCTGCCTGTCAAAAGTTAGGGCTTGGCGCGCCCTCAAAAAAAGTCTAGTGTCCACGCGAGCAAAACTTCGTTGCCTTTTTCGATGTCGCGGCGCAGACGGGCGTTAGGCAGGTCCCGCGAGGCGGTTCGATAAGAGTCGCGCCAACTGCGGTTGAGAACCTGCGACGTGGGCAACGTGATGTGTTCGCTGACTCCCTGTACGGATCTGAAAGCGAGTTTGCGGAATTCGCGAACATGCCCAAAGAGACCAAGTCGCCGGAGCACTCGCGCTACGATGCCAGGCTAAAAGCTATGTTCGAAGAGGCGTCAGCGTAAACATTCTCGCAATAGTGGTGAATAATCAGGAATTATCAATGAGACCTGGTCAAAACAAGCGTATGCGTGGTCGGAACAATCGCAAGGGTCCAAATCCTTTGACAAGGGCCTATGAATCCAATGGTCCGGACGTCAAGATTCGAGGCACAGCCCAGCATATCGCCGAGAAATACCTTCAGCTTGCGCGCGATGCTCAATCGTCCGGCGATCCGGTCGTCGCGGAAAATTTTCTTCAGCATGCTGAGCATTATTTCCGTATTATCGCCGCGGCCCAAGCCGCCCAGCAGCAGGCCCACCTGGGCTTCAACCGTAGCGCCGAAGATTTTGAAGAGTTGGACGACGATGACGATTTCGTGGCTTTGCCGGATCGTTTCGCTTCGCCTTTCGAACGCTCCGCGCAGGCTCCCGTTTTGAATCAACCTCAACCCAATGTGGCGCCCTCGGGGTTTGGAGGTCAGCCGCAGCCTTTCTTTGAGCGTCCCGCTTTCGCGCCCGATCAGCAAGAACGGGTCCAGGATCGTCCCGAACGCGGAAATAGAGGAGAGCGGCGGTTCGGACCGCAGGGAGAGCGACCGCAGAACCACGGCCGCCAACGATTCCGCGAACAGCAAGGGCGTTTTGAGGCCGCACCGACCGCGCAAGAGCAACCGCGCATCGATTTCGAGCCCACCAATCCCGGCTTGCCTGCTTTCATTACATCGCCCACGCGCGCGCCTGCGATGGCGCCCGTTGCTTCGTCCGATGAAATTGCTCCCGCTTCAGCGCAACGCGAAATCGCCAGTGCGCCCGAACAGACGGAGACGGCGGCTCATTCGTCGGAAGCAGCGGCTCCCCAAAGCCAGAGCGAGTCGGATACGCGATTCCATTTGCGCCCGCGGCGGCGGCGGCGCCCGCGCGCTGAAAGCGATGGCGACGCGAACGACGGAACTCCCGTCGCCGAGGCGAATTCCGCCGAATAAGTTTCGTAATTTGAAATGATTGAAAGCGGCGGAAATTTTCGCCGCTTTTTTTGCTCGCTCTCCATGCTCGCTTCGCCTTGACCTTTTAACTTCGGCCGTCATGCCCATATTTGCGGGAGGCCGCCATTTCGGGCTGGATTGACGCGACTTTTTTGCCGTTCGGGAGAAGGTCGCGGGCTACGGAGGTTCAAAATGAATATTGAAAAGCTGACCGAGCGCGCGAAAGGCTTCGTTCAATCGGCTCAGTCGCTGGCGCTTCGCGAGGGGCACCAGCAGTTCACGCCGCTCCATGTTCTCAAGGTTCTGCTCGACGATGAACAGGGTCTGTCGGCCGGACTGATCGACAAAAGCGACGGACGGTCTCGTGAGGCGCTGCGCGAGTGCGAGCTTGCTTTGGCGAAATTGCCGCGCGTCGAGGGTTCGGGCGCAGGCCAATTATATATGGCCCCGGCCACCGCAAGACTGTTCGATAACGCCGAAAAGATCGCGCAAAAGGCCGGCGATTCCTTCGTCACGGTCGAGCGGTTGCTACTTGCTCTTGCGATGGACGCCAGCAGCGACGCCGGAAAAATTCTTTCGGCCGCCGGCGTCACGCCTCAGGGCCTGAATCGCGCCATAGAGGATCTGCGCAAGGGCCGCACTGCCGATTCCGCCTCGGCGGAAAACGCATATGATGCGCTGAAGAAATATGCGCGCGATCTGACCGAAGCGGCGCGTGAAGGAAAATTGGACCCGGTTATCGGCCGCGACGAAGAAATCCGGCGTGCGATCCAGGTTCTTTCCCGTCGTACGAAAAACAACCCGGTTTTGATCGGCGAACCTGGCGTCGGCAAGACAGCGATCGTCGAAGGGTTGGCCTTGCGCATCGTGAACGGCGATGTTCCGGAGAGCCTCCGCGACAAGCGCCTTCTCGCCCTCGACATGGGCGCGTTGATCGCTGGCGCAAAATACCGCGGCGAGTTCGAAGAGCGTTTGAAAGCCGTTCTGAACGAAGTCACCTCAGCTGCGGGCGGCATCATCCTGTTCATCGACGAAATGCACACCCTCGTCGGAGCCGGCAAGGCCGACGGCGCCATGGACGCGTCGAATCTGTTGAAGCCGGCGCTGGCTCGAGGCGAGTTGCATTGCGTCGGGGCGACCACGCTCGACGAATACCGTAAACATGTGGAAAAGGACGCCGCCCTCGCCCGCCGCTTCCAACCTGTCTTCGTGAGCGAACCGACGGTCGAGGACACGATATCGATTCTCCGCGGCCTGAAGGAAAAATATGAATTACACCATGGCGTGAGGGTGAGCGACGCGGCGCTGGTCGCCGCTGCGACCTTATCAAACAGGTATATCTCCGACCGTTTCCTGCCCGACAAGGCGATAGACCTGGTCGATGAAGCGGCGTCACGGTTGCGCATGCAGGTCGATTCGAAGCCTGAGGAACTCGATGAGTTCGACCGTCGAATCGTTCAGCTCAAGATCGAGCAGGAAGCCCTCAAGAAGGAGTCCGATCAGGCGTCGAAAGACCGCCTGAGCCGGCTCGAGGGCGAACTCGCCGAATTGACCGAAAAATCAGCCGAATTGACCACGCGCTGGCGGGCCGAGAAAGACAAGCTGGGCGCGGCGCAAAAGCTGAAAGAACAGTTGGAGTCCGCGAGGAATGACCTGATCATCGCGCAACGAAATGGCGATTACGCAGAGGCCGGCCGGCTGACCTACGGCATGATTCCGGAGCTTGAGGGCAAATTGGCCGATACGGAAGCCAAATCCGGCGAGGTTTTGGTGGATGAGGCGGTTACACCCGACCATATCGCTCAGGTCGTGTCCCGCTGGACCGGTGTGCCCGTGGACAAGATGCTGGAAGGTGAACGCGCCAAACTTCTGAAGATGGAAGAAGAATTGGCGCGGCGTGTCGTTGGCCAGCGCGAAGCGGTCGCCGCAGTTTCGACAGCGGTTCGGCGTGCGCGCGCCGGATTGCAGGACCCCAATCGACCGATCGGATCCTTCATGTTCCTTGGCCCGACCGGCGTCGGCAAAACGGAATTAACCAAGGCTCTGGCGGCTTTCCTGTTCGACGATGAATCGGCGCTGATTCGGATCGACATGTCGGAATATATGGAAAAACATTCTGTGGCGCGTTTGATTGGCGCGCCTCCTGGGTATGTCGGTTACGAGGAAGGCGGCGCGTTGACGGAAGCGGTTCGCCGTCGGCCCTATCAGGTTGTGCTGTTCGACGAAATCGAGAAGGCGCATCCGGATGTCTTTAACATTTTGCTTCAGGTTTTGGACGATGGACGCCTCACGGACGGCCAGGGCAGAACGGTCGACTTCCGAAACGTCGTCATCATCATGACGTCCAATCTCGGGTCGGAATTCCTCGTCATGCAGAACGAGGGCGAAGATTCCTCGGCCGTTCACAGCGAAGTCATGCAGGTTGTACGCGCTCATTTCCGGCCCGAATTCCTGAACCGGATCGATGAAATCATCCTTTTCCACCGTCTGCGCAGGCAGGATATGGGCGCGATCGTCGATATCCAGTTCAAGCGGCTTAACCGCTTGCTAGAGGATCGAAAGGTCGTCCTGCTCCTGACCGACGCCGGGCGCGATTGGCTCGCCAACAAGGGCTATGATCCCGCCTATGGCGCGCGCCCTCTGAAGCGCGTCATTCAAAAGAACGTGCAAGACCCTATGGCCGATATGATGCTTTCCGGCAAAATCGGGGACGGTCAGACTGTCGCAATTTCTGCCACGGGCGGCGAATTGACGCTCGACGGAAAGTCCGTTTCGAAGATCGAAGGCGAGGCGCCTCCCGCGCGTCTGAACTGATCGACAATGGGCGGCTCGGCCGCCCCTATTTCAGCCAGCCCTGGGCGACGCCCACCAGAAGAACGATGCCGATGAAAAAGCGATAAACGACAAACGGCCACGAAGAAAAACGTTCCAGGATTCGCATCAAACCCCAGATCGCCACGAAGGCGGAGATCGAGGCGACCACAAGGCCGACGCCGAGAATCATCCAACCCTCTGCAGGCAGATGGGCCTTGAAAAGTTCATAGAATTCCTTGACCCCTGCAAGGAAGATCGCCGGCAAGCCCAAGAGGAAAGAGAAGCGCGCCGCTTCCTCACGCTCCAGATCAAGGAACATGGCCGCGGTCAAAGTCGAGCCTGAGCGCGAAACGCCGGGAATCAGCGCGCCAACCTGCGCCAAACCGACGAGCATGGCATCCTTCAGCGAGACATTGTCGAGAGTCCGACGATGAGAACAAAATTTTTCAGCCAGAGCCAGCAGCAATGACATGACGATGCTGGAGACGCCGATCACCCAAAGGCTTCGCAACGACGACCCGCAGGCGTTGAGAGATTTCGACAGCAGGACGCCAAAAATGACCAGCGGCACGGTCGCGAGCATGATCCAGGTCGTGAAACGGAACTGCCAATCCCGGAAATCGCGGCGGCGCACAGCGTCGATCGAGCCGAAGGCGAACCCCCGAACATCGCTCCAGAAATAGGAAACGACCGCAGCCAGCGCGGCCATTTGCATGGCGGCGGAAAAGGCGGAGCCCGGATCGCGCCAGCCCAAAAGAGCAGGCACGATACGCATATGCGCCGTCGAAGAAATCGGCAAAAGCTCGGTTATGCCCTGAACGACGCCGAGCGCCGCGACTTTGGCGGCGCCCAATTCGATGAATCCCGTGTCCAAACCCTGCGTGCAGGCTCCAACCGACATTAATCACCCCCGCCGAATCACAGCATGCGCCTTTGACAGTTCTGGCAAAGCCGCCAGGAGCTTTCAATCACGTTCGGCACGGATCACGCCGGAACGGCGCTGTTCTCGACGACGCGGACGATGTCGGCCATAATGGCGTTCAGTTCGTAATCCTTGGGCGTATAAACAGCGGCTACGCCTTCGGACAACAGCAGTTTCTCATCTTCGGACGGGATGATGCCGCCGACGATGACCGGCACATCAGCTATTCCTAGCGCTTTCATTCGTTCCAGGACATCGCGGACGAGCGGCACATGCGAGCCAGAAAGGATTGAAAGCCCCACAACGTGCACGCCTTCCTCGAGAGCGGCGTTCACGATTTCCGCGGGTGTAAGGCGGATCCCCTCGTAAACCACTTCCATGCCGGCGTCACGAGCCCGAACCGCTATTTGTTCGGCGCCATTGGAATGGCCGTCGAGGCCCGGCTTTCCCACCAGAAATTTGATGCGGCGCCCAAGCTTCTTTGAAACCCGCTCTACCTCCGCTCGAACCGGGTCGAGCGAACCGCCGGACTGCCGCGCGCTACGTCCAACGCCCGTCGGCGCGCGGAATTCGCCAAAGACCTCGCGCAGGGTCTGGCCCCACTCGCCAGTGGTCACCCCCGCCTTGGCCGCCACGATCGACGGCTCCATGATATTTCGACCTTCCTGCGCGGCTGCCCGCAAAGCGGCGAGCGCATTGGCGACGGCGGCGCCGTCGCGTTGTTCGCGCCATGCCGTGAGGCGTTCGATTTGTTCGGCCTCGACACGATGCGGAACAACTAGGATCGCGCCGTCGCCCGTCGTGAGCGGCGATGGCTCCGTTTCGGTAAACCTGTTTACCCCAATGACGGTTTGGTCGCCCGCCTCGATCGCCTCCAACCGACGCGTATTCGATTCGACAAGCTTGGATTTGAGATATCCGGATTCGACCGCGGCGACCGCGCCGCCCATTGCGTCGATGGTGGCAAGCTCCGCGAGAGCTTCCCGTTTGAGTTCATCGACCTTCTTCGTCAATTCGACCGAACCGTCGAAAAGATCGCCATATTCCAGCAGATCGGTCTCGTAAGCCAGAATCTGTTGCAAGCGCAGCGACCATTGCTGGTCGAAGGGCCGAGGCAATCCCAGCGCCTCGTTCCAGGCGGGGAGCTGAACGGCCCTGGCGCGCGCCTTCTTCGACAACACGACCGCGAGCGTTTCGATGAGGATTCGATAGACGTTGTTTTCGGGCTGCTGTTCCGTCAGGCCCAAGGAATTGACCTGAACGCCATAGCGGAAACGGCGGAACTTTTCCTCCTTCACGCCATAGCGGTCGTGCGTGAGTTCGTCCCAGAGTTCCGTGAAGGCGCGAACCTTGGCGAGTTCCGTGACGAAACGCATGCCGGCGTTGAGAAAGAAGGAGATGCGTCCAACGACCTCGCCAAAATCAGCGTCGGAAACCTCCCCCGAGCTTTTGACCATATCGAGAATGGCGACGGCTGTCGCGAGCGCATAAGAAAGTTCCTGCACCGGCGTCGCGCCGGCTTCCTGCAAATGATAGGAGCAGACATTCATCGGATTCCACTTGGGAACCTCTTTCGTCGTGAACAGAATGACATCCTTCGTCAAACGCAGCGACGGGCCGGGCGGAAAGACATAAGTTCCACGGGACAGATATTCCTTGATGATGTCGTTTTGCGTCGTGCCCTGCAGCATAGTGCGGGGAGCGCCTTGCGCGTCAGCTGCGGCGATATAGAGCGACAGGAGCCAGGGAGCCGTCGCGTTGATCGTCATCGAAGTGTTCATTTGCGCGATCGGAATCCCTTCGAACAAATTGTTCATATCGCCGAGATGGGAGACCGGGACGCCGACCTTGCCGACTTCGCCGCGGGACAAGGGATGATCGGAATCATAGCCCGTCTGCGTCGGCAGGTCGAAAGCGATGGACAAGCCAGTCTGGCCTTTCGCCAAATTACTCCGATAAAGCTTGTTCGACTCGACCGCCGTCGAATGACCCGCATAGGTTCGGAAAATCCAGGGCTTGTCGCGACCAGGAGCTGTCGTCGTCATCAGAACCTCTCTTTCGAACGTGGCGCTTGCCGCCTATATCGTTCGGGTCAAAATTCAAATGAAAGATTTGCCTTACTTTGGTGCGGAGCACAATCGGCTTGCGCCGGCAGGCCTCAAAGAAGCCATCGGCGGACGATTCAACCTAACAAGTTGATTATACAAATTTAATTTAACCGCCAGGCGCTGGGTGATCCTGAGAACAAAATAGGCGCCAACTTTAGCACAAGGCAAAAAATGGTGCGGGCGCTCGCCAAAGCAAGATATTGTGTATATTGGCGCGGGAAGATCCCACGTGGCCGAATGAATCTTTGGAAAGTGCGGATGGTCGGCGATTCCATTTGGGAGAACGAGGCGTTTGCTCGTCGGAAGCCCTTTGGAGTCGATCCTGCAACGATCTCAAGCGGTTATGAACGACAGGAGTCAGTATTGAGCAATGAAACGCCGACGGCGGGCGGCGCGAATGCCGCGAACCAGCCGGTCCTCAAAGACCTCTATGCCATTGGAGAGATTCCTCCGCTCGGCCACGTGCCGAAAAACATGCACGCCTGGGTAATTCGCAAGGAACGGCACGGCCCCCCGGAATCCGCGATGCAGCTCGAAGTCGTGCCGACCTGGGAACTGGACAGCCATGACGTCCTCGTCCTCGTCATGGCCGCAGGCGTCAATTACAACGGCGTTTGGGCGGCCCTGGGCGAACCGATCTCCACGCTTGATGTGCATAAATTGCCGTACCATATCGCGGGCTCCGACGCTTCCGGCATCGTCTGGGCGGTCGGATCGAAGGTGAAGCGTTGGAAGGTCGGCGACGAAGTCGTCGTGCACTGCAATCAAGACGACGGCGATGACGAGGAATGCAACGGCGGCGATCCGATGTTTTCATCTTCGCAGCGGATCTGGGGCTATGAAACCCCCGACGGTTCGTTCGCCCAATTCTGTCGCGTTCAGGACCGTCAATTGATGGTTCGCCCCAAACACCTCACTTGGGAAGAAAGCGCCTGCTACACTTTGACGCTGGCGACAGCTTATCGGATGCTTTTCGGTCACGAGCCCCATCGCCTCAAGCCGGGCGACAATGTCCTCGTATGGGGCGCATCCGGCGGCCTTGGCGTTTTCGGCGTGCAATTGATCGCCGCCGCAGGAGCCAACGCAATTGGCATCATTTCAGACGAGTCGAAACGCGACTATGTCCTTTCGCTGGGAGCCAAAGGCGTCGTCAATCGCAAGGACTTCAAGTGTTGGGGACAATTGCCTAAGGTCAATTCCACCGAATACAACGACTGGCTCAAGGAAGCCCGACGTTTCGGCAAAGCGATCTGGGATATAACCGGAAAGAAAGACGTCGATATCGTCTTCGAACATCCTGGAGAAGCGACGTTCCCGGTTTCGACGCTGGTCGTGAAACGCGGCGGAATGGTTGTTTTTTGCGCCGGCACGAGCGGTTTCAACCTGACGTTCGATGCGCGCTATGTCTGGATGCGCCAAAAGCGAATTCAGGGTTCGCACTTCGCCCATCTCAAACAAGCCGCCGCAGCCAATAATTTCGTCGTCGATCGTCGCGTCGATCCCTGCATGTCGGAGGTCTTTCCTTGGGAGCAGATTCCGTTGGCGCATACCAAGATGTGGAAAAACCAACATGCGCCTGGCAACATGGCCGTCCTGGTCAACTCCACGCAATCGGGCCTTCGGACGTTGGAGGATGTGATCGACGCGGGTAAATCGCGCTGATCCGTCTGCTGATATGAGCGGGGCTTCGGCCCCGCTTTCTCAAAATTCGTCGGTTCGCCAGACCCCTATTTCTCGGCGGCGCGAAAGTCACGTTTATTTCTGCGTCGCACATCGCTCCCAGGGCTGTTCAGTTCTCAATACAATCCTGGCATGGCGAGGATGAGATTGAGGTCGAGCGCGGCGCGCCAGCGGGCATTTTTGATGTTGTCGCATCCGGCGGCCCTGAGCAGGTTGTAGGCGAAAGAACGCAGGCGGGCGGCGATATCCGGATTCTTGCGAATGCGTGAGGCGTCCTCGGCGAACGCGACATCGCGCACATAATGGCTGGAGTTTTCGATCGGCCAATGGCCGCGTATCCATTCATTCCACTGTTCGGGCGTCGGACCGTTGAGCGATGACACCCAAAAGACGACCTCACTCGTTTGCCGGCAAAGCCCGGTCGTGGGATCGCGTTTGCAGACGGTGCGCTCCAGCCGCAGGACGGTCTTGATCAGCTTTTCCCACGGCGTGTGGCGGAACCACGCCTTGGCCGGAAACACCGTAAGTTCCCGCGTTTCCCAGCGATTGCGGCCTGAGGACTTGCTCGTCGCGGAGCCGCTCGGCTTGCGCCCCATTGATCCAAGTTCGAGCCGGCGGCGCAATTTCGGCTGGTTGTCCTTGACTTGCGTGAGCAGATGATTGCCCGAAGCGATCACGCGCCCGAAGGCTTTTTTGACAATGCTCGGCGTCGAGGGTGAAGAGGCTGCCCTTCAGGCCGAGCGCCTCGATCAATTCCGGCGCCGCAGGTATTTCATTGCTCTTCTCCTCGACCATCAGATGTCCGAGCACGATTTGATCGGCTTGGCGCAACGCCGACAGCATGTGCGCGGCCTTACGGTCGCAGAAGGCGTCGAAACTGCCGCGCAGGGTCTTGCCGTCAACGGCGATCGCCGTCGGACCCTCGGGCGATGGCGGCGCCTCGATCAAGGCGGCATGGCGGCGAAACGCCTCCTCCAGAGCCGTTGGATCGATCCCTTGCAAAATCAGCCGCAGGCCTGAATAGGATGGCGTATAACGCAGGCTCAGGTTGAAGGCTTCGTTCAGGCGCCGTCGGTGAGCGCGAATGAATTCATGCAGCTGCCGATAGGAATTGGCGCCAGCGGCCATGCCCAGGATGGCGTAGAGCAGCACCGTCGCCAGTTCAAACCGCTGTCCTTCCCGTCGCCGATGATCCGGGACCGAGCGCAAAATCTCCAATAGCGACACCGCCATCCGACAACCTCCGATTCGGGTTGTCGCTGATAGATTCACACATTTTCGCTCCTGGGAATCCCGGAACGCCTTTAAAGTCTAAAGAACTGAACAGCTCTGCAGCGCTCCACTCAAGCGCCAGACTTAAAATACTTCAGCATAAACGCATTATATAAGCTTAAATAAAATATTAACCTCCCCATCGTAAAGTTAATTAAACGTTAACCGATAGCTTTTAGACTTCCGGCAGCCTTTCAGTACGAACAGCCCGGGCTTTGATCATGCGCGCGACCACATTCGGCTTCGGCGAGATATTGCCGGAATCGGCGCGGGAATTCGCTCTCCGTCGCCTACAGGAATTTGTCGGTCTCGCTGTCATGGCGCTGACCGTCGCCCTCGGCGTCGCCTTGGCGACGTGGTCCATTTCCGACCCAAGCTTGAACCATGCGACGAACGCCGCGGTGCATAATCTTCTTGGCGCGAAAGGCGCCATCGTCGCAGATCTTGTCATGCAAATGCTCGGCGTCAGCGCGATTGTCCTTCTCGCCCCTTTGGGAATGTTCGGCTGGAGAGTTTTTTCGCATCGCGGCGTTGGCGGCATCGCGCGTTTCCTTGTTTACTGGTTTGTCGGAGTCTTCAGCGCCGCCGCTGTCGCTTCCCTTCTCCCAATGACCGATCGCTGGCCCCTGCCGACAGGCCTTGGCGGCGTCATCGGCGACGCCCTCGTTGTGTTGCCAAAGCGCTATTTCTCCCCCTTTGGCCTTGCGCTCTCAGGCGTGACTTACCTTGCGATCGCCATCCTGTCTTTGGCGGCCTCACTCGGGCCAGGCGCGCCGGATCAAGAAAATGACGAAAAGATCGACGCCACGGATTCCGGCGCCCAGCGCGACTCCTCGAAAGCCCCGCCGAACGTCCATTCCACGATTGCTCGCGATTCGACGCCTTTCCCGAAGTTTTTTTCAACTTTGTCGCTTCTGCAGAGCATTTTTCGTTTGCCCCATAGAGGCGCGAAGCCGAACCACGAGATAGCAGGCCGACAATTCAATGAATTGCGATCGACCTTCGAATATCCTCCCAAAACGATTGCCGAGGCTCACACGGGCGCGACTGGCGAAGGATCATCGTATACCGTTGAAAATCAAGGCAAACGGTTTGAACCCGTTGGACACGGAAAGAAACGGCTCCAGATTGGCCCGTCCGACTCTTCAGCGATTGGGGGCAGCGTCGCACTGACGTCATATGCCCCGCCATCAACCAACCTTCTCGCCCCAGGCAAAAAGCTCACCGGAGCGGTGACGCAGGATTCTCTTGAGCAGAACGCCCGTCTTCTTGAAGGCGTTTTGGAGGATTTCAGCGTCAAGGGTGACATAGTTAGCGTCTATCCCGGGCCTGTTGTGACGCTTTACGAGTTCGAGCCGGCGCCGGGGATCAAGTCGTCGCGGGTGATCGGGCTTTCGGACGATATCGCGCGCTCGATGTCGGCGGTTTCCGCCCGCGTCGCCGTGGTGCCGGGGCGCAACGCCATCGGCATCGAATTGCCCAATCCCCGCCGCGAGACCGTCTATCTGCGCGAACTGCTCGCCTCGCCCGATTTCGTCGAGACCCGCCACAAGCTCGCCATCGCCTTGGGAAAAACCATCGGCGGCGAGCCGGTCATCGTCGATCTCGCCAAAATGCCCCATCTGCTCGTCGCCGGCACCACCGGCTCCGGCAAGTCGGTCGCCATCAACACCATGATCCTGTCGCTGCTCTACAAGCACAAGCCGCAGGAATGCCGCCTCATCATGGTCGATCCCAAAATGCTGGAATTGTCCGTCTATGACGGCATCCCGCACCTCCTCACCCCCGTCGTCACCGATCCCAAAAAGGCGGTCGTCGCCCTCAAATGGGCGGTGCGCGAGATGGAGGACCGCTACAAGAAAATGTCCAAGCTCGGCGTGCGCAACATCGACGGCTTCAACGCCCGCGTCGCCGAGGCCCGCGAAAAGGGCGAGATCATCTCGCGCACGGTGCAGACCGGCTTCGATCGCGAGACCGGCGAGGCGGTCTATGAAGAGGAGCAGATGGACCTCGCCGTCCTGCCCTATATCGTCGTCATCGTCGATGAAATGGCCGATCTCATGATGGTCGCCGGCAAGGAGATCGAAGGCGCGATCCAGCGCCTGGCGCAAATGGCGCGCGCCGCCGGCATTCATCTCATCATGGCGACCCAGCGCCCTTCGGTCGATGTCATCACCGGCACGATCAAGGCCAATTTCCCGACCCGCATCTCATTCCAGGTGACGTCGAAAATCGACAGCCGGACGATCCTGGGCGAGATGGGCGCGGAGCAGCTCCTGGGCCAGGGCGACATGCTTTACATGCAGGGCGGAGGGCGGATTTCCCGCGTGCACGGGCCTTTCGTGTCGGATGTCGAGGTCGAGAAGGTGGTGGCCCATCTGAAGATGCAGGGCCAGCCGGAATATCTCGACGCGGTGACGGTGGAGGACGAGGGCGAGGACGACGAGGCTGACGCCACAACCTATGCCGGCGACGACGAGGGCAGCGACCTCTTCGACCGCGCGGTGGCGATCGTGCTGCGCGACAAGAAATGCTCGACCTCTTATGTCCAGCGCCGGCTTTCGATCGGCTACAACAAGGCGGCGTCGCTGGTCGAACGCATGGAAAAGGAAGGGGTGGTAGGCCCCGCCAACCACGCCGGCAAACGCCAGATTCTCATCGGCGGCGGCATAGATCGCGGCGCGTTCGAGGTCGGCGAATAACCTCCGCAATAGCGCCACATGTTCGATTTAATCCGGCGCAATCGCTTCGTAGCGGCCAATTTGGCGCTACGCGCCCGCGCTCCTGGGAGACGAAATGTTAAGCCGAATTACGCCCCGTAGGGGAACAAATTTGATGCAGGGCTTCAGGACAGCCCTTATCGGCGCGACGATTTTCGTGACGACCAATTGCGCCTTGGCGCAAAAACATCCGGCATTGACGAGCAGAGCTACAAAAGCCGCGCCCCAACCGGTCGCTGAGCAAAGCGTTCCGCTCGATCCGCAACTCGCGATTCAAATGGCGAACGACTATTTCAACGCAGCGCATGTCATGACAGCCGACTTCGTTCAGGTCGGCGCCGACGGACGACGCTCAGAAGGTAAGCTTTACGTCTTAAAACCTGGACGGCTGCGTTTTGAATATGCCTTGCCCGCGACAATGGAGATTATCGCAGATGGCGTTTCCGTCGCGATTCGCGATCGCAAGCTTCAGACGCAGCAACTTTATTTTATCAGTCAAACGCCATTGAAATTCTTGCTCAAGGACAAATTACACCTGTCAAAAGACGTAAAGGTTACAGGCGTAACGTCCAACGACAAATCCACGATTATCACCATCGAGGATGATTCCACCTTTGGTGGAACGTCTATCATTAAATTGAATTTCGATCGAAGAAATTTCACCTTGCAGCAATGGGAAGTCACCGACCCACAGGGTTACGAAACGCTTGTCACGCTTCATAATGTCGACCTCAAGACCACTCCGGACCCAAAGCTCTTCCGAATTCCGCCGACGAACTTCTGGCCGTCTCGAAATAATTGATCGGCATCGTTGTAAATTTCTTCCGCCCGCTTGATCATGGCGCCCGTTTCGGTTTAGTCCCGCGCAACAGACCGCCGTCGTCCCGTCCAGAGCCATCGCCTTGAAATTGAAGATCACGACCTGGAATATCAATTCCGTCCGGCTCCGCTTCTCGCAGGTCGCCCATTTCCTGACGACACACAGTCCCGATGTGCTTTGTCTTCAAGAAACAAAATGCCGCGACAGCGAATTTCCCAGTTCTGAGTTTCGTAAGATTGGTTATGAACATCAAGCGATCAACGGACAGAAGGGATACCATGGCGTCGCAATAATTTCTCGCCTGCCACTTAGCGCCATTGAACGAAAAAATTTTTGCGCGGTTGGCGACGCACGGCATATTTCCGCTTCCATAATTGTTGCCAGCAAGCCGGTCCGGATAGATAACTTCTATGTGCCAGCTGGCGGCGACGAGGCAGATCCCGAGAAAAATCCTAAATTTGCCCACAAACTGGCCTTCCTTGAAGAAATAGACCAGTTGCTGTGTGAGGATCCATTTACCAAAAACATGGCGCTCATCGTAGGAGATTTAAATATAGCTCCATTCGAGAATGACGTTTGGAATCATCGCGCGTTGCTGCAAGTTGTCAGCCACACTCCAGTTGAAACTGTTGTAGCCCCTTAAGTTTCGGACAGACACTCTCCGGCTTCGGCGGCCAAGCGATCCGCGATGAACTCGCGGGGTGAACGATAGCCAAGCGCGCGATGCGGATGGCGTGTGTTGTAATGCTCGAACCACGACGGCAGCAAGCGGATCACGGTTTCGGCGTCCGGCAGTGGCGACACGCGCGCGTAATCGCGTTTGATCGTGCGGACGAAGGCTTCGGCCATTCCATTCGATTGGGGGCTTTCGACCGGCGTGGTCAGCGGCTCAAGGCCGATTTCGCGGGCAAAATGTTTCGTGTCGCCAGCGATGTAGCAAGACCCGTTGTCGGTCAGCCATTCGATCGGGCTGGGCAGGCGATTGACCGGGCCAAAGCGATATTCGACGGCGCTGACCATCAGGTCGCGGATGTCCTCGCCCTTGACGCCCGCCGTCGTGGCGACATGGCCGAGGGCTTCCCGGTCGCAGCAATCAAGCGCGAAGGCGACGCGGACTTTTTCGGCATTGTCGCAAGCGATCTCGAAGCCGTCGGAACACCAACGCAGGTTGGAGCGCAGAACGGCGATCTTGCCGTCATGCCGGCGGTTTTCGCCGCCGCCGGCATGACGTTGAAGCAACAGGCCGTGCGCCCTCATCACCCGATAAACCCGCTTGCGGTTGACCGGCGCCGCGCCCTCGGCGCGTCTTTTGCGGCGCAGGTCGGCCCACACGCGGGCGTAGCCCCAGGACGGCTGTTCGGCGATGATCCCCTTGATCTCGCAGAGCAGATCGTCTTCCGGCAGGGGCGGTCGGCCCATGCGTTTGGCCGCGCCGCCGGCAATGCGCGCGGCGACATTCGAGCGGGCGACGCCGAGGGTTTCGCAGACGGCCTTCATCGCGAACCGTCCCGTGGATTGAGCGTCGGCAGCGACAACGACCGCAACATCCGTTTTTTTGAGCCTACGGCGACTTCAAGCGCCTCTTTGAGGATTTCGGCCTCCATCGACTTCTTGCCGAGCAGGCGCTGCAGTTCGCGCACCTGGTCGACCAAAGCCCTGTAGGCGGACGCCGGAACGACGTCCTCCTCGGCCTGCGTCGCGGTCAGGGCGCCTTGGTTCGCCAGCCGCCGCCAGGTGAACAGCTGATTGGGGGCGATGCCGTGACGGCGCGCGACAAGGCTAACCGTCATGCCCGGCTCCATCGTCTCGGCAATGATCGCCAATTTCTCCGCCGACGTGCGCCGACGCCGTCGTTCTCGGCCCGGCAGGACCTCACTCTTCGGATTGTCACCAGTCATAAACACCACATTACTCCTACCTCTTAGCGAAGTGGGAGTGCCTGTCCGGCGACTTACGGGGCTATTTCAGAAACCGATAAATTGATAGCAATCATGAAACGGGGGAATTGGATCGACACTTTGCGGCGTTTCACGCCGCTCGACCAAAAACTATATACTTGGTGGAGCTATAGATCCCCAAATTGGTCAAATTCGAATAAGGGGCGCCGGCTCGACCATATCTGGGCCTCGCAATTGCTGGAGCCTTTCCTTGCAAATATCGAAATTCTACGGGAGGCGCGCGGTTGGGAGCGCCCATCCGACCATGTCCCGGTTAGCCTCAATTTGCAGTTCTGACTGCTAACCTAAAATTTCGGCGTCGATAGAATTCTTTGGGTGCGCCCCACCTCCGCTCCGAACGTTTCAATTTCTTGAACCAGCGATTTTCTCATCGCGGCGGCGCTCGTTGGAAATTCGCTTAGAACACGGAAAAAAAGATCGCGTGACAGCTTTAACGTTGCTGAATTTTCCTGCGCGATCGCCGTATTTGCTGCTACGGCTTCGGCAATCAAACCATGTGATCCGATCAGCGCGCCCGATCCAACCATTTTGTTTTTCGCCGCGCCGCCGCGATCATTGACCAGTAGAATGGCCCCGGACAATACCAGATAGCTCGCCTTTAGATGATCGCCCTGCTTAAAAACGATTTCCCCGCTTCCAAATTCCACTTCTGGCGCCGCAAAGGCAAGCAATCGCAACGCTTCGAGTTCCAATGCAGCGAAGAGTTTGAGCCGCTTGAGAGCCTCTATTTTGTTCCCTACAGACATGGCGTTCCGGATTTATCTCGCTTCGAAAGGGTCGCCGAACTGATCTATATCGCCAAGCGATACCCGCCCGCATCCGTCAATAATAGCTTAGCACTCGCAGGATCATTTTCTATTTTCTGTCTAAGGCGATAAATATGTGTCTCCAAAGTGTGAGTCGTGACATTTGAATTATACCCCCACACATCTCTCAGAAGATCTTCCCTGGAGACTACACATCCCTTCGCTCGATTGAGGTATTGCAGGATAGCCGTTTCCTTTTCAGTAAGCCTGAGCTTTGCCCCGTTTTCCGACACCAACATTTTTGTGTTGGGACTAAATGTGTAAGCTCCGATCTGGAAAGTTGCATCCTCGCTCAGTTCGTACTGACGCAAATGGGCCCTAATTCTCGCCAAAAGTACCGCGAATCGAAACGGTTTGTTGACATAGTCATTAGCGCCGGAATCAAATCCAGAAACGATGTCGTTTTCCGAATCGTGAGCTGTCAGCATGATGACCGGCTTATTGAAGCCTTCGGCGCGAAGACGCCTGACGGCGTCTCGTCCATCGACGTCAGGCAAACCCACGTCCATGATAACCAGGTCGATGGTGTCGTTCCGAATGGCCTCCAAGGCCTGGGAAGCGTCGGCGGCCTGGACGGCGACAAATTCGTCGTGAATACTTAATTGCTCGGCCAGGGAAAGCCGCAGAAGAGGGTCATCATCGACAATCAAAATCCGACGGATTTGCGACATGAATGATCCTGTGACGGGCGCAAACGGCTGGCTGAGAGGCAATACCAAATGGTTGTGGGATGAAACAGCCTCCAGGGAAAAGAGAATCTACGCCGACGAGAAATCTTCGTCAAAAGGTGGATATATTCCACCGTAGGGGCTCCCATCGTCTTTCGCATCTGTTCGTTCGTTCTCTCCCGCTTTTGCCGGCTCGCCCGCGTTGCGCCGTGCTGTCCGCCGGCTCTCGCTCATTGCGCTGCGCCGTCGGGCGCAATGGCGTCGGCGTGAAGCGGATCGAGGGCGACTCGATCACACCGATAGGACATTACAACATCGTCAACTGGTATGCTCGATTCGATCGGAAGCCTCGTTTTCGCGTCGGCTGCGTCATGATTTCCAGGTCGACGGGTTGGTGCGACGACCCACACTCATTTGCATATAATCGAATCGTCAGATTGCCTCATCCGTTCAGCGCCGAAACGCTGTGGAGAGACGATCATCTCTATGATCTCGTCGGAGTCATCAATTTTAACTTCCGACCGCGCATTCGCGGCCGGGGTAGTGCGATTTTTCTTCATTTTGCGCAAAATGACTTGGCGCCAACCGCTGGCTGCGTCGCCCTCCACACAACGGAGCTTTACAAGCTGAAATCCATCTTGTCGGCGCGAGCTCAGATTTTCATTGGCGACAGGTATTGGCGCCGTTCGCCGAAGATCGCCGATCCGACCCTGACCAGCGTCGCGCCCATCTGGACGGCCAATTCGAAATCGGCGCTCATCCCCATCGAGAGCTCTCGGAGTTGAAATTCCCGCGCCAGCTCATTCAACAAAGCGAAATGAGGAGATGCGAGCTGATCGACAGGCGGAATGCACATCAAGCCCGAGATGTCCAAATTTGCTTCATCACGGCAAATTTGCAGGAAGCGTGACAGATCGCGTGGAAAGACGCCGGACTTTTGCAGCTCTTCGCCGGTATTGACCTGAACGAAACATTTCGGCTTGCGACCCGTCTTCCGCATCGCCGCTGAGACCGCCATCGCAATTTTCGGTCGATCCAAGGTCTGAATGACATCAAAAAGCGCGACTGCGGCGTCCGCCTTATTCGACTGCAGCGGCCCGATCAGATGCAATTCGATATCCGGATAGCTGGATGAAAGATTTGGCCACTTTTCCACGGCTTCCTGCACGCGGTTTTCGCCGAAGGCCCGCTCGCCGGCCTCAATAATGGGAAGGATATCCTGGTGGCCGAACCCCTTCGAAACACAGATGAGCTTTACAGCATCTTCCACACGTCCCACATCCTGACAGGCTCGCCGCAAACGCGCCCTGACATCGACGAGTCCACTCGCGGCCGGCGCCGTTTCTATCGTACTCAATTCATTCCTCCGCAAACGACGGTTAGATCATTTCATCCGCTGAGGCTGAGCGAATGATGCGCCGCGAAACCTCTGTCGCAAAAGAATCGGCCGCGAGCGGGCGATTGACCATAGTGCGAAAATCATGCTCTCTGCAGCCAAATTCCTGTTTGCCGCGAGATGGATATGGCTGGCCGTTCTGAACGTTACAATGCCCGCGAAGTCGAACCGAAATGGCAGAAAATATGGCAGGAACGAAGCACTTTTCGGACCGCCAACGACGACAATCGGCCCAAATATTACGTTTTGGAGATGTTCCCGTACCCGTCGGGCCGAATCCACATGGGGCACGTTCGAAATTACGCGATGGGCGATGTCGTCGCCCGCGTCATGCGCGCCAAAGGATATAACGTGCTCCACCCCATGGGCTGGGACGCCTTCGGCATGCCCGCCGAAAACGCCGCAAGATTGAACGGCTCACACCCGGCGATTTGGACCTATGAGAACATCGCAACCATGCGAAAGCAGTTGCAGAGCATGGGCTTGTCCATCGATTGGTCCCGGGAAATAGCGACCTGCGATCCGAGCTATTACAAACACCAGCAATCCATGTTTCTGGATATGCTCGAAAAGGGATTGGCATATCGGAAGAACGCCAAAGTAAATTGGGACCCGGTGGATCAGACCGTTTTGGCGAATGAACAGGTGATCGACGGGCGCGGTTGGCGGTCGAACGCTCCCGTCGAACAACGAGAATTGACCCAATGGTTCTTCAAGATCACGGATTTCGCCGACGACCTCCTGAATTCGCTGGACGGCCTGGATCGCTGGCCGGAAAAAGTGCGGCTGATGCAAAAAAATTGGATTGGCCGGTCGGAAGGCGCGCTTATCCACTTCTCATTGGCGCAACCCGCTCCCGTCGCCGAGATATCTGTTTATACCACCAGACCGGATACGATATTTGGAGCGAAGTTTGTCGCCATAGCTCCCGACCATCCGCTAGCCCGCGAACTCGCAAACAACAATCCTGAATTGCGCTCCTTTGTCGAGGAGTGCCAGCGGGTGGGCACTTCGGTGGCCGCCCTCGAGACGGCCGAAAAGAGAGGCTTTGACACAGGGCTGAAAGCCAATCACCCCCTCGACCCCGATTGGAAGCTCCCGGTTTACGTCGCCAATTTCGTCCTCATGGACTATGGCGCCGGCGCCATTTTTGGCTGCCCCGCGCATGATCAGCGCGATTTTGACTTCGCGAAGGCATATGGTCTTGGCTATACCGTCGTGGTTTGCCCCGAAGGCGTCCAAGAATCGGATTTCGTTCTCGACAATGCGGCTTATGAGGGCGATGGCCGAATGATCAATTCGCGCTTCCTCAATGGGATGACGCCAAAGGAAGCTCAGATCGAAGTCGTCCGCCGGATGGAAGGTGAGTTTCTTGACGGGCGGCGGCGCGCGGAAAGGAAGGTCAATTTCAAATTGAGGGATTGGGGCATTTCACGCCAGCGCTATTGGGGCTGCCCAATTCCTGTAATCCATTGCGCGGAATGCGGCGTTGTTCCTGCGCCTCGGGCAAGTCTTCCGATTACATTGCCAGCCGACGTCACATTCGATGTGCCGGGCAATCCTTTGGATCGGCACCCGACTTGGAGGATCACGACCTGTCCCCAATGCGGTCGCGCCGCCCAGCGGGAAACCGATACGATGGACACTTTCGTCGATTCGTCGTGGTACTTCGCTCGTTTTACTGATCCCACCAATGAGGTCGCGCCGACGACGCGATCCGTCGTCGATCATTGGCTGCCGGTTGATCAATATATCGGCGGAATCGAGCACGCTATCCTTCACCTCCTTTATTCCCGCTACTTCACGCGGGCGATGAAGGAAACCGGTCATCTGAGCCTGAAGGAGCCCTTCGCGGGACTGTTCACCCAGGGAATGGTAGTCCACGAAACCTATCGCGCTCAAGACGGCGGCTGGCTTTCCCCGACGGAAATTCGGACTGACGACGCGTCAACCCCGCGCCAGGTGTTTTCCTTGAAAGACGGCTCACCGGTTGAAATCGGCGCGATCGAGAAAATGTCGAAATCGAAACGCAACACTGTTGATCCCGACGATATCATCGGCAGTTTCGGCGCTGATACGGCGCGTTGGTTTATGCTTTCTGATTCCCCTCCTGATGGCGACGTGATTTGGACGGAAGAGGGCATTCAAGGCGCGGCGAAATTCGTTCAGAAACTGTGGCGTCTCATTGGGGACATCGCCGACCTCTGTTCAAACGCCGCACATGAGACACTGCCGTCCGAATTCGCCAATCGAGTGAGGAAAGTCGCCCATACCGCCTTGGCTAAAGTCGACGCCGACCTTTCGAGGCTGCGGTTCAACCGCTGCGTCGCTCAGGTTTATGAACTGACAAATGAACTAAGAACGCTCCTCGCGGATGTTGATCACACCAATGCCGGCGATGATGTCCGAGCAGCTTTTCATGAATCCGGGAAAATTCTCATCCAGCTCTTCGCCCCGATGATGCCGCATCTCGGCGAAGAATGCTGGGCTACGCTCGGCGCTTCAAATCTCGTCGCCGAATCGGCTTGGCCAACGCTCGATCATTCTCTCATTGTCAACGATATGCTGAACCTTCCTGTTCAAATAAATGGCAAGAAGAGAGCGGATATCATCATCGCACGCGATGCGACATCCAAGCAAATCGAACACGCGGTGTTAGGACTTGACGCCGTTCAGCGTTTTCTGGAAGGGCGACAGCCGCGAAAGATTGTCATTGTGCCGCAAAGGATCGTCAATGTTGTCGTCTAAAACTTTCGGAAAGATGGCTCCATCAAGGCGTTCTCGCAATTTGGCGACGGTCTTGATCCTGGCGGTTGGCTTGGCTAGCTGCGTTGAGCCTCTTTACGGCCCAAAATTCGACGGAGTATCAGTCGCCGCCGATCTCCGGGCCATCAAGGTCGAACCGATTCCAGATCGGATAGGCCATTACCTCGAGAATGAATTGATCTTTGCCCTCAACGGGACGGGCTCGACGCCCACCCCGAAATATCGCCTCGTCGTAACCGTTCACGAACGCTTGTCCACGCCGATCATCAATTCGGTCACCGGCGAAGCGCAAGCAGGCGATGTCAATGTCGACGCCGATTACCGTCTTTACAAAATCGCCGGCGACCAACAACCGATTGCAAGCGGCAATGTCACTGAGTTCGTTGTCTATGACCGTTCGACACAGCGCTTGTCCAATGTTCGCGCCGCGCGCGACGCCGAAATACGTAACGCCAAAATGCTTGCGGACCAGATACGGACGCGGATCGCGGTCGCGCTGGACAATCGAAAAACCTGATGGTCGCTATCGCGCATAGATTTGCGGACCAATATGTCCTGGAGCCGGAAAAGTCCCGCAATTTGTTTCTTGTGTTTGGGACAGATGCTGGATTGGTGTCCGAACGTTCAAGGCTTCTGCTTCAAAGCTACGCAAAGCTCAGCGCCTCGCCTCAGCGCACGCTCCATTTCTCCGGCGATGCCCTCGCATCCGATCCACGCGTTCTCCTCGACGAAATTCATTCGCTCGGTCTTTTCGACCGATCAGCCCCCGCAATTCGTATCTCACTCGGCAGCCGGAACCTCGTTCCGACGCTCGAGCTCATTGCGAAGAGCGCTCCATTCGAAGCTCACGTCATTATCGAAGGCGGGCCGCTCAAACGCACCGCGCCCATTCGATCCTGGTTCGAAAAGCATAATTTCGCCGTTGCAATCGAATGTTATGCAGATCAGCCGAAGGACCTTCGTCGACTGGTCGAGGCTGAATTTTCGGCTGCCGGCGCGTCGATCGACCATGACGTCATCGAGTTATTGCTTAACGTCTTAGGTGAAGATCGCCTGCTCAGCCGGCGCGAAATTGAAAAGCTTCTGTTGTATGCCCACGGCCAAAACAATATCAGCCGAGAACATGCGATAGAAATCTTGGCGAGTCACGCTTCGACCAAATCTGACGAGCTATTTATCGACGCCTTTAAGGGCGATCCAACCGCAACAATCTCGCATTTGTACAGCGCCAGCGCTCGCGCCTCTGAAGTCAACGCGATCGCGAATAACATGCTAAGGATCGCCATGGCGTTTAGCCACGCTCGCGCCCAACTGAACGGTGGCGCGGGCATCGAGGCGACGCTTCAAAATTTTCTCCGGACGCTCAACGCCTATAGCCACACCCAAGCCATAGCAGCCGAACTCAATTCTCGCTCGGCCGCCGACACCGCAAGTATCGTCAAACTCTTCTATGAACTCATCAAAGACACGCGGAAAAGCAGCATCCTGACCGAGGAGAGAATTTCCCGAGAATTTATCAAATTGGCCAAGGCTTCTGAAAAGAAACCGCGCCAATTTTGAGAACTGAAATTGCCAGCGTCAACCCTGCAAACGTTTGCACAAAGAGTCGAGCTGCTCCATCGACTGGTAAAGGATTTTAACCTGTCCGGCCTCATTCCGATGATCGATTTTCACCGAGAGCCCCAGAGAATCGGTAAGTGACTTCTCAAGCGCAAGCGTGTCAGCGTCCTTTTCCTTGACAGTGCGCGTAGGCGTTTCCGCGCCGGTTTCCTTGGTCTGAGCCAGCCGTTCGACATCTCGAACCGTCAGATCTTCTTCGACAATTTTTCGCGCGACCTGTTCAGGATCAGGAACGGACAATAAGGCGCGCGCATGTCCTGCGGAAATTAGTCCGTCAACGACAAACTGTTTAGCCTGCGCGGGCAACTTCAGTAGGCGCAAAGTGTTCGTGACCTGGCTTCGACTCTTGCCGATAATTTTTGCGAGGTCCTGCTGGCTGTATTCAAATTCGCTGATCAATTGCTGATAGCCTTGCGCTTCCTCGATTGCGTTCAGATCGGCTCTCTGAACATTCTCGATAATCGCCAATTCGAGCGACTGCCGCTCATCGGCTTCGACCACAACGACCGGAACTTCGTGCAATCCAGCGATTTGTGCAGCGCGCCAACGTCGTTCGCCGGCGATAATCTCGTACACATTGGAGACGCCGGAGAGCTCCCGAACGACAATTGGCTGGACAATGCCACGTTCCCGGATCGATTCGGCCAAATCACGAAGGTCATCTTCTTTAAAGGCCTGACGCGGGTTACGTGGATTTGGCCGCAAGAACTCAATGGCTGCTTTTGTGGGGCGCTGTTCGGCGCGCTCGACGTCCGCTCCACCAACGTCGCCAATCAGCGCCGCCAGGCCGCGTCCCAGCCGAGATTTTGTTTCCTCGCCCATCACAAGATGCCCCACTTTATCAAAGTCTGCGATCGATCTAGGCGGCGCGGAGATTTCGCTCGCGCTGGATGACCTCTGAAGCCAATTTGAGATAGGCCTGCGAGCCATTGCATTTCAGATCATACAGTAAAACCGGCTTGCCGTAGGACGGCGCCTCCGACACGCGGACGTTACGCGGGATAACAGTTTCATAAACCTTATCGCCGAGAAAGGCGCGAACGTCAGCAACGACTTGAGAGGCTAAGTTATTCCGTGAATCATACATGGTTAATACAATGCCATGGATCGCCAGCTTTTGATTAAGGCTTCGCTTGACCTGCTCCACCGTCGATAGAAGCTGCGACAGGCCCTCCAAGGCAAAAAATTCACATTGGAGCGGAACAAGCACGCTATCGGCCGCAGCAAGCGCGTTGATCGTCAACAGATTCAGCGATGGCGGACAATCGATCAGTACGTAAGTAATTTTTTCGCGACCGACAAGGGCGCCCCGTTCGATCAAATCGCGAAGGGCGTTTTTCAGGCGGAAATTGCGGTCCTTTTCATGCGCGATCGCCAATTCGACGCCGAGAAGATCGAGGGTCGACGGAGCGATGAAAAGCCGAGGCACGGAAGTTTGCCTTATCGCAGCATCAAGAGCGCGCTCGCCAAGCATGACTTCGAAAGTCGAAACCTCGCGCTGCTTCCGATCAATCCCCAGTCCCGTCGAAGCATTGCCTTGAGGATCGAGATCGATAAGCAGCACAACCTCTCCGATCGCCGCCAAAGCGGTGCCAAGGTTAATCGCAGTCGTTGTTTTGCCAACCCCGCCCTTCTGGTTCGCCACGACCAAAACCCGCACCTGATCAAGATTGCTCATGATGACACCTTCAGACGGGGCTTGCGGGCTGCCCAAGCCACCGGAGAGCGACGATTTTGCCGGCCGGATCGCATTGACTTGCGACGATCTCATAATGAAAACTAGTGAAGGCGCCCAAGTCGGTCAATTCATTTCCCAATGCTTTCCCCTTCAAAAACAGTCCGAGGGCCCCACCCCGCAGCGCCGGCTCAGCCAGACGCACCAATCTATTCATCGGCGCCAATCCACGCGCGGACACCACGTCGAATTTTGTTTGCCGGCAAATTTCGGAAAGGACGCCTTCGATACGTCCGACATGGATTTCAACAGCCGTCATTGTTTCACGTGAAACTTCTTGAAGAAACGCCGCCTTCCGCTTGTCTGCCTCGATCAGATATATCTTGCGAGCGGGGACGGGATTAACGATTCCAATGACCAATCCAGGAAATCCGGCGCCTGACCCTAAATCGACCCAATGGGACCAATCGCCGGCAAGGCGGATCAGCTGATAAGAATCCCGAAAATGCCTTTCCCAGGTATCGTTTAGTGTGCCGCCGGAAACCAGGTTGATCTTTTTCTGCCATTTCCGCAGGAGCACTTCATAAACGCTCAGCCGCTCGACCACATCCGCGGGCAAACCGTCCGCCTGACGGTTTTGCGATTTGCTCACCCTGCGAGTCCCCCAATATTGACGCGCTCTGTTCCGTTCCGCCTTACCCAGGCCAGGAGAAGCGCCAGCGCCGCTGGAGTCACCCCCTCGATGCGACCGGCTTGACTCAGGTTTTCCGGACGAGCTGAAGTCAGCTTTGCGCGGACTTCATTCGACAGGCCCATTATTTGACCGTAGTCGAAGTCCGCGCCTAAACGAATCGATTCTTCACGCCTTATCGCATTGGCAGACATTTCCTGGCGCTCGAGATAAACTGAATATTTCGCATCGACCTCAACCTGCGCTTTTGTCTTTCTGTCGAATCGATCGAGTTCGGGCCAGATTCGAACGAGATCCTCAAACGCGACATGGGGATAGGAGAGAATTGTGAACGCCGTCCGACGTGCGCCATCGCGGTTAAGGCGAATGCCGAAACCTTCCGCTTCACGACTGCCGATTTCCAGTGATTTCAACGATCCGCTCAAGGATTGCAGTTCTCGAGTCCGCACTTCGAATGCAGCGGCGCGTTCCGGGCTTACGCATCCAATGTCGATTCCCTTTGGCGTCAGACGAAGATCGGCGTTGTCGCAACGCAGCGAGAGTCGAAACTCGGCGCGGGATGTGAACATTCGATAAGGCTCCGATACGCCCCGGGCAACCAAATCGTCAATCATCACCCCGAGATATGCTTCCGTTCGATTAAATGTGACCTCTCGCAGGCTTCCCGCATAAGCTGCGGCATTCAGCCCCGCGACGACACCCTGTGCGCCCGCTTCTTCATATCCAGTGGTGCCGTTAATCTGACCCGCGAGAAATACCCCGGATGCGCGTTTGAGCTCAAGGGTGCTTTTCAATTCCCTCGGGTCGATAAAATCATATTCGACCGCATATCCAGGCCGGATCATTTCGACATTCTCCAGGCCTGGAATTGTCCTCAGAAATTCAAATTGCACGGACGCCGGGAGCGAGGTGGATATTCCGTTCGGATAGATCGTTTCATCGTCGAGCCCTTCGGGCTCGAGAAAAATTTGATGGCTTGATCGGTCCGAAAAGCGAACGACCTTATCCTCGATCGAGGGGCAATATCTCGGACCTCGGCCCGAGATCTGACCCGAAAAAATCGGCGCCCTTTCGAGATTCTGCCGAATCAAATCATGGCCTGCTTCCGTCGTATTCGTAATGGCGCACGAAACCTGTCGATTCGGACATGATGTCGTCAGCGCGGAAAAAAACTCGGGATCGTCGTCCCCAAACTGCTGTTCCAGTTCTCCCCATCGGATTGAGGATTTTTTCAATCTCGGAGGCGTCCCCGTTTTCAGCCGCCCAAGCTGCAAGCCCAAGGACTTCAAGCTATCGCTCAAATGCAGCGCCGGAGCGTCTCCCATCCGGCCTGCCGCTTCGATATGCTGTCCGATATGTATCGCGCCATTCAAAAAAGTTCCGCTCGCGACCACGATCGCTTTCGTACAAATGATCGAACCCTCGCGCAAATGCAGCCGGAAGTCTCTGGAACCAGGCGACCTTTCGAGTCCCTCAACGGAGCCCTCCAGCAAATGAAGATTTTCCGTTCGCGACAAGATCCCGCGCACAGCCTCACGAAACAGCTTTCTGTCAGCCTGGACGCGGGGCCCCCGGACTGCAGGACCCTTGGAACGATTCAACAGCCGAAATTGAATCCCGGCCAAGTCGGCGGCGCGTCCCATGATCCCGTCCAAGGCGTCGATTTCCCGAACAAGGTGACCCTTGCCAAGCCCACCTATCGCGGGATTACAAGACATCTCCCCGATTCTATCTATCTTGTGCGTGATCAACAGCGTGTCCGCGCCAAGTCGCGCCGCAGCGCCCGCTGCTTCGCAGCCGGCATGCCCACCCCCGACGACGACAACATCATATCGCTTCGAAGCTTCAACCATGGTCGACCCAGTTCACTTCCCGATGCAAAATCGAGCGAAAAGGCTATCCAGGACATCGTCGACGCCGATTCTGCCCAACAGGCTTTCCAACGAAAAGCAGGCTCGCCGCAACTCTTCAGCGACGACTTCCTCAGGCAAGCACTTCTGTCGAGCAGACTGAATAGCATCGCGCGCCGAGACGATCGCGCGCCATTGCCGTTCATTGGCGACAACGATCGAGCTGTCAACCGACATGTTCTTTTCCGCAAAGGTCTTCAGCGCTTGAATCAATTCCTCGAGATGAAGCCCCGACTGAACGGATACCGCAAGGGTCTCGATACCTGATGATGGCGGACAACCATCCACCTGACCAAGGTCCGCCTTCGTACGCAAAACCCACAACGCCCGACGATCCAAATCTTGCGGCGGAGCCGCATGCGGCTCATTCATCGGACACAACCAGAGAACCAGGTCCGCGGTTTCCGCCCGGACCAGCGCTCTTCTAACGCCTTCGCGCTCGATCGGATCGTCAGTCGCACGAATCCCAGCGCTGTCGACCAGGTTGACAGGAAATCCGTTCAAGTCGAGCCGGATCTCCACGAGATCGCGCGTGGTGCCCGCAAACTCGGAAACGATGGCCACATCACGCCGGGCCAGAGCGTTCAGCAGACTCGACTTGCCTGCATTTGGCGGCCCCGCGATCAGAACATTAAGACCATCGCGCACGCGCTCGGCATTCGAATAGCCCGCCTCGACTGCAGCCAATTCCAATTCAACCGCCGCCAACTCCAACTGAACACGACGACAAATCCCGCCGACACTATCAACCTCGTCCGCAAAATCGAGGCCAATCTCCAAATCAGCCATCAGCTCGATAAGTTTTTCGCGCAACCGCTCGGCGAGGGCGCGCAATGAGCCTCCCGCCTGGACGAGAGCCAACTTCCTTTGCGCTTCCGTGTCGGCATCAATGAGATCCGCGAGCGCCTCCGCAGCAATCAGATCGAGCTTCCCATTCTCCATGGCGCGCCGAGTGAACTCACCGGCCTCGGCCGACCTGACTCCCGCCATTTTTCGTAGGATCGAGAAAATTTTGGCGACGACGGCGATGGAACCATGAACATGCAACTCGACACAATCTTCGCCGGTAAAGCTGTTCGGCCCTGGGAACCATATCACGATCCCTACGTCCACAAGATCCTCGGTCTCTGGATCAATGATCCTCGCCAACCTTGCCAATCGAGCCTCCGCGCGGCCCGACGTGATTGACTGCAAAATTCGGCGCGATTCCGAACCGGAAATCCGGATGATCGACACCGCCGATTTTCCTACCCCCGACGACAAGGCAAAGATCGTGTCGTATTGCCTCAAAGCCGATAGCATGAGCCCTCCCGAACAAGATCGGCCATGTTTCACGTGAAACATGGCCGCATTTGTTTCGCATTTCCATCAGGCGATCAGGTGTTCATTGACTCGAAAAAGCTGGCGTTGCCCTTGGGCGTCTCGCGCAATTTTCCTAACAGAAACTCGATCGCATCGACCGTGCCCATGGGATTCAGGATCCGCCTCAGCACATAGGTCTTCTTCAAAATATCCGCTGGAACGAGCAGTTCCTCTTTCCGGGTCCCTGACCGCGTGATGTCGATTGCCGGAAATACGCGCTTGTCCGCAACCTTGCGATCCAAAATAATTTCCGAATTGCCCGTCCCTTTGAATTCTTCGAAAATGACTTCATCCATACGTGAGCCGGTTTCAATCAGCGCTGTCGCGATGATCGTGAGCGACCCGCCCTCTTCCACATTTCGCGCCGCTCCGAAAAATCTTTTCGGGCGCTGTAATGCATTGGCGTCCACGCCGCCCGTCAAGACTTTGCCCGACGATGGCACGACAGTGTTGTAGGCTCGCCCCAATCGCGTAATTGAGTCCAGGAGAATGACGACGTCGCGCCCGTGCTCCACAAGCCGCTTCGCCTTTTCGATCACCATTTCCGCAACCTGAACGTGGCGCACGGCAGGCTCGTCAAAAGTTGACGATACCACCTCCCCTTTGACCGATCGCTGCATATCCGTCACTTCCTCCGGACGCTCATCAATCAGAAGAACGATGAGATAGCACTCCGGATGATTTGTTGTGATTGATTGCGCGATATTCTGAAGAATCACGGTCTTACCCGTCCGGGGAGGCGCCACGATCAATGCGCGTTGTCCCTTGCCAATCGGCGAGACAATGTCGATCACTCGCGCCGATAGGTCCTTCCGCGTGGGATCCTCAATTTCCAGCTTCAACCGCTGATTGGGATAGAGCGGCGTCAGATTGTCGAAATGAACCTTGTGCCGCACTTTTTCGGGGTCTTCGAAATTAATCGAATTAACCTTTAAAAGAGCAAAATACCGCTCTCCCTCTTTCGGGCTGCGGATCAATCCCTCAACGGTGTCGCCAGTGCGTAAGCCGAACCTGCGAATTTGCGACGGCGAGACATAAATATCATCTGGTCCCGCCAAATAATTCGCGTCGGGCGCACGCAGAAACCCGAAACCATCCTGAAGAACCTCAACAACGCCCTCGCCTATGATCTCGATGTCACGGGAGGCAAGCTGCTTAAGAATTGCAAACATCAATTCCTGCTTGCGCATGATTGATGCGTTCTCAACTTCATGCTTTTCCGCAAAAGCCAACAATTCCGTCGCGGATTTTGCTTTCAAATCCTGCAACTTGATTTCGTTCTGTCGGCTCTGGGATTCAATTTTTTCAATGTCTGCCATGGCGCAGAACGCTCTTCTCACGATGTTGGATGAATTTAGGCTTCGGCTGTAAGGGCCGTTATCACGTCGCGCAGCCTCGAAAGGGCATGTTGCCGAGCGATCGCTTGAAAGGGAGAGAGCCAAACAATAGCCCTTTTCCGCCGTCGCGTAAAGCGTCCGCCGAAGTTTGACTAAGGTCCGCTTTATTCCTCACACGCGGCGAGCCGTTAATCCATCCCGCCATTTATGCTCAGGAACCCGAAGCAGGAAAGTTGCGAATGAGCGAAGCGGCAATACCGCAAAAAAACCTTGCGACGCCCTCCTCAGCGGCGGACATCTACCCGCCAGGCCGACCGTTATTCCGCCGCGCTTGTTCGCGCCTTGCCGCCAAACCTCTGCGCGACGTAATCCTCGACGATCTTTTCGAACTCTTGAGCAATGCCGTCGCCGCGCAGGGTCTTCACCTTCCTGCCGTCGATGAAGACGGGCGCGGTCGGCGCCTCACCTGTGCCTGGCAATGATATGCCCACATCGGCGTGTTTCGATTCGCCTGGTCCGTTCACGATGCAGCCCATGACCGCGACATTGAGCGTCTCGACGCCAGGATAAATCCTTCGCCAATGCGGCATTCGATCGCGGATCATGGACTGGATATCGCGTGCGAGTTCCTGGAAGACGGTGCTTGTGGTTCGCCCGCAACCCGGACAGGCGGCGACGAGCGGTACGAAGGTGCGGAAGCCCATGGTCTGCAGGATTTCCTGCGCCACCTGAACCTCCAAGGTCCTGTCTCCACCCGGCTCGGGCGTCAGCGACACCCGAATCGTGTCGCCAATGCCCTCCTGCAGCAAGACGCCCAAGGCAGCGGAAGAGGCGACGATGCCCTTGGAGCCCATGCCGGCTTCGGTCAATCCCAGATGGAGCGCATAGTCAGAGCGGCGCGCCACCATGCGATAGACCGAAATCAAATCCTGCACGCCGGATACCTTGGCCGAAAGGATGATCCTGTCCCGCTTCAGCCCGATCTCCTCGGCGCGCTCCGCCGAAAGCAACGCCGACCGCACGAGCGCCTCGCGGGTCACTGCCCGGGCGTCCACTGGATTTTCGGCTTGGTGGTTCTCATCCATCAACGCCGCCAGCATGTCCTGGTCGAGCGAACCCCAGTTTGCGCCAATCCGCACGGCCTTGTCATGCTTGATCGCCAATTCGATGATTTCTCCGAACTGCTTGTCCTTCTTCTCCTTAAAACCGACATTACCGGGATTGATGCGATATTTGGCCAAAGCTTCAGCGCAGCCGGGATGGTCGGCGAGCAATTTGTGCCCGATGTAATGAAAGTCGCCGACAAGTGGGACATTTACGCCAAGGACGTCCAACCTCTCGCGGATTTTTGGAACCGCCGCCGCCGCCTCGTCGCGATCCACTGTGATCCGCACCAGTTCCGAGCCGGCCTGGGCGAGGCTGGCGACCTGGCGGACCGTGGAGTCAATGTCGGCCGTGTCGGTATTGGTCATGCTCTGCACGACAATCGGAGCGCCTCCGCCCACCACGACCGAGCCGGGCCCTACGCCAACCCGCACGCCGGCACTGTGGCGACGTATCAAAGGCTCCGCAGGAATTTCAGTTTCGCTTAGCGGAGGAAAAGCAAGTTCAGTCATTTCAGCAGCTCATGATCGCCAAATTCGCCTCTCTATAACAAAGGTCGCCACTCTTGTCGCGCAAGGACGCCCTGATGAATTTCGCGGCTGCAATTTTCGCGGCGCACATTATATTTCCCGTGAAGCTCACTCCTGTGCTTCGCAATCATTTACGTGCTTCGCAAGAAGGAGCCGATATGTCGCTTGCCGCCAAGACCGCCGTCGTCACCGGATCCACCTCTGGCATCGGCCTCGCCGTAGCCCGCGCCTTCGCAAAAGAGGGCTGCAATGTTCTGATCAACGGATTCGGTGAAGCCGCCGCCATCGAAAAAGAGCGCGCGTCAATTGAGAAGGAGTTTGGCGTCAAAGCGATCTACGACGGCGCCGATATGACCAAGCCGGAAGAAATCGCCGCCATGATCGCGCATGCCGAGAAGGACTTCGGCTCGGTCGACATTCTCGTGAACAACGCCGGGATTCAATTCGTCTCGCCAATCGAAGAGTTCCCAATCGAGAAATGGAATCAGATCATCGCGATCAATCTTTCCTCGGCGTTCCATGCCATGCGCGCGGCTATTCCGGGCATGAAGGCGCGCAAATGGGGTCGGATCATCAACACAGCCTCTGCCCATTCGCTCGTCGCTTCGCCGTTCAAATCAGCCTATGTTTCAGCCAAGCACGGCATAGCAGGTCTGACCAAGACAGCTGCTCTCGAACTCGCGACCTTTGGCGTCACCGTCAATTGCATTTCCCCCGGCTATGTCTGGACCCCTTTGGTTGAAAAGCAGATTCCCGACACGATGAAGGCCCGCAACATGACCCGCGAACAGGTCATGCATGACGTCCTGCTCGCCGCGCAGCCGACCAAGCAATTCGTCACCGTCGACCAGGTCGCGGCCTTGGCCGTGTTCCTGTCAACCGACGCAGCGTCACAAATCACCGGCGCCAATATTTCGATGGACGGCGGCTGGACCGCCGAATGAACCGAACGCAACGACACCAAGGACTCGTGCCGACGCCCCCAAGCCGCAAAAAGGGAAAATCTTGCGCTTCAGGGCGTCGGCGCCCACGGCGCCATGACCAAGAGCGTCCTTGACTATCTGCTCGAAGATGGCCGCCATTCCTTCGACGACCTCTGCGGAGCCTGCGCCAGGGCGATGAACGCTGTCAACCTCACTGAAGGAATGCACAAATTGGCGGCCCGCATTCGCACCGTGAGGCCTTGACGTTAATGTTCAGAACGGCGTTTACAATCGTGCGATGCCCTTCGCATCGCACAAGGCTTTGGCACCCGAATCTTCCATGCCGTCAGATCCCCGTTTTCTTCTCAGCATCGATCCCGAAACGCCGCCGCCGGGCCTCGTGGGCGCGGTCGTCGCCATAGGCAATTTCGACGGAGTGCATCGTGGCCACCGCGCGGTGATCGCCAGAGCGCAAGCCCTGGCGCGACGCCTCGCAAAACCCTGCGCCGTTCTCACCTTCGAGCCGCATCCCGCCGATTTCTTCGGCCGTGGCGGCGGGATTTTCCGACTGACGAATTGCGACGCCAAAGCTCATCGAATGGCCGAGCTCGGCCTCGACGGCATGTTCGTCCTGACGTTCGACAAGGCCTTGGCGAGCCTCGATGCGGAGGCCTTTTTGCGGGAGGTTCTCATGCGCCGGATTGGCGCCGGCGCGGTCGTCGTGGGATATGATTTCCACTTCGGCGCACGCCGTTCCGGTACGCCCGATTTCCTTCGCGAAGCGGCGCCTAGATTTGGCATAAAAGTTGAGATCGTTGAAAAAGTCGTGGCGGACGAAGAGGGCGCGCTCGACGCCGTCTCGTCCACGGCTACCCGCGAAGCATTGCAAGCTGGCGATGTTCGCGCCGCCGCCGCTTTGCTGGGCCATCACTGGTCCTTGACCGGCCCGGTCATCCACGGCGCAAAACTAGGGCGGCGCCTCGGTTTTCCCACCGCCAATCTCGCGGTTGATCCCTCGTGCCGGCTGCGGCACGGGGTCTATGCCGTCCAAATCGCCCTCAACGGGCGGCGCCTTAATGGAGTCGCCAGTTTCGGCCGCCGCCCGACCGTGGATGATGGACCGCCGCTCCTCGAAGTCTATGTCTTCGATTTTTCGCAAGACCTCTATGGTCGCGATATCGAGGTCTTCTTCATCGATTTTCTGCGTCCCGAACAGAAATTCGATTCACTCGACGCATTGACGGCGCAGATCCGCCGAGACGAAGCGCAAGCCCGGCGGATATTGGGCGCGTGACTTTTTCGGGAAGCCCGGTGAGCCGGGTTATATTCCCTCAAAATTGGCCAGCGCCTCTTCGCCGGCCCGATCTCGGAAGAGAGGAAGACAATGAGACTTCTTGGCGTCGCCGTTGCGCTTTTCGGCATATTGTCGGGGGTCGTGGGCTATCAAAGCTCTAACCCGACCCTCGAACTCCTCGCCGCCGCGAGCCTGGTTGCCGCCTATTGCTGCGAGCGCAGTGCTGACGTTTCGCGCTTCTTGAAGATTTTTCTCGCGCTTTTTACCGTCGAAACCATCGTCTTCGGCCTTGCCGATCTTTCCGCCCGATTTGGCTTCTGGCCGAAGTCGCTGGCCGACGCGCGACTGCCGCCGACCTTGGCGCTCACCGTCGCCATGTTCGCCATCATCGTCTTCGTCGTCTCCCATGTGCCGGTGGTGCGCACCCTAACCCGGATTGCGGATCGGTTTTTCGTGGCCAGCGACGAGACGAGCGCGGGCCTCGGCCGTTTTCGCTTCAGGACGCTGGAGCGGACGCTCGCGACCGGCATGGTCGTTTTCCTGGTCTTGCTGAACCAGGCGCAAGTCGCAATCACGGTGCGGTTGAATTTTTTCAACCGCGACTTTTTCAACGCAATTCAAAACCACAACGGCCCCGAGTTCTGGCGAATGCTGCTTTGGGTGTTCACGCCCTGGGCTTTCATCTATGTCGGCAGCCTTGTCGTGGAATATGTCGTCAGCTCCTATCTGGTCATCCGCTGGCGGCGCTGGTTGACGCAATTCTATATTTCCCACTGGCTTAGCCGCCATGCCCATTATCGCATGTCGCTGACCAGCGGGCCGGCCGACAATCCCGACCAACGTATCGCCGAGGACGTCGCGCGCTTCATTGACGGCGGCGGCGAGGGCGGCGCCTTCGGCTATGGCGTTTATAATTATTCGATCATGCTGATTTCGACTTTGTCGTCGCTCGTCTCCTTCGCCATCCTGCTGTGGAGTCTTTCGGCCAATTTCACTTTTCCGGGCACCAATTTCGCCTTTCCGGGCCTGTTGTTCTGGGTCGCGCTGATCTATGCCGCCGCCGGCACGCTCGTGACCCATCTCATCGGACGGCCGCTCGTAGGCATCATGTTCACGCGGCAGAAGGTCGAGGCGGATTTCCGCTTTTCCCTGGCGCGCCTGCGCGAATATAGCGAGCAGGTGGCCCTGCTAAACGGTGAGAAGGCCGAGACCATCTCGCTAGGCGCCAAATTCAGCGCGTTGATCGCCAATTACATCGACATGATCAACCAGCGCAAAAAACTGACCGCTTTCACGGGATTTTATGGCCAAATCAGCCCTATAATCCCCTATATCTTTGCCGCGCCATTTTATTTCGCAAAAAAAATTGAACTCGGCGTGATGACCCAGACAGCGCAGGCCTTCGGCCAGGTCGAAGGCGCGCTGACCTTTTTCATCTCCTATTACACGTCTCTCGCCGGCTTCCGCGCCGTACTCGATCGCCTCTCGTCCTTCGACGCCGTCATCGAAGCGGCCCAGACGGGTCAGGGTTTCGACATTGAGTTCGGCGCGCCGGCGCCCGCGTTGCGCAATGCGTCCGTCGCCCTGCCAAATGGCGCTCTCCTGCTGAAGAACGTGGATCTCAAGCTGACGCCAGGCCGGAACCTGCTGGTCACCGGCCCATCTGGCGTCGGCAAATCTACCTTGTTTCGCGCGCTCTCCGGCGTCTGGCCCTTCGGCTCCGGCGCGGTGGCCCTTCCTGAATCAGGGCGAATGATGCTGATACCGCAAAAGCCTTACCTTCCAATCGGAACGCTCCGCGAGGCCGTCATCTATCCTGCCGGATCAGGCTTCTATGATGATCGGGACATCGCCGCAGCGCTCACCGACGCGCGACTGCCTCATCTCGCGGACAAGCTCGACATTGCGGATATATGGTCGCAGAGGCTGTCGGGCGGCGAACAGCAGCGCATCGCTATTGCCCGCGCCCTCCTGGCGCGCCCGGATTGGCTCCTCCTTGACGAAGCCACTGCGGCGCTGGATGAGGAAACGGAGGACGCGATTTACAGAATGCTCGCCGAACGCCTGCCGCATACCACTCTCGTCTCGATCGGACATCGATCGACCCTCGCCGCCTATCACGTCGATCGCGCCCGGGTGCAAACCGGCGCGCTCGCTCTCTCGGCGACGCACTGAGGCGCGCGCAAAAAAGGGGCCTCATTACGGCGGCGGAGCCACAGTTCTCAAGATATGCGGCTTCGCCAGCCGCCCCCGCTCATCCCGCGGTCGCTCCGATTTCCTGGCGGCGTCCTCGGCCGCAAGCTGCGATTGGAGCCGAAAATCTCGCGCCTCGGTAAGGCGAAGAGCACAGAAGCCTGTCGCTTCCTCGCGATCGTAATCCCGGCAAGCCTGCGCCCTCTCCGCCGAGAAGGCGGCCTGGTCCTTGATCACGGTCTCGGCGGCCGGCTTATCCTTCTTGTATTTGCTGAGCAAGGTACGAAAATGCGCCCGCATAGCCCTTTCGATCGCGCCGCGTTCCTTCTCCATCGATTTGATCTCGGCGTCAGAGAAACTGCCCCCTGCAGGCCCCCACAAACCGGCGGCGTCGATTCGGCAATCCGCCTGCGTAAAGGCGCAAACGCCAATGGGGCTTCTCGCCCGAACAGCGCCGTTAAGCACATCGAATTGCAAAGGGCAGGCGGATGAGTCCAGTTCGAGGCGATGCACGCCATCGGGAGACCCCAAGGCCTTAAGCCGGACCGGTCCCTCCCCGCCCATCGACACCTCACAGGGTTGATTGGGATGGGAAATCTTGTCTCCCGCCGCGACGAAGCGCGTAACGACAAGTCGGTCGCCGGATTTCTCGATCTGCAACGCGCCGCGAACCCCAAGCAGGCGAAGCGGTTTGCTCAGGACGCCAACGAGTTCTGGGGGCTTCGCCACCGTGAAATGCCCGCTGTATTCTTCCCTGGGCCGGGGAGAAACGGCACGCGGCGGCGTGATGACCTGTCCCTTGGGCGTCGGCGCGCCCACCGCGCCAGGCAATTGTATCTGCGCGCGGCTGGGAACGCCCGCAAAAATCAGGAAAACAACCGGAGCAAAAAAAACGAGGCGCATCGACAGGTGAACTCAGGCGGGACGCAACTATATTAACCGCGTCTCGCCCAAGTCCCAAGTCCCAACTCGCAAATGCGGATCGCAACGCCCGATCAGGCAGGTGGCGGCGATCAATATTTGGCAAAGATCGGTTCGCCGCCGCCAAAGCGATAGATGAGCCCGACGGAAAACAGCCACGGCTCGAAATGGGTATGCTGAAAGACCTTCGCCGGAACCGGACCGATGCCTGGAAGATTGATCCCGTTCGCATAGGATTCGACATAGTTGAACGTCTTTTTGACGTCGAGACTCACGCCCCAGTTACGGTCGATCATATAATCGACGCCGCCCTGCACGACCGGACCCGCCGAACTGCCAACGTGGATGTCATTGAGAAAGGCGTTCTTGTTGTCGAATGAAAATCCGACCGCAACGCCAGCGCCGATATAGGGGCGGATCGACCCGAAATTGTCGAAATGGTAAAGCACGGTGATCGGAATGATCGCCGGCATGATTTGCCCGAGGACCGTCCCATTGGTCACGACGGGATTAGCCGGGTTGTAACCTTTCGTCTTGTCCTTCACGTAAAGAGGGATGCCGCCGGACACATCCACGGAGATATTCCGCGTGACAAAGAATCCCGCTTCGAAGCCCAGCGTCGAGATATTAGTAATCGTTGCGCCGACGCCAGCCGGAAAAGCCGCCGGTACGCCATGCGCCAAGGCGGTCGGATCCTGCGCCCAGATATGCGAACTGCTGGTGTTCAAGCCATAGGTGAAGCCAAGCTTGACGAAAAAAGGCTGGAAACTGTCCGCGACGGGAGCCGGGGTCGTCTCTTTCAGGCTCGGAAGATCGGCCGCATTCGCGCTGGCGGCGAAGGCAAAAAGACCGAACGCGACCGTCAAGGCGCGGGCGCTTCTATGGGAAACCGGCTGCATTTATTCCCCCCTAGTTTATATTTAAACTTTTCATGATGATCCGGCGCGAATGCCTTCTCGTCAATTCGCCGCTCCGGCTCTCCCAGCGCGCGCCATGACCAAGCCGCGCCATGAATAACCCCTCTTATTATTGATTTTATTGCGTCTTTATGACTCTTGCCGCCGTCTGCTCAACGTCGATTCATTGAAAAACAGATCGCCAGTTGCATTAATGTCACGCAATTTTTTGCGTCACCTAATTCAGTGCGCCCGCGGAGCAGACGCAATCGGCTTGCGAGCAAAATGCCATGTCCCTATATGAAGCGCGCTCTTGTAACGGGTCGCCCCCATCCCAATGTGAACGGAAGTCGGGAACCGGGCGAGACAATCTCCGCCCAATACCGGACCGCTTCGGGGTCTGGCGGTTCTGCGAAGAAAGGAACGAATTCTCATGGCTAAAGTCATTGGCATCGATCTCGGCACCACCAATTCCTGTGTGGCCGTGATGGAAGGCTCCACGCCGAAAGTTATCGAAAACGCCGAAGGCGCCCGCACCACTCCCTCCATTGTCGCCTTCACCGACGACGGCGAACGCCTCACCGGGCAACCGGCCAAGCGCCAGGCGGTCACCAATCCGGAAAAAACCTTCTTCGCGATCAAGCGTTTGATCGGCCGCACCTTCGCCGACCCGATGACGCAGAAAGACATCGGCCTCGTCCCCTACAAGATCGTCAAGGCGGGCAATGGCGACGCATGGGTCGAGGCGAGCGGCAAACAATATTCGCCTTCGCAGATCTCGGCCTTCATCCTGCAGAAGATGAAGGAAACGGCGGAAGCCTATCTTGGTCAGACGGTCACTCAAGCTGTAATCACCGTCCCGGCCTATTTCAATGACGCGCAGCGCCAGGCCACCAAGGACGCGGGCAAGATCGCCGGCCTGGAAGTGCTCCGCATCATCAACGAGCCGACGGCCGCAGCGCTCGCTTATGGCCTCGACAAAAAGGGGGCGGGCACCATCGCCGTCTACGACCTCGGCGGAGGCACTTTCGACGTGTCAATTCTCGAAATCGGCGACGGCGTTTTCGAGGTGAAGTCGACCAATGGCGACACCTTCCTCGGTGGTGAAGATTTCGACATGCGTCTCGTCGAATATCTCGCGGATGAGTTCAAGAAGGACAACGGCATCGACCTGAAGAAGGACAAGCTGGCCCTCCAGCGCCTCAAGGAGGCGGCCGAAAAGGCCAAGATCGAACTGTCTTCGGCGACCCAGACCGACATCAACCTTCCCTATATCACCGCCGACGCCTCGGGTCCCAAACATCTGACCCTGAAGCTGACCCGCGCGAAATACGAAGCTCTGGTCGACGATCTGATCCAGCGCACCATCGAGCCCTGCCGCAAGGCGCTCAAGGACGCGGGCCTGACTGCAGGCGAAATCAATGAGGTTGTTCTGGTCGGCGGCATGACGCGCATGCCAAAGGTCCAGGAGATCGTGAAGCAGTTCTTCGGCAAGGAACCCCACAAGGGCGTCAACCCGGATGAGGTCGTCGCTATCGGCGCGGCGGTCCAGGCCGGCGTGTTGCAGGGCGACGTCAAGGACGTGCTGCTGCTCGACGTGACCCCGCTTTCGCTCGGCATCGAGACGCTCGGCGGCGTATTCACCCGCCTGATTGACCGCAACACCACGATCCCGACCAAGAAAAGCCAGGTGTTCTCGACCGCCGAGGATTCCCAGACTGCGGTTACCATCCGCGTCTTCCAGGGCGAGCGCGAAATGGCGGCGGACAACAAGCTGCTCGGTCAATTTGACCTTGTCGGCATTCCGCCGGCGCCACGCGGCATGCCGCAGATCGAGGTGACTTTCGATATCGACGCCAACGGCATCGTCTCGGTCACCGCCAAGGATAAGGCGACGAGCAAAGAGCAGCAAATCCGCATCCAAGCCTCGGGCGGCCTTTCCGAGGCCGACATCGAGAAGATGGTCAAGGACGCGGAGGCTCACGCCGCCGAGGATAAAAAGCGTCGCGAGTTGGTCGACGCCCGCAATCAGGGCGAAGCCATGATTCATTCCGCCGAAAAATCGCTGAACGAATTCGGCGATAAGGTAGCGGCCTCGGACAAGAGCGCCATTGAGGCGGCGATCGCCAGCCTCAAGACCGCGCTGGAGGGCGAGGACGTCGAATCGATCAACGCCCGAGCGAATGAGCTGGCGCAGGCCTCGATGAAGCTGGGCGAAGCCATGTACAAGGCGGAGCAGGCCACCGCGGGCGCCGGCCAGAGCACGGCGGACGCCAATGAAGATGTGATCGACGCCGACTTCAAGGAAGTCAAGGACGACAAGAAGGGCGCGTGATCGGCGACTCAGAAAGAATGAAAGGCCGGGGCGTCGACGCCCCGGCCTCTTGCCGAAAAGAATCCACGGCTGAAAAAAGTTGATTCGACGGGTGGCTGCGTCTAGGGCCTTTGTGCGCTTACGCGGCGGACGAAAGCGCACTTTTCCATTCACCGACTGAGAGATCCGGATGGCGTCGTCAATGGCCAAACGCTGCTATTACGAAATTCTTGGCGTTTCCCGAACCTGTTCCGAAAACGAGCTGAAAGGCGCCTTTCGCAAACAGGCAATGCAGCTCCATCCCGATCGGAACCCCGGCGACAAGGAAGCCGAGCACAAATTCAAGGAAGTCAACGAGGCCTATCAGGTTCTCTCCGACGACCAGAAACGCGCCGCCTATGACCGCTTCGGCCACGCTGCCTTCGAACATGGCGGAGGCGGCGGCGGCTTCGGGGGATTCGGCTCGGGCGAGGGTTTCGCCGCCTCGATGGCCGATATTTTCGACGACCTTTTCGGCGACGTAATGGGCGGACGACGTGGACGCTCCTCCGGCCGCGAACGCGGCGCGGACCTGCGCTACAATATGGAAATCACGCTGGAAGAGGCTTTTCGCGGCAAGACGGCCTCGCTGAAAATCCCCACTTCCGTTACCTGCGATGTCTGCGCCGGCTCCGGCGCCAAGGCCGGCTCGAAGCCGAAAACCTGCCCGACCTGCGGCGGCGCCGGACGAGTACGCGCCCAGCAGGGCTTTTTCGCCATTGAGCGCTCCTGCCCAAATTGTCACGGCCGTGGCGAAATCATCGAAAACCCTTGCCCCAATTGCTCGGGCGCCGGCCGCATCACCCGCGACCGTTCGCTTTCTGTCAATATTCCGGCCGGGATCGAGGATGGCACCCGAATCCGGCTGACGGGCGAGGGCGAGGCCGGCTTGCGCGGCGGTCCTTCGGGCGACCTCTACATCTTTCTCTCGGTCAAGCCCCATCCGTTTTTCCAGCGCGAGGGCGCCGACCTTTATTGCCGCGTGCCGATCTCAATGGTTCAAGCTGCACTCGGCGGCGAGGTCAAGGTTCACGGCGTCGACGGGGCGGAAATCAAGGTCAAGGTTGAGGAAGGCACGCAATCCGGCCGCCAGTTCAAGATCAAGGGCAAGGGCATGCCGGTGCTGCGTTCGCGCGATTTCGGCGACCTCTACATCCAGGCCAACGTCGAAACGCCTCAGAACCTGACAAAAAGGCAGAAAGAGTTGCTGGCGGAATTCGAAAACGAATCGACGACCAAGACTCATCCAGAATCCGCTGGATTCTTTGCCAAAATGAAAGAGTTTTTTGATTTGACCTGAGCAGGCGCCGCCAGCCATTCCTTGACGCTTCTGTGAATGTGAGCGAATGTCGCCGCTTGCGTCGGCCCCGGGGAGCAAAAACAAAATTGAGAGCGCAAAGAGGTCAGGCAAAATTACATTCCGGCCGGAGAAGTCTGATCGAACTGCGCCTCAGCGACGAAGCGCGCTTCATCCGTTCCTGGCTCGAAAATCCTCTGCTTGCCGGCGCGATTGCTCCGTCCGGACGATTTCTCGCGCGCGCAATGGCTCAATGCGTCGATCCGGAAGCTATAGGTCCCATCGTTGAGCTTGGACCCGGCACTGGCCCGGTGACCCAGGCCTTGCTCGCCCGCGGCGTGGCCCCCGAACGCCTCGTCCTGGTCGAATATGAGCCATCCTTTTGCCACCTGCTGGAAAAAAAATTCCCGGCGAGCCGAGTCGTGCGCGGCGACGCCTATCGTTTGAGCGACACCCTCGCCGGAGTTCTCGATGCGCCTCCTGCGGCGATCGTCTCCAGCCTGCCGCTTCTCACCAAACCGGAAGCGACGCGCCTGTCCCTGCTGCGGCAAGGGTTCGAACTGATGGGGCGGGAAGGACGCTTCATTCAGTTCACCTATGGCGTCAAATCGCCAATTCCTTCTTATCTTGCCGCCGGACTACGTTTCCGGACGCAGAGCCTCGCCCCGATCTGGCTTAACCTTCCGCCCGCACGCATCTTTATTTATTGTCAGGTCGACTGCCCGCGCTCCGGGGAGAAACGTTCGGACGTGGTCGCCAAATTGTTGCGCGAGTCCCGTCGTTTCAGTCGTGAGATTCGTGATGAACTGGCGGAAGCTCGCGCTCGTCTCGTTTCCAGCGACGCGGGCAAGGCGGCCCGCGCGAAAAACGGGCAGTCCTGAAAATTGCTTTCGCTTTCCCAAGTTTAGTTCCTATAAGCGAGCGTTTTCCCGCACCACGGACGCCGCAGATGCATGACGCGAATCGTGACAAGTTGATCGTCGCCCTCGATCTTCCCGACGCCACGAAGGCCCGCGCCATGATTGAGCGCCTGGGCGACGCCGTCACATTCTACAAGATCGGCATGGAACTCGCCTATGGCGGCGGCTTCGCGCTGGTGGACGAGCTCGCCCGTGCGGGTAAGCATATCTTCCTTGACCTGAAGCTTCACGACATTGGTCATACGGTCGAGAAAGCGACCGCGCAAATCGCGCGGCTCGGCGTGCGATTCGTCACCGTCCACGCCTTCCCGCAAACGCTGGCGGCAGCGGCGCGCGGGGCCCGGGGCTCGGCCCTGCAAGTGCTCGGGGTGACGGTCATGACGTCTTATGACGATTCCGACCTCGTCACGGCGGGCTATCGCCTGAATGTCCGTGAACTGGTCGCTTTACGCGCGCGGCAGGCGAAAGAGGCCGGGATCGCCGGACTGATCCTTTCCCCCGAGGAACTGAAGGCGACGCGCGCCCTGGTCGGAGCAGACCTGCTGCTGGTCACGCCCGGCGTGCGGCCAGCCGGAGCTGCGCTGGACGATCAGAAAAGGGTGGCGACTCCTTCCGACGCGCTGAAACGCGGGGCCAATCATCTCGTAGTCGGCCGCCCAATCATCAGCGCCCCCGACCCGCATGCGGCCGCGCTCGCGATCCAGAAGGAAATTGCCGAAGTCTGCGCATGAGCAATAAATAACGCCGGGCGTACCTCCGGCCCGGCGTCACGTCCTGAGGACTGGGGGACAGCGCCTTTGGACAGGAAAACGATAGCCGGAGAAAATGACTCCGCGGTGACATTGCGTCGTCAACTTTGAGACGCCGTCTTCGTCTTTTCGCCGATCCGGGGCTGACGTGATCTCTTGCCGCGCCGCGAAAAGACCTTTACAGCGACGGCCAGGGTTTCGGCGACGGGAACGGACCACCCCGATTGCGCCGCATCCTCCTTTCCGGTCCGGAGACTGAACGATGGACAAGATGCGCCTCGTCGTGGTCGGCGCCGCCGGGCGAATGGGCCAGATGCTCACCAAGACGATCGCCGAGACAGAGAACGCGATCCTGTCTGGCGCGGTCGAACGGCCCGGCTCGGAAGCCCTCGGCCGAGACGCCGGCGAACTGGCGGGACTGGGCGCAATCGGCGTCACCATTACCGCCGATCCGCTTGCGGCGCTCCTGAACGCTGACGGCGTGATCGACTTCACCACCCCGGCCGCGACCATCGAAATCGCGGCGTTGGCCGCCCAGGCGCGCATCGTCCATGTCGTGGGCACGACCGGCATGACCGCGGACGACCTCGCCAAGCTCGAGGCCGCCTCGCGCCACGCCGTCATTATCCGTTCCGGCAACATGAGCCTCGGCGTCAATCTTTTGGCTGGCCTGGTCGAAAAAGTCGCCCAAACGCTCGGGATAGATTGGGACGTCGAAATTCTCGAAATGCACCACCGGATGAAAGTAGACGCGCCCTCCGGAACCGCCATCCTGCTCGGCGAAGCTGCGGCAAAAGGCCGCGACGTCGCGCTGGCCGATCGCAGCGTGCGCGTCCGCGACGGCCATACCGGAGCGCGCAAGGCGGGCGACATCGGCTTTGCGACTTTGCGCGGCGGCACGGTGGTCGGAGATCACCAAGTGATATTCGCGGGCGCCGGGGAACGGATAGAATTGACTCACCGCGCCGAGGACCGGGCTATTTTCGCACGCGGCGCGGTTCGCGCCGCTTTGTGGGGACAGGGACGCAAGCCCGGCCTTTACTCGATGTTCGACGTGCTCGGATTGTGACCCGCGCCGCAGCAGCAAAGCTTCGCAAGCGAGGAGTAGGAAGTGTCAGATCGTCTTCTTGTGCTCGTCCGTCACGGGCAGAGCGAATGGAATTTGAAAAACCTGTTCACCGGCTGGAAGGATCCCGACCTGACCGAGCAGGGCGTCGCCGAAGCCAAAGCCGCTGGCGCCCGCCTCAAAGCCCTGGGTCTGACCTTTGATAGGGGTTTCACCTCCGCCCTCACCCGCGCCCAGAACACGATGAAGCTGATGCTCGACGAACTGGGCCAGATCGACCTGCCCGTCAGCCGCGACCAGGCGCTCAACGAGCGCGACTATGGCGACCTGTGTGGCCTCAACAAAGACGACGCCCGCAAAAAATGGGGCGAGGAACAGGTCCACCTTTGGCGCCGGTCCTACGACGTGCAGCCGCCCGGCGGGGAGAGCCTCAAGGACACGGTCGCCCGAGTGCTGCCGTACTACAATCAGGAAATCCTTCCGGCTGTGCTCCGCGGCGAGCGCACCCTCGTCGCCGCCCACGGCAATTCCCTGCGCGCTTTGGTCATGGTGCTGGATCGCCTGACGCCGAAAACGATCCCGGCGATGGAACTGGCCACCGGCGTGCCCCTGGTCTATCGCCTGAAGGCCGATTCGACTGTCGAAACCAAACAGGTGCTCGCCGGATAGAGCCGATCTTTCTGTCATGAGCCGCGCCGCCGCCCCAACTTGACCATCACGGCAAAGCCGGCGCCGGGCGCCGGACGGCGATCGGATCGACCGCGGCTTCCCCGTCGCAATCGCCCGCAGCCGCCGTCACGTCCATTGCTCCGGACGGCGGCAAAGGACTTGCGGATGCGTTCAGGCGTTTCCGAGCGGTTGTGGCTCCAGCGTGACTGGAATGCGGAAATACCGCACGCCGTTTTCCTCCGCCGGCGGCAAGCCGCCGGCCCTCATATTGGCTTGGATCGAGGGCAGCAGAAGGAGGGGCGCGGCCAAAGTCGCGTCGCGCGCCTCGCGCTTGGCGACGAATTCGTCCTCACTAATTCCGTCACGGACATGGGGATTGTTGGCCCTCTCTTCGGCGACAGTCGTTTCCCACGCGAAATGATCCCGGCCCGGGGCCTTGTAATCATGTCCGACGAAAATGCGGGTTTCGGGCGGCAAAGCGAGCAGACGCTTGATCGAACGATAAAGCATGCGAGCGTCGCCTCCGGGGAAATCCGCCCGCGCCGTGCCATAGTCGGGCATGAAAAGCGTGTCGCCCACGAAAAGCGCGTCGTCGATCCGATAGGCGATGCACGCCGGCGTATGGCCCGGCGTGTGGATCACCTCTACCTCCAGCGAGCCGATCTTGAACTTTTCGCCGTCCTTGAACAGATGGTCGAACTCTGCGCCCGAGAGCGAGACATCCTGGGCGTTGAAGACCGCGCGGAAAATTTTTTGCACGTCCCGGACATGTTCGCCGATTCCGACGCGCGCCCCGGTCTTCCGCTTGACATAGCAGGCGGCGGAAAGATGGTCCGCATGGATGTGAGTCTCCAGGACCCAATCAATCGTGACGCCCTTTTCGACGGCCGCCGTCAGCATCTTGTTCACGGAACTGACCGAGGCCTTGCCGGAGCGTTGGTCGTAATCGAGGACCGGATCGATGATCGCCGCCTTTTTTGTGCTGCGGTCGATCACAAGATAGCTCGCCGTATTCGTCGCCGTGTCGAAAAACGGCAAAATCTCCAGGTCAGGATTCATGGGTTTCGCCCCTCACATTCATTCTTGCGTATATATATGTTTTGCGCGCGCCAGTTCAAATCCTCTCCTCAAATCGGTTCGGACCCCGAAACATTCACTTTTAGGCCGATTTCCTGTAAAGAGCGGGCATTCCTTCCCAGCTCATGGCTTTGCCCGCGCGTTCCTTGACGAAATCGACGAAACCTTCTGCGACGCAGCAAACCGATGCGCCATGGATCGGTCATTCGAGCAATTTGGTCGGGGTGCCGACGCTCTTTCTCGCGAGCTGCGATTTCAACGAAACGCCGCTGCCACTGAGAATTTCCGGCGTGCGGGAATTCAACCCCGAGCTGTTCGAAATGCTTGCCAAGGCCGAAAATCCCGACGAGGCGGCGCAGGCCTTTCTGCTCTATATGAACGCCTTATTCGGGCTCGACCCGGAACAGAGAGAGGCGCCTCCGCCTGGCCATCCGCGCCGCTACCGCTCATCCTTCCTCAAGCTCATCCGCGGTTGGGGCTTCGACAGCAATGGCTCGGAAGGCGCGGTGCTGAAGGGCTGGGTCGAGAGCCGTTTCGGCCTGTTTCCAACCTTTCATAAGGAGCCGATCCGGCGCATTTCGAGCCCGGTCTGGACGAGCTATGTTGAAGAGAAAATGTCGAGCCGGTTCCACAACAATTCCATCCACGCGCAGCTCGACCTGCTTTATGAGTTCTGTCAATGGGCGCTGGTAAAGTTCTTCGCGCCGGGAGCCGAACACCTGACCCTGTATCGCGGCGTGAACGAAATCGAAGAACATTACGTCTATGAGCGCTGCGGCGACGGCCTGGTCAGGTTGCGGCTCAATAATCTGGCGTCATTTTCGAGCGATCGCGACGTCGCCGGCTGTTTTGGCGACACCATCCTGACCGTTCAGGCTCCGATTGCGAAAATCCTGTTCTTCAACGACTTGCTGCCTACCCATCCGCTCAAGGGCGAAGGCGAAGTTCTGGTCATCGGCGGCGATTATCGCGCGGAGGCGCGCCGCCTATGACCAAGAATGTCGCCGACCGCGCCCTCGCCACTTATCTCGGACTCGCGCTCGGGGACGCCCTTGGCGCGACGGTCGAATTCATGACTCGCGGCGAGATCGCCGCCGCCTACGGGGTCCACGACAAAATCATCGGCGGCGGCTGGTTGAGGCTCAAAGCGGGAGCCGTGACCGACGACACCCAAATGTCGCTGGCGCTCGGTCGTTCGCTGATCCGTTCCGGCGGCTTTGACGCGCGCGACGTCTGCGAGGAGTTCGCCGCCTGGCTGCGCGGCAATCCGCCGGACGTCGGAAATACCTGCCGGCGCGGCATTCGCCGCTATATGGTCCATGGCGCAACCAGCGGAAATTTTTCGGAGGGCGACGCCGGCAATGGCGCCGCCATGCGGGTCCTGCCGGCCGCGCTGGCGACAGTCAATGGACCCGAATTGACCGAAAAATGGGTGCTTGGCCAAAGCCGCATCACCCACCATCACCCACTCTCCGACGCCGCAACCCTCGCTCTGGCGCGCATGGTTCAGGCCTTGGTCATGGGCGGCGGAAAACAGAGCGTCCGCGCATTGGCCGACGAACTGATCGCCGCCGCATCCGCCTTTCAATTCGCTCCCTATCGCGGCCAGGCCAGCGGCTATATCGTCGATACGATGCAGACCGTTCTGCATTTCTATTTCGCCGGCGGCAACTTTTCGGATTGCGTCGTCGCAACGGTGAATCAAGGCGGCGACTCCGACACCACCGGCGCGATCGCCGGGATGTTAGCGGGCGCGACTTATGGCCTCGCAGACCTGCCCCGCAACTGGCTGGAGCGGCTCGATCGCGCCGTCGTCGCGGAAATTCGCGCCCAGGTCCCGGCGTTGCTCGCCTTACCGGCCCGCGGCGTCCAGGCGTGAGACCAGCCGGTCATAGAGCGGATTGACCTTGGTAAAGACGTAATCGACCGGGCGCACCACCACCTCCTCGGCGCCCTGGCCGATCAGCCAATCTGCAAGCGCCGGAGCCTGGGCCTTGGCCGCCGAAAAAATGGCGCGGCCATGGCCGCCGCGACGGCGGAGTTTTGCCCCGAACGCAGCCATGCCGTCGGCCAGACCCGGCGGCTCATCGTCGAGAACCGCCACGATTTCGCGGGTCATGCGCGCTTCTTCTTCGGCGGCGATTCGCGACAGAATCTTGCGCGCGATCTCGCGCAGCTCCGGCGTCCAGGGCGCGCCGAGGGAGGCGACCAGATTCGCCTCGGAACGCAGAATCACGCCGTCGTCGAGCACTTTCAATCCATTGGCCGCGAGCGTCGCGCCCGTCGAGGTAATGTCCACGATCAGTTCGGCCTGGCCCGCCGCAGGCGCGCCTTCGGTGGCGCCAAGGCTTTCGACGATGTGGTAGTCGGTCACGCCCATTTCCCGGAAAAAGGCGCGCGTCGTATTCACATATTTGGTCGCAACCCGCATGCGCTCGCCGCGACGAGCGCGAAACGATAGCGCAACATCCTCGAGATCGAACATGTTGCGCACGTCGATCCAGGCTTGCGGGACGGCGACCACGACATTGGCGTGACCGAAGCCAAGCGGCGTCAGCAGCGCCACCTTGCTCTGGGCTTCAGCCTCGCGCACCAAATCTTCGCCGGTGACGCCGAGATGAGCGGCGCCGGAAGCGAGATTCTTCACGATTTCCGAGGCCGAGAGGAAAGCAACCTCGACATTCTCGACCCCTGTCAGAACGCCGCGATAATCCCGGGCTCCCCGTCCCGTGGTCACAGTCAAGCCGGCGCGGGCGAAAAAGGCGTTGGCGTTTTCCTGAAGCCGGCCCTTGGACGGAACAGCCAGAACGAGTTTGTCGCTCATCTATTGCGCTCCGTTCAGGCGCTGGAGGAAGATCGCCGCGCCAACGGCGGGAATGTCGGCTTTCGCGCCGAGGGTGGAGAGCAGGCGGTCGTAACGACCGCCGCCAATGGCCGGATCGCCGATCCATGAGCCGCCCTGCGCCGCGCCCTCCGGCGACGCCTCGAAGACGAAGCCGGTGTAATAATCGAGATTACGCGCGAACGAGGAGGAATAGACCATCGCGTCCAAATCGACGCCGCGCGCCGCCATGAAATTGAGGCGTTGATCGAAGCTCTCCATTTCCGCATCGAGATCGATGCGGGATTCGGCGAAAAGCGCGCGCAGCTGCGCCGAGGCTTGATCAGGCTGGTTCTCGATGGCGAAGAATTTTTGGAGCAGAGCCCGCCTGTCGTCATCGAGCGCTGCGCTCGAGCGCAGCGACGCCTGTTCGAGGAAACGCTCCGCAATTTCCGCAGGCGTGCGCCCGCCCAAGGCGGAGATTTCCGCGATCTTGAGCAGGTCCTCGACCAGGGCGCGTGCGCCCGCCTTATCGGCGCCATCGAGAGCGGCAAGAACGCCGGTATGATCGCCGCGCTCATGCGCCGGCGAGAGTACGTCGGAAATGGTCCGGCCTTTGCCGAGGCCACCGCGGATACGGCGCATCCAAACCGGGGGCAGGCTCAACTTCTCCAGCAGGGCGGCAAGCAGACCGGCATCGCCGATGCGCGTACGCCAGCCTCCAGAGGCGCCGGCTGTCTCGAGCGCCAATGCAAGAACTTCGGCGTCGGCCGCCTCGCGGTCGGCGCGGCCAAAATTCTCCAGACCGGCCTGCGGAAATTCGGGCGAACCGACGGAACGCTGGCGAAAGACGGGACCATGGCAGCAGAAGGCGGCCGCATCGCCGACCCGCGACGACGCGAGATAAGCAAGCGAGAGAGGGATGGTAAATTCGGGCCGCAGGCAATATTCGCCGCCCCCGCCGTCGGAGGTCAGTAGAAGGCGGCCGCGCATGTCTTCGCCGGACAGGGCGAGAAAAACCGAAGCCGGCTGCAGGACCGGCGGGTCGCACGCTTCATAGCCGGCGGCTTCGAGCTTTTGCAGGAAAGCTTCGCCTGATTGCTCTCGACCGCCGCTCATGCATGACTCCAAACCCGCGATTTTTCACGCTGTGCTATCAAAAGCGCGCGACGCACGCATCCTCTTTTACGGTCCACGGTGAACGCAAGGGTCGGTTACAGCCCGTGGCGTTCGAGAATTTCCCGCACTGCCGCGACCATATTGTCCTCGGAAACTGAAATTTGCGCCGGCCGCGCCGCTTTCCATTCCTCGTTCGAGGCGATGGCTTCCGCGGCGCGCGCGCCTTCGATCAGGTCCTTGACCTGTACCTCCCCTCGCTCCCGCTCGTTCGAACCCTGAATGATCACGCAGGGGCTCTTGCGACGGTCGGCATATTTCATCTGCGCCTTCATTCCGGCCGAACCGAGGTAGAGTTCGGCTCGCACGCCGGCGTCGCGCAAACGGCCAACGAGAGATTGGTAATTGGCGATGCGGTCACGATCCATGACCAGAACGACGACCGGACCGTTGTGCGGCGGCCGGGCGACGAGCGGCGAGCGGATCGCTTTGAGCGCGGCGTAAAGGCGGGAAACGCCAATGGAAAAGCCGGTCGCCGGGGCGTCTTCGCCACGGAAGCGCGCGATAAGCCCGTCATAACGGCCGCCGCCTCCAACCGAACCGAAACGGATCGGCTGACCCTTTTCGTCGCTTGCTGCGATCGAGAGATCCGCCTCGAACACCGGGCCTGTATAATATTCGAGACCTCGAACCACGGAAGGGTCAAGGCTGATGCGGCTTTCGTTATAGCCGGCGGACCGGGCCATATCTTCGATGGCGCGCAACTCCGCGACGCCTTCCATGCCGCGCGCCGAGGATGCGACGATTTCTTCCAGCGCCTCAATTGTTTGGGCGTTGGTGGAGCGGCGCGCCACGGTAAAGGCGATGACCCTTTCGATCGCTTCGGCGGAAAGACCCGCGCCCTTGGTGAAATCCCCCGACTCATCCTTGCGGCCGGCGCCGAGCAAAGCGCGCACGCCATCCGGGCCGAGCCGATCGAGTTTGTCAATCGCGCGCAGCACCACCAGGCGGCGGCCAGCGTCCTGCGGTCCGCCAAGACCGATCGCCTCCATGACCCCGTCGAGAATTTTTCGATTGTTGACCTTGATGCAATAATCGCCACGCGCGATTCCGAGATTTTCCAAAGTGTCGGCGGCCATCATGCAAAGCTCGGCGTCAGCGGCGGGACTTGCCGAGCCGATCGTGTCGGCGTCGAATTGCAGGAACTGTCGGAAGCGGCCGGGCCCCGGCTTCTCGTTGCGGAAAACATAGCCGCCGCGAAAAGAGCGATAAGGCTTGGGCAAATTCTCGTAATTTTCCGCGAAATGGCGGGCCAGCGGCGCGGTCAGGTCGTAACGCAGCGAGAGCCATTGCTCATCGTCGTCCTGAAACGAAAATACGCCCTCATTGGGACGGTCCTGGTCGGGCAGGAACTTGCCCAGCGCTTCGGTATATTCCAGCGCCGGGGTCTCGACGGCGTCGAATCCGTAAAGCTCGTAAATTCGCCTGATCGCCGTGAGCATGGTGTCCACCGCGGCGATTTCGTCGGCGCCGCGATCGGCGAGACCGCGCGGCAGGCGGGCTTTGACGAGAGTGGAGGCGGCTTTCGATTGGTTCATGGCTTCGTTCCGTTAGGCTGCGCTGTCATAAGCGGGCGCACGAGCGCGGACAAGTCTCGATGGCGCCCGCGGCCGGGCGCGAAGCCGGCGCGCCGTCGGGCGCAGCGAAACCCTCTCGACTTTCGACGCTGCCGGACTGAACCGGCAGCCGAGGCTGACCGCCAAATTTGGCTTGACTCCGCCTTCACCACGCCTATAGCCGCTCGCCATGACCGGAAATTGGAAAAATCGCGAGTCGGCGGACGCTATCGCTCTGACCGGTCTCGCCCAAGCGCAAGATCGTTACGACGCCTTTCTGTGCGACATCTGGGGGGTGCTGCACAACGGCGAGCACGGCTTCGCGCCCGCCGCCACGACGCTGCGCGAATTGCGCCGACGCGGCAAGGCGGTGACGCTCATCACCAACGCCCCCCGCCCCAAGGGCGAAGTGGCGGAGCAACTGGCCGCCCTTGGAATAGACCCCAATTGCTATGACGCCATCGCGACGTCGGGCGACGTTTGCGCCCGGGCGATCGCCGAGCGCGCGCCGCGGCGGCCTTTCCATATTGGTCCCGAACGCGACCGGCCGGTTTTCGCGGCGGCCGGCGCTCTGACCATGCAAGATGTCGCGCCGGTCGCGCTGGCGGAGGCGGATTTCGTGGTTTGCACCGGGCTGGTCGAAGACACGCAGGAAACCCCCGCCGATTATGAGGACGTCCTCGTCGACTGCCGGGCGAAAAACCTGCCCATGATCTGCGCCAATCCGGACCTTGTCGTTTATCGCGGCGACCAATTGGTCTATTGCGCCGGCGCTCTGGCCGAACGTTACGTGGAGCTCGGCGGGGAGGTCGAGCAAGCCGGCAAGCCATATGCTCCGATCTACCGGATGGCGATCGGGCTCCTGGAGCGGGCAAAGGGAAAACCCCTCGACATCGATCGTATCCTTGCAATCGGCGACGCGATCCACACCGACATCGCCGGAGCCGCGACCATGGGCCTCGACAGCCTCCTGATCACGCAAGGCATCCATCGCACCGAGCTGCATGGCCCCAATTCCGGCGCCCTCGACACGGAAGCCTACAAACAATTCGTCGAAAGTCACGGCGTGACCCCCGTCTATCGGATGAGCCGACTCGTCTGGTGACCTCTCACAATGGCCTATAGACATATGCGAGACGGCGCCTTTCTGTCGCTCTCGCGCCAAGCCTGCTGATGGAAAGCCGAAAATGTCCGAGCCGTTCAAGACCTATTATTTCGAGGATCTCAGCGTTGGCATGCGCGAATCCTTGATGAAAACCGTCATGAATGAGGATGTCGTCGGCTTTGCCGAATTGTCGGGCGACCATAACCCGATCCACTTGTCGGAGCATTTCGCCAAGAAGACCCGCTTCGGCGAGCGCATCGCCCACGGCCTCTATACAGCCAGCTTGATCTCCGCCGTTCTGGGCATGTATCTGCCTGGGCCCGGCGCGGTCTACCTGCACCAGACCCTGAATTTCAAGGGGCCGGTCAAGATCGGCGATGTGGTCACCATCAGCGTCGAAGTCACCGAACTGGTGGAAAAGGGCCGACGCTGCAAGCTGCACTGCGAGGCGACAGTTGACGGCAAGGTCGTGCTCGATGGCGAAGCGACCGTGATGGTTCCCTCGCGGGAATCGGCGCAGCCGAAAGCTGCCGCCGCGAGTTGAGCTTCACCCAGCGCCCTGGAATCGCCAGACCGCCGCGCGTTTGATCTCGCAATCCTCCAATGCGCGCGTGACCGGCACGCGATATTCGGCGATCGCCACCAGCCTCTCGCGCGCGAGATAGGTTCTTCCCGGATCGCCGATCAGAACGTCGGCGCCGCGCCGGCGAAGGGCGGCGAGCCAATCGGTGACGCTTTCCGCCATGTCGCGCTCGTAGGAAACGTCGCCCGCGACAACCACATCCCATCCCTCGTCACGGCCGATCAAATTCTCGATCCGAGGATGAAGCACGACGCCGTTGGCCTCGGCGTTGAGCCGCATGGCGACGCCGGCGAAGTTGTCGATGTCACAGGCCTCCACTTGCCTTGCGCCCGACCTCGCGGCCGCTATGGCGACGAGACCGGAGCCCGAGGCGACGTCGAGAACCGTCTTGGCGACGACGAGTTCGGGATGGTCAAGGATATGACGGGCCAGCGCCTGTCCGCCTGCCCAGGCAAAGGCCCAGAACGGCGGCGGCAGACCAATCTCGCCGAGCTCCTCCTCGGTCTTTTGCCACAATTCGGTGGCTTCGTCCGCGAGATGGAGCAAGATTTCCGGAGCATGGGGCGCCGGCAGCAACCGCGTGTGCGCGCGGATGAACGCCTCCCTATCCAATATCTGCGTCAATTCGAGAGGGATTCCTTCAAACTGCGGCGCAAGACCTTGCCCACGTTGGATTTTGGCAATTCCTCGCGGAAGATGAATTCACGCGGCATCTTGTAACCAGTCAGCCGCTCGCGGCAAAAATGGCGCAGATCCTGCTCAGTTACGCCCTGCTCGCGCGGAACGACGAAAGCGACAACTTCCTCGCCGCTCGCGCCGAACGGACGGCCGATCACCGCAGCTTCGCGCACCATGGGATGTTCGACCAGAACTTCCTCGACCTCGTTCGGATAGACATTAAAGCCCGAGACGATAATGACGTCCTTGAGCCGGTCGACGATCTTGATTTGTCCGTCGGGAAGCATCACCCCGACATCTCCGGTGCGAAAGAATCCATCCGCGGTCATCGCCCCTTCGGTGGCCATAGGCCGGTCCCAATAGCCGGCCATGACCTGCGGCCCCCGCACACAAATTTCGCCAGCCTCTCCCAATGGCGCGGACTCGCCCGCAGAATTGCGGATGGAAATTTCCGTCGACGGAAGGGGATAGCCGACCGTGCCGGAAAATTCTTCTATATCTGGCCGGTTGGCGCAGACCACGGGCGAGGTTTCGGAAAGGCCATAGCCTTCGATGATCGCCTTGCCGGTGAGCTTGCGCCATTTGCGGGCGACGGCCGGCTGCATCGCCATGCCCCCGGCAATGCAAAACAGCACGCGGCTGAAGTCGACTTTCCCTATATCGGGATGATCGGCGAGGACGTTGTATAGAGTGTTTACACCCGCGAAAATATGGAAGGTGCTTTTGCGCAAAGTTTTGACGAAACCTGGAATGTCGCGCGGATTGGCGATGAGCAGGCAGGCGCCGCCGACCCGCATTTGAAACCAGAAACAAGCCGTCAGAGCATAAATATGATAAAGAGGCAAAGCTGTAACCATAATGGTCGCTCCCTTGCCCTCGAGTTGCGGCGCGAACCACGCGACGCTTTGCACAATATTGGCGACAAGGTTGCGGTGAAGCAGCATCGCGCCTTTTGCCGACCCCGTGGTGCCGCCGGTATATTGGAGAATGGCGAGATCATTTTCGGAAATTGAAACGGCGCGCGGCCTTTTTCCTCGCGCGGCGCGCAAGGCCGCGGAAAAGGCGACAGCCTTGGGCAAGGCGACTTTCGGAACGGCCTTCTTGATCCGGCGCGACACAAAATTGATCAGCGCGCCCCTAGCGCCGAGCAGATCGCCCGGCGCAACCAAAACAATGCGTTCGAGCTTCAGCCGGTCGACGACGGCGGCGACGGTCGCCACGAAATTTTCGAGGACGAAGAGAAAACGCGGCGTTGAATCGACGATCTGGAACTCGAGTTCGCGGGAGGTATAAAGCGGATTAACATTGACTGCGACGCCACCGGCCTGGAGTATTCCAAGAAGAATGGCCGGATAGGCCATGACATTTGGCGACATGATCGCGACACGATCGCCCTTGGCGAGACCCGCCTCCTGAAGCCATACCGTCACAAGATCGGCCGCAGCGCCCAACTCCTCGTATGTCATTCGCGCGCCGAAGCTTTCGAGCGCCAGTCGCGCGCCATGACGCGACCGGCTTTGCCGCCACATTTCCACCAGCGTCAAATCGGGTTCAGGCGCAATTTCGGCGGGCACGCCGGGTGGATAATGGGCGATCCACGGTCGCTGAGCGAAAAGCTCCTCCGAAAAAGCCATTCGTTTCCTCCACCTGCCACATTTTACGTCATTAGTTTAGTTATGAACTACTCTGCCCAGATCTGGCAAGCCGCTTTCCCCGGTTAGTTGTCGTCATCTGAGCTGCCGACGCCTCGTCTCGGCCTCTCTAGGGGGATAGCGCTCAAGAATCATGGAACTCTATTCTTGCTTCGCTCCTGTTCAATGCAACGTTTGTCTTCACTTCGTCAAAGCCAAGCGACGACGCGCGATCATGGCTTCGAACACAAGGCGACAGGCGCTGGGCGCAATCCCGAAACTTCGCCGGTCGGAAGGTATGAAAGTCCAGGGGACCGCAACGCCCCGTTTTGCTCATCGGCGGCTTTTGAGATGGCCTGTTCCGGAGGTCACCGGCCCGATTCCCCTACGTCTGACGGCGACGACGCTCGACAAGCGATGCAAAATTCAGTATAGGGCCGCCTTCCTTCCCTCCCAGGGGAGAGGACGGCCGCGGGCGCGCCCGCGGCCCCAATTCAAAACAGCGTTCCGAAACGCTCGCCATAAGGCGAAACGGAGACAGAAGTGCCCAACATCATCGAGCAGCTCGAAGCCGAGCAGATCGCCAAGCTTTCCGCCAACAAGACCATTCCGGAATTCGCGCCGGGCGATACCGTGATCGTCAATGTCAAGGTCAAGGAAGGCGACCGCGCCCGCGTCCAGGCCTATGAGGGCGTGGTGATCGCCCGCAACGGCGGCGGCCTCAACGAAAGCTTCACCGTCCGCAAGATTTCCTATGGCGAGGGCGTCGAGCGCGTGTTCCCGGTTTACGGCCCGCTGATCGATTCGATCAAGGTCGTCCGTCGCGGCAAGGTTCGTCGCGCCAAGCTCTATTACCTGCGCGACCGTCGCGGCAAATCCGCGCGTATCGCCGAACGTTCGGATTACAAGGCCAAGGCCGCCAAAGCCAAGTAAGCGCCGTCTTTCGGGGCGCGCTTGGCCCGTCGCAGGACGGGCCAAAGCGGCGCGCGAAAACGGAAACCGGTTTTCGCGAAGACGCTGCGAAATCAGGAAGATTCAGCGCGGCCTTCTCGCATTCAAACGCGGTTTCGCGCCGGCGGGATTCTTGCGCGACGCGAAAATGGCTCTATCTCGTCAGGGAGAGAATGCGTTTCCACGGAAACGCGTTCTGCATTAAATTCTTTGTTTGAGCGTGATCTTTCCCAAATCCGGAGTGCGCTTTCCGGGATCATGCTCTAGGCAACCGGCCTGCGGCGCGCCGCCCGGGCCCGGTCGGGGATGAAAACAATGGTTGAGACCACGGCCAAGCCGCGCACCCTTTATGACAAGATCTGGGACGACCATGTGGTCGATATCCAGCCCGACGGCACTGCCCTTATCTACATCGACCGCCATCTCATCCATGAGGTGACGAGCCCGCAGGCCTTCGAAGGTCTGCGTCTGGCCGGCCGCAAGGTCCATTCTCCGCAGAAAACCCTTGCGGTGGTCGATCATAATGTGCCGACGACCGACCGCTCCAAGCCGATCGAGGATCCCGAAAGCAAGGCGCAGGTCGAGCAATTGGCGATCAACGCCAACGATTTCGGCGTTGAATATTTCAACGAACATGACCGCCGCCAGGGCGTCGTCCATATCATCGGTCCCGAACAGGGTTTTACTCTGCCAGGCGCAACCATCGTCTGCGGCGACAGCCATACTTCGACCCACGGCGCCTTCGGGGCGCTGGCTCATGGCATCGGCACATCGGAAGTCGAACATGTGCTCGCGACCCAGACCCTGATCCAGGCCAAGGCCAAGAACATGCTGGTCAAGGTCAATGGGAAGCTTGGCGAGGGCGTCACAGCCAAGGACATCGTGCTGGCGATCATCGGTAAGATCGGGACTGCCGGCGGCACCGGCTATGTCATCGAATATGCCGGCGAGGCCATCGAAGCCCTGTCGATGGAAGGCCGCATGACGGTCTGCAACATGTCGATCGAGGCGGGCGCCCGCGCCGGTCTGATCGCGCCGGACCAAAAAACCTTCGACTATATCAAGGGCCGCCCCATGGCGCCCAAGGGCGAGGCCTGGGAGCGGGCCCTGCATTATTGGAAGCAACTTACGAGCGACGCCGACGCGCATTACGACGCAGTGGTCGAACTCGACGCCGGGAACCTGCCGCCCGTCCTCACCTGGGGCACAAGCCCCGAGGACGTCATCGCCATCGATGGCGTCGTCCCGACCGTTGACGCCGGCAAGACCGACGCGCAGCGCGCCAAAATTCAACGCGCGCTGGACTATATGGGCCTGAAGGGCGGCGAAAGCGTCACCGATATCAAGATCGACCGCGTCTTCATCGGCTCCTGCACCAATGGCCGCATCGAGGATTTGCGCGCCGCCGCGAAAATCGCGGAAGGGCGCAAGGTCGCGCCCCATGTCAATGCGATGGTCGTCCCGGGCTCGGGGCTGGTCAAGGCGCAGGCCGAAGCCGAGGGGCTCGACAAGATTTTCATCGACGCCGGCTTCGAATGGCGCGAACCGGGCTGCTCGATGTGTCTGGCGATGAATCCCGATCGGCTGGCGCCGGGAGAACGCTGCGCTTCGACCTCCAACCGCAATTTCGAAGGCCGCCAGGGTTTCAAGGGCCGAACTCATCTCGTCTCGCCCGCCATGGCCGCGGCGGCGGCGGTAACCGGCCATTTTGTGGATGTCCGTAAACTCCAATGAGCTTGGAGGTCTCGATGGACCCCAATGAATTGCGCGCCCTTCAGGCGCCTCTGAAGGAAAAATACAAGTCCGACGCGGGCGCCGCCCTCGTCACCTTGAAGGCGCAAGGCGATCTCTCGGGCGACGGCCTCGCCTGCAAGGTTTCGACCTCCCGGGCGCTGATCGAGGCGGGCCTGCACCCCGCGACCGGAGGGACCGGCCTCCAGGCCTGTTCGGGCGACATGCTGCTCGAAGCGCTCGTCGCCTGCGCCGGCGTGACGCTGAAGGCGGTGGCCACGGCGCTCGATTTCCGCCTCAGGGGCGGGACGGTTCGCGCCGAAGGCGATCTCGACTTTCGCGGCACGCTTGGCGTCGCCAAGGACGCACCGGTCGGATTCGCCGAGATTCGTCTCTCCTTCGATCTCGACACCGACGAACCGCAGGAGCGGATCGACGCGCTGGCAAAACTGACCGAGCGTTATTGCGTGGTCTTCCAAACCCTGAACCGGCCGCCGAAACTCGCGCTCTCGGTGACAACAGAGGCCGCGAGCTGATGGGAAGCGTCCGCCCGCCGCCGTGGGACTGGATTTCACGCATCGCGCCGTCGCTGGAGGATTTCGAAACGATCGCCGACGCCGCCTTCCGCCGCCTGCCCAAGCGCTTTCGTCAGGCCTGCGAAGGCCTGGTTATCCGGATCGAGGATTTTCCTGACGACGAGGTGTTGGAGGAATTCGACGCGAATTCGGAATTCGAGCTCCTCGGCCTGTTTCGCGGCCGGGGCCTTGCGCAAAGCGAGGGCGCCCTTACCGGGCAATTCCCCAATATGGTCTATCTCTACCGCCGCCCCATCCTCGACATTTGGGCCGAAGGCGAGGAAACCCTCGGCGACCTGATCCGTCACGTGCTGATTCATGAAATCGGCCATCATTTCGGCCTCTCCGACGCGGACATGGAGCGGATCGAGCGCGAAGCCGATTGATTTGCCCGCCGCCCCACCTTAGTTAAACCCAGGATCAAATCGCCGGTTCTGTGTCAAATTCAGGCAAGAGACACGATATGGAAAAGTTCACCAAATTGACCGGCGTCGCCGCGCCGATGCCGATCACCAATATCGACACGGATATGATCATCCCGAAGCAATATCTGAAGACGATTCACCGCACCGGCCTCGGCAAGGGATTGTTTTCGGAATTGCGCTATCGCGAGGACGGCTCGGAAAACCCGGATTTCGTCCTGAACAAGCCCGCGTACCGCAAGGCGCAGATCCTGGTCGCCGAGGACAATTTCGGCTGCGGCTCCTCGCGCGAACACGCGCCCTGGGCTTTGCTCGATTATGGCGTCCGCGCGATCATCTCGACCAGCTTCGCCGATATTTTCTATAATAATTGCTTCAAGAACGGCATTTTGCCGATCAAGGTGTCCAAGGAGGACCTCGCCAAGCTGATGGACGACGCCGAGCGCGGCGCCAACGCGACCCTGACGATCGATCTCGAAGCCCAGGAAATTCGCGGCCCGGACGGCGGCGTGGTGAAATTCGACATCGATCCTCATCGCAAGCACTGCCTGCTCGAAGGCCTCGACGACATCGCCCAGACCCTGGTCAAGGCGCCGAAGATCGCCGATTTTGAGACCCGGATGGCCAGTGCCCGCCCCTGGATCTGACGCTTTTTGGTTCTTTACGGTCGAGAATCACGCTAGGCTCCGGCCATGAAAATCGGGATTCTCGCTCTTTCGCTCGTTCTCGCGCTAGGCCAGGCGGCCCGCGCCGACTTTTCGTCTTGCAAAGCGCAGATCAAGGCGCAGGCGGCCGCTGAAGGCGTGTCGCACGCAACCCTCGCCCGGGCGCTGGACGGGCTTCAGCCCAATGACGCGGTGAGCTTTCTTGGCGTCCAGCCCGAATTCACCACGCCGATCTGGGATTACATGGCGGGCCTCGTCGATGACGAGCGGGTGCGTGACGGGCGGGCCCGCTTCGCGGAATATCGCCACGCCGCGCTCGCGGCCCAGCGTCGTTTCGGCGTCGACGCCGCGGCGGTGGTCGCCGTCTGGGGCGTCGAATCCGATTTCGGCCGCAAGTTCGGCGGACGGCCGATCATCCAGTCCCTGACCACTTTGGCCTGCACGCCCAATCGGCGGTCCCATTATTTTCGCGGCGAGCTGATGGCGGCACTCAAAATCCTCAATCGCGGCGACGTCAAGCTTGAGGAGTTCAACGGCTCCTGGGCGGGCGCCTTTGGCAACACCCAGTTCATGCCTTCGACGTTCCTGCGGCTCGCTGTGGACATGGACGGCGACGGCAACAGGGACGTGATCAGTTCGGTTCCCGACGCGCTCGGCTCGACCGCCAATTTCCTCCATCGCGCCGGCTGGGTTCCAGGCCTGCCCTGGGGCTTCGAGGTGAAGCTGCCCGCCGGCTATCACGGCCCCTCGAGCTGGCGTGCGAAAAGGCCTTTGTCGTTCTGGACAGCCCGCGGCTTGACCCATGTCAACGGCGCTCCGCTCGCGGGCGGCGGCTCCTATGGCCTGTTCCTGACATCGGGACCGCATGGCCCCGCCTTTCTGGTGTCGCGGAATTTCGACGCCTTCTATTCCTACAATGCCGCCGAATCCTATGCCTTGGCGATTGGCGTTTTGTCGGACCGGATCAAGGGCGGGCCGGGCATCAGGACGCCCTGGCCAACCGACGACCCCGGCATTCCGCGGGTCGAGCGCCGGGAGGTACAAGCGATGCTCGCCCAGCGCGGCTATGACATTGGCGGCAAGTTCGACGGCGTGATGGGAACGAAAACCCGCGAGGCGATCGCCGCCTATCAGCGCCGCATTGGAATGAAGCCCGACGGCCGCGCCGGCGTGAAATTGCTCTCCGCCTTGCGCACCGGAAAATAAGCTCAGTTCAGGCGAACGAGATTGTCGGGCAGTTCATTACCGCCATCGCCACCGTCCGGCGGCGCTGCGCGCGCCAAAAGATCGGCGCTGCGGATAATTGCGCTGATAAAACCTTCGGTGACGCGGCCCTCGCGCAAATGCGCCGTCATTTCCTCGACGGCGGCGCGCCAATCCCGATCGGAAATTCTGTCGTCCAGGGCGTGGTCCGCGATGATCCGGGCATAATGTTCGGCGATGGAGACGAAAATGAGCACGCCCGCCCGGCTTCGCGTTCTTCCCAAGCCGTGCGCGAAAAATTGTTCGAGGGCGACGCCGTAAGCCTGACGGCGCTTCACTACCCGCGGCGTGAGCGCGACGCCGAGAGGGGTCCATCCCAGAGCGGCGAGGACGAGAACGAAAACGCCGATCTGGGCGGCGAATACCAGTTGCGCCGACGCCTGGGTCCATTCGAGCAACGGCCAGGGCGCGATCAAAGCCAGCGCCGCGGCGTAGAGCATGACAAAAGCGGCGGGATCGCTGGATTGCCGCGCCAGGACACAAACGATCTGCCCGCTGGTGCGTGATTCGGCCGCCCGCACCGCAGCGACCACCGCATTCTCGTCCACTCGCTGCGCCATCACCAGTCTCCCGAAGCACCGCCGCCGCCCGACGAGCCGCCGCCGCCGGAAAAGCCGCCCCAATCACCCCCGGACCCCGAAGAAAAGCCGCCGCCGCCAGACCAACCGGGCCCCGGCAGGATGATGAACGGCCCGCCGTTCCCGCCGCCGCGACGTCCGCCGCCGCCGCGACTGCTGCGCCAGATCACGAGAATGACCAGCGCAACGATCAGGAAAGGAAGGATCGCATCAAAATCGCTGTCGGAATTGTCGGGGCGAATTTGCGGCTTTTTCGTCCATTCGCTGGAATCAGTCGTCAGGATGGTGATGACGTCGTCCACGCCCCGGGTGATCCCGCCGGCGAAATCCCCCGCCTTGAACCGTGGCGCAATGGCGTTGATGATGACGATCTTCGACAGAGCGTCGGTCAGCGTGCCCTCGAGCCCGTAGCCGACCTCGATCCTGACCTTCCTTTCCTTCGGCGCGACCAGCAGCAACACGCCATTGTTCTTGGTCTTTTCCCCCAATTGCCAATGGCGGAACAGTTCATTGGCGTAAGATTCGATCTCCTCGCCCTGGAGGGAATCGACGGTGGCGACGACGAATTGGATGCCCGATTTCTCATCAAGATTCGCGAGCTTGGCTTCGAGCTTCTGCTTGACCTCGGCCGGCAGAAGATTGGCCTGATCGACCACGCGGCCTGTAAGCGCCGGAAAGGCCGGCGCATCGGCGCGCAACGCCGCCGGGACAAGCGCCAGGGCGAAAAACAGGACGGCGAACAGCCAAAGTCTCAAGCCGCCGTCGGCTTGAGCGTTTTGCGGTTTCGTCCCCGCCATGAGCGCCCCGTCAGAATTTGACCTGCGGCGGCTTCTGCGCGTCATCGGCCGCGGTGAAGGTCGCCAACGGCTTTTTGCCGCGAAACACCGTCATCGCCCACAGCATGGTGGGGAAGGTTTCGAGCGTCAGATTATAATCGCGCACGGCGGCGATATAATCGCGCCGCGCCACCGCGATCCGGTTCTCGGTTCCTTCGAGCTGCGATTGCAGCGCCAGGAAATTCTGATTCGATTTCAGCTCGGGATAATTCTCGCTGACCGCGAGCAGGCGGCCCAAGGCGCCCGTCAGCTGGTTCTGGGCGGCCTGGAACTGCTTCAGCTTGTCCGGGTCGGTGAGTTGCGAGGCGTCGACATGGACCTGGGTCGCCTTGGCCCGCGCCTCGATGACGCTGGTCAGGACGTCCTTCTCCTGTTTGGCGTAGCCCTGAACGGTCGCGACCAGATTGGGGATCAGATCGGCGCGGCGCTGATAATTGTTCTGGACGTCGGCCCAACGCGCCTTGGCTGTTTCCTCGGCGGTTGGAATGGTGTTGTAGCCGCAGGCGGACAGGCTCAGGCCGACCAGGGCGACAGCCACAAGATTACGCAGGCGTGACGAAAAGGACATGGCGGCTCTTCCTCAAAATCCAGGCGCCGGGTGCGGAGCTTGTGCTGCGAAACAGCGTCAATTTAGGCAGGCTTTGGCGACCAAGCCAACGCAAAACGGTTCGATCAGGGAATCGAAAGCAGGATTTTTCCCTGGGCCTTGCGCTCCTTGAGTCGATTCAAGCCCTTCGCGATGTCATGGAGCGGCAGGACGTCGTCCACATGAGCGGAAATTGCGCTCCGAGCGGCCCAATCGAAAATCCGCGCCATGTTGCGCCGATGCGCCTCGGGCTCGCGCCTGACGAATTCGCCCCAGAAGACGCCGAGAATGGCGCAGCCTTTCAGCAGCGTAAGATTGAGCGGAATTTTGGGGATCTTGCCCGAGGCGAAGCCCACGACCAGAAATCGTCCCTTCCAGGCCATGGCGCGCAAGGCCGCCTCGCTGAAAGCGCCGCCGATGGCGTCGTAGATGCAGTCGACGCCCTTGCCGCCGGTCCGCCTTTTCAAACCTTCCTTGAGATCTTCGCTCGAATAGTTCAGGCCCTCATGGGCGCCGTGGCGTTGCGCGAAATCAAGCTTTTCCCGCGAGGAGGCGCAGGCGATGACCTGCGCGCCCATTGCGGCTCCGATCTCCACCGCCGCGAGGCCGACGCCGCCCGAGGCGCCCAGAACGGCAAGAGTTTCACCCTTCTGCAAATCAGCGCGCTGGACCAGTGCGTGCATGGTCGTTCCATAAGTTATGAAGAGCCCCGCCGCCCGGTCGTCGCTCAGGGCGTCTGGAACCGGGGTCAGGAGGGAGGCCGGCAGGACGACGCGCGACCGCGCCGCGCCATAGGAGCAATAGCCAGCGACGCGCTGGCCGGCCGCCAAGCCTTCGACCCCCTCGCCCAACGCCATGACTTTTCCGCAAAATTCACCGCCCGGCGAGAAGGGAAGGTCCGGTTTGACTTGATATTTGTTCTCTATGATCAGGGTGTCGAAAAAATTCAGCGCCACGCGCGATGGCTCAACGAGAACTTCGCCGGGACCTGGCGCCGGATCGGGCAATTCGCGGAGCACCAGATTTTCCGGCGGACCATAATGCTCACAAAGTGCTGCGATCATTGAAATTCTTCCCAAATCGAGGCAGTTTGTCCGGCGTCCGCCGATCACGAGAGTCGGATTTTCGCCTGTTTGTCCGCATAATGCCAGCGCCGCCGTTTTTCTGCAGCGCAGGGATGGCGCTATGATCCGCTCGACTGATTCGTCCCTCCACCTTCAGCCAATGGTCGCTTCATGATCGCCTCCGCTCATCAACGCGCGCGCATTTTGTTCGTCGGCGCCGCCATGGCCTTCGTTTTCGCGCTTGGCCCCGGTCACTCGGTCCAGGCCAGGGAGAAAACGAGCCACGCCAAGACTCAAAAGAAAGAAGACGGCAAAAAAGCCAAGGGCAAGGAAACGAGCGCCAAATCGGGCAAATCCGAACAAAGCAAGGCCGTACAACTGGGCACCTTCGGCGAATGGGGAGCCTATGCGACCCAGGGCAAATCCAAAACCTGTTACGCCCTCGCCCAGCCCAAGACCCGCGAGCCAGCGTCGGTTAAGCGCAATCCCGCCTATATCTTCATTTCGACCCGGCCGGCGGAAAATGTAAAAAGCGAGATCTCTTTCATCATGGGCTTCCCGATGAAGGACGGCGCCGAGGCGCGGGCGGAAGTCGGCTCATCGTCTTTCAGCCTGATCGCCAAGGGATCCGACGCCTGGGTCAAGAATCCGGCCGAGGAAGGCCGCCTGATCGAGGCGATGAAAAGACATTCCAGATTGACGGTGAAGGCGACCTCGACCAAGGGCAAGACGACGACAGACACTTATGTGTTGTCCGGACTCGGCCAGGCGCTCGACAAGGTCCGCAAGGAATGCCGATAGCCGCCGGGCGCCGGTCCTTGCCCCCAAGGTCGCAGGACCAAAGTGTGACGCGCAAGCGCTTGTGGGATTTCAAACCGTTGGTCCATAATGCGGCGTGATCGAACGGCGCACGCCGCGGCAAACCGGCGGCGGCCGTATTTTGTTTGGGAGGACGTCAATGTCGGAGAAAGTTTACGCCGTTCCGACGGATTGGGAGAGCCGAGCGTTTATCAACGACGCCAAGTACAAGGAGATGTATGCGCGCTCGGTTGCTGATCCCGAAGGCTTTTGGGCCGAACATGGCAAACGCATTGACTGGATCAAACCCTTTACCAAGGTGAAAAGCACCAGCTACGATCCGCACAATGTCTCGATCAAATGGTTCGAAGACGGCACGACCAACGTGTCGATGAACTGCATCGACCGCCACCTCGCCACCCGCGGCGACCAGGTCGCCATCATCTGGGAAGGCGACAATCCCGACGATTCCAAGAAAATCACCTATAAGCAGCTCCATGAAGAGGTCAGCCGCTTCGCCAATGTGCTGAAGGCCAAGGGCGTCGGCAAGGGCGACACGGTTTCGATCTATATGCCGATGATCCCCGAAGCGGCCTACGCCATGCTGGCCTGCGCCCGCGTCGGAGCGATCCATTCGATCGTTTTCGGCGGCTTCTCGCCCGATTCGCTCGCTGGCCGCATCGAGGGCTGCAAGTCCAAGGTCATCATCACGGCCGATGAGGGTTTGCGCGGCGGCCGCAAAGTGCCGCTGAAGGCCAACGCCGATCTTGCCATCGAAAAAACCGGAGACATCGTCAAGACCCAGATCGTCGTGCAGCGCACCGGCGGCAAGGTCGGCTGGAAGGAAGGCCGCGACTGTTGGCTGCACGAAGAGACCGCGAAGGTTTCGACCGATTGCCCCCCGACCGAGATGGACGCGGAAGACCCGCTGTTCATCCTGTACACTTCGGGTTCAACCGGCGCGCCCAAGGGCGTTGTGCATACGACGGGCGGCTATCTCGTCTATGCGGCGATGACCCATCAATATGTCTTCGACTATCATGATGGCGACATCTATTGGTGCACCGCCGACGTCGGCTGGGTCACCGGCCATTCCTATATCGTCTATGGCCCTCTGGCCAACGGCGCCACGACCCTGATGTTCGAGGGCATTCCAAACTACCCGTCGATCTCCCGTTTCTGGGACGTGGTGGACAAGCACGGCGTCAATATCTTCTATACCGCCCCGACCGCGATTCGCTCACTGATGGGCGCCGGCGAAGATCCGGTGAAGAGGACCTCCCGCAAGACTTTGCGCCTGCTCGGCTCGGTCGGCGAGCCGATCAACCCGGAAGCCTGGGAATGGTATTATCGCGTCGTCGGCGACGACCGCTGCCCGATCGTGGACACCTGGTGGCAGACCGAAACCGGCGGCATCCTCATCACCCCTCTGCCGGGCGCGACCGCCTTGAAGCCGGGATCGGCAACCCGTCCCTTCTTCGGCGTTCAGCCCCAGGTGGTTGACCCTTCGGGCAATGTCATCGAAGGTCCTTGCGAAGGCAATCTCGTGATCGCCGATTCCTGGCCTGGCCAGATGCGGACGGTCTATGGCGACCACGAGCGTTTCCAGCAGACCTATTTCTCGACCTATCCAGGCAAATATTTCACCGGCGACGGCTGCCGTCGCGACGCCGACGGCTATTACTGGATCACCGGTCGCGTCGACGACGTCATCAACGTTTCCGGCCACCGCATGGGCACCGCCGAGGTCGAAAGCGCGCTGGTCGCCCATCCGGCGGTCTCCGAGGCCGCCGTGGTCGGCTATCCGCATGATCTCAAGGGTCAGGGCATTTATGCCTATGTCACGGTCATGGAAGGCGTCGAGCCGACCGACGCTCTGCGCAAGGAGCTCGTCGCCTGGGTCCGCAAGGAGATCGGCCCGATCGCGACCCCGGACATCATCCAGTTCGCGCCCGGCCTGCCCAAGACCCGCTCCGGCAAGATCATGCGCCGCATCCTGCGCAAGATCGCCGAAAACGAGTTCGGATCGCTCGGAGACACCTCGACCCTGGCCGATCCGACCGTGGTCGACGACCTGATCCAGAACCGCGGCGGCTAAGCTTAGCTTGCCACATAGCCCTCGATATGGAGCCGGACGATTCTTCGTCCGGCTCGCACTTTTTGATCCCCGTAAAATTTAACGATTTTAAATCGCTGAAATTTTACCAAACCGGCAAGATTCCGGCAAAATGTGGCGGCGGGGCGCTTGTTTTAACGGCCATTTGACGGCAGGTCGCCAAGAATCGTCGGGTCGGACGAACTTCCCTGTCGGAGAATGAATATGTTTCATTTCAAGAGCATGCGGGCCGCGGCGTTGCTTGGCGCCGCGCTCTTCGGCCTGTCCATGCCCAGCGGCGCGGCGAATGCGCATACAAGGCTGGTTTCCTTCCATTCCTCTTACGAGGCCGGCACGATCGTAATCAGCATGAGCCAGCGAAGACTGTATTATGTGCTCGCTGACGGCCGCGCGATTCAATATCCGGTGGCTGTGGCCAAGCCCGGCAAGGAATGGCTCGGCGCCGCCTCGGTCGCCGGCAAATATACCGATCCCGCCTGGTCGCCGCCCGCGAGCGTCAAACACGACCACCCGAATCTGCCGAATCTCATCCCCGGCGGGTCGCCGCGCAATCCGATGGGCGTCGCCGCCATAGTGCTCGACCGCGATCAGATCGCCATTCACGGCACCACCCGGCACATGCGCGCCTCGGTCGGGACCCGCGCCTCTTATGGCTGCATCCGCATGTACAATGAGGATGTCGCTGACCTTTACGATCGCGTCGAAGTCGGCACGCCGGTCGTGATGCAGCCCTGACCGACCGGTTTCTTCGGCGCGGTCAGAGCGCGATCTGCATCTGGCGCGACAATTCCTCGCGGATTTGCGCGGCCGAAACCCCGCGCGCGCGCAGGTCGCGCAAGCTTGGCGATGATTTGCTCTTGGACAATTTTCGTCCCTGGTCGTCGAGCACCAGACGATGATGATGATATTGCGGCGTTCGCAGGCCGAGAAGCGCTTGCAACAGCCGATGCAATCCCGTCGCGGCGTCGAGATCGAGGCCGCGAACCACATCGGTAACGCCCTGGGCGTGATCGTCGAGGACGCAGGCAATGTGATAGGAGGCTGGGGCGTCGCGGCGCCCGATCAAGGCGTCGCCCCAGGCTGAAGGTTCGGCCGTGACCTTTACGCCCGCGTCGCCTTCATGGAATTCCATGTAGGTCAGCGGCTTGCCGATCTCGATCAAAGCCTTTTCCATGTCGAGGCGAAACGACCATCGGGCTCCCGCCTCGATACGGGCGTTTCGTTCCCCAACCGACAAATCGCGGCACGCCCCCGGATAGAGAAAAACGCCGTCGGGATCCCGCGGCCAATTCGTCCTGGCGGCGCATGCCCTCGCGATTTCGCCGCGGGAACAGAAACAGGGATAAGCAAGCCCCCTTCGCGCCAATCGATCCAATGCCGCGCGATAATCCGCCATATGTTCCGATTGCCGGCGAGGGGCTCCGGTCCAGTTGAAGCCGAGCCAGCGAAGATCCTCGATCAAGGCGGCTTCGAACGAGCGGCGCGACCTCTCCGAATCGATGTCCTCGATGCGCAGGAGCATTTTTCCGCCGCAGGCTTGCGCCAATTTGACGTTGAAAAGGGCCGAATAGGCGTGGCCCAGATGAAGATAGCCGTTGGGCGAAGGCGCAAATCGGAAAACGGACCGGCATTCCGGGTCGGCGTCCTCGCTCCGCTCTTTCATCGATCAGAAATCGCTGGCAATGCCCTTGCGCTCCCAATCGCCGTAGCGGACCGGCTCGGGGCCTTGCGGACCGTTGACCTCCTCCGGCAAGGCGACGGCCTCCGCGCGGCGACGCCGTTCTTCTGCTTCCACCAAGGCGCGTTGCGCTTCGGGCGAGAGCGTTTTCTTTCGTTCGGAGGACGCCATCCCGGCCGGGCGATTTTCCTGTTCAGCCATCGCTCGCTCCCCATGCGCGCCAACCTGCATTTCTAAGGGCGCGCCATTATGGTAAAAATTGTTTCAGGCCGATTCTTTTAGTTTAAACCCGCCTTCTTGCAACTCCGATCCGGTGACGGGGCGAATGAACAATAATTTCGACAGAGCCTTCGGCCGCTCCGGGAAGCAGAAGTCGTCTGCAAAACGTCATCCGGATCAAACGCAGGCGGAAGCGCTGGCCCATCCCGGCCTCGCCGCGCGGGTCGCGGCCGCCGCGATCATCAGCGATATCATTCACGGCGGGCACACGCTCGACGAAAAATTCTCGCCTGACGCCGCGCCGAGCCGGCTTGGCGGTCTCAGCAGCCGCGACCGCGACCTCGCGCGCTCCATTGTGACCGTCGCCTTGCGCAGGCTCGGCACGATCCGGCTCGCACTGAGCCAACTGGTGGAGAAAGGCCTGCCGCGAAATTGCGGAACGCTGGAATGGATTCTGATCGCGGGCGGAGCCCAGCTTCTCTTTCTCGACACGCCGGACCACGCCGCGGTCGATCTCGCCGTCCGCGCCGCCCGACTCGATTCGAAAAGCGCCCCTTTCGCCAATCTCGTCAATGGCGTCCTGCGCAATCTGATCCGGCGGCGCGACGAGTTCTTGAGCCAGTCCGACCCGCTGGATGACGACACGCCGCATTGGATGGCCGCGCGATGGCGGCGCATTTACGGCGAAGACCGCGCCCATTCCATCGCCGCCGCCTTTCGCGACGAGCCGACGCTCGACTTGACCGTAAAGGCTGACGCCGCGAGCTGGGCCGAAAGATTGGGCGGGCGCCTGTTGCCGACGGGCTCGATCCGCCTCGAAACGCATGCGCCGATCCCTGAATTGCCTGGCTACGGCGAGGGCGCCTGGTGGGTCCAGGACGCGGCGGCGGCGCTGCCCGCGCGCATTCTCGCGGTCAAGCCGGGACAGCGCGTGCTCGACCTATGCGCCGCGCCGGGCGGCAAGACCGCGCAATTGGCGGCCGCCGGCGCGCGCGTCACCGCGCTTGACCGCTCCGCCGAACGGCTCAAGACTTTGTCCGCCAATCTCGCCCGTCTCCAACTCGAAGCCTCCATCGCGGTTGGCGACGCCGCCTCCTACAAAGCCGAACCCTTCGACGCCATTCTCCTTGATGCGCCCTGTTCGGCGACCGGCACGATCAGGCGGAGCCCCGATGTGCTGTGGACCAAAAAGCCCGGCGACATCGCGGCCCTTACCGCCATCCAGACCAAAATCCTCGATCGTGCTTTCACCCTGCTCAAGCCCGGCGCGGCCCTGGTCTATTGCGTTTGCTCGCTCGAACCGGAAGAAGGCGAAGCGCAAATCGCAGCGCTGCTCCGGCGCAATCCCGACGCCGCGCGCGACCCCATCGATCCCTCATGCTTCGGCCTCCCGCCGGAGGCCGCAAACGCCGACGGCGAACTGCGCCTGCTTCCCTATTTTTTCTTTCACGACCAGTCCCGACAGAGGGGCCTCGACGGATTCTTCATCGCACGTCTGAAACGCCTCGATTAGCCAATCGTTAACCATGTTCGGCCAAGGTCGGACGCGGGGTTGCGGCGATGCCGCAGCGACCCTTGCGCCCCTGCCCTTGGGAGTGTGCACAGCCCTTGACGAGATCGCGCGCTTTGCCCTTCGCCGAACGTCTGCGACTCCTCGGTCTGCTCGCCGCCCGCGCCGCCGAAAAATTGCGCGCCGCGCTCAAATGGCCTGTCTTCGTCTTCAACGAATGGCGTTTCCGTCAGCCGGAGAGCCTGCTGATCGCGCCGCAGGACATTCGAACCGGCGATCCCACCATAGCCGAAGACATTTATGGCGGTTATTTCGCCTTCGGCGGCAAGATCGTCAATGCGCATGGCCGATCGCCCTTCAATTTGCCGCCGCCTTCCTCGGAATGGGCGAAGGCCCTGCATGGTTTTGGCTGGCTTCGACACATGCGCGCGGCCGAATCCGCTCTGGCCCGCGCCAATGCGCGTTCGCTGGTGAAGGAATTCATATCCCGGATGGCGACGCCCCGCCGGGGCCCGGCCTGGGACGTCGACGTCGTCGCGCGGCGGACGTCGTCCTGGCTCAGCCAGTCCCCCATGCTGCTCGAGGGAGTCGATCATGAATTTTATCGCCGCTTTCTTCGCGTCCTGACCAAGGGCTATTGGCTGTTGCAGCGCCGCATCGACTCGGCGTGGCCCGGCGAGGCGCGCCTGAATGCGGCCATCGCCATGACAACCTACGCTCTATGCGCGCAAGGCGGAGCGTCGCTGCTCAAAAAGACGATCAAGACCCTCAACGATCAGCTGAGCCGGCAGATTCTGCCGGACGGCGGCGCCACAGACAGAAATCCCCAGACCCTGGTTGACCTGCTTTTCGATCTTCTGCCTTTGCGGCAGGCCTTCGCCGCGCGCGGGCAGGCGCCGCCGCCGGAACTGCTCCGGGCGATCGACCGCATGATCCCCGCACTACGCATGTTTCGTCACGGCGACGGCTCGCTCGCCCTGTTCAATGGCATGGGCGTCACCGCGCCCGACCGGGTCGCGATCGGCTTGTCTTACGAAGAAACGCGGGGGCAGCCGATCTTCAATGCGCGCTGCTCCGGCTACCAGAGGCTCGAAGGCGGCGAGGCCCTCATCCTGATCGACGCCGGGCCGCCGCCGCCGCCGCTCTATTCCCGCTCCGCCCACGCCGGCTGTCTTTCCTTCGAATTTTCGCTTGGGACCGAGCGCATCGTCGTCAATTGTGGCAATCCGGGGCCGCGACGCAAGGATTTGCGGACGAGCGCGCGCACCACCGCCGCCCATTCGACGCTCTCGCTCGACGACGCCTCCTCCTGCTTGTTCGGTTTCCAGACCCGCGCGCCGGGCTGGCTCAGCGACAAGCTTCTCTCCGGCCCGCGAAACGTTCCCGTCGCCCGCGAAGATGATGCGCAAGGCTCGCAAGTGCTGGCGTCTCACGACGGCTATTTGCGCAGCTACGGGCTGTTCCATGAACGACGATGGCGCCTCGAAGCCGACGGCGCACGGCTAACGGGACGCGATCGCCTGATCCGCGCAAACGAGGATTCGATCGCAAATGTCGATTATGTGATCCGCTTTCATATCCATCCATCGGTCACGCTCACGCTCGTTTCGGACGGCGCCGCCATCCTTCTCGAAACGCCGAGCGGCGCAAATCTGGTCTTTGACGCCGGAGGGCTTCCGCTGGCTATCGAGGAAAGCATTTTTTTCGCCGCGCCCGAAGGACCGCGCGCCTGCGAACAGATCGTCATCTATGGCGCATCCGCCGACATTGATGAGATCGATTGGTCCTTCTCGCTGCAGGCCGCCGCCGTTCCGGCTTGACGGTTTTCGACCATTTGCCTGTTTTCATGTCGCCCCGCGCATTTTCGTCGACGTAGAAACATGCTAATCCGCGCGGCGACGAGGCTCCAACCGGCGCCTGTCCCGCTTCGAACGAATGTGACGCCCCAGCCCGACATCGAAAAATCGGCCGTTCGGCTTTGCCGCCGGGACCACGCCAATCCGCAAACGAGTATGCTCATGTCCGATATCCGCGCCATCAAACGTGCGCTGCTTTCCGTTTCCGACAAGACCGGCCTCATCGATTTCGCGCGCGCGCTCGAGCAACGCGGCGTCACCCTCATTTCGACCGGCGGCACACGCAAGGCCATCGCCGACGCCGGCGTCGGCGTCACGGACGTCTCGGACGTCACCGGCTTTCCCGAAATGATGGACGGCCGGGTCAAGACCCTGCACCCGAAAGTGCATGGCGGCCTGCTCGCGATCCGGGAAAATCCCGAACACGAGGCTGCGATGCTCGCCCATGGCATCGAGCCGATCGATCTGCTTGTCGTCAATCTTTACCCCTTCGAGGCGACCGTCGCCCGGCAGGCCGGCTGGGAGGAAACGATCGAGAATATCGACATCGGCGGACCGGCGATGATCCGCGCCGCCGCCAAAAATCACGAGGACGTCGCAGTTGTGGTCGATGTCGCCGATTACCAGGAGATTCTCGACGCCATGGACGCGTCCGGCGGCGGCGCCCCGCTCTCGCTGCGCAAAAAACTGGCGCAAAAGGCCTATGCCCGCACCGCCGCCTATGACGCCGCGATTTCCAACTGGCTCGCGAAGGAAATCGGGGTCGAGACGCCGGAATATCGGGCTGTCGGCGGCAGACTGTCCGAGCCGATGCGCTACGGTGAAAATCCGCACCAGCATGCGGGCTTCTATTCAACCGGCGAGAAGCGCATCGGCGTAGCCACGGCGCGCCAGGCGCAGGGGAAGCAACTCTCCTACAACAATGTCAACGACACCGACGCCGCTTTCGAACTGGTCGCCGAATTCGACCCAAACCGGACCGCGGCCGTCGCGATCATCAAGCACGCCAACCCTTGCGGCGTCGCGGAAGGCGGAAGTTTGAAGGAAGCCTATCTCCGGGCCCAGGCCTGCGATCCCATTTCCGCTTTCGGCGGCATCGTCGCCTTGAACCGCAGACTCGACGCCGAGGCGGCCGCCGAAATCGTCAAGATTTTCACGGAAGTCATCATCGCGCCCGACGCCGACGAAGCAGCGATCGCTTTGGTCGCGTCGAAGAAGAACCTGCGACTGCTGCTGACCGGCGGACTTCCCGACCCGCGCGCAGCGGGTCTCGCCGTGCGTTCCGTCGCCGGCGGTCTGTTGTTCCAATCGCGCGACAATGCCGTGGTTGACGACATGCCGCTCAAGATCGTCACCCGGCGCGCGCCGACAGAGCAGGAACTTGCGGACCTCAAATTCGCCTTTCGTGTCGCCAAACATGTGAAATCCAACGCCATCGTCTATGCCAAAGGGGGCGCGACGGTCGGCATCGGGGCCGGACAGATGAGCCGGGTCGATTCCTCGCGCATTGCCGCCTGGAAGGCGGCAGAGGCCGCCAAGGGGGCTGGCGCGGCCGAGAGCTGGGCTAAAGGTTCGGTCGTCGCCTCCGACGCCTTCTTTCCCTTCGCCGACGGTCTGCTGGCGGCCGCCGATGCCGGCGCGACTGCAGTGATCCAGCCCGGCGGGTCCGTGCGCGACGACGAGGTGATCAAGGCCGCCGACGAAGCCGGCCTCGCGATGGTGATGACGGGCTTCCGTCACTTCCGGCATTGACGCTTGAGCCTTGACGCGGCGTCGGCGCGCCCGCCGCCGCCGTCAGGCGCGCTGCGGCGCTTCAGCCTCTCGCAAATAAAGGCTTTGTTCCGCAAGAAGCGAAAGCTCGACCTCCGGCCGGGCGCCGAAATGCTGGATGATTTCGCTCGCCGAAAGGGCTCCGAGCCGGGCGCAATAGTCCAAAGGCCGCCCACGGGTATAGGCCGCGAGAAAGCCCGCGGCGAATAGGTCGCCGGCGCCGGTCGTGTCGACGAGACTGTCGATCGGGGCTGCGGAAACTTCCCAGGTCCTCTCGCCCTGCACAATGATTGCGCCTTTTTCGGAGCGCGTGACCGCGGCGAGAATCTTTTCCTGGCGCAGCGCCGCGACCGCGGTTGCAAAATCCGAGGTCTGGTAGAGCGCGTGGAGTTCCGACTCGTTGGCGAACAGAATGTCGATCACGCCATCGCGCATCAGTCCCAGGAATTCCTGCTGGTGGCGATCGACGCAAAAGACGTCGGACAAAGTGAGCGCCACTTCGCGCCCCGCCCCGTGGGCAATGCGCGATGCGTCGATAAAGGCCTGTTTCGCGGCCGGCGGATCCCAGAGATAGCCTTCGAGATATAAAATCCGCGCGGACGCGACCTCGACCGGGTCCAGATCGGCGCTGGTCAGATTCTGGCAGGCGCCGAGAAAAGTGTTCATCGTCCTTTGGCCGTCCGGCGTGACGAGGACGAGGCAGCGCGCCGTCGAAGGCCCATCGGCCGCAGGCGCGGTTGCGAAATGCACTCCGGTCGCGCGAATGTCATGGGCGAAGGCGTGGCCCGCTTCGTCGGCGGCGACCTTGCCGACGAAGGCGCCCTTGCCGCCGAGGCTCGCCAGCCCCGCAATGGTATTCGCCGCCGATCCGCCAGACATAATCGTGGTTGCGCCCATCGCGTCGTAAAGCCATTGGGCCCTCGCTTCGTCGACAAGCTGCATCGAGCCCTTGTGGAGGCCAGCCTTGACGAGAAACTCGTCATGCACCGGCGCGATCACATCCACGATCGCATTGCCAAGGCCAAGGACGTCAAATTGATGCGTGGACATGGGGTCCCTTTCCAGATGCGCCTTGGGTCTTGCCCGCCCATCGGAGAGCGGTCAAGTTCTTTATCAGCTTGGAACCCGCCGCCGCAGCCGCACATAGAGCGCCCCGGCGCCGCCATGCGGCCGCGCCGCCTCTTCCACTGAAAGAACAATGGCGCGCATTTCGGGCGCCCGAAGCCAGTGCGGCGCATTGCGGCGTAAAACGCCACGCTCCGTCACGCCGGCCCCTTCGGCCGCAGACGACCCCTTGCCAGTGATGACGAGAATCAGCTTCGCTCCGTTCTCGGCGGAGCGCCAAAGGAAATTATTGAGCGCGCGATGCGCCTGCGCCTGGGTCATGCCATGTAGGTCGAGGACGTCATCAACCTGCGTCTTGCCCGATCCCAAGCGCCGTTTCAGGCGCTTTTCCAATGGCGCGAGCGGCGGCAAGGCGCTTGATCTTTTGGCCGTCTCGGCGGGCGGCGGCCCGGGAGGAAGCAAAACCGGCGCGGACGCTTTTCCGGGCGCCGAGGGGGCAAGCGCCGGGACGTCAGGAGCCGGGACACGCTTGGCGTCGTGCGGCTTCACGTCCGCCGTGGCATGCCGCCAGAGGGCCAACTCCTCGCGCGTGAGGAGCCGGGCGCGCGCTGCGCGTTTGGTCTCGCCGCCGCCTTTCATTCCACGCTCCCCTAGGGCTCGATCCGATCCCGGTTCGGGATCGGCAGGAGAATGAAGAATTGACCGTGATGCCGAATTTCGGCGGCGCGCGCGCCCACGAGGTCGCCGAGTCCAAAATAGATATCCGCCCTCGCCGGCCCGACGATCGCCGAGCCCGTATCCTGCGCAACCACCACGCGGCGGAACGGCTCCGGCGCCGCACTTCGCCAAGGCATTGCGGAATCGATGAAAAAAGGCAGACCGTAAGGCCAGACGTGCTTATCGACGGCAATCGAGCGCAAGGGCGTCAAGGCCGATCCGCTGCCGCCGCGCGGCTGGGACTCCGGCCCTTTTTCGATGCGGGCGTTGAAAAACACGAAAGACCGGTTGAGCCGGAGCAGATCGTCGCCCGGCTGACCCCGGCCGACGCCATGCGCCCTGATCCATGCCGTAAGCCTGGTCATGGTCATTTCCGACGGCGTGGTGATTCCGCGCTGAACGAGAACGCGCGCCAGCGCCGTATAGGGTTGGCCGTTCCGACCCGCAAAAGTCAGCAGAAGCACGCGGCCATCCGTCAGGCGCACCCGGGCAGAACCCTGGACCTGAGCCAGGAAGAGATCGACATTGTCCCTCAGATAGACGAGCTTGCGGACGACCCGCGCCTGTTCCAACGCGCCATCCTCGATGGCGGCGCGATCGGGAAAAGGCGCCAAAGCGCCGTTGAGCTCCCGTCGAGCCGCCGTCAGACCCGCCAATGCGCCCGTGCGTTTCCCAGGCGGCAAAACGACCAGATCGGGCGGCACGCCGTAAACCGGCGTCGGAAAGGCTGCGCTTGGCGCAAGTGAGCCGGCGATTTCCGGCTGATAATAGCCCGTGAAAAAAGCGTCGCCGGATGCATTGGCGACGATACGAAAGGGTTGGAAGCGGCGTTGGAAAAAAGCCAGCGCGTTCGTCCGGCCCTCGCCGTTACGGACCGCCCCGCAGACTTCGGCCTGGGCTTTTCGGTCGAACTTTTCGACATGAACCGATGCGCGGAGCGGTCTGTCGCAAGTCTTTGCAAAGATTTTCAGCGCCTCTGCGAGCCGATCCTGGGCAAAGCCGGGAAGATCGGCAAAGGATGCCGGTTGAAGCCGATAGGCCGGCGTCTCGCATCGGAGCGCGCCGGGCGCGAGCGCCCCGCCAAGGAAACAGGCGAGGGCAAGGGCGTGGCGGCGCACGCAAACAAAGAAATTCTGCGGCCGCGTCCCGCTCATTGGACAGGAGCGGTCGCCACCAGCAGCCAGTTGGGACCGCTGGCGTCGTGTCGCCGGGCGAATGTCCAGACATCGACAATGTCGGAAGGCTTGTTCGGATCACCCTCGACAATCTCGCCGGCCTTGTCGCGCGTCGCCGTGATGAACTGAGCGTCAAAGCTGACCGCAATCCTGACTCCGACCGGGTCTGCGGCCGCGCTCACGATCTTGACCTCGTTGAAGGCGACGAAATTTGTCTCGAGCGTCTCGCCGCGTTCGGCTCGCTCCGTCAGAGCGCTCTTGAAGCTGCCATAGACTTCGTCGCTCGCCAGCGAGCGCAAAGTGGCGTCGTCGCCCGCGGAGAAGGCTTGCACCACCATTTTATAGGCCTCGCGGGCGCCATCCAGGAAGGCGCGAGCGTCAAAATCCGGCTGCGCCTTGGCGACCGCGTCAAGCCCCTGCCAAACGGGGCTTCCCCTTTCGGCGAAATCCTGCCAGCGCGCGTCCTCGACGATGCGGGCCTGCGGCGCGGCGGCGGAAGGCGAAACGGGGGAAAAGTCGCTTCTTTGTTCGTAGCCCGTACGCTCGCCCAGGACGGAACGCAGTTTCCATAGGACGAAAAGCGCCAACAGGGCGAAAATGATAATGGCCGGATCCAGTTGCATCAATGGCCTCGCTTCAGCGGGAGAGCGATCCCGGGCTCGCGTCCAACAAAATCAGTCCGTCGCCGATGGGTAGCATCGCCGCCAGAGCCCGGCAAGGCGAAGCTTGGCGCGGCGTTTTCTCCAGATCATCCCGGAGCTTGTTTTCACCAGAGGTTTCATGCTACCGCCGACGCGTCTTGTCGAACGGTTTCGAAGGCGCCAAAGCCCCGATGCGAAAGCCTTCGTGCGCGACAAGACACAACGAGAAATGGCGGTCCTGCTCCGTCATTCCAAGCTTTCGCGGGAGTTTTTCATGACGGATTCCAATGGTGGGCAAGCCAACGCCGCCCCGGCGCTGAACTGCCTCGTTCAATATTGCAAGGATCTTTCATTCGAAAATCCCAACGCCCCGCGCTCGCTCGGCCCCCAGGAAAAAAGCCCGAACATCAATGTTCAGGTCAATGTCAACGCGAAACCGCTCGCGGACCAGGATTTCGAGGTCGAGCTCCTCATCGAGGGCTCCGCAGGCGAGGCCGCCAATCTGCTCTTCAAATTCGAACTGACCTATTCGGGCGTGTTCCGCTTGGTCAACATTCCCGAGGAACAGACGCATCTCGTCGTGATGATTGAATGCCCGCGGCTGCTTTTTCCCTTCGCGCGGCAGATCATCGCGGATTCGATCCGCAACGGCGGCTTCCCGCCGCTCTATCTCGATCCAATCGATTTCGCCACGCTTTATGCCCAGCGTCTGCAACAGACGCAGGGCGTGCAGCCGACCCAGTTCTCCTGAGGGGAACGCCCTTCTTGGGGCGCCGATCCGGCGCCCCAACCTCTTCCCGGGCAAGGCCGGAAACGAAAACCCCGCCGATGAGGCGGGGTTTTGAACTCTATCAGCAAGAGTCTCAGGCTGCTTCGTCGACGTCGCTTTCTTCGGCGACGGCGGGTTCCTCCGCCTTGCCGGACCGACGCGGGCTTTTCGCCAGCTGCGCCTCGATCAGCTTGAAGGAATCGAGATCGCTGATTTTCTGCACGACGGCGAGTTCGCGCGCCATTCTGTCAAGCGCCGCTTCGTAAAGCTGACGCTCCGAATAGGATTGCTCCGGCTGAACATCGGAACGGTACAGATCGCGCACGACCTCCGCGATCGCGACAAGATCGCCTGAATTGATCTTGGCTTCATATTCCTGCGCCCGGCGCGACCACATCGTGCGCTTGACGCGCGCGCGCCCAGTCAGGGTGTCGAGCGCCTTTTTGACCACATCGGCGTCCGCCAGCTTGCGCATGCCGACGGCGGCGACCTTCGGGGTCGGCACCTTGAGAGTCATCTTGTCCTTGACGAAGGAAATCACATAAAGCTCGAGTTTGAAGCCGGCGACTTCCTGCTCTTCGATCGCAACGATCTGGCCGACGCCGTGAGCGGGATAAACGATAAATTCGCTGGTCTTGAAGCCGATCTTCATGGCAGGCGTTTTGCTTGACGATTTTGACGAGGACACGGCAATCTTGCTCGGATCAGAGGAACGAGGAGCGGGCGAAGCGGCAATGGCCGCCGAGGAAGATTTTTTCTGCGTCACCTTGGTCCAATCGCTGATGGTTCGAGGTTCAACGTTTTTGGTTGGTCCGACCGCTGCCGTAGCCAACCGACTTCGCGCCAAAACGAATGATCCATTCGCCATGGCCGGCGTTTTGGGGGACCGCCAAACCCTGTGCCTATGTCTGGAGCTATTGCAGAGACGTCCCCACCCTATGGTGATTTCTCGCCGGAACGAGAATGAAAACGCAACCGATCCCTGCGCGTCGATTCAGGCCGGCCATCGGATCGTCACGCGTCTGGGGACGTCAAAGGCCGGCGTTCGAAGCCAGCATTCGAACATTGTCCATTTAGGTAAAAACAGGCTCCACGCCAGAGCGGGAGCCGTTGATCTCATCCAGAAGCGATTGATCGATTGCCGATTGATGTAGGATTCGGATAGCACAAATTAACGCGCGAATCAAAGAATTATTGATTCGCGGCGAAATCGCGCCCGGCAAATGGTTAAATGGGCCGCCTGACGCTGACCGCGTCTAATCTGGCGATCAATCGCCCTGCCCGGGATTCTTGCTGAAAAGATCCGATTTGCCGGAGCGTCCGTCGAACTCCTTGGCTTCGGGCAAGGCGTCGCGCTTGATTGTGATATTCGGCCAAAGCTGAGCATATTCAGCGTTCAGCGCCAACCATTTCTCCAGATCAGGTTCGGTGTCCGGCTTGATTGCCTCGGCCGGGCATTCCGGTTCGCAAACGCCGCAATCGATGCATTCATCGGGATGAATGACGAGCATGTTCTCGCCTTCGTAAAAGCAATCGACCGGACAGACCTCGACGCAATCCGTATATTTGCACTTGATGCAGTTCTCGACGACGACGTAGGTCATTTTCTTCCCCGGGCGCGGCCCCGAAACCGTAGGATGAAACCGATGCGGTCGCTAGCTAGCGCTTTTAACGCGGGCTTGCAAGTCGTTACGTCCAGCGCGGGCCAGCGACCGAGCCATTCCGTCACGCCGTCTCGCTGAACAATTCCGCAAGCTTCTCGGTCATCACGCCGCCGAGCTCTTCGGCGTCGGTGATCGTGACCGCGCGCCGGTAATAGCGGGTCACATCATGGCCAATGCCGATCGCGATGAGTTGAACCGGCGAAGCCGTCTCGATTTCACTGATCTTCTGCCGCAAATGGCGTTCGAGATAATGGCCCGGATTGATCGACAAGGTGGAATCGTCCACGGGCGCGCCGTCCGAAATCATCATCAGGATTTTGCGCTGCTCTGGACGCCCTAGGAGCCGCCGATGGGCCCAGTCGAGCGCCTCGCCGTCGATATTCTCCTTCAACAGGCCCTCACGCATCATCAGACCCAGATTTTTGCGCGTCCTCCGCCAGGGAGCGTCGGCCGCCTTGTAGATAATATGCCGCAGGTCGTTTAGACGCCCGGGATTGACCGGCTTACCGGCCTGGAGCCAAGCCTCGCGCGACTGGCCACCCTTCCATGCCCGCGTCGTGAAACCCAGGATCTCGACCTTGACGCCGCAACGCTCCAGGGTCCGGGCGAGAATATCGGCGCAGGTCGCGGCGATGGTAATGGGCCGACCCCGCATCGACCCGGAATTGTCGATCAACAGGGTCACCACCGTATCGCGGAAATTGGAATCCTTTTCGCGCTTGAACGACAGCGGCGACTGCGGATCGACGATCGCCCGCGACAGCCGGGCCGGATCGAGGACGCCTTCTTCGAGATCGAACTCCCAGGCGCGATTTTGTTGAGCCATCAACAACCGCTGCAGGCGATTGGCCAGGCGCGCAACCACCGCGGAAAGGTTTTGCAACTGCTTGTCGAGATAGGCCCGCAAGCGCTGAAGCTCTTCGGGGTCGCAAAGATCCTCGGCGCGGACGATCTCGTCGAACTGGGTCGAAAAGGCGCGATATTCGCCGTTCGCGAGATTCGAGCCGGAGACCGGCGGCCGCAAAGCTGTCGCGGCTTCGTCGCCGTCGCCGAGATCGAGATCGTCAGCCTCGTCGCCCGGGGCGCCTTCGACGGATTGTTCCTGTCCTTCCAGGCTCTCCTCGGCCGTTTCCTCGACGCGCTCGGTTCGGTCCTCTTCAGGGCTTTCATCCCGCTCGCCGCCGCCTGTCTCGTCGCTGTCCTCCGCTGACGGAGCCTCTTCGCTATTGTCTTCGTCCTGATCGTCGGCTTCGCCCTCCTCCGCAAAGTCGAGGTCCGACAATATCTTGCGCGACAATTTGGCGAAGGCCTTTTGATCCTCGATCGTTTCGAGCAACTGGGACAGGCGCCCCCCGGCGCGGGTTTCCAAAGTTTCGCGCCATGAATCGACGAGCGCTTCAGCGGCGCGCGGCGGCGGCGCGCCTGTCAGCTTCTCGCGAACCAGAAGCGCCAGCGCGTCCTCGACCGGCGCGTCCGCGCGCTGACGAATTTCGGCATAGGGGCCGCGCTCATAGCGATTCTCCAGCGCCGCGGCCAGATTTTTCGAAACGCCGAGCATGCGCCGCGACCCGATGGCCTCGACGCGAGCCTGCTCCATGGCGTCGAAAATCGCACGCCCCAATTTCGCCTGCGGCGCCCAGCGCCGATGGGTTTCCACGTCGTGGCAGGCGAGCTTCAACGCCAAAGCGTCCGCCTGCCCGCGGAGAATCGCGGCGTCACGCTCGGTTATATGCCGCGGCGGCTCGGCAAGACGGATCCTTCCGCCTTCAGCCTGGCCACCCGCCCCGGCCTTCTCGGGCGTGAAGGATATTTCGAGATCGGGCGTCCGCGCCATGGCGCGCAGACATCCTATGACTGCGCGCTTGAAGGGTTCGTGCGGCGCGTCGCGCGGCGAAGGCGGCTTGGCGTTGGACGGAGACACCCTGCGAATCCAATCCTGGGAAGGAAGAGTGAGGACGGCGCAGCCTTCAGCTCAAAGCGACATTGATCGCGCTTTCCGGCAATTCCTTGCCGAAAGAGCGCTGATAGAATTCGGCCACCAGCGGCCGTTCGAGCTCGTCGCATTTGTTGAGGAAGGTCAGGCGGAAGGCAAAACCGATATCGCCGAAAATTTCCGCATTTTCGGCCCAGGTGATGACGGTGCGCGGACTCATGACCGTCGAGAGATCGCCGCCCATGAAGGCGTTGCGGGTCAGGTCCGCGACGCGCACCATTTTCCCGATGGTTTCGACGCCTTCCTTGTCCTTTTGGAAGCGCTTGACCTTGGCCAGGACGATGTCGACCTCCTTGTCGTGGGGGAGATAGTTCAAGGTGGTGACAATCGACCAGCGATCCATCTGGCCCTGATTGATCTGCTGGGTGCCATGGTAAAGGCCGGATGTGTCGCCGAGGCCGATCGTATTGGCGGTCGCGAAAAGCCGGAACGCCGGATGAGGACTGATCACCCGATTCTGGTCGAGCAGAGTGAGCCGGCCGGAAACCTCGAGCACGCGCTGGATGACGAACATGACGTCGGGACGACCGGCGTCATATTCATCGAAACAGAGCGCGATATTGTGCTGTAGGGCCCAGGGCAGAATGCCGTCCCGGAATTCCGTCACCTGCTTGCCCTCGTGCAAGACGATCGCATCCTTGCCGACGAGATCGATGCGGGAAACATGGCTGTCGAGGTTCACGCGCACGCAGGGCCAATTCAGGCGCGCCGCCGCCTGTTCGATGTGAGTCGACTTGCCCGTGCCATGATAGCCCGAGACCATGACTCGGCGATTATAAGCGAAGCCGGCGAGAATGGCCAAAGTGGTTGTTCGATCGAACAGATAGTCCGGATCGATCTCGGGCACATGTTCATCCGGTTCGGAGAACGCGGGGACCTTCATGTCGGAATCGATCCCGAAGACTTCTCGCACCGAAATGGTCTTGTCCGGCAGGCGAGAGATGGATCCCGTGGAAAGCACAGCTTGCATCGAACCTCCGTTTCCGCGCCGGCCGCACCGATGCGCGGCGGCGGCGGATTTAAGTCAAATTGTCAGGGCCGAATCGTCACCCGCAGTCTCAAATCGATCGCCGCGCGCGCCTCGAATTCTCTACGTCCAACGATAAACCCGCGATGCGGAAGGCCACAAGGGCAGGAACAGGCGACTTTCCCCGCGCGCCCCGCCCCTCGCCGGCTCATACCGCGCGAAATGATCTCAATACATTGTAGGCATTTATGATTTCCCGCAGGCGGCCTTCATTGGAGCGATCGCCCCCATTGGCGTCCGGATGCAATCTCTTGACCAGTTCCTTGTAGCGCGCCTTGATCTCGTCCCGCCGCGCATCGTCGTCGAGCCCCAAAACATGCAAAGCCTTGAGCACGACGACACCATGGCGCGGCGCCGTAGCCGTCGCGCGCCTGGCCTTGGCGCCATACGCGTTGGGAGACCGCCGGTCCGTCGAATCGGCGTGATTCGATCCCATTTTCCACGTCGGACGATGCCCGGTCAGCGCCTCCTTCTGGTAGAGAAGCACGGCATCATCGCTCATGCCGTTAAAATAATTATAGGTCGCGTTATATTCCCGGACATGGTCGAGGCAGAAGCAGAAATACTGACCTTCCCGCAAACGGCCCATCGGCGCGCGAAATTCTCCCGCCGCCTGGCATCCCGGATGCTGACATCGCTGGCCGACGGAATTGGGCTGCGCCGCAGCGGTGTTGCGTCGCGTCCTGATCCGGTCAAAAATGGGGGAATTCAAATCCATGACATTCAGAATAGGGTTGAAGGGGGCCTGTGAGCAAGAACGAGCGCAAGATTAAATATCTTGACAAGCCCTGATCGCGCCCAACCGCCGAAGGAGAATTCTCGATGGAGCCCTTGAACAAACCGACCGTCCGCGAACGCATGGAAACGAAGCTTTCCGCCGCCTTCGCGCCCGAATTCCTGAAAGTGGTCGACGAATCGCACCAACACGCCGGCCATGCCGGTCACGCGGGCGGCGCCGGACATGGCGGAGAAACCCATTTCCGCATCCGCATGATCTCCTCGCAATTCGCCGGCAGAAGCCGAATCGATCGTCACCGGGCAGTCAACGATCTCCTCGCCGAAGAAATCGCGGGAGGCGTTCATGCGCTGGCGCTCGACGTCAAGGCGCCGGGCGAATGAATCGCCCGCCCCGGACATAAAAGCGTCTCAAAGCCATGTTGTGGGGTTAACGTGCTGAATGGCGCGCTCAAGTCCGTCATTCAGCAATTCCTGAACCTCGTAACTCCAAGAAGAAGGTCGATCCCCTCACTTATGTTCGCCAGGCGAGAAGGATCGATTTCAAAAGCATTCGCTTGCCTTCCACGACCGCAACCCGGGCTGGGCGCACCTAGCCTTTTGGCGCAGAGACGACGATGTTTTCAAATTCTCATCGATTCCGGCTGACGATAGGCCTTTGCGCCGCGGCCTTATTCCTTCTGGACGGCGGCTCCATCGCGAGCGCCAGGCAGGGCCACAGACATGCGAAAGGTCACGCGCACGTCGCCTCGGCTCCCGTCCATTACACGCCGCCGCCGTTCATCTCGATCGACGTCGCGACCGGACGCGTCATCGAATCGCGCGACGCCACTCATCGCTGGTTTCCGGCTTCGGTCACCAAGCTGATGACGGTCTATGTCGCCCTCCAGGCGGTTCAGCAGGGACGTCTTTCGCTTGACACGCCGCTGATCGTATCCGCGCGGGCGGCCAGCATGAGGCCTTCAAAAATGGCCTTCGCCCCCGGCTCGCTCGTCACCCTGGATAATGCGCTGAAAATGCTGATGGTGAAATCGGCGAACGACGTCGCCGTCACCGTCGCCGAGGGCGTCTCCGGCTCCGTCGAGGCTTTCGCCGATGAAATGAACCAAACCGCAGCCAAGCTCGGCATGCGCGATTCGCATTTCGCAAATCCCAACGGCCTCCCCGATCCCAACCATTACACTTCCCCGCGCGACATGGCGATTCTGGGCCGCGCGCTGCTGGTGAACTTCCCGCAATACGCCGGGCTTTTCGACATCGGGGCGATGAAACTCGGTGATCGGGTGATTCCCAACCACAACGGTCTGATCGGGCGCTATTCGGGCGCCGACGGCATGAAGACCGGCTTCACCTGCGCCGCTGGCTTCAATCTGGTCGCGAGCGCGACGCGCGGCGGGCGAAAAGTCATCGTCGTGATCCTGGGCGACCTCACCGCCAGGATTCGCACCGGCCATGCGGCCGATCTCCTCGATCGCGCCTTTGCATCGAACCAGCTTGGCGAGCCCGCAGCCGACCTGCCCTCGGTCGGCGGGGGGCCGCCCGATATGCACGCCGAAATCTGCGGCGGGCGCAGCCCCAAGGCCGTTCTTGAGGCCGAAAGCGAGGATTTCAACAGCCCGATCCAAACCGCGCCCGGCGCGACGCCGCCCGTGCCCGGCGCGGGCGCGATGATAGCGGCGCTCCCGCGTCCCGTCTTCGATCCCACGCCTGTTTACGTCGGCGAGGCCCCCGGCTACCAGGGTCCGATCGCCGGACCGCGCCCCGCCAATACGCCGATCGGAGCGATCGCCTATACGACGCCAGCGCCGGAACATGCCGCGGCCCCGACGCCGATTCAGCCGGACCCGAAGGCGCTCTCCATGCATCGCGGCGCCAAGGTCAAGCACGCCGCAAAACATGCGGGCGCAGGCAAGAAAAAGGCGGAAGCCAGGAAACCGACAACCACGAAGGCGCAAGCCAAGAAAACGGAAACCAAAAAAGCCGCCGGCTCCCACCCGCACGCCAAATCCGAGACCCATACCAAGGCGAAAAAACAGAACAAGGACGCCCACAGCTCCGCCGCCGCGGACAAGCAGGCGAAAAAGAATTGAGCGCCTCGCCGTCCGATCGCCGGCCGCCGCCGCCAATTCCGGCAACCATTCTCACGGGTTTCCTTGGCGCCGGCAAAACCACCCTGTTGAACCGCCTTCTGCGCGATCCCGCGCTGGCGCGCGCCGTGGTTCTCATCAACGAATTCGGCGAGATCGGCCTCGACCATTTGTTCGTCGAAAGGATCGACGGCGACATGGTCATGATGACGTCAGGCTGCCTTTGCTGCACCCTGCGCGGCGATCTCATCGACGCGCTCGAGGGTCTGCTCCGGCGACTCGACAATGAAAGGATACCACCCTTCGACCGGCTCCTGATCGAAACGACGGGCCTGGCCGATCCGGCGCCGATTCTGCACACTTTGATGAGCCATCCCTATCTGCTGCTGCGCTTCCGTCTCGACGGCGTCGTGACCGTTCTCGACGCGATCAACGGCGCGGCGACCTTGGAGGATCATCCGGAATCCTTGCGCCAGGCGGCCATGGCGGATCGTCTCGTGCTGTCGAAAATCGATCTGGTCCAATCTGGCGAGGATAGACGCGCCTTTGAGCGCCTCCTCGAAAAGCTCGATCGGATCAACCCCGGAGCCCGACGGCTCGACGATCCGAAGGATTTCAACGCCAGTCAGCTTCTCGGCCTTGGCCTCTACAACCCGGAAACCAAAGCTCCGGACGTCGCGCGTTGGCTCAACGCCGAAGCCCTGGCCGACGCCGCCCATGCGCATGAAGATCATTTGTCGCATGAAGGTAACGCGCACGACGTCAACCGGCACGGCGAATCGATTCGCGCCTTCGTCCTGGTCGGCGAAAGGCCTCTTTCACCCTCGTCCTGCAATCTTTTCCTGGAAATTCTGCGCAACGCCCACGGACCAAATCTGCTCCGCGTGAAAGGAATCATCGCATTGGCCGATGACCGGGACCGGCCCTTGGTCATTCATGGGGTGCAGCACGTCTTTCATCCGCCGGTGCGTCTCGACGCCTGGCCCGACGACGATCACCGGACGAGAATCGTGTTCATCGTCGACAAGATGAGCCCGCAATTCGTTCAGGGTCTTTACGAGGCCTTCGCAGGCGACCTGCGCATCGATCGCCCCGATGGCCAGGCGCTGGCCGAGAGCCCGCTGACGCCTTCGCGGGGCGGATTGCTCGCCTGATCCCTGTGCAGGTCGAGAATGTCGCGCTTTTGGCGCGGAGGTTGATTCATAGAGCTCATTAGGTCGCGTCAAAGGCGAATCGTGCCGAAACGAGCCAAAGAGCTTCGTTTTGAGACGCCTCCACGACCGGGAGCAAAACAGGTGTGACACATTTTCTCGGACTAGAGCCAGCCTGGCGCGACCCGCAGCTACGAAGCCCGGGTAAATATCCGACCGGGACCAATAGGGACGGCTTGGCTTCCCAAGCCGATCGGTCCGACGCGATAAGTCCGCTACTGATCGAGAATGTCGATTTCGACCAATTGCGCCGGCATGAAGCCGAATGGAGGGACCTTGCGGCGCGCGGGCTTGAGCGCAATGTCTTTCTCGAACCGGGCTTCGCCCTGCCCTTTCTGCAACATTTGAGGCGCCCAAAAAATCTGCGCTTCCTGTTGGCTTGGCGAAAATCGGCGGCGGGCGCGTCGGGGCGCCTGATGGCGCTTTGGCCGATCGTCGCGCCCGGAGCGCCCGGAGCGCCATACGAAACCTGGCGCCACGATTATTCCTGTCTCGGCGCGCCCCTGCTCGACCGGGCCAACGCCGCAAGCTGTCTCAATGCGATCGTGGGTCATTTGCGGGCCGAGGGCGGCCATGCTCCCATTCTGGCGCTCAGACAGTTAAGGCGACGTGGCCCGCTGTATTCCCTCATCGCCGATTATGCTGGACGGCAAGGCCTCGCCGTCGAATATGCGGCGGAATATCAGCGCGCCGCGCTCGACGCGACCGCGGCCGAGGGAGAAGCCGCCTGGCCCATTCCCGCGAAAAAAAGGAAGGAACTGCGACGCCAGTTGCGACGCCTCGACGAGAGCGGAAGCGTTTCGTTCGGCGTCGCAGATGGCGGCGAGGCATTCAACCGGCAACTGGAATTGTTTCTGGCGCTGGAGGCCAAGGGCTGGAAAGGCCGCCATGGCGGCGCTTTTCTTGCCCGCCCCGAACTTGCCGCCTTCGCGCGGACGATGACGCGAACATTGGCGCGCGAAGGGAAATGCAGGATTTATTGGCTCGCCTGCGGCGAACGGATCGTCGCCAGCAATATTCTGCTGCTTGACGCCGACCAGACCTTTTTCTGGAAAACAGCTTACGATGAAGACTTTGCCACCCTCTCGCCGGGCGTGCTGCTGGCGATGCAAATGACGGACGCCCTTTTGCGCGATCCGCGGCTGCGGCGTGTCGATTCCTGCGCCATTCCGAACCATCCGATGATCGATCATATTTGGCGCGAGCGTGAGCCTTTCGCCGATATCCTGATCTCATGCTGTCCAGGCGGAGAGCTGGCCTTGCGTCGCGCGGCAGTCCGCGAGCGGTTCCGCCGCTGGCTCCGTGACCGCGCCAAATCGCTCCGGACGAAAGCCCAGAAAATCATAGGCTCGAGGAACCAAAGACGGTGACCGATCCACGCCAGCGCCTCGACAAATGGCTTTGGCATGCGCGCGTCGCGAAAACCCGCACGGCGGCGGCGGAGCTTGTGACCAGCGGCTATGTGCGAATCAACGGCAATCGCGCCCAACAGGCGGCAAAACTCGTCGCATTGGGCGATATCGTCACGATCGCCCTGTCCCGTCGCGTCCTCGTACTGGAGGTTCTCGGCTTTTCCGAACGCCGGGGACCCTTTGCCGAAGCGTCGAAACTCTATCGCGCCATCGACCCGGACGGCGTGACGCCGGATGGCTGAAGCGACGCGGCGCCGTTGGCAATCAGCTCTCCAACAGCCGCCGCGCGATGACCTGCGCTTGAATTTCCGCCGCGCCCTCGAAAATATTGAGGATGCGCGCGTCGCAGAGCACGCGCGAGACCGGATATTCCAGGGCGAAGCCATTGCCGCCATGGATCTGCAGGGCGTTGTCGGCGGCCGCCCAGGCGACGCGCGCGCCCAGAAGCTTGGCCTGACCCGCCTCCAGATCGCAGCGCTTGCCTTCATCCTTCGCCCTAGCCGCGAAATAGGTGATCTGCCGCGCGATATGGACCTCGACCGCCATCATCGCGACCTTGTCGGCGACGCGGGGGAAGTGAATCAGGGCCTTGCCAAACTGGATGCGCTCCTTGGCGTAGCGAAGCGCCAATTCCATGGCGCATTGCGCGACGCCCACGGCGCGCGCCGCGGTCTGGATGCGCGCGCCTTCAAAAGTCTGCATCAGCTGTTTGAACCCCTGTCCCTCGACGCCGCCAAGCAGATTTTCCGCCGGAACCTCAAAACCGTCGAAGGCGATTTCATATTCCTTCATGCCGCGATAGCCGAGCACTTCGATTTCGCCGCCGGACATGCCTTTCGCTGGGAAAGGATTGGCGTCGTCGCCGCGCGGCTTTTCCGCGAGAAGCATCGAAAGGCCCTTATAGCCCGGCTCACTGGGATTGGTGCGGGTTAGAACCGTCATCAGATCGGCGCGCACCGGATGGGTGATCCAGGTCTTGTTGCCGTTGACGACATATTTGTCGCCTTCGCGAACCGCGCGGGTTCGCAACGAAGCGAGGTCGGAGCCGGTGTTCGGTTCGGTGAAAACCGCAGTCGGAAGGATTTCGCCCGACGCGATCTTGGGCAGATATTTTTCCTTTTGTTCCGCCGTGCCGCCGCCCAGGATCAGTTCGCCCGCGATTTCCGAACGCGTGCCGAGCGAGCCGACGCCGATATAGGCGCGCGAAAGCTCCTCCGTGACCACGCACATTGCGACCTTGCCAAGGCCCATGCCGCCATATTCTTCGGGAATGGTCAGACCGAAAACGCCGAGATCGGCGAGCCCCTGAATGATCTCCAGCGGAATATAGGCGTTCTTCAAATGCCATTCATGCGCGTGGGGAACGACCTCGGCCTCGGCATATTTACGAATTTCCTCGCGTATCGCTTCCAAGGTCTCGTCCAACCCCGGCGAGCCGACTGTCGCCGAGGCCTCCGCGTGGTCCACGAGATCGACCAGCCGGGCGCGATTTGGCGCAATATTGCCGGCGGCGATCAGCTTCTCGGTCGCCGTCGTGCGGGCGAGAGCGATGGTCTCGGCGCTCAAGCCGAAATCGCCCAGCCGGACAAACTCGCCCTGGCTCATCGGAATGCCGCCGAAAACCTGGGCGAGATATTCGCCGACGCCGATCCGGGTCAACAGATCCTCGGTTTCCCCGTAACGCCCCTCGGCCTGCATCCTTTCGCCATAAGCAAGCATTTCGCGAAGGGATTCGACGTAAGTGGCGAACCAGGCAAGGCCATGCGCGGCATGCTGCTCGCGCTCGATCGCTGCGTTCGACAGTTTTCCGTTCTCGGTAACCTGGGCGCGAACGCTCGCGACAGCCTTTTCATACAGCCCTTCGACAGCCTCGATAACCTCACGGCCGAGCTCAAAAAATTCCTCTGTGGCGATCGCTTGGGCGGCCTGCGTCATGCATGTCTCCTGATCCGGTTGAACCGGCGAGATGAAATTCGCTGAAGGGCCTTTTTTGCCAGCCTCGATGACGCAGTGCAATAAGTCTTAAGCTTCGGTCAGGCCTTTCTTTAGCAGGAGCGCGCCGAATTCCGGCTTGCGGCCTCTGAACAGGCGATAGGCTTCGTTCGGATCGCGCTGATTCCCCGCCGCATAGACATAATCCCGCAAGCGACCGGCAGTCGCGGGATCGAAAATATCGCCGGCCTCTTCGAACGCCGCGAAGGCGTCGGCGTCGAGCGCTTCCGACCATAAATAGCTGTAATAGCCCGCCGCATAGCCGTCGCCCGCGAAAATATGAGAAAAATGCGGTGTTCGGTGACGCATGACGATTTCCGATGGCATGTCGACGCCGCGCAGAATTTCCTTTTCGGCGCCGACGACATCCTCAGGCGCATCGGCGCGAGAGTGCAGCAGGAAATCGACATAGGCCGAAGCACAATATTCGACGGTCGCGAATCCCTGATTGAAATGACGCGCTGCAATAATGCGATCGATCATGTCTTGCGGGATGGGCGCCCCCGTTTCGTGATGAAGGGCGAATTTCTGCAGGATTTCCGGACGAAGGGCCCAGTGCTCAAAGAGCTGCGAGGGCAATTCCACGAAATCCGTGGGCGTCGCCGTCCCGCTCATCGAGGGATAGACGACGTTCGACAGCATCCCATGCAAGGCATGCCCGAATTCGTGAAAGAGGGTGGTTGCTTCCGTGAGGGACAGCAGGGTCGCGGTTCCCGGAAGCGGCTTGGAAAAATTCATGACATTGACGATGACAGGACGGATGTCGCCCCCCAATTTTCGCTGATTGCGAAAATTCGACATCCAGGCGCCGGAACGTTTGCCGGCCCGGGCGTAATAATCTCCAAAAAAGATCGCCAGATGCTGTCCGTCCCGATCGAGAACTTCGAACGCCCGGACGTCAGGATGATAGGTCGGCAAATCCGTCCGCGAAACGAAACGCAATCCAAACAAGCGCTCCGCGCAATAAAACGCCGCCTCGATCATCTTTTCGAGCTGGAAATAGGCGGAAAGGGCGCTTTGATCGATGTCATATTTCCGCAACCGCAGCTTTTCCGCGTAATAACGCCAGTCATGGGCGGCTATTGTGAAATTTGCGCCTTCGGCGTCGGCGACTTTCTGAAGGGCGGCGGCTTCCGCCCCGGCCCTGGCGCGCGCCGGCGCCCAAACCTTGTCGAGCAGGTCGAGCGCCGCCGCCGGAGCGCCGGCCATGGTCGGCTCCAGCTTGTAATCGGCAAAAGTCTTATAGCCGAGCATTTGCGCGCGTTCGCGCCGAAGATCGAGGATCTCGGAAATGATGCGTCGGTTGTCGGTCGCGCCATCATGCTCCCCGCGCGCGATCCAGGCGTTGAACAAATCCTCGCGAAGGTCCCGCCTGTCGCCATAGCTCAGGAAAGGCTCGACGCTCGATCGCGACAATGTCAAAGCGAAGGGATGGGCGGCATGGCGATCCGTCGCGGCCTGCGCGGCCTGCGCGGCCACCGCCTTCGCCTCGTTGGGCAAACCGGAAAGATCGTCCTTTTCCAACTCCATGATGTAATTTGCTTCGTCGGCAAGGACGTTCTGCGCGAAATTCATTTCGAGACTTGCGAGGCGTTCCGCCGTTTCCGCGAATCGCTCCCGGTCCGCGCCCGAGAGTTGCGCTCCGGCGCGCACGAAACTCTTGTAGGTCAGTTCGAGCAAACGCGCCTGTTCGCCGCTCAGCGGCAGGTCGTCTCGATTTTGATAAAGGGCCGCAACCCGCGAGAACAATCGTTCATTAAGCGAAATGTCGGCATAATGTCGCGCAAGCATGGGCGACACTTCCCGTTCGATCGCCCGCAATTCTTCGGTCGAGTCGGTTCCGGAGAGATTCCAGAACACGCCGCCGACGCGATTGAGCGTCTTGCCGGCAAGTTCCAACGCATCGATCACGTTCTCGAAGGTCGGCGTCGCGGGATTGTCCGCGATTGCGGCGATTTCCCTCTCATGTTCGCGCAAGGCGACGTCGAAAGCCTGACGATAATGGCCGGCTTCTATCGCCTCGAAGGGCGGAAGGGTGAAAGGCGTGCGCCATTCGACAAGCAGTGGATTGGGCGCGTGCATGGCGTTCTCCTTTGGGTGAGCAAGGATAGGACGAGCCGCGCAGCGACACCAGCTTACTTGCTAAAATGGTTTGACGACGACCAAAACCACGATGAAAATCATCAAGATCGTTGGAACTTCATTGAACACGCGAAAAAATTTGGTGGAGTGCTTGTTGCGGTCCAACTTGAAGTCGTGTTGATATTTTCCGAGCGCAAAATGGGTCAAGGTCATCAATAATACAAAAATCAGCTTTGCATGAAACCAAGGAGAATGAAAAAATCCACTTTGGATCGCCAGAAACAATCCTGTCACCCAGGCCACGATCATGGCTGGCGTCATGATCATGTAGAGAAGTTTTCTCTCCATGATCTTGAATGTTTCCGAACAGCCCGATCCCTGTGCTGCGTCTGCGTGATAGACGAAAAGCCGCGGAAGATAAAGCAGCCCGGCCATCCAGGATATGATGGCGATGACATGAAGCGCCTTGACCCACAAATACATTTCAGGCCTCGAAGGATCGCACTTGCTTGACCAATGCCGCGACGTGGTCGATCGGGGTTTCCGGCAGTATGCCGTGCCCGAGGTTGAAAATATGGGCTCGCGTACGGTAAGCCTCTAGAATCCCAGCGACCGCGGTGGTTTGCCCCGTCCCGCCCGCCAACAAAGCCAGCGGGTCGAGATGACCTTGGACGACGACATTCTCAGGAACATTCGCCGCGATCCAGGCAGGATCGACGGCAGTGTCAAGTCCGAGAGCGTTCGCGCCGGCGCGTCGGCAGAAATCGCGATAATGACTCGCCGCGCCGCGCGGAAAGGCGATTATCCGGGCATAAGGAACTCTTTTCCGAACGCCCTGTATGATTTTCGTGATCGGAGTGAGTGACCAGCGTTCAAATTCCGCCGCCGGCAAGATTCCGGCCCAGGAATCGAATATTTGGACGGCGTCGACTCCGGCGTGAAATTGCGCGCAAAGATATTCGATGGAGGCGTCGACCAGCTTGTCAATGAGAATCTGGAAACCGTCCGGATCGCGATAGGCGAAAAGGCGCGCCGCGGCCTGATCGGCCGAGCCGCGACCCGCGACCATATAGCTTGCGACTGTCCATGGCGCCCCGCAAAAGCCAAGAAATGTGGTTTCTGCGGGCAGTTGCGCGCGAACGCGATCGATCGTTTCAAACACCGGCGCCAAACGCTCCAGGGACAAGGGCGGCAAATTCCGGATGGCGGCTGTATCGGTGAGGGGATCGAGACGTGGGCCTTCGCCAGTTTCGAAAACGACTTTTTGTCCAAGGGCGTCGGGGACGACGAGGATGTCGCTGAAAAGGATTGCGGCATCGAATCCAAACCGGCGAATGGGCTGCAGCGTGGCCTCGGCGGCAAAAGCGGGCGAATAGCAGAAGTCGAGAAAGCTCGGAGCCTTGGCGCGTATCTCGCGATATTCGGGCAGATAGCGGCCAGCCTGCCGCATGAGCCAAATTGGTGGCGATGTCGTCCGACTTCCGTCGAGAACGGCAAGCAGCGGCTTTTTGCTAACGAGGGGAGGAAGGTGGTCGCTTTGAGGGTTCACCAATGAAATCCTAAAGAGCTTTTGAATCTTGTTTTTGTTTTTAGACAGGGGAATAGCCTTATTCCAGAGGGCGCACAACGCATACCGAATCGCCGGGCGGATTTGGGACAGGCGACGGGAAAAAAGTTGATGGGGCGTTAACAATTTTTTTACCAATATCCTTAGGACTTTGCGCCGCTCCGATTCACCATTCGATCGGGCTTATTCCCGTAATTCCCAATCTCAACAATTGGCTTGTTTCAAGGGATAGGATTGCGGCGGCTGTTGAGAATTTTCGTGGAATCTCGCAAACTTGGCCGCCCGCTCGGACTTATCCGCCTTCTGCCGACATTTACACAGTCATGGAGCCAGAGGGACGAAATCAGGGGAAAAGACGAAAAGGCGCTCGCCAGGAAAGAGGATTTGAGCCTCAGTGACGCGAAATTATTTTCACCTTCACCTTGTGTCCGATTCGACCGGGGAAACGCTGATCACCGTCAGCAGGGCCGCCGCCGCGCAATATCAAGGCGTGGCGTCGATCGAGCATATCTATCCGCTCATTCGAAATCACGACCAGTTGGATCGGGTCATCGCCGGCATCCGGTCGTCGCCGGGCATCGTTCTCTACACGCTCGTGGATTCAGAGCTCGGCGAGAAACTTGAGCATGCTTGCGCCGAGGTCGGCGCGCCCGCAATCTCGGTGCTGGCGCCGGTCTTGGGAATTTTTCAGTCCTATTTGGGACCGGCTTCGACGCCGCGACCCGGCGCCCAGCATGTGTTGAATTCAGATTATTTCAAACGTATCGACGCCTTGAATTTCACTATGATGCATGACGATGGACAGAGCTCCGGCGATCTCGAAAGCGCCGATGTCGTTCTTCTCGGCGTCAGTCGAACCTCCAAGACGCCGACAAGCATTTATCTCGCCAATAAGGGAATAAAAACAGCCAATGTTCCAATCGTTCCGGGCGTTCCGATTCCGGGAGATATTGAAAGGTTGAAAAATCCTTTGGTGATCGGCTTGTTCGCGACGCCCGATCGCATCGTGCAGATTCGGCAGAACCGGCTGTTGGCGTTGAATGCGACGCAGGAATCGTCTTACGTTGACCGTTCGGCGGTCGCCGACGAAATCAACCAGTCGCGTCGGCTTTTCGCACAAAGGGGCTGGGCGACGATCGACGTTTCCCGACGTTCCATCGAGGAAACGGCCGCGGCCATCATGGATCTTTACCGTGACCATCGCTTGCAATTCATCACCCAGGGTTGATTCGATCCATCCAACCGGAAATACGTGAAAAATGAAGCGCGCCTTCGTCGTCGGCTTTCCGATCAGCCACAGCCGGTCCCCTTTGATTCATAATTTCTGGCTGAAGAAATATGGAATTGCTGCAGAATACGTATCAAAAGCGGTTGAAGCAGACCGGATCAAGACCTTTCTTGCAGGTTTCGAGGCTGAAGGCTTTTGCGGCGGCAATGTGACCTTGCCCTATAAGGAGATCGCCTTTGAGCAATGTCAGCAGGTGACGGAATCGGGCAGAAAAACAAAAGCGGTGAATACAATTTGGATGGAGGGCGGAAAACGTTTCGGCGACAATACGGATATTGAAGGCTTTCTGGCCAACCTCGACGCCGAAGTTCCGGGCTGGTCCCAAGATTGCCAACGGGCGGCGGTCATTGGCGCCGGCGGCGCGGCGCGGGCGGTGATCGCAGGCCTGGCGAAGCGGCGGACGCCGGAACTCACGATCGTCAACCGTTCGCGCGAACGGATGTCGCAATTGGCCGACGAAATCGCCGATTGGGGGTTTCGGACCATCCAGCAACGCCCATTGGAGGTTCGCCACAGACATTTCGATCAGGCGAATCTCCTGATCAATACGACATCGCTCGGCATGGTTGGAAAGCCTCCGTTGGAGGTCTCATTGGATGATTTGGCGGACGACGCCGTCGTCAATGACATCGTCTATGCGCCGATGGAAACCGAGCTGTTGCGCGAGGCGAAGCGCAGACGGTTTCGTGTCGCTGGGGGCCTGGGAATGTTGCTTCATCAGGCGGCGCCCGCATTCGAAAGATGGTTTGGACTGCGGCCAGAGGTGACGTCGGAGCTTCGGGATTTGGTCGAACAGGACTTGCAACGGCCTCGATCATGATTGTTTTGGGATTGACCGGCTCTATCGGAATGGGAAAATCGACGACGGCGAACTTATTCCGAAGGTTCGGAATTCCCGTTTTCGACGCCGATCAAAGCGTTCACCGGATTTATGCGGGCGAACCGCCGGAGGGCTTGGCGGAGCGGTTTCCAGACGCCATCGTCGATGGCCGTATTGACCGCAAACGCCTCGCGGCTTTGGTGCTGCATGATTCGGGCGCCGTGGCGACATTGGAAAAAATCGTCCATCCTATGGTCGCCCACGCGCGAGACCAGTTTATTCTCGACAACAGAAGGGAAGGCGCGAAGGTCGCTGTGATCGACGCGCCTTTGTTGTTCGAGACGGAGACCTGGCGGCTTGCGGATGCGGTTGTTGTGGTGTCGGCGCCGGAAAAAATTCAACGGGAGCGAGTCTTGTCGAGGGACTCTACGACTGAAATAAAGTTGAACCAGATATTGAGCCGCCAGATGCCTGACGCGGAAAAAAAAAGACGCGCGCAATTCATTGTCCATACTCAATTCGGGATCGAACAGGCGCGACGGCAAATCCGAACAATCGTCGCAACTCTTGCCCAAATTGACAAATGAATCATAATAAATGGTATTGGATCAGGCATCGTCATGGAACGTGAAATTGTCATCGATACAGAGACCACCGGCCTAGAGGCGAATGCGGGCGATAGAATCATTGAAATCGCCGCTATAGAGCTTTTAAATGGAATTCCGTCTCAAAATATATTTCATACTTATGTAAATCCTGAACGCGATATTCCAGATTCTGCCTTTAAAGTTCATGGCATATCCTATGAAATGGTCGCCGATAAGCCGAAATTTTGTGACATTGTCGATCAATTTCTTGAATTCATCGTCGGCGATCCAATCGTCGCGCATAATGCCGAATTCGATTTGGGGTTCATCAATGCGGAGTTGCGTCGAGTCGGCCGCGCCGCTCTGAACGGAAATCCCGTGGTCGATACATTGGCCATGGCGCGAAAAAAGTTTCCCGCGCAGTCCAATTCGCTCGACGCGCTCTGTAACAGGTTTGGCATCGACCGAAGCCGCCGCGTGAAGCATGGCGCCTTGGTCGACGCGGAAATTCTCGCCGAGGTCTATACGGAACTCAGGGGAGGCCGGCAGACGACATTGACCTTGCAGGTCAGGCGGGAAATTTCCAAGGGCGCGGCCAACTTCTCTCTCTTGCGGCAACGTCCGCGGGATTTGCCTTTGGCGTTGGCGGACGCCGAGAGCGCGGCTCATGCTTTGCTCGTACAAGAACTTGGCGCGCCCGCGCTTTGGGCGCGTTATACGGAGGTATCAGAATCGAAGTGATATAAATATAAAAATTTTTGTAATAGATTTTGCTAACGTGGCGCACGTTTAGCAAGAATGCGCTGTAATGTTCGCCGATGCATATTAAGGCGTCGCGCCGTTTCAGATACGTTTCTTTCGCAAAGCTCGTAAATTCTTTGGATATGTTCCCATCGCACGCGTTCAGCCGACATGGGATTCTGCGGAATCGTCCCGACGGCTGCGGCATCGCCATTCATGAGAGCAAAAAAGACCTCGTCGGCATCGGCCGGCTTCGCCAGATAATCGAAAGCGCCAAGCTTGATCGCAAGCACGGCGGAAGAAATATTGCCATATCCGGTCAAAATGACCCCTCTGGCTTCGGGTCGCCGTGATTTGAGTTCGGTGATCACGTCAAGACCGTTTCCATCCCCCAGGCGCATATCGATGACCGCGAAAGCCGGCGGTTGGGTGCGGAGGGCGGAAAGGGCGTCGGCGACGGATTCAGCCATAGTCACGGTGAAGCCCCGCGAAGCCATCGCCTTGGCCAATCGGTTCAGGAAGGGCCGGTCATCATCCGCAATAAGGAGGTGAGGGTCCTTTTCGAACAAGAGCCGGGCTTCGTTGGTTTCCTCGCCTTTGGTTTCGTCTCCAGTCTGCACGATTTCCCTCTCGTCGCGATTGGTCCGGCGCGTAGGCTCGTCGCCAGCTGGTTCAATCTGTCTATGAACGATCCTCAGGGAAAGATGACAAGTGTGAAAGCGAATTTTTGAAGCCCGTTTCCAGCTGTTGACGGTTCCATGCGATCTCGACGACCGCTCCGGATCCCTCGTGGTTTGAGAAATGGAGAGTGGCTCCCGTACGTTCCAGAAGAGTTTTGGAAATAAAAATTCCGAGGCCCAAGCCAGCCTCGTCACCGGCCTTCAGGCGACGATCCATTCTTGTCTTCAAATAGGGCTCCCCGATCTGAGCCAGGATTTCATTAGGAAAACCGGGGCCATCGTCCGAAATTGCAATCGTCACGCGTTCGCTTGTCCAGGTTGCGATGAGAGAGACTTTGGTTTCTGCGAAGTCAAGCGCGTTCTCGATGAAGTTGCCTATGCCATAGGTTAAAGCAGGATTGCTTGTAACGACTGGTTCGCTTCCATCGCCAGATATGTCGATTTCAATCGTGACGGGATGTGACCGAAACGGTGAAATTACGTTCTCGATCCAGTAACGCAACTTTATATTTTCGAGCTGCGGATGTTCCTCTGTCGCAAGAGAAGAAATGCGACTGAGAATATCTCGGCATCTTTGCGACTGTTGATTCAATAAGTCGATATCTTCCGAAAATTCTTTGGGTATATTCGATCGGCTGAGCTCTCGGCTGACGACGGCAATCGTGGCGAGCGGCGTTCCCAATTCATGCGCGGCGGCGGCGGCCAGTCCATCAAGGCGCGACAGGTGATTCTGGCGTTCCAGGACCAATTCCGTAGCCGTGAGGGCGAGGCTGAGGTTTCTCGCTTCACGCGCGACTTGAGCCGCATAGGTGCAGATGAAGGCAGTCGCGACAAGCAAGGCGATCCAGAGCCCAAGCCGGTAGAGCAACGGCAATTCGAGCGCCTGCTCCCGGTACCAGGGCAGGGGCCAGTGACAAATGCTCAAGAAACTGGCGCACAGTAGGACCAGCGCGACAATGGCGACGATCTGGCGGGGCCGAAGGGAAACGGCCGCAATTGTGACGGGGGCCAGCAGCAAAATTGAAAATGGATTGTCGAGGCCGCCGACGAGAAACAGCAAGGTCGAGAGTTGAAGAACGTCGAAAGCGAGCAAGGCCATCGCCGGGCGTTCTTCGAGACGAAGCGATCTTGGAAAATAAAGTTCGACAACAACATTTAGGACGGCCGATGCGCCAATGACGGCGAGACACCAACGCAGCGGGACGTCGAATTTGAGTCCGAAGGCGACCGCAAGGACCGTGAAGAGCTGCCCAAAAAGCGCCAGCCAGCGCAATTGGGTCAGCGTTTCGATGCGCAAGTTTCGGCCTTCGATGCCGAACATGAGCGAAATAGGCCTTTTTTCCACGGTCGTTCCGGCTTCGGGGCGGTTAGGAAATCCTATTCTTTCGCGCGTTCGGCGCGTTTGCGGTCGTTGGGATCGAGAATGGCCTTGCGAAGCCGGATCGACTTCGGCGTGACCTCCACCAGTTCGTCATCCTCGATATAGGCGAGCGCTTTTTCGAGCGTCATCCGGATCGGAGGCGTCAGCTTCACCGCCTCGTCCTTGCCCGCGGCACGGATATTGGTCAGCTTTTTCCCCTTGAGGACATTCACCTCAAGGTCGTTCTCACGCGTATGCTGTCCGACGATCATGCCGCGATAAACTTTCCAGGCGGGCTCGATCATCATGGGCCCGCGGTCTTCCAGGTTCCACATCGCATAGGCCACCGCTTCGCCGGCGTCGTTCGAAATCAGCACGCCATTTCGACGCCCAAGGATGTCGCCCTTATAGGGAGCGTAATCGTGAAACAGGCGATTCATGATCGCGGTGCCGCGAGTGTCTGTCAATAATTCGCCCTGATAGCCGATCAGGCCGCGTGTTGGCGCGTGAAACACCAGCCGCTGGCGATTGCCGCCGGAGGGGCGCATTTCGATCATTTCGGCCTTTCGTTCCGACATCTTTTGGACGACGACGCCGGAAAATTCCTCGTCGACGTCGATGACGACTTCTTCAATCGGCTCAAGACGAGTTCCATCGTCTGTTTTTTGGAAGACAACGCGCGGACGGGAAATGCCAAGCTCGAAGCCTTCGCGCCGCATCGTTTCTATCAGGATCGCCAACTGCAATTCGCCGCGTCCCGACACGATATAGGAATCCGAGCCCGGGGAATCCTCGATCTTGAGCGCGACATTGCCTTCGGCTTCCTTATAGAGGCGGTCGCGGATGACCCGGCTGGTGACTTTGTCGCCTTCCGTTCCCGCGAGGGGCGAATCATTGACGAGAAAGGTCATGGACAATGTCGGGGGGTCGATCGGCTGGGCTTGCAGCGGCTCGGTGATCTCCGGCGCGCTCAGCGTATCGGCGACGTTGAATTTCTCAAGCCCCGCGATGGCGACGATGTCGCCCGCTTCCGCTTCCTCGATCGGCTGACGTTCAATGCCACGGAACGCGAGGATTTTGGAAACGCGGCCCTGTTCGACGACATTTCCCAACCGATCCAGAACCTTGACCGCCTGGTTCGGCTTGATCGAACCCGCGAAGATGCGGCCGGTGATGATCCGGCCCAGATAAGGGTTCGATTCGAGCAATGTGCCGAGCATTCGGAAGCCGCCGGCCTCGACCTTCGGTTCCGGAACATGGTCGAGAACCATATCGAACAAGGGGGAAAGATCGGAGGTCGGCTTGTCCGGGCTGTCCGACATCCACCCCTGCTTCGACGAGCCATAAAGGATGGGAAAGTCGAGTTGTTCGTCGTCGGCGTCGAGCGCCGCGAACAGGTCGAAAACTTCGTTGATCACTTCGGTGGGGCGGGCGTCCGGCTTATCCACCTTGTTGATGGCGACGATGGGTTTGAGACCGATCTTCAGCGCCTTGCCGACGACGAATTTGGTTTGCGGCATGGGGCCTTCGGCGGCGTCGACGAGAACGATCGCGCCATCGACCATTGAGAGAATGCGCTCGACCTCGCCGCCGAAATCGGCGTGGCCGGGCGTATCGACAATGTTGATCCGTGTGTCCTTCCATACCACGGACGTCGCCTTGGCGAGGATCGTGATGCCACGTTCGCGTTCGAGATCGTTCGAGTCCATCACGCGCTCGGCTACGCGCTGATTTTCTCGGAATGCCCCGGATTGGCGGAGAAGTTGATCGACCAGGGTCGTTTTGCCGTGGTCGACGTGGGCGATGATGGCGATGTTGCGCAGTTTCATGGGCGTCCGAAAGATTGGCCTGCCAATTGGGGGCAAGCGACGTGAACCTGTTGGTTATGCGTCATGCGGGTGGGACGGCGTCCAGGTGCGGACCCGGGCAGACAGGCGAGGCGGCGCCAGGATCCCTGAGAGGCTCGTCAATTGGCGCCTGATCTAGCGGAAAATTGCAAAGATGGAAACCTGTGAAGCGTGGTCGCCTTCGAAGAAGCGCCTTGCTATCGGTCGTGTGGCCGGACCGAAGGAAGCCGGCCGCCAAGTTCGCTTCGCCGATCCGCGATCGCAAGGCGCGCCTGCTGAACGGCCAAGGTCAACGCCGCCAGCTGATGATTGTCGAGTTTGGGCATTTCCGCCGCCGCGAGAGACCGGGTGAGGATTTCGTCGATCTGAATCTCGAGCTTCGCCAGAGTCTCCAAACTGTCAGCCTTGCGACCCGATTTAAGAATGGTCAGCGCCTTTTCCATCAATTGATCGAAACGGGCAAATCCGGAAACGGTCAATCGGCTCGCCAGAGTGGCGAGACCGGAAATGAGGACGCTCGCAACCATCGCTCCGATATAGATCATATCGCTGTATTTGTCGAAAAAGGTCTCTTCTTCTCCGTCCAGAAAGGCGGCGGCGCCCGGATGCGTGGGAAGAACTTCTCCCTTATCGGTGCTCGGAGCCTCGATATGGTTGGCGATGGGAACGGTCGCCGCCGCGAGGGCGCGATCCGCCAGAATCAGCCGTGTCGTCTCTCCGACAGTGGAATTATCCAGATCGTTGCGGGCGACGAGCCTTACTGTCGCTCCGATGGTCGAGATATTCTCGGGCGGTCGCGACGGCGAACCGCCGAACGCGCCGCGAAGGATTTGCGTCGCATCGAGACCAGGAAATCTTTCCGCGAGCGCGGAGGCTTCGAGAATCGGGACGAAGACAGGCGCGCCCGATGCGGCGCCGCTTTCCGAAACGATTTTGACGGGGCCTGAAACCTGCGGCGAATCAAAGGGACCGAAGACGAACAAGGCGTCGATTTGCCGACCGCGGAGGAATTTGGCCAGATTGTTTGGCGCGACGCCGATTGCTTTGATTTCCCCGGGCCCGATGGAATATTGCGATTCGATCGTCTGAAGCAGGCGCCGGTTTGCCTCGCCGGACATTTCCGTCTCGACGACGCCGATCGTCCGTCCCTTGAGTTCGGAGAAATTCGCAAATGTCTTACCGGGCGGGGCGACGATGACGACCGAATAATGGGCAAGAATCAAAGCCGTCGCGGCATTGGTCGGCATCGGAATGTCAGAACGGACGACCGCGAGATCAGCGTGGTCTTCGCTGATCGTCTTGGATGCGGCCGTTTCGTCGGTTGTCGGGACGATCCGGAGTCTTATGTCCTCGTGGCTTCGGACGAATTCTTGGTTCAAAATGACGAGCAGTTTCTGATATTCGCTGCCGTGGGGAACGGCGACCCTCAGCGTCGTCGGTCGTTCGTAGAAATAAAACCCGATCGTCGCAACGGCGACCAGACCGGCCGCGGCCGCCAATATCAATAGGGAAAGACGCCACATCAGTCCTGAACCCGGGTCGCGATCAGCGAAAGATCAGATAGTCGCGTCAAATTTGCGGCGTCGCCAGACCGAATCGGTCAGGCGAGGTCGCTGGCGCTCAACTTTTGGCGATTTTTTGCCGGCGTTTGGCCAGTGTGCGCAGGCGCAAGGCGTTCAGTTTGATGAAGCCCGCCGCGTCGCGATGGTCATAGGCGACAGCCCCCTCTTCGAAAGTGACTAGTTCCTGATCATAGAGCGAATAGGGACTTTCGCGGCCGACGACGGCGGCATTGCCCTTGTAGAGCTTCATCCGGACGCGGCCGGTCACGTTTTCCTGGCTCTTGTCGATGAGAGTCTGGAGAAGCTCGCGCTCGGGCGAGAACCAGAAGCCGTTGTAAATAAGTTCGGCATATTTCGGCATCAATTCGTCTTTGAGATGTGCGGCGCCGCGGTCGAGCGTGATCGATTCGATCCCCCGGTGCGCGAAATGAAGGATCGTACCCCCGGGCGTCTCGTACATTCCGCGCGATTTCATGCCGACGAAGCGGTTTTCGACCAGGTCGAGCCGACCGATGCCGTTGGCGCGGCCATAATCGTTCAGCTTGGCGAGAAGGGCGGCCGGGGAAAGGCTTTCTCCGTCGATTGCGACCGGATCGCCCTTTTCGAAATCGATCTCGATATAGGTCGGCTTGTCAGGGGCGTTTTCCGGGTCGATCGTCCGCGAATAGACGTAATCGGGCGTTTCCTGAGCCGGGTCTTCGAGGACTTTGCCTTCCGAGGACGTGTGGAGAAGGTTGGCGTCGGTGGAAAACGGCGATTCGCCGCGCTTGTCCTTCGCGATCGGGATCTGGTGTTTCTCAGCGAATTCAATCAGCGCCGTGCGCGAGGACAGGTCCCACTCGCGCCACGGGGCGATGACCTTGATGTCCGGTTCAAGCGCATAATAGGACAGTTCGAAGCGGACCTGATCATTGCCTTTGCCTGTCGCGCCGTGGCAGACGGCGTCGGCGCCGACCTTGCGCGCGATCTCGATCTGCTTTTTCGAGATCAGCGGCCGGGCGATGGAGGTGCCGAGCAGGTAAAGACCTTCATATTCTGCATTGGCGCGGAACATCGGAAAAACATAATCGCGAACGAATTCCTCGCGGAGATCCTCAATAAAAATGTTTTCCGGCTTGATGCCGAGCAGCTCGGCCTTTTTCCGGGCCGGCTCCAGTTCCTCGCCCTGTCCCAGATCCGCCGTGAAGGTCACGACCTCGCAGCCATAGGTCGTTTGCAGCCATTTGAGGATGATGGAGGTGTCGAGGCCGCCCGAATAGGCGAGGACGACCTTTTTGGCGTCGTTCAAGGGCTTGGACATTGGGTTTCGATCCGGTGAAAAATCGGCGGGACTATAGGCGCGCCGAGGCTTGACGCAACCCCGAAGACTCGCGGGGGCGAATGATCATTGTTCCGCGTTGAAGGCGGCCAAAGCGGCCATATTGACGATGTCGGAATCCTTGCCGCCGAGTTGAACGATCTGAACCGACTTGTCCAGGCCGACGAGCATTGGCCCGATCACCGTGGCGCCGCCAAGTTCGAGCAGCATTTTCGTCGAGATCGACGCCGCGTGGAAGGCCGGCATGATCAGGACATTGGCGGTGTCGGTCAGCCGGCAGAAGGGATAAAGCGCCATCGCCTCCTTGTTGAGGGCGACGTCCGCCGCCATTTCGCCATCATATTCGAAATCGACGCGGCGTTGGTCGAGCAGCCAGACCGCCTCCTTGACCCGGGCCGAGCGTTCGCCGGCTGGATGGCCGAAGTTGGAGAAGGCGAGCAGCGCGACCCGAGGCTCATAGCCGAGACGGCGGGCGAATCCCGCCGCTTCGGTCGCGATATCGGCGAGATCTTCCGCGTCCGGCAATTCCGTGATCGCCGTGTCCGCGACGATCACGGGACGGCCGCGCGCCAGAACGATCGAGACGCCGATGAGTTTATGTCCAGGCTTGGGATCGATGGCGCGCTGAACTTCCTCCAGCGCGATTGAGAAATTGCGGGTTACGCCGGTCACCATCGCGTCGGCGTCGCCGGAGGCGACCATCGCAGCCGCATAATGGTTGCGGTCATTGTTGATGACGCGCTGGCAGTCGCGCATCAGAAAGCCTTTGCGCTGCAAACGATCGTAGAGCATCTGCGCGTAAGCGGCGTTCTTCTGGGAAATGCGGGCGTTATGAATCTCGACCAGCTTGTCGTCGAGTTCGATGCCATTTCTCCTGGTGACTTCGGCGATTCTTTCCTCGCGTCCGACGAGAATGGCCGAGCCGAGGCCTTGGTTGACGAAGGCGACGGCGGCGCGGATGACTTGTTCCTCTTCGCCTTCGGCGAATACGACCCTTTTGGGCTGCCGTTTGACCCGGTCCATGATCGTTTGCATCAAACCGGCCACGGGATCGCGCCGCGCCGAAAGCTCGGCGCGATAGGCGCCCATGTCGATGATCGGCTTGCGGGCGACTCCCGTGTCCATTGCGGCTTGCGCCACCGCCGGCGGCACGATGGAAATCAGACGCGGATCGAACGGAACGGGTATCAGATAGTCGCGGCCGAATCGCGGGCGTTCGCCCTGATAGGCGAGGGCGACGTCGTCGGGCACGTCCTCACGCGCCAGTTGCGCCAGCGCGTGAACGGCGGCGATCTTCATTTCCATATTGATGGTCTTGGCGCGCACGTCGAGCGCGCCGCGGAAAATATAGGGGAAACCGAGAACGTTGTTGACCTGGTTGGGATAGTCGGATCGGCCGGTCGCGACAATGGCGTCGGGCCGCGCGGCGAGCGCGTCCTCGGGCGTGATTTCGGGATCGGGATTGGCCATGGCGAAGATGATCGGATTGGGCGCCATGGATTTGACCATGTCGGGCGTGAGCGCGCCCTTTGCCGAGAGACCGAAAAAGATGTCCGCGCCCGCCATTGCGTCCTCGAGCGTGCGCTTGTCGGTCGCCACCGCATGCGCGGACTTCCACTGGTTCATGCCGGCGGCGCGGCCCCGATAAACGACGCCTTTGGTGTCGCAAAGGGTGACATTTTCCGGGGCGAAGCCGATCGCCTTGATCAGGTCGAGGCAGGCGATTCCGGCAGCGCCCGCGCCGTTGCAGACAAGCTTCGTCTTCTTGATGTCTCGGCCCGTGAGATGGATGGCGTTGATCATTCCCGCGGTGGCGATGATGGCGGTTCCATGCTGGTCGTCATGAAAAACGGGAATGTCCATCAATTCCCGCAACCGTTCCTCGATAATGAAACACTCGGGGGCCTTGATGTCCTCGAGATTGATGCCGCCGAACGTCGGCCCGAGAAAGCGCACGGCGTTGATGAATTCGTCGGGATCTTCGGTCGCGACCTCGAGATCGATCGAATCGACATCGGCGAAGCGCTTGAAAAGAACGGATTTGCCTTCCATCACCGGCTTCGAGGCCAGGGCGCCGAGATTGCCCAGACCCAGAATCGCAGTTCCGTTGGTGATCACCGCGACCAGGTTTCCCTTGGTCGTGTAGTCATAGGCCTTGGAGGGATCCTCGGCGATCGCATGCACCGGAACAGCGACGCCCGGCGAATAGGCGAGCGAGAGATCGCGCTGCGTCGCCATCGGCTTGGTCGGGGCGATCTGGAATTTGCCGGGCCTCCCACGGGAGTGGAATTGCAGCGCTTCCTGTTCGGTGAAGGTCGGTCGCTTGCCCCGGCTCGGCTTTTTTTCGGACATCGATTTGCTCTTGGAATTCGTCTTGGCTGTTCTCAGCGAGCGGCGAACTTAGCCGCGCCATATCGTCGGCGCCAAGCATTGCTTTCGAACAAGACGGATTTTTTGGCGATGGCGCGCCTGTCGGCCTGCAGAGATTTGTTCAAAATCACGATTAAAGGTCCGATCCGGCGTGCGGGAGGACGATGCTTTTGTTAACTTCCGGGAATTCACGACAGTTTTGAGGGCGCCATGAACGTTGAAGATGTGCGGGAGCGGGAATGCGCGGGCGCCGAAGCAATCGGGCGCGGACGGACTCCTGGCCGCAGTAACGGCAAGGAGGCTGGCGAAGCGGTTGAACGAGTGACGCCGATGATGGCGCAATATATGGAGATCAAGTCCGCACATCAGGATTGCCTTTTATTTTACCGAATGGGCGATTTTTATGAGTTGTTTTTTACTGACGCCGAAATCGCATCCAAATGTCTGGGGATCGTTTTAACCAAGCGCGGCAAACACCTTGGCGACGACATTCCGATGTGCGGCGTGCCGATCGAACGAGCAGAAGAATATTTGCAGCGCTTGATCCGCTCCGGACATCGGGTCGCGGTCTGCGAACAGACCGAGGATCCCGCCGAAGCGCGAAAGCGTGGTGCAAAATCGGTTGTCCGGCGGGAAGTCGTGCGCATCGTCACCCCGGGAACGCTCACCGAGGACCAATTATTGGAGCCTGGGCGGGCCAATCTCTTCGTCGCGCTCGTCCGGCAGCGCGACAATTCGTCCAATTGGCGGTTTGGCGTTGCGGCGGTCGAAATCTCCACCGGCGATTTCGACGTTTTCGAGACGGATCTTGACGGATTGCCGGCGCTTCTGGCGCGGCTGGATCCCAGAGAAATCGTCGCCGCAGACGCAATTCTCGGCGACGAGGATCTGAGCCGCATGTTGAGCGATTTCGGCGCGCCCGTGGCGCCGCTGGGCCGCTCGCCGGGCGAGGGCGATGTCGCGCGGCGAGGTCTGACGGAATATTTTGGCGTCGCGACCCTGGACGGCTTTGGCTCACTGACGCGCGCGGAGATCAATGCGGCGGCGGCGGCTCTGTCCTATATCGAACGGACGCAGAAATCGTCACGGCCGCGCCTTTCCTTTCCCCGCCATGGCGACATCGGCAAAAGTCTCCAGATCGACGCCTCGACGCGCGCAAGTCTCGAATTGCATCGCACCATGGCCGGCGCCAGGGCGCGCGCGCTGATTTCGGTCCTGGATCGCACGATGACCTCGGCCGGCGCGCGTATGCTCTCGTCCTGGCTCGCCACGCCATTGCGCGATCTCGACAAGATCGTGGCCCGGCACGACGCCGTCGCCTTTTTCGTCACCGATGCGAATTTGCGCCAGGATATTCGGGAACGGCTGAAAGGCGTTCCTGACCTGACCCGTGCGCTGGCGCGCATAGCGATCGATCGCGGCGGCCCGCGCGACCTCGCGGCGCTGCGCGAGGGCTTGTTCGCCGCGCAGGATTGCGGGCGGATTCTGCTCGGCGCCGGGCCGCCAGCCCTTCTCTCCACGACGGCGGCTTTTTTGTCCGGCGTCGATCTCGATCTGGCCGAGGAATTGGCGGTGGCGCTCGAGCCGAGTCCGCCACTCGATCGCAGAGCCGGCGGCTTCATTCAATCGGGTTTCAACCCCTCGCTCGACGAAGCGCGAAGCTTGCGCGACGAAAGCCGACGCGTGGTCGCGGCCTTGCAAGGCCGCTATTGCGATCTGGCGGAGACCAGGCAGCTCAAGATCAAGCAGAACAACTTTCTCGGGTTTTTCATCGAGGCGCCTCAGGCGCAGGGAGAAAGACTGCTGCGGCCGCCGCTCAACGAGACCTTCATCCACCGCCAGACCATGGCGGGCGCAATGCGGTTTTCGACCAACGAGCTCGCGGAGCTGGAAGGCCGCATCGCCAGTTCCGCCGATGAGGCCGTTACGATCGAAAAGAAATTGTTCGACGATTTCGCGGCAAGGGCGCAAGGCGCCTCGGCCCAGATCGAGGCGGCGGCGAAAGGACTGGCTGCCGTGGACGTCCTCGCCGCGCTTGCCGAAATTGCGGTTCAGGCGGATTGGGTTCGCCCCAGGGTCGACGATGGTCTCGATTTCGAGATCGTCGGCGGCAGGCACCCCGTCGTCGAAGCGGCGCTGCGGTCGCGAGGCGAGGCTTTCGTGCCGAACGACTGCGATCTCGGCGCGCCAGTCAAAAAGGCCTCCTCCGCCCCGGGCGGAAAGATCGCCGTCGTCACCGGCCCGAATATGGCGGGCAAATCCACCTTCCTCCGGCAGAACGCCCTGATCGTGATCCTGGCGCAGATGGGGTCTTTCGTCCCGGCGAAGGCGGCGAAGATCGGCCTCATTGATCGATTGTTTTCGCGCGTCGGCGCATCGGACGATCTCGCGCGCGGGCGATCGACCTTCATGGTGGAAATGGTCGAAACCGCCGCGATCCTCAATCAGGCGACCCAGAAGTCTCTGATCATCCTCGATGAAATCGGCCGCGGAACGGCGACCTATGATGGCCTTTCCATCGCCTGGGCGGTCATGGAGCATCTCCACGAGGTCAATCGGTCGCGCGCGCTCTTTGCGACCCATTTCCATGAATTGACTCATTTGGGTCAAAGGCTGACCCGCCTCGTGAACCTGTGCATGCGCGTCACGGATTGGAACGGCGACGTTGTCTTCCTGCATGAGGTCGCCCGCGGCGCGGCGGACCGTTCTTACGGGGTGCAGGTCGCCAAGCTCGCCGGCCTGCCGAGGGCCGTGATCGCGCGGGCGAAAGAAATCCTGGCCGAGCTTGAGCGGACCGACCGCAACGTACCGGTGGAACGGCTGGTTTCCGACCTTCCTCTCTTCGCGCGCAGCGAAACCGCCTCGACGAATCCGACGGAAACGGCTGCGGTCCTTCAGGCGCTCGCAATGCTGAAGCCGGACGAAATGACCCCGAGGGAAGCGCTCGAAGCGCTTTACGCTTTGAAGGCAGCCGCGAATGATTGAACGTTCGCGGCTCAATTCGGGTTTTCGAGACTGAACATCTCCGCCATTTCGTCATAAGCGAAAAGTTCGGCGTAGCGCGCCCAGGATACGACGGTGTTCAGGGTCTGCTCGGCATAGCCCTCGGACATATAGTCCTCGAGTTCGTTGCGGAATCTCGCCGCCGGAGCCGAATGGCTTGGGCGTTCGTCGAGAACCCGCCGGATCAGGCTGATGATCGGCACATAATTCAGGAGATGTTGCGAGAACAACCTCTTGCGCGCGTCGGTGTCGAGGTCGGCAAAGGCGCGGCCGGCGTCGGACAGGAGGAAGTCGCCTTCGCTGAGCGCGCCGAAACGCAAAAGCTGAAGCGCTTCGGCAATGTGGAAGAGTTCGTCGGCCTCCATCTGGAGCTTGTCGGCGAGCACCGGCAAGTCGGCGCGGCCGTTGAACGGCGCGGCGGCGAGCGCCTCGATCAGGCCGGCGAGAACATTGGTCGAAATCGGATGGAGAACCATGCCGACGCCGGTTCCCGCTATGCCTTCGACCAAAGGACGCGCCGCGGAACGCTGAGTCATCCGGGCGTAGATGCTATCCACGAGCTGACGGAATTGCGGGTCCAGACGATTGCGGGGATGGGGAAGCTCGACCTTGATTTCCGAGGCGATCCGGCCGGGATTGGACGAGAACACGAGGATGCGGTCGCACATCAGCACGGCCTCCTCGATATTATGGGTGACCATGAGCACGGACTTCATCGGCAGCCGGCCCTCGATCCAGAGATCGATAATGTCCGTGCGCAGGGTTTCGGCGGTCAGGACGTCGAGGGCCGAAAAGGGCTCGTCCATCAGCAGAAGATCTGGGTGCACGACCAGGGCGCGCGCGAAGCCGACGCGCTGGCGCATGCCGCCCGACAATTCCTTGGGGTAAGCCGATTCGAAACCGTCGAGGCCGATCAGGTCGATCGCCGCGAGAGCGCGCTTGCGTTGTTCAGCCTTGGCGACGCCGAGCGCGTCGAGGCCAAGCTCAACATTTTCCAGCACGGTCAGCCAAGGAAACAGCGCGAAGGACTGGAAGACCATGGCCACGCCGCGTGGCGGACCGTCGATCGGCTTTCCGCGGCACATGGCTGTGCCTGCAGACGGTTTAACGAGACCTGCGATAATGCGCAGCATGGTGGACTTGCCGGAACCGGATCGGCCAAGCAGCCCGACGATTTCTCGCGGCTTGATCGTGAGATCGACGTTTTCCAGAACAACTAGCTTGTCGCCATTCGCCTTGGCGAAGTTGCGACTGATGTCCTTGAGATCGATCAGCGCGGATTCGGATCCGGCTTCGGCGACATCTGCCATAAAGATCTCCGATATCCCAGGTTAATCCAAGCTAAGCCGGCTTTCGGCAAAGGCATAAAGCGGGCGCCAGAACAGTCGATTGAACAGGGTGACAAAGATGCTCATCACCGCGATGCCGAGAACGACCCGGTGAAAGTCGCCCGCATCGGTCGCGTTGGCGATATAGGAGCCGAGGCCCACGGCGGTCAATTTCTTGTCGCCCCAACTCGCCACTTCCGCGACGATGGCCGCGTTCCACGATCCGCCCGAGGCGGTGATCGCGCCCGTAATATAATAAGGAAACACGCCGGGCAGGATCACGTAGCGCCACCATTTCCAGCCCGTAATATGAAAGGCGCGCGCGGCTTCCTTCAGATCGCTGGGGAAGGCGGTCGCGCCCGCGATGACATTGAACAGGATGTACCATTGCGTTCCCAGGATCATCAGCGGGCTGAGCCAGATATTGGGATTCACCTTGAAATGAATGATCAGGACGACGGCGGCGGGAAAGAGAATATTGGCGGGAAACGCCGCCAGGAACTGGGCGAGCGGTTGAACCTTTTCCGCGATCGAGGGGCGAAGCCCGATCCAGACGCCGATAGGCACCCAAATCACGGTGGCGAGGGCGATCAGGACAATCACGCGAATAAGGGTATAGGATCCGTCGACGACCGCCGTGAGAACATCGGACCAATGCAGGGTGGCGAAGATATAGGCGACGACATGCCATCCAGCCCAGGCGGCGCCGACAACGACAATGGTCATCCACATGGCGTCGACCAATTTCGACGGCAGGTTCAGGTTCAATTTCAGCTGCGGGAGCTTCGGGATCGGGAGGCGGGCGCGCGTCGTCGATTCAGCGGCTATTGAAAAGGCGTCGGCCAGGGCGCGCAAAAAGCGGGTTTGGCGAAACAGGTCGAGCAGCCAGGACGTCGGCGCCTCCGCCGAAGCGGTTTGCTCGAAGCGAAATTTGTCCGCCCATGCGACAATCGGGCGGAACAGAAGCTGGTCATAAATAATGATGACCGCGAGCATCGTCAGCACGGCATAACCGACGGCTGCGAGATTTTGCTGCTTGATCGCCAGGGCGACATAGGAGCCGACGCCCGGCAGGGTCACCGTCGTATCGCCCACGGTGATCGCTTCGGAGGCGACGACGAAGAACCAGCCCCCGGACATCGACATCATCATGTTCCAGACGAGCCCTGGCATGGCGAAGGGAACGTCGAGACGCCAGAAGCGCCGCCACCAGGACAAATGAAAGCTCTTGGCGGCTTCGTCGAGATCCTTGGGGACGGTGCGCAGAGATTGATACATGCTGAAGGCCATGTTCCACGCTTGGCTGGTGAAAATGGCGAAAACCGAGGCCAATTCCGCTCCGAGGACGCGGCCAGGGAATAGATTCATGAAAAAAATGACCGTGAAGGTCAAAAAGCCGAGGATCGGAACCGATTGAAGAATGTCGAGAATCGGGATCAGGACCATTTCCGCGCGACGGCTTTTCGCGGCGACGGTCGCATAAATGAAGGTGAAGACCAGCGATGCGGCCATCGCGGCCAGCATGCGGATCGTCGTCCGCAGTGCATATCCTGGGAGATTGGCGGGGTCGAGGCTGATCGGCGCGGTGTCGAGAACCGTCAATGGGGCGTTGGTTTGGTTGACCCCAAAGACAATGGCGACCAGGGCCCCGATGACCAGCGCGAGCGCCGCCAAATCAAAAAGATTCGGGGCATAGGCGCGGTCCATGGCTGTCGACGGCGAAGCGTTTGGCAACGGCGCTGATCCCGGGCGATTTTTACGGAAAGGGGACCGGGGCGGCTCCGGATCACCACTCCAGTTGATTAGCGTATCGCGCATGACAAAGCTGTGACATTTTTGCAGTTCGACCAATGTCTTCGATTTCGGCGCGCGATGCGCCAATTGTTACGGACGCAACGGAAGATCGTTGGCCTTGCGGGTAATATCGCGCCCTTATAGGGCGAGACCGAGAGGGCCGGATGACAAGGGTCCGCGGGAGATCGCGGACGAACAAGTTCGAGTTTGGGCCTAACGAAATGGTTGTTCGGGTGTCGACCGTGGCGTTTCAGGGGATCGAGGCGCATCCCGTGGACGTCCAGGTTCAGCTCTCCAACGGGAGCGTGGTCTTCAATGTCGTCGGACTCGGCGACAAGGCGGTGGCCGAATCGCGGGAGCGCGTCAGATCGGCGCTGGTGGCCTCCGGCCTGTCACTGCCGGCAAAGAGAATAACGGTGAATCTGGCTCCGGCCGATATGCCGAAGGAAGGAAGCCATTACGATCTTCCCATCGCTTTGGGCGTCATGGCGGCGATCGGCGCGATCCCCTTCGACGCGCTCGACGGCTATACGGTCTTGGGCGAATTGGCGCTCGACGGCTCCATCAGTTCCGTTTCCGGCGTCCTTCCCGCGGCTGTCGCCGCGAGCGCGCGCGGGCGCGGCCTGATCTGTCCCGCCGACTGCGGGCCGGAAGCGGCCTGGGCCTCGGCCGATATTTCGATCGTAGCGCCCCGATCGCTCGTGCAACTGGCGAACCATTTCAAGGGAACGCAGGTCGTTTCCCGGCCGACGCCGGCGATCCGCGAATCCGGTGGGCTTTTGCCGGACCTGCGCGAGATCAAGGGCCAGGAAAGCGCCAAGCGCGCCTTGGAAATCGCCGCCGCCGGCGGGCACAATATCTTGTTCAATGGGCCGCCCGGAGCGGGCAAGAGCATGTTGGCGGCAAGATTGCCGTCCATTCTGCCGCCTTTGACGCCGCGTGAACTGCTTGAAGTGTCGATGATTCATTCGGTCGCGGGGGCGCTTGCGGGCGGACTGCTCACCGACCGCCGACCGTTTCGCGCGCCGCACCATTCGGCGTCCATGCCGGCGCTCGTCGGCGGCGGGCCCTATGCGAGGCCCGGCGAAATTTCTCTCGCGCACAACGGGGTTCTCTTCCTCGACGAGCTCCCCGAATTTCAGCCACAGGCGCTCGATGCGCTGCGTCAGCCGCTCGAAACCGGCGAAGTCGCGATTTCGCGGGCAAATCATCGCTGCGTCTATCCGGCCCGATTCCAATTGGTGGCGGCGATGAATCCATGTCGATGCGGCTATGCGCTGGAGCCGGGCTATTCCTGTCGTCGCGGCGAGCCGAAACGATGCGCTCAAGCCTATCAGGCGCGTTTGTCCGGACCGTTGCTGGACCGGATCGATCTCCATCTTGAAGTCGCCGCGATCCGCGCGTCGGATCTCATTCTGCCGCCGCCCTCGGAGGGATCGGCGGAAGTCGCGGCGAGGGTCGCCGCCGCGCGCGAATTGCAGCGGGAGCGCTACGAACGGATCGGGCGCCCGGACGTTTCCTGCAATGCGGCGGCGCCCGCCGCGCTTGTCGAAACCATCATTCGACTGGACGGGAAAGGCATTGATTTGATCCGCGCCGCGTCGGAAAAACTGCGTCTATCGGCGCGCGGATTTCATCGCATTTTGAAACTTGCGCGAACGATCGCGGATCTTCAAGGCGCGGCCGAAGTGTCGCGCGCCCATCTTGCGGAAGCTTTATCCTACCGGCTGGCCTCCGATCGCCGCGAGGCGGCGGAATAAAGAAACGAAACATTCAGCGGCATAGCTTAGATTGCGCGAAGGCTGTCCTCGCTCGATTGAGGCAAGGCGGCGTCAAGCGTTTGTCGGGATGTTTTCTATAGCGACGAGCCTCCATCTTGCCGCCGTCGTCGGCAGCGTCGCGGCTCTATTGGCCGCGGGCTTCTGCCTGGCGCCGTGGCGCGAGCGCGACCGGGCGCGGCGAGAGAAGGAAGAACTCCTCGATCAATTGTGGGAGCTCAGGGCGGCGGCTTCAGCGCTCAACAAGGCTGAAGCGGCAAACGAGGCGAAATCGCGCTTCCTGGCGACGGTCAGCCATGAGGTCCGGACCCCCTTGACCGGCATCCTTGGCATGGCCGAGCTCCTGACAGCCACCGAGTTGACCGCCGAACAAATGTCTTATGTCGACGCCGTACGTCGTTCCGCGGAGTCGCTGTCGTCCTTGATCGATGAAATTCTGGATTTTTCTAAAATCGAGGCCGGCAAGCTCGATTTGAACCTGATTGCTTTCGATCTGACCGCTCTGGTCGAGGGCGCGGCGGAGCTTCTGGCGCCTCGCGCGCAGGGCAAAGGAATTGAGATCGCGACGTCAATCGATCGTAACGTGCCTCGGCGCGTGATTGGCGATCCCGATCGCCTGCGCCAGGTTCTCATGAATCTGGCGGGAAATGCGATCAAGTTCACCGAGCGCGGCGGGGTAGGGGTCGTTCTCAAAACGTCATCCGCGGATCGCATCAGTTTTTCTGTCTGCGACTCGGGTCCAGGCGTGCCGGCGGAACGCCGAGAAGCCATCTTCAAGGAATTCGAGCAAGCCGATGGGTCGTTCTCGCGAAAGCATGGCGGCACCGGTCTTGGGCTCTCGATCTCGAAAGCTCTTGTCGAATTGATGGGCGGCCAACTGCAGTTGGCACGGTCCGGGCCGGAAGGCTCGACCTTCACCTTCGAAATCGATCTGCCCCCGGCCGAGCCATCGACGACAGTTGCGCGCCCTGCTTCCGACCTTGGCGGCAAAACGGCTCTTCTCGTGTCCGATTCGCCTTTTGGCGGCCCATTTCTTGGGCGGCGCCTGGCGGAACTGGGCGCGCGGGTCGAATGCGTCCAAGGAGAATCCGCGGCGCTGGAACATTTCAAGAAAAATGCGGTGGATCTGGTCATCATAGACTGCGCATTGGGCGAGCGCGCAACCCAACAGCTTGTGACGGCCGCGCGGGCGAGCGGCGCGAAGCAGAATCTCGTTCTTTTTTCTCCTTTCGAAAGGCGCGCCTTTGGCGAAGCGCTGATTAAAGATTTCGACGGTTGGCTGGTCAAACCGGTGCGGCTCAGTTCGCTTTATTCCCGCTTGGAGGGCGGGCGCGGCGCAAACGACAGGCGTGAGACCGGAGCGGAAAGCGCTTTCGTCGGCAAGCCTCTGGAAGGCCGTTCCATCCTCCTGGCGGAAGACAACGACGTCAATGCGCTCCTTGTCGACCGGCGGTTGACGCGGTTGGGCGCCCAAATGACGCGGGTTTGCGACGGGGCGGAAGCCGTGACTGTCGTTTGCGCGAATGTCGGGAAATTCGATGCGATCCTCATGGATATGTGCATGCCGGGCGTCGATGGCCTTGCCGCAACCCGGCAAATTCGCGCCGCGGAGCAAAAGGCGGGCGCCGAACCCGTGCGGATCATCGCCCTCACCGCCAATGTCTCGGAGGAAGACCGCGCGGCTGCGCTCGGAGCGGGAATGAATGGCTTTTTGGCCAAACCCATCGACAGCGCGGAACTGGTCAGGGCCGTCGCGCAGAAATGACGCCCGTCGTTCCAGGATTTCTCCAACCGCCGCTGTCATATTTTCGTATCGAGGTTCGACTATTGCTCCACGACCCTATATCCAAGTGGTCGTATTCTCCGCATATCGCCGTCGCGCGGGGCGCGCGACAACCGAGCCGGTCTGCAATTCCGGGAAACGCATTCATGAACGGATTGGCCGTGATCGCGGGTTTTTCGTCGAGGTTTCCGTTCCTTCCGAAAAAGCCCCCAAACCGGACCGCCCGGAAATTCCATTCATTTCCGGGATTGCGGCCTCGATCTTGCCATTCCGGCCTTGGTCCGAGCCTCGGCTGGTCAGGCTCTCTGGAATTGCGCCTCGCCACCAGGAAATCCGAAATACGAAAAGCTCAACGCTTGCGATATCGGGTTTTTTTTCAGGAAGGTGGAGCGACCGCCGACGCAACCGCGGCTTTGGTGCGCCGTGACCTTTGCCGCTTCGACAAGGTTTGCGACCATCTTCTGGTAATTGACCATGCCACCCGCAATCGTTTCGGCAAGGCCAAACCAAAGGTTGTCGGCGCATACCGTCTTTTGAGACAGGAAGTCGCCCAGAAGCATTTCGGTTTTTATAGCGCCCAGGAATTCGATATCGGCCCTCTGCTGGCGCGCCATCCGAATTCACGCTTTCTCGAGCTTGGAAGATCCTGTGTTCTAGCGGAATATCGCGGAAAGAAAACAATCGAAATGCTTTGGCGAGGCATCTGGGCCTATGTCAAACACCATCGGATCGATGCGATGATCGGTTGTGCGAGCCTCGAAGGATCCGATCCGTCACGACTCGCTTCGCAACTGGGCTTTCTCCACCACTTCGCCAAGGCGAGGCCGGAGTGGATCGTGCGGCCGCTGCCGGAACGTTTCATTGCGATGGACAGCCTTCCGCGGGCGGCGGTTGATCCAAAGCGCGCGTTGGCGGCTCTGCCGCCGCTGATAAAAGGCTATATGCGTGTCGGGGCGAAATTTGGCGACGGCGCGGTTGTCGATCGGCAGTTTGGCGTGACCGATGTTTTTGTCGTCATGCCCATCGCCGAGATCGAGGGCCGATATATCGAATATTTCGGCGGCCCCGAAGATTTCACCCGTGGCGCGTCATAGGACGGTTTTCTCCGAGCCGCGCACCATTGGCCAACCGGCATGTACGGGACTTGAGCCCCACCGGATGACGGAGCTGATCCGCCCGAGCGCGCCGCCTGTGTGCCGCGGCGGCGTCGGAGGCGCCTTCGACCACTCGCGTCGACGTGACGGGTCGTGGCATGGCGTCTATCTGGTAATCGCGCTCGTTTAACCTTCTCATGGCCGGAAGCCGTTAACCAAGCAATTTAACGATTGACAATCATTGTCTCGTCCCTGGCGGTCGCGAACAACAAAATTTTATGACGGGAGAGAGACGCGCGCACCTAAAGCCAAAAAAAACCAATTAGTTATAGGCAAAGCTGACGCGACCGCCTCCTGCTTAAGGACTTGACAATGTTCCTCGGGGGGCGCGAATCGAGGGTCCGAGAACGGCGCAAGGCGGCAGGCGCTGGACCGGTTTTCTACTTCGTTTCGGTTTTTCGGGGCTCTCCGATGATTCACGCCATCGGCGCGCCGAGCGTTGACGCCGCAATTGGGGACCGGGCGGCAGCGCCGGAATTGAAGCGTTGCGTGGCCGGGGGAGCCTGTGTATGGTTTCAAGACAAAAGATAATGAAGGGGGACGCGATTTAAATATCTATTTGATATACCAACGAATATGTGCTTTCCGTTGAAATTGTTTGGTAAACACTTGAACGTATAATGTGTTATCTGTTGAAGTAAGGTTACGTATTACTAGGCATAACGTCGCGGCAGGGGGTGTGGTTTAGCCGGTCGCAAATGCCAATGGTCTGAGGTGATGGACATGAATAGAGAAAAAACAGCGTTCGTCGCGCGATCGTTCGGTATTTGTGCGTCTTGTTGTGTCGGAGGCGGGCTGAGATCTCGGCCGGCAGGCGGTTTGGAGAGTAATAAAAAATAGATTGAACGAAATTCTCCAATCAGAAACGTCGTAAAGTGTCCGATGATATCGGGTGCTTGTTGCTTCATTTATTCGGTTCGATAGCCCCGCAGAGGGCGAGTCACTGACTGAAGAAGAGAAAAATGTCGAAAGCACAACTCGGAATGGTAAACAAAGACGATCGCAACGGTGACGGCGATGCTGCTCTATGGGCAAGGTTCTGCGAGCGGTTTCGTCGCGAGGTCGGCGACGCGATTTACGTTTCGTGGTTCAAGTCTTTGGAGTTGGAGACCATCGTTGATGGTGTCGCTTATTTAAGCGTCCCGACCAAATTCTTGAGGAGCTGGATCCAGGCGCATTATCTGGATAAATTGCGTAATACCATTGCGGCCGAAATCCCAGGCGTGCGCGACATTGCTCTTGAGTTGAGAGCGGCAATGCGGCTTCCTGGAACGGGACTGGCGGAGCGGCGCGGCTTGGACGCCGCAAGGGACCCGGGCGCGGTGGAGGCAAAGCGCGCCGCGACTACAGGGAAAGATCAGCTGAAAGCCGATTCCGCCGGGAGCTTCGGTGGGTCGTCGCTTGACGGACGTTTTAGATTTTCAACCTTTCTGGTCGGACCGTCGAACCAGCTTGCCATTGCCGCGGCGCGGCAGGTCGGAGAGGGGTCGTCCGGAGCGGGAACTACTTTTAACCCGTTGTATTTTTTCTCAAATGTTGGTCTTGGAAAGACGCATTTGATCCAGGCCATCGCGCATGCGGGTATGGAGGCCGGGCGGCGCGTGATTTATCTCACGGCCGAGAAGTTCATGTATGGATTTGTGGCGGCGCTCAAGCGTCAAAACTCCATGGCTTTCAAGGATAGCCTTCGTTCGATCGATTTGCTGGTCATCGACGACGTGCAGTTTTTGCAGGGCAAAACGATTCAGCACGAGTTTTGTCATACCCTGAACGCGCTGATCGATTCCGGCCGGCAGGTCGTGATTGCCGGCGACCGGTCGCCGAACGAGTTGGAAAATCTGGACGAGCGCGTCAAATCGCGTTTCGCGGGCGGTTTGTGCGTGGAGATTCAGTCTCTGGATGAAGGTCTTCGCAGAGGCATTCTCGATGCGCGAATTCAAAGCATAAGAACAGCGCATCCGGCATTCGATGTGACCGCGAATGTCGTATCGATGGTCACGAAATTGATCGACACGAATGGGCGCGACTTGGACGGCGCGGTGAACCGGCTGTTGGCGCATACGATTCTGGCTGGCGCGCCGCTCACGCTTGAGGCGGCCGAAGCCGCAATTCGCGATCTGATCCGTGTCAAAGAACCAAAAAAGGTCAAGATCGAAGATATTCAAAAGTTGGTGGCGACCCATTTCAACGTAAGCCGCGCAGATATTCTATCATCTCGGCGCACGGCAAATGTGGTGCGGCCGCGGCAGATCGCGATGTATCTGGCCAAAACGATGACTTTGCGGTCGTTGCCCGAGATTGGCCGCCGGTTTGGCGGCCGAGACCACACGACGGTTTTGCATGCGGTCAGAAAAATCGAGGAAATGGCCTCAAAGGATATGGGGCTGAGTCAGGAACTCGACCTTTTGAAGCGGCTGCTCGGCGACTGAAGCCTGAAAAGGCGTCGCCAAGAATTTGGCAAAAGAATGCCGGGTCATTCAGGGCGCCGCCGAATCGCAAACAGCCTTGGCCGCGTGTGGGACAGACTATGTTCTTTTCCGATGTCTGGGGCTGAAAATGTCGAGGATCGCGGGTGAATGAACCAGGCGCATGAAAAATGTTTGGTTCATCTCGTCTTAGGCGGAGCCCGATCGGGAAAGACAGCCTTCGGCATGCGGTTAGCCGAAGAAGCCGCGCGCGAAAAGTGGATGATCGCCACGGCGGAGCCGTTTGACGATGAGATGAAAGCGCGCATCGAACAGCATCGTCAAGAACGCGATCACTCCTGGCGGATCGTCGAGGAGCCGGTGGACTTGGTCGAGGCCTTGCAGTCTTACGCGACCGATGAGCGGGTTTTAGTGGTAGATTGTCTCACCATTTGGCTGAACAATTTAGTTATTCATAATATCGAGGCGAAAGCGCGTATTGCGCAACTATGCGAATTCATAAAACGTTCTACGAATAAGATCATTCTGATTTCCAATGAACTGGGCATGGGTCTGGCCCCCGAGACGCCTTTGGGCCGGTCATTCCGTGACCTTCACGGGAAAATGAACCAGGACATCGCTCACGCCTGTGGGAAGGTGACTTTTGTCGCGGCAGGTCTTCCGATCGCCTTGAAATAAGGATTTCGACGGAAACTTGGCTTTATTTGCCAACCAGACGTTGGGCGGCGGCGCGGGTAGGAAAGGATTTGGCTTGTCAGCTATCTGTCGAGGCCAGATAAAGGAAAGTGGTGCCGCAAGAGAGATTCGAACTCCCGACCCCATCATTACGAATGACGTGCTCTACCAGCTGAGCTATTGCGGCGAAAGGGTTCGGTCCTCTTACCAGATTGCGAGGCGCGATCAAGCCTCTTCGGTCTTGTTCAATAGGTCGGGGCGCCGCGCGCGCGTGAGATTTTCCGCCTGTCCGCGCCGCCAGCGCGCAATTTTGGCGTGATCGCCCGACAAGAGCACGTTCGGAATTGTCCGGCCCTCCCATTCGCGCGGGCGGGTGTAGTGCGGATATTCGAGCAGGCCCCGCTCGAAACTTTCCTCCGCGCCCGATTCGTCTTTGCCCATCACGCCCGGCAGCAGCCGCACGCAAGCGTCGAGCAGGGTCAAGGCCGCGATCTCGCCACCCGAGAGGATATAATCGCCGACGGAGACTTCCCTGAGGCCTCGGCCTTCGATTACGCGCTCGTCAACGCCTTCGAAACGCCCGCACACGATCACCAGTCCCGGGCCGTTGGAAAAGCCCCGGACCATTTGCTGGGTCAGGGGCGTTCCACGCGGGCTCATCAGCAGACGAGGTCTGGGGTCGTCCGTGGCAACCCCGGCGTCGAGGCTCGCGGCGAGAACGTCGGCGCGCAATACCATCCCGGGGCCGCCGCCCGCCGGCGTGTCATCCACAGCGCGATGCCGCCCGAGGCCATGGTCGCGAATGTTCTCCGCCTCCAACGCCCAAAGTCCTTTTTCCAACGCGGTCCCAGCCATTGACTGGCCGAGCGGGCCTGGGAACATTTCGGGATAAAGGGTGAAAACACTCGCCGCCCACATGTCATTCGACCGGCGCAGCGTCGTCCTCGGCGGGGGGGACGATGACCACCCTGCCGCCGGCGATGTCAACCACGGGGACGACGGAGCGGGTGAAGGGAAAGAGCAGAGTGTCCCCGGCGGGCGGAGCGATTTCCAATATGTCGCCCGCGCCATAATTAGGCGTTGCGACCACGACGCCCAAAGCAACGCCCTCAGGGGTCTCGGCGCGCAGGCCGATCAGATCGTTGCAGTAAAATTCGTCCTCTTCGGGAGGCGGCAGGTTCTTGCGCGCGAGAAACAGTTTTTGATTGGTAAGCTTTTGGGCCGTGTCGCGGTCGACGACGCCTTTGACGCGCACCACCAGCATGTCGTCCTTGAGGGGACGGGCGGCGAGAAGTCGGTAAGTCTCGCCAGAGGCGCCCGTGAGCATATCGTGTTCGGTGATGCTCAGCGGAATCTGCATGTAGGATTTCAGCCGGATTTCACCGCGCACGCCATGGGGCGCGCCAAAAACGCCGACCAGAATTTTGTCGTCCATACCGGCGCCCTTGAGGAAAGGGCGCCGCCTTCTGGCGGCGCCCGAAAAATCATTCCGAAGCCGCGGCGGCCTTTTCCGCGGCGGCGGCGGCCGTAGCGGCGCGTTCCTGCGCCTTCTTCTTCGGTTGAGCCTTTTGCGGATTGTTGCGGGGCTCGCGCTTGAGGGCGCCGACGCTATCGAGCAGACGGGCGACGCGGTCGGTCGCCTGCGCGCCCTTGCCCAGCCATTCCTTGGCCTTTTCGACGTCGAGCACCAGGCGGGTTTCCGAGTCCTTCGGCGCCAGCGGGTCGAAAGTGCCGAGTCTCTCGATGAAGCGGCCGTCGCGCGGCGAACGGGCGTCGGCGACGACGACGCGATAGAAGGGACGCTTCTTGGCGCCGCCGCGCGACAGGCGAATTTTCAACGACATCTTTTTCTTCCTGAGTAAATCCCTTGCGGGAGGTTTCGCCGAGGGGCGGGCGGATGGATCAAACGAACGAAGCCGGCCCCTCATCCGGCAGGTTCCGAGCCGTGCGGACGCGCCGCGCGGCTGAAGTCATTTCTTCTTCCCGAATGGGTTAAGACCGGAGAGCCCGCCAAGCCCGGGCAGCCCAGCCGGCGGCTTGGGTCCGCTGAGGCCCGGCAGCCCCCCGGGCGCGTTGGCGGGCAAGCCGGGTTTCGGAGCAAAGGCGCCGGGCGGCGGGTTTTGCGGAATGCCCGCGCCCATCCCGGCGCCGCCGCCAAACTTGTTCTGTAATTCGGCGATCTGCTCGGGCGAGGGCTGTGGCATGCCGCCGCCAAGGCCGAACATTTGCGCCATCTGCGCCATCGGCCCGCGCTTGGCGCCGCCGAGCGATTTCATCATGTCCGCCATCGTCCGGTGCTGCTTGAGCAGGCGGTTGACGTCCTCGACCTTCATGCCCGAACCGGCGGCGATACGCTTTTTCCTCGACGCTTTCAAAATGTCGGGATTGCGGCGCTCCTGCGGCGTCATCGAGAGAATGATGGCGCGCTGGCGGGCGATCATTTTGCCGTCGATTTTGGCGGCGGCCATCTGCTCCTTGATTTTTCCCATGCCGGGCAGAAGGCCCATGATTCCGCCAAGGCCGCCGAGCTTGTCCACTTGCGCCAGCTGTTCGGCCATGTCGTCGAGGTCGAACTTGCCTTTGCGCATCTTCTCGGCAATGCGCTGCGCCTTGTCGGCGTCGATGGTTTCGGCGGCCTTTTCGACGAGGGCGACGATGTCGCCCATGCCGAGAATGCGATTGGCAATGCGCTGGGGATGGAAATCGTCCAGCGCATCCATTTTTTCGCCAGTGCCGATCAGCTTGATCGGCTTGCCCGTGACGGCGCGCATCGAGAGCGCGGCGCCGCCGCGCCCGTCGCCGTCGGCGCGGGTCAGGACGATGCCGGTGATGCCGACGCGCTGGTCGAAATTCTTGGCGAGATTGACCGCGTCCTGGCCGGTGAGTGAATCGGCGACCAGCAGAATTTCGTGGGGATTGGAAGCGGCCTTGATCTCGGCCATTTCCGCCATCAGCGGCTCGTCGATATGGGTCCGGCCGGCGGTGTCGAGCAGCACGACGTCAAAGCCTTGAAGGCGCGCGGCCTCTTCGGCGCGCCTTGCGATCTGGACCGGGGTCTGGCCCGCCACGATCGGCAGGGTGGCGACGTCGACCTGGCGGCCCAATACGGCGAGTTGTTCCTGCGCGGCCGGGCGCTTGACGTCAAGCGAGGCCATCAGCACCCGCTTTTTGAAGCGGTCGGTCAGGCGCTTGGCGATCTTGGCTGTGGTGGTGGTCTTGCCCGCGCCCTGGAGGCCGACCATCATGATCGCGACGGGCGGCGCCGCGTTGAGGTCGATCGGCTCGGCGTCGGAGCCCAAGGTCTCGATCAGGACGTCATTGACGATCTTGACGACCATCTGGCCGGGCGTGACCGATTTCAGCACTTCGGCGCCGACCGCCCGGGCGCGGGCTTTATCCACGAACGAGCGCACGACGTCCAAGGCCACGTCGGCTTCGAGCAGGGCGCGACGCACTTCGCGCATGGCCGCGGCGACGTCTTCCTCGGTGAGGGCGCCGCGGCGGGTGAGACTGTCGAATATGCCGGAGAGCTTTTCCGAAAGGCCCTCGAACATGAAGTAATCCTTTTTCAATGCGGCGGACCGCCGCCGCCATCCCTTCCGGAAAAGCCCTGCAAAGCAAAGCGCGCCCGGGGGCGCATCGCGCTGCCGGGCGTTGGCCTCCCGCGTCCGGCGCGGGTCGGCTTGACAGGTCTTGTCTCACAAAGAGAGCCGGGCTTTTACACTTGGCCCGCAGGAAAGTCAAATTGGCGCGCAGGAAAGTCAAACACTTGCGAGCGACGCCGCCTGCGTTGGGCGCTCGATTTCGTCTTCCATGACGACTTCATGGACCCGCGCACCCAAATGGGCCCGCGCTTAAGCCGTCAGAAGAGCCGGGTTTCGGCTTCCTGCTTTTTGGGCCCGGGGTCGTCCGGCGGCGTGGCGAGGGGGAAGATCACCGGCTCCGGCGCGCTGGGCTGGCGAGGCGGATATTTGGCCGGGGCCTCCTTTGCCGAGGGTTGCCGTGCCGGCGGCTCTTGAGCGGGCGCCTCTTGGAGGGGCGGCTGCTGGGCCGGATCCTCGATTTTCTCCTCGGGAGCGGGAAGGGCCGGCTCGGGCGCAGCTGGTTCTTCCGGCGGCGGAGCGAGTTCGGCACGTGGCGCTTCGACCTCGAGCGCGGGCGGCGGCGGAGGCGGGGCATAGGCGGGCGGCGGCTCCTCGACTGGGCCGGCCAGCTCTTCCTTGGGCTGCATCCAGCGATAGGCGTCGAGTTTGCCGGTGACCGGCGAGACGGGCGCCCATTGTTTCGACCAATGGCCGTCGGCGATCCAGACCGCGTCGCGCGTCGCGCGCGAGCCGCGCGCCAGCCATTCGCGCACCAACCCTTGAGCGTTGTGTTCGCGCTCTTCCAGCTCGGCCATGATGACGCACATGCGCGAGGTCGGCCGTTCGCCCATGGCGACGAGCGGCGTCATCGCCTCGCGCGCGGCGGCGAAGTCGCGCGCGCCAAGCGCTGCAGTTGCGACCATCATCGCGCTTTCGGGGTCTTTGGGGGCGAATTTTGCAAGCGTTTTGGCGCGCGCGAGCCGGTCGGCCGCCGAATCGCCAGACCTCATGTCGACATAGGCCTGGGCGAGGTCGGGATGAGGCGTTTTGGCATAGGCCGCCTCGATCAGTTTCGACGCCGAGCGAAGATTGCCACGCCGCGCGAGCAGGCGCGCGAGCAAGGCGGTCGCTGGAACGAGGTCCGGCGCTTTCCTGACGGCCGCGCGCAACAGGCCGATGGCGCGGTCCGGATCGGTCATTTCCGCTTCCATCGCCAGCGCGGTGTCGATGACCGCCCTCTGCCGGTTGGCGGTCTCCGAGTCGATGATCTTCGCCTTGAGATTCTGGGCGACGGCGAGGCGCGCGGCGTCCCAGTCGTTCTGGGTGGTATAGCGGTCGAGCAGGGCCTGGCCAGACCAGGACAGCGGCGTGATGTTCTGGGCTTCAAGCGCGATCTCGTGGGCGCGCTCCTGGTCGCCCCGGCGCAGGGATTCCGCGTGGAGCCCGCGCAGGCCGAGCAATTTGGTCTCGGAGCGTTCGGTCATCGCCCGAAACGCGCGCTCGGCCCCTTCGCGGTCGCCCGAAAGCTGCGCCGCCTGGGCTTCCAGCAGCAGCGCCAGCGGTTCGTGCGGCGCGAGCTTTTTGGCGTCCCGGCTGGCTTTTCGGGCTTTGTGCACGTCGCCGACTCCGGCGGCGATAATGCCGCGCGCGATCGCCTCGTGCCCCCGGGCGCGCTTGCGGGCGCGCGCGGCGACAGAAACCAGGCTGGGCAGATTGAAGACGAAGCGGATCAGGCCCCAGGCGACGATCGCAACCAGCGCGACGACGCCGAGGCCGACGAGCGGCGATGTGTCGATATGATAACCGAACCAGGTCAGCGACAGCGAACCGGGCTGTTCGACGAGAAGGCCCAGCCCCACGGTGGCGAGGCCAATCATGAACAGGAAGACCAGGATGCGGAACATCGGCGGAACTCGAATGAGGATATGGCGTCGGCGGCGGGCCTTACCGCGCCGCCGCTGGAACGGCAAACGTCAGCTTTTGGTCTTGGCCAAATTCTGCAAGGCGGCGGCGATTTCCTGCCTGGCGGCGGATTCGGCGTCGAGCCGGGCCCGGACCGCCGCGGCCCAATCGTCGGACAATGAGCGCGCCGGAGCCGGCAGAAGCGCGTGGTCCGCGAGCGCCGCCGCAAGGTCTCCGGCGCGCAGATCCTTCTCGATCTTGTGAATCTTGAGGGCGCTCGCGTCCTGGTCGGGCGCGCCGGCAGGCCGAATGCGCACCAGCCGACGCGCCTCCGCTTCGACATGAGCCCAAATCGATTCTTCCGGATTTTTCTGCGGCTTGGCTTCCGCGGTCGGCTTTGGCGGCGCGGCGGCTTCCGCGAGCCTCGGAGCGAGCGCCGCGAATTGTTGCGCCAGCGCGCCAATGGTCGGGACGGACAGGCCGGCGCGCAGCCGCGCCAGCCGGGCGGGTTCGGCGCCGAAATTCTGTAGCGCGTCGATCTGGGCGGAATAATTGTCGCCCTGGCGCAGCGCATTGAGCAGGCTTTGCGCCACCACCAACCGGGCAGCGGCTTCGCCCACATTGCTGGGGCCCGCCTCGCGCGCGGCCAGGGTTGCGCGCGCCTCGTTCTTCGAAGCGGACAATTGGGTTTCGACAGTCTGAAGCCGCTCCGACAGCCGGGCGACCGTCGCTTCCGCAGCGGCAAGCTTTGTCGCCATCGCCGTGAGCGCGCTGGCCGTCTCCACGCTCGCTGCGTTGGACGCGGCGGACTTTTCGGCTTCAGCCGTTTTCGCAGGCTCTGTCACGGGCGCGGCGGGCGCGCTTTCGCTTGGCGGCGTTGGTTCTGCCGGCGCCTCGGCTTCCTTGCCTGGCGCGGCGCCGGTTTTGGGCGATGAAGTCGGCTTTTCAGCCTCCGCGGTTTTGGCCTGCTCGGGCGCCGAAGCGACGTTTTCGGGAGCGGCTGTGGATGCGGGCGGGGCGGCGGGCCTTTCCTCGGACGCCGGGCTTTCGCTTGGCGGTTGCGTCTGGGTCGGGGCCGCCGCTTCCTCGGCCGGCGCCGCGCCGGGCTCGGCGGATGGGGCCGTTTTTTCAGTCTCGGCGGTTTTGGCCTGCTCGGGCGCCGAAGCGGCATTTTCGGGAGCGGGCGCCGGGGTGGCCGGCTTGATCTCGGACGCCGCGCTTTCGCTTGGCGGCTTTGGTTCGGCCGGAGCCTCGGCCTGCCTGGCGGGCGTGGCGCCGGACTCGGCGGATGGGGCCGGCTTTTCGACCTCGGCCTTTTGTTGGGGCGCCGGCGTGGTTTCCGGGGGCGCGGACGGCGCGGCGCTCGTTTCGGACGCCGGCGGAGGCGCCGCGACATAGGCGTTCCAGAGATAATAGCCGCCGCCGCCCGCGGCTGCCGCCGCAATCAAAAAGGCGACCAGCCCCAGGGCGCCGCCCCGGCGCGCCGGTTTCTCTGGAGGCGGCTCGGGGGCGCTTTCGGCGGGCGCCGATTCGGCTTCAGGCGGCGTCTCGGGCTCGGCTTCAAGCTCGGAGGGTGCCGCATCGCGCTCCTTCGGCTCCGGCGGAGCTGATTCGTCTGGCGGCGGCTCCGCCCCGACGTCGTGAGGGACGTCGCCGGCCTTGTCTGTCGCTTCCGCCGCCTGGCGTTGCCTTTCCTCTGGGCTTTTCTGGGCTTCGGCTTCGCCCGCCTCGGTCTTATTGCCGTCTTGGTCGTTCATCCCACGCCTCGGTATCTCGCCAGCCCTATAGCTAACGCGCGCGCCGTGGAAAAGAAACCCCGCAATCGGCGGTCAGACGACGGCGATCGCGTCGGCTATGGCGACAGTGCGGCGCGCCATGTCGGCGTGGAGACGTTCGACCATTTTGCCGTCGATCTGCAACGCGCCTTTCGCCGCATTCTCGGGGAGGTCGAAAACGTCAATGATCTTGCGGGCGAAGGCGATCTCCGTTTCCGAGGGCGCGAAAACCTCGTTGCAGAGCGCGACCTGATTGGGGTGGATCAGGGTCTTGCCGTCCATGCCGAGATCGCGGCCCTGTTCGCATTCGGCCCGGAAACCGGCTTCATTCGAAAAATCATTGTAGACGCCATCGACGATCTCCACGCCATGCGCGCGGGCGGCGGCGACGCAGATCGAAAGATAGGCCAGCATGGATTGGCGACCGGGGGTCAGGCGGGCGCGGGTTTCCTTGGCGATGTCATTGGTTCCCATGACCAGCACGGCGAGCCGCGAATTCGGATCGAGGGCGGTGCGAACGATGGAATCGGCGTTCAATATCGCCACGGGCGTTTCCATCATGGCCCAGATGCGGGTGTGGTCGGGGGCGCCGGCGTCGCGCAACGCCATGGCGGTCAGCATGATGTCGCCGGGCGAGGAGACTTTGGGCAGCAGAATGGCGTCCGGGCCAGCCAGAGCGGCGGCGACGAGATCGTCCTTGCCCCAGGGGGTCGCGGCGCCATTGACGCGAATCACGACTTCGCGGCGACCGAATCCTCCGGCCTTGACGGCGGCCGTCACCTGATTGCGGGCCAGCTCCTTGGCGTCCGGGGCGACGGCGTCCTCGAGGTCGAGGATCAGCGCGTCGGCGGCGATCGTCTTGGCCTTTTCCAACGCGCGCGCGTTGGATCCGGGCATGTAGAGAACGCTGCGGCGGGGGCGAAGGCAGGTCATGTCGGCTCCGTTTTGGCAAGGCTTTTGCGGTGCACCATAATGTTTTCACGGCTTTCACGCTATCGTCATTTTGCAGTCCTCGGCCGACTTTGTTTCCGCCGGCGGGCGCCTTTCGCTGCAAGGGTCAGGCGCGCGACGCGCCGGTCCGTTTTCCAATTCGCCGATAATTAGAATCATTCTACGAAACGCCGATTCGCTTGTTCCGCGATCCGGGCGCGGGGGATATTCGCCTCGAGCAAGAGGACGAGCGATGACGAAGAAACGGGATTTCGGCGTGCCGGCGGCGTTGACCGCCGCGGCTTTCAATGCGCTCAACCCGCCCTTGACCGCCCTGCTTCGGGCGCCGCCCGCCGAATCCCATGCGCTTCGACGCGCCGCGGCGTTGCGGAGGCTGAATATTTGGGAGGTTCGCGGCGCGTCGTTGTGTTCGATCGTCGGCACATGCCTGACCTTGAATGAATTGCGGCGGATCGCCAAAAAATGCCGCTTCATTGAGGATCCGTACGGTTTGACGGATTACGACATCCACGGCCTGATCACGTCGCGCATGAACAACGACAATCGGGTGTCGCGCGCCGTCACCAAACATCTCGATGCGAAATTCGAAGGCGCTGTGCGCAAATGCCGTGGACTGGACGACGAGGAGGCTTTCCTGCGCTATTGGGAAAGCGCGGTGGAGGGCGGACTTGTCCCGGGCGCATATTGGGCGCTGGTCACTCATCCGAATTTGCCCATGAGCGTCGAAGCGCGCGTCTATGGCGAGATTCACATGATGTCGCATATGTGCGGCGCTTCGAATCGCGGCGACGCGCGGGCGATAGCCGAAGCTCGCCGCGAAAACGGCGAAATCGCCCGCCGCCTCGCCGCGCGGGTCGCGGAACGGGATGAAAGGTTGAATGCGCTTGGCGAACAGCTCGGGGCGCTACGGGCCAAGCTCCGCGCGCAGGAGCCGCTCGTCGCCGAATGTCTTCGGTTGCGGGAAACCCTTTCGCGCAACGACCTGGCGCAGGAACTCGCGGCGCGCAAGTCCGAGCTCATCGCCGCGAATCGGGAAAAGGCCGAATTGCGCAAGAGCCTCGCCAAGGCCGAACTGGGTCTGGAGAGCCTTCGGGCTCGTCTCGACGAAAGCGAACGGCGCGCGGCGGCGCAGGCGGCTTCATCCGGCCAATGTGACGACGGCGTGCCGGCCGTCGAAGGAAACGAGCCGCCTTGCGACAATCTTTGCGGACGCTGTTTGCTCTATGTCGGCGGCCGGCCTCAGACGGTCTGCCAGTTGCGCGCTCTCGTCATGGGCCTCAACGGGCGATTGCTGCATCACGATGGCGGAATCGAACAGTCGACGGCGCGGCTAGGCGAGCTTGTGCGCCAGGCCGATCAGGTCTTCTTTCCAGTGAATTGCGTCAGCCACGGCGCCATGGATTACGTCAAGAAATTATGTGAGAGCCACGGCAAGCCGATGGTTCCGCTGCGCACGGCCGGCGTCACCACCTTCATGCGCGCAATCGGCGCATCGGACGGAGGCCAAGCGACATTGTAATCCAAGGCCAGGGCGACGATCGTTCGACAGCGCGTTCTTATGCAGGCTTCGGAGCAGAAATCGCCATAATGTTCGGAAAGGCGCGCAACCGCCATTTCCGTCAATGCGGCTTCGTCCCATGGTGTGGAAGACGGGGAAGGGCGAATTGCGTCCGGAATTCTGGCGTCGGTCTTTCGGCTTTCGCGTTCGATGTCGTAAATGTCCCGGCGCCTCCGCTCTCAGGTCTTCGCCGGGGATGGATCAGGCCTGGTCCCGAAGGCGGACGATGATGTCGACGCCGACGATCTTGCGTCCCGGCGGCGGCTGAATCCTCAATTGCTGAACCAGGTCGCGCGGTGCGTCCGAGAGCGTTTCGCGGTCTTCGTCGAAATAATGGGCATGCGGTCCGGTGTCGGTGTCGTACCAAACGGTCTGGCCGTAAAGGGCGATTTCCCGAATAAGCCCCGAGGCTGATGCGTTGCCGGGTGGGATGCAGATCGACTGCGCGCAGCGGGGTCCGGATCATGCGCGCCAATGGACCGCCGCGCCAGTCATAGGCGATCTGGGTGTTGGTTTTGCCGATCCCGAAAGTCTCCATGACCCCCCCCGACGCACGACCTTGTCTTCATTTTCGCGGGGAGGCTAACAATGAGACGGCGCCCGCTCCAGCGACAAGCAATTAATTAGAGCTATTCTAAGTAGATAGCCCGCGATCGGCAAAGCAAAGGATTGCTCTCTTTGCCACGATGCGGCAGAACTCGCTCGACGGGCGCCGTTGCGGCCGAGCGGAGATACAATGGGCGAAGCGAAACTGCCAAAACGCCTGACCGAAGGCTACGAGAACTTCCTCAACGGGCGTTTTCCACGCGAGCGCGAGCGTTTCGAGGAACTGGCCGAGCGGGGACAGAGCCCGGAAATTCTGTTGATCGGCTGTTGCGATTCGCGCGTTTCGCCGGAGCTGATCTTCGACGCCGGCCCGGGCGAAATGTTCGTGGTCCGCAACGTCGCCAATCTGGTGCCGCCCTACAAGCCCAACGACGATTATCACGGCACCTCGGCGGCGATCGAATTCGCGGTGATGGGGCTCAAGGTCAAGGACATCGTCGTCATGGGCCACGCCCAATGCGGCGGCGTGAAGGCTTTCGCGGAAATGCAGCGCGATCCCTACATGCGGCCGCTGGCGCCCGGCGATTTCATCGGCCGCTGGATCAAGCTGCTTGCGCCGGCGGCGGAGAGCATCGGCGAGTCAACCGAGCCGCTCCATGTCTGGGCGGAACGGCTGGCCTGGGAATCGATCAGGCAAAGCGTCGCCAATCTCCGCAGCTTTCCCTATATCGCCACACTCGAACAACGTGGCTGGCTCAACCTGCATGGCGCCTATTTCGGCGTTGCCGGCGGCGAACTCATGGCGTTGGACCCCAGCGACGGCGGCTTCCGTCAGGTCGCGGCGGAAGCGCATCGGGAAGCGTTCGCAAGGACGCCGCGCTTCTGACGAAATTTTGAGCCCGGGACAGGCCGCAGGCGAACGAGAAGAGCGTAGCGATGAACAGAACAGCGATGACGCTCGGGGCGGTCGTCATGATGATCGCGATGGGGTCTTTTCTCGCCCTCACGCCGGCCTATTACGTCACGCAGGCCCACCTCAACGGCTATCGCTACCACGAATGGCTCAGCGCGTGCCGCGCGGCGCCGGACGGCGCGTCCTACCGCGAGGGCTATGTCTATGACGACTCCGGAGCTCTCGCCGCCCGCGTCGCACGAAACAATCCCGGCGACGCCCGGATCGGACTGTCGCCGCCGACCTGGAACGTCTATCGATACCGGACGAAAGATCTGCTCGACTGCGACAAGGGCGACAGTCTCTATCTCGCCAAGAAAATCGGGCTGGCGGTCAAAGAAAAATAGCGCCGGAGCGCGGCGCTGTTTTCATGTTTCCTCAGGCCGCCTTCTGCTTCGGCGTCAACAGCTTGCGGTTGATCAGCGCTTCGGCGATCTGCACCGCGTTGAGCGCGGCGCCCTTGCGCAGATTGTCCGCCACGCACCAGAAGGCGAGGCCATTCTCAACGGTGGCGTCTTCGCGAATGCGCGAAATATAGGTGGCGTCCTCGCCGGCCGCCTCATGCGGGGTGATGTAGCCGCCGGGCTCGCGCTTGTCGATCACCAGCACGCCGGGCGCCTCGCGCAGGATGGCGCGGGCCTCGTCGGCGGTCACCGGCTTCTCGAATTCGATATTGACGCTTTCGGAATGGGAGATGAAGACGGGCACCCGCACGCAGGTCGCTGTGAGCTTGATCTTGGGGTCGATAATCTTCTTCGTTTCGGCCATCATCTTCCACTCTTCCTTGGTAAAGCCGTCCTCCATGAAGACGTCGATCTGGGGAATGAGATTGAAGGCGATGCGCTTGGGGAATTTCTTGTTCTCGACCTGATCGGAAACGAAGACCGCGCGGGTCTGGGCGAAAAGCTCGTCCATCGCCTCCTTGCCGGCTCCAGAGACCGATTGATAGGTCGAAACCACGACGCGCTTGATAGTGAAACGGTCATGCAGCGGCTTGAGCGCCACAACCAGTTGCGCCGTCGAGCAGTTGGGATTGGCGACGATGTTCTTGCGGCGGAAATCCTTCAGCGCGTCGGCATTGACTTCCGGCACGACGAGCGGCACGTCGGAATCATAGCGCCAGGCCGACGAATTATCGATCACCACGCAATTCTGCGCGCCGATCTTCGGCGACCATTCCTTGGAGATGGAGCCGCCCGCCGACATCAGGGCAATGTCGCAATCGGAAAAGTCGAACGTGTCGAGATGCTTGCACTTCAGGGTCTTGTCGCCATAGGAGACTTCCGTGCCGATCGAGCGCGACGACGCCAGCGCCACCACCTCGTCCGCCGGGAATTGGCGTTCGGCCAGAATATCCAGCATTTCGCGGCCCACATTGCCCGTGGCGCCGACGACAGCGACCTTGTAACCCATGCTGATCTCCACATTTTGAGCGCGTTTCCCTACAGCAAGCAGGCGCTTAGGGCAATGCGCCTTCAGTGTCGCAAGGCTCAGTCGCCTTCGACTTTCGCCTCAAGCCGGGCCCGTTCGCGCTCATTTTCCCTTTCCTGGCGCGCAACGATGGTGTCGTCGTCCAAGTTTTGCGTCCAGCCGCAGGCGGCAAGGCGCTTCTTCATATGGTCCGGCGCGCAGGCCTCGACTTCGATGGGCGGCTTGTTATTCGAAAGCGGTATTTTGACCGCCCTGGCGTGCAGATGGAGAAGCTCCTCCGGTTCGCGGCCGGCGCCATAGATCGGATCGCCAAAGATCGGGAAATCGAGCGCCGCGCAATGAACGCGCAATTGGTGGGTGCGCCCGGTGAGCGGCGCAAGCTCCAGCCAGGCGAGCGGCGCGCCGTCGCTGTCGTGACCGCGTCCAAGAACGCGCCAGCGCGTTTGCGCGGGCAGGCCGTCAGGATCGACCTTCATCCACCAGCCCCTCGTGGCGTCGAGCCGGCCGAGCGGAAGGTCGATCAGGCCCTCGTTCTGTTCTGGTCCGCCTTGGACAACGGCCCAATAGGTCTTCTCGATCCGGCCCTGTTTGAAAAGATGCATGAGCTTTTCCAGCGCCTTGCGATGGCGTCCCAGCACCAGGCAGCCGGAGGTGTCCCTGTCCAGGCGATGCGCGAGCGACGGGTCGCGCGGCAAACCGAAACGCAGGTGAAAAAAATATTGTTCGAAATTCTCACCGCCCTTGGGGCCGCGATGGACGGGAAGGCCAGCCGGCTTGTCGAGAACCAGAATGAGCCCATCGCGATAGAGCAGCCGCGCATAAATCTCTTCCGGCGTCATGCGGGACAGGCTATCGAGAGAGATGAGGGATTTTGCGCGGCGACCGTCATGACCGTTTATCGCAAAATCCGGCACAATTGAGAAGGGCGCTGGCCCCGAACAGGACGAGACGGAGGCGCATGAGCGCGGAATCGAAAGATAAGAGCGGCTTCATCGGGCGCCTGTTCAAGATGCGGCATGCGGAAGAGGCCTTTTGGGAGCAAAAGCCCGAGGTCGAAGAGGCCAGGCCCGTTCCCGCGCCTGATGTGGAGCCGGCGCCCGCACCGGAGGCCCCGCCGCCCGTGACGGAAATCCCGACGCCGATTGCGGAAGTGGCGCCGGAACCCACGCCGCCCGAACCGCCGCCGCTTCCTGAACCTGTTCCCGAGCCCGTTCCTGAGCCCGTCGTCGAGGCGCCCGCGCCGCCGAAATTGAACTGGTGGGCGCGGCTGCGGCAGGGGCTGGCGCGCTCTTCCTCCTCGATCGCCCAGGGCGTCGCCGATATTTTCACCAAGAAAAAGCTCTCCGCCGACATGCTGGAGGATCTGGAGGACGTGCTGGTGCGCGCCGATCTCGGCGTCGCCGCCGCGACCCGGATCGCCGCCCTGGTCGGCAAGGGGCGCTATGACAAGCAGATTGCGCCGGAGGAAGTGCGCTCCATTCTGGCGGACGAGGTCGAGCGCGTGCTGACTCCCGTGGCGCGGCCTCTGGAGATCGACGGCGAGAAAAAGCCCTTCGTCATTCTTGTCGTCGGCGTCAATGGCTCCGGCAAGACCACGACGATCGGCAAATTGTGCGCGAAATTTTCCGCCGAGGGCAAGACGCTGATGCTCGCCGCCGGCGACACGTTTCGGGCCGCAGCGATCGAGCAGCTGAAAATCTGGGGCGAACGGACGAAGGTTCCGGTCATCGCGCGCGACACGGGCGCGGATGCGGCCGGCCTCGCCTTCGACGCGATCAAGGCCGCGCAGGAGCAGAATGTCGACATCCTGATGATGGACACGGCGGGACGCCTGCAAAACCGCACCGAACTGATGGCCGAGCTGGAAAAGATCGTGCGGGTCATGAAGAAGGTCGACGCGCAGGCGCCGCATGCGGTCCTGCTGGTGCTCGACGCGACGGTCGGCCAGAACGCGCTGAGCCAGGTGGAGATTTTCGGCAAGACCGCGGGAGTCACCGGCCTGGTCATGACCAAGCTCGACGGCACCGCGCGCGGCGGCATTCTCGTCGCGATCGCCGACAAATTTCAGTTGCCGGTTCATTTCATCGGCGTCGGCGAACAGGCCGACGACCTGGAGCCCTTTACCGCCCGCGATTTCGCCCGCGCGATCGCAGGTTTCGAAAGTGAAAGCGCATGACGAATTCAACGAGCGCAACCAAGGCGCCGGCCAAGCTCAATCCCACGCTTAAAATGGCGCTGGAAATAGGGCCGCTCATCCTGTTCTTCGTCGCCAATGCGCGTCCGGCGCTGTTTCATTGGATTGTAGCGCCTGTCCTGCCGCCCGGGATCACGCCGGAAAAGACCGCTATTCTGACCGCGACAGCGGTTTTGATGGCGGCGGTGGTCGCGGCGCTCGCGGTGTCGTGGATTATGACCCGGCATTTGCCGATCATGCCGGTCGTCACCGCGATTGCAGTGCTGGTGTTCGGGGGGCTGACCTTCGTCTTCCAGGACAAGAGCTTTATTCAGATCAAGCTGACGATCGTCGATTGCCTGTTCGGCGCGGCTTTGCTCGGCGGACTGGCCTTCGGCAAGCTCTTGCTGCCGGTCGCGCTCGACAGCGTGATGCATCTCGACGAGGCGGGCTGGCGCAAGCTGACGATCCGCTGGGGCCTGTTCTTCTTCGCCCTCGCCGGGCTCAACGAAATCCTGCGCCTGACATTGACCTGGGACAATTGGGTCAAGTTCAAAACCTTCGGCGTCCTCCCCCTGACCTTGCTCTTCGCGCTCGCCCAGACGCCGTTGATTTTAAAGCATGAAATCAAGCCGGAGGCTGATACGGAGCATTTTTGAAAAATGCCGCCCTGGCGCCGTTGCGAGTTGCGTTTCCGAGACGCGAAAGAGGCGCGGACGGCGCCTCCGATGTCTTTTTTGAATGCGCGCTGAGTCGCATTGCGGCTCGGGTCGGCGGGACGTGGATTTATTTCTTGTATCCGACGTAATATATTCCGATCACGTGGTTTGCCGCATCGTGAATTGGTTCGTACCCCGTCACGTAAAGTTTGCCGAGGATGTCAACCTCTCCATAAAAGGGTTTATCCTTTTGAATTGATGCGATGGCTTTGCCTTTGGGATCAAGGACCGTTCCAATGGCGCGCGACCCGTCGTCTTTTTTGATATTCGTAGCGACACGAACAAAGTTGGCGCCGCTTTTCACAAAAATCGTGGCCGTGCCGCCGGCTTGCATCACGACCCCATCAACCAGGTCATAATTATTATTCATCTTGGTCGAGCCGAAATAAATCGCTGGAACCTGCTTGCCCGCCACGGTGTCGGAGCCTTCGATTTTGGGAGGACCGAGATTTTCAGCCTTTGATTTCATAACCTCCATTGCCGCCTTCACTTTCGCATCCTGAGCCACGCTCAAGCCTGGCAGGAGCGCGCCGGCGGCAATAAAGGACACGGCCATCAGCAGGCTGAAAAAACTGTAATTCCATTTCATGGCTTTTCTCCCCTGGATTTTCGCCGGGGCGTTTGGCCGCTGTTCTCCATTCAACGCGGAAAAAAGTTTTGGGCTTATAGACGCCGGCGGCGTACCCGCTGCTTCGCGTATCATCACGCGATCGCAGACCTAGGGTTAACGACGCATGGCGTCAAAAGTTCCCTTATGAGGACCCAATTTCGCAAGTAATGTCGATTGACAACAACTTTCACGCGGGAAACATCCTCCCCGCCGGTCTGGAAAAACGTATTTGATATTCGAAAATCAGTCAAAATAAGAGAGCCGCCGGAAATTCAGGCGGCTCTCGATTCTGAAATAGCAGAGACGTTTACGCTGCGGCCAGCTGCCGCAGCACATAATGCAGGATGCCGCCGTTCTTGTAATATTCGACTTCGTCGGCGGTCTGGATGCGCGAGTTGAGCGGAACCTTCTTCACCGTGCCGTCGGCATAAGTGATTTCGGCTTCTAGCTTCTGGCGCGCCTCCAGATTGGTGAGGCCCTTGATGGTCACCAGTTCGTCGCCCTTGAGGCCGAGCGACTTCCAGGTCGTGCCTTCTTCAAAAGTCAGGGGCAGCACGCCCATTCCGACGAGATTGGAGCGATGGATGCGCTCGAAGCTTTCGGCGATCACCGCGCGCACGCCCAGAAGATTGGTGCCTTTGGCCGCCCAGTCGCGTGACGAGCCGTTGCCATATTCGACCCCGGCGAAGACGACCAGCGGCGTCTTGGCCTTCTCATATTTCATCGCGGCGTCGTAGATCGGCATGACCTCGCCGCCGGGGAAATAGGCAGTATTGCCGCCTTCGGGGACGTTGCCGTTCTTGTCGGCGAGCATGAAGTTTTTGATGCGGATATTGGCGAAAGTGCCGCGCATCATCACTTCATGATTGCCGCGTCTTGTGCCGTATTGGTTGAAGTCTTCCGGCTTCACTTTGTTGGCCTGGAGATATTTGCCGGCGGGCGACGCCGCCTTGATCGAGCCGGCCGGGGAAATATGGTCGGTGGTGATCTTGTCGCCGAAGAGGGCGAGGACGCGGGCGCCCTCGATATCCTTCACGGGTTTGGGCTCCATGGTCATGCCCTTGAAATAGGGCGGGTTCTGGACATAGGTGGACTTGTTGTCCCACTCGTAGGTCTGGCTGTGCGGCGCCTTGACCCGCCGCCAGTTGGCGTCGCCCTTGAACACATCCGCATATTTCGCCTTGAACAGCGCCTTGGTAACGTTCTTGCGGATGAATTCCTGGATTTCCTGCGACGTCGGCCAGATGTCGCGCAGGAACACCGGCGCGCCCTTCTTGTCGTGGCCGAGCGGCTCCTTGGTCAGATCCTTCCGCACCGAGCCGGCGAGCGCATAGGCGACGACCAAAGGCGGCGAAGCGAGATAATTGGCCTGGACGTCCGGCGAGACGCGGCCCTCGAAATTGCGGTTGCCGGAAAGAACCGCCGCCGCAACCACGCCATTGGCGTTGATCGCCTTGGAGATTTTCTCCGGCAGCGGGCCGGAATTGCCGATGCAGGTGGTGCAGCCGAAGCCGACCAGGTTGAAGCCGAGCTTGTCGAGCGACTTCTGCAGGCCGGATTTGGACAGATATTCGGCGACGACCTGCGATCCGGGCGCGAGCGAGGTCTTGACCCAGGGCGCGACGGTCAGGCCCTTGGCGGCGGCGTTGCGCGCCAGGAGGCCCGCGCCCATCAGCACGCTCGGGTTGGAGGTGTTGGTGCAGGACGTAATGGCGGCGATCACGACGTCGCCATGGCCGATGTCGAAATTTTCGCCATCGACATTGTAGCGTTCGCCGATCGAAGCGATCTTTTTATATTCGGTCTCCATCGCCGCCGCGAAGCCCGACGCGACCGCGTCCAGAGCAATGCGGCCTTCCGGGCGCTTCGGGCCGGCGAGCGAGGGAACGACCGAGGCGAGATCGAGTTCAATCGTGTCGGTGAAAACCGGCTCAGCGGAAAGACGGGTGCGGAACAGGCCCTGGGCGCGGGCGTATTTCTCGACCAGAGCGACGCGGGCGGGCTTGCGGGCGGTCTTGTTCAGGTAATCGATGGTTTCGGAATCGATTGGGAAGAAGCCGCAGGTCGCGCCATATTCCGGACCCATATTGGCGATGGTGGCGCGGTCGGGCAGGGTCAGGGCGTCGAGGCCGGGGCCGAAGAATTCGACGAATTTGCCGACCACGCCCTTCTTGCGCAGCATCTGGGTGACGGTCAGCACCAGATCGGTCGCGGTGACGCCTTCCTTGAGCTTGCCGGAGAGTTTGAAGCCGATGACCTCGGGCAGCAGCATGGACTGCGGTTGGCCGAGCATGGCGGCTTCGGCCTCGATGCCGCCGACGCCCCAGCCCAGCACTGAAAGGCCATTGACCATGGTGGTGTGCGAATCGGTGCCGACCACGGTGTCGGGAAAAGCGACCTCGACCGTGACCGCCTTGCCGCGCGCCGGCTGGTGCTTTTCCTTGCGGGTCCACACCGTCTGGGCGAGATATTCGATGTTCACCTGATGGCAGATGCCGGTGCCGGGCGGAACGACCGAGAAATTGGAAAAGGCGCCCTGGCCCCATTTCAGGAAGTTGTAGCGCTCGCCGTTGCGCGAATATTCCAGGTCGACATTGGTCTTGAGCGCGCTCTTGCTGCCGAAGGCGTCGACAATCACCGAATGGTCGATCACGAGATCGACCGGAACCAGCGGATTGATCAGCTCCGGTTCGCCGCCGAGCTTTTCGATGCCGTCGCGCATCGCGGCGAGATCGACCACCGCCGGGACGCCGGTGAAGTCCTGCATCAGCACGCGGGCGGGACGGAAGGCGATTTCCTTCTCGACCTTGCCCTTGTTCTTGAGCCATTCGCAAACGCCGAGAATGTCGTCCTTGCTGACAGAGCGGCCGTCCTCGTTGCGAAGCAGATTCTCAAGAAGAACCTTCATCGAATAAGGCAGTTTGGAAATGCCTTGGAGCCCGTTCTTCTCAGCCGCCTTGAGCGAGAAATAATGATAGGTCTTGGCGCCGACCTTAAGGGTTTTGCGGCATTTGAAGCTGTCGAGTGAAGCCATCGCAGGGAGATCCCGAAGAAAAGTGTGGCGGGGCGAGAAGGGCGAATGAGAGGCTTATAGATAAATCTGTACTGGCAGGCTACACAAACAAAAGTTACATGCGGGCTCGCCGGAAGCCCACGAAACGAGCCCTGCCCAGCGCCGCCCGACCACGAGGATTCTGTGCCGCAATCCGAAGCCCGCCCGCCGGAAACTCAAGCCGTGAAAAGGATTTTCGCCCAAGGTCTGCGCGTCGAACGCGGCGGACGCGCGATTCTGCGCGACCTCGATTTCGATCTGCGCGCGGGCGAAGCCTTGCTCGTGCTCGGACGCAACGGCGCCGGCAAATCGACTCTGTTGCGCGCGCTGGCCGGACTGTTGCCGTTGCGCGGCGGCGAAATTCGGCTTGAAGGCGGCGCGTCCGAAACGCCTCTCGCCGAGCAGGCCCATTATGTCGGTCACGCGGACGGGCTGAAGGCGGCGCTCACCGCGCTGGAAAATCTCCAATTCTGGTCGCACATGCTGAAGGCTTCGTCCGGCTCGGCGCTGTCGCCCGAAGGCGCTTTGGCGAAGGTGGGACTCGCGCGCGTCGGCGATTTTCCCGTCGCTTATCTCTCGGCCGGCCAGAAGCGTCGCGTCGCCCTCGCACGGCTGTTCGTCGCGCCCCGGCCGGTCTGGCTGCTCGACGAGCCGGCCACCGCCCTTGACGTCGGCTCGCAGGAAAAATTTGCTGAAGCCATGGCGGCCCATCGCGCTGGCGGCGGCTTCGTCATCGCCGCGACCCACGCGCCGCTCGGGCTGATCGGCGGCAGGGAACTGCGTCTCGACGCGGCGACGCCTCGCAACGGCGCGGGAGAGGCCGCGTGACCCCGCTCTCGGCCCTGTTCTGGCGGGAAGTGCGCATCGCCCGCAGCGTCGGCGGCGGCGGCGCGATGGGCGTGGTCTTTTTCCTGATTCTCGTGAGCCTCATGCCTTTCGCCATCGGGCCGGACCTCAACCTTTTGTCGCGGATCGGGCCGGCCATATTGTGGATCGCCGCCCTGCTTTCGACTTTGCTCGGGCTCGACCGGCTCTTTCAGGCCGACGCCGACGACGGCTCGCTCGATCTTTTCGGCATGTCCTCGACGCCGCTGGAGCTGGTCGTGCTGACCAAATGCGCGGCCCATTGGGCGCTGACCGCGCTGCCGCTGATCGCCGCCGCGCCGCTGCTCGGACTGACGCTCGGAATGGAGCCCGCCGCGCTCGCCGGCGTCGCCGCCTCGCTTTTCGCCGGCACGCCGGCGCTGACGCTGCTCGGGGCGATCGGCGCGGGTTTGACGGCGGGCCTGCGGCGCGGCGGCCTGCTCATGGCGGTGTTGATCCTGCCGCTGACCACCCCGGTTCTCATCTTCGGCGTCGCCAGCGCGTCAGCCGCCAGCGGCGGAACCGTGCCCTTCCACACACCCTTCCTGATCCTGTGCGGCCTGTCGCTGATGGCGGTCGCGGGCGCGCCTTTCGCGGCCGCGGCGGCTTTGCGCGCGCGAGAGGCGTAATTTCGCCGTGTTTTCGGTGAGAAGGGTGAGAACAAATTGCAATTGCCGGCGCGCGCGCTTAGAGCAGGATGCGCGCATCCTGCTTGTCGGAGCATGATCTTATCCGAAAATCACCTTCCTTTTCGGGAACATGCTCTGATCAGGCGGCGAAAGCCCGGGGAGGACGGGTCAGGTTCATGCTCAAATACGCCAATCCGACGAATTTCCTCGCGCTGGCGGCGCGGCTCATTCCCTGGCTCGCCGCGGCGGCCGGTCTTACGCTTGTTGTCGGGCTCTATCTCACCTTTTTCGTCGCGCCCGACGATTACCAGCAGGGCAATTCGGTCAAGATCATGTATCTCCATGTTCCGGCGGCCTGGCTCGGCATGATGTGCTACATGGTCATGACCTCGGCGGCGCTGGGCACTCTGGTGTGGCGTCATCCGCTCGCCGACGCGGCGCAAAAAGCCGCCGCTCCGCTCGGCGCGGCCTTCACGCTCATCTGTCTGGTGACCGGCTCGCTGTGGGGCAAGCCGATGTGGGGAACCTGGTGGGTTTGGGATGCGCGCCTGACCTCGGTGCTGGTGCTGTTCCTGATCTACCTTGGCCTGGTCGGTCTCTGGCAGACCATTGAGGATCCCGGCCAGGCGGCGCGCGCCGCAGCGATCCTGACCCTGGTCGGCGTCGTCAATATTCCGATCATCAAATTCTCGGTCGATTGGTGGAACACGCTCCATCAATCGTCTTCCGTCTTCCGTCTCGGCGGGCCGACGATCGCGGCGTCGATGCTGTGGCCCCTGCTCATCATGGCTTTGGGCTTCACCCTTCTGTTCTTCACTTTGCATCTGATGGCGATACGCAATGAAATCCTGAGCCGCCGCCTGCGCCGCCTGAGCATCATGGCCGCCGCGGCGGAAGAGCCGGAATTCACCGCGGAGGCGGCGCAATGAAGGATTACACCTTCTATATCGCCTCGGCCTATGGTTTCGCCGCGCTCGTGGTCGGCGCCGTGGTCGCCAAGATCACGCTCGATTATCGCGCGCTGCGGCGCAAGCTGGCGCGCTTCGACAACAGGGAGCAGGATCGATGACGGCAGCAAACGAAGCGCCCGCCCCGCGGCGCGGGCTCGTGCTGGCGCTGCCCCTGCTGATTTTTGCGGGCATGGCGGCCTTTCTCGGCTGGCGGCTCTATCTCGGCCGCGATCCCTCGCTGGTGCCCTCGGCGCTGATCGGCCGCGAGGCGCCGGCCTTCAATCTCCCGGCGGTTCCCGGCGCCGGCAAGCCGGGCCTGTCGGACGCCGATCTGCGCAAGGGCGGCGTGACCGTCGTCAATATTTTCGCCTCCTGGTGCGCGCCCTGCCGGCTCGAACATCCGATTTTGCGCGAACTCGCCGAGAATCAGGCGCTCAAGGCCATGGGCGTCCGGCTGGTCGGCGTCAATTACAAGGACGATCCGGCCAATGTCACGAAATTCCTCTCCGAGGAAGGCGACCCCTATGCGGCGATCGGCATGGACGCCAGCGGCCGGGTCGGGATCGACTGGGGCCTCACCGGCGTGCCGGAAACGTTTATCGTCCGCGGCGACGGCAAGATCGCCTATAAATTCATCGGGCCGATCACCCAGGACACGCTGGATTCGACCGTCCTGCCGCAGATCGCCAAAGCCTTGCGCTGACCTCCCGCCCTTTCGAAAGTTCCCCGCCGCCGATGTCCCATTCCGTGACCGCAAAACCCTTGACCGCGCGCGCTTGCGGCCCTTTGCGCGGCCGCGCCCGGCCGCCGGGCGACAAGAGCATTTCGCATCGCGCCTTCCTGCTCGGCCTGCTCGCGGTCGGTGAAACGAAGGTTTCCGGCCTCCTCGAGGGCGAGGATGTGCTCAACACCGGCCGGGCCTGCGCCCAGCTCGGGGCCACGGTCGAGCGGCTCGGCGAGGGCAGGTGGACGATTCGCGGCATGGGGCTCGGCTCGCTGCTGGAGCCGGCGGGGACGCTCGATTTCGGCAATGCCGGGACCGGCTCGCGCCTGATGATGGGCGTGGTCGGCGGCCACGGAATCACCGCCCGTTTCGACGGCGACGCCTCCTTGCGCAAGCGCCCGATGCGCCGGATTCTCGATCCCCTCGTGCTCATGGGGGCGCAGGTGCTGGAACAGGCGGACGGCGGGCGCTGCCCCATTCTGCTCAAAGGGACACCTGAGCCGGCGCCGATCGAATATCGCACCCCGGTCGCTTCCGCCCAGATCAAATCGGCGGTCCTGCTCGCCGGCCTCAATGCGCTTGGCCGCACCACCGTCATCGAGAATGAGGCGAGCCGCGACCACACCGAAAAAATGCTCACCTTTTTCGGCGCTTCGGTCATGTCCGAGCCGTTCGGCGCGCATGGCCGCAAGATCACGCTCGACGGCCGGCCCGAACTTGCGCCGCGCCCGATCGTCGTCCCGGCCGATCCCTCCTCGGCCGCCTTCCTCATCGCGGCGTCGCTGCTGGTCAAGGGCTCGGACATCGTCGTGGAAGGCGTGATGATGAATCCGCTGCGCACGGGCTTTCTCGCCACGCTTCTCGAAATGGGCGCGAATATCGAAATTCTCGACCGGCGCGAGGAAGGCGGCGAGGAGGTGGCCGATCTGCGCGTCCAGTTCAGCGAATTGACGGGGGTGGACGTCCCCGCCTCGCGCGCGCCGGCGATGATCGACGAATATCTCGTCCTTGCGGTCGTCGCGGCTTTCGCGCGTGGCGTCACCCGGATGAACGGCTTGCAGGAATTGCGGGTGAAGGAATCCGACCGCCTCGCCGCGACCGCCGCCGGCCTCGTCGCCAACCGCGTCAAGGCGACGATCGAGGACGACGATCTCATAGTAGAGGGCGGCGCGGGCGCCTGTCCTGGCGGCGGCCTGGTCGAAACCCATCTCGATCATCGCCTGGCCATGAGCTTTCTGGTGATGGGGCTCGCCTCCGACAAGCCGGTGACCGTGGACGACGAAACCATGATCGCCACCTCTTTCCCGACCTTCCGGCCGCTCATGGTCGGGCTCGGCGCGGAATTTTCCTGAACATTGGACAGGCGGCCGGGCAGATTATAAAAGCGCGGCGCCTTCTCCCTGTCTCGGCGCGAGGCGTCCGCAAGGACGCCCGTCCTTGGAAGGGCCATGGGGTGCGAAAGAGCCAAGGATCGGGACTGCGAGAAGCGTGATGATCATCGCCATCGATGGGCCGGCGGCCTCCGGCAAGGGCACGATCGCGCGCCGCCTCGCCGCTTATTTCAGTCTGCCGCATCTCGACACCGGCCTGCTCTACCGCGCCACCGCCCGGGTTCTGCTCGACGAGGGCTCGAAGCTCGACGATGTCGAAAAGGCGGTTTCCGCGGCGCGGGGCCTGGCCTTGCTCGATTTCGAGGAGGAGCGGCTGCGCGGCCGCGAAATGGGCGAAGCGGCTTCCGTCGTCGGCGCGATTCCGCAAGTTCGCGCGGCGCTGATCGACATGCAGCGCGCCTTCGCCGCGCGCCCGCAGGGCGCTGTGCTCGACGGCCGCGACATCGGCACGGTGATCGCGCCCGAAGCCCGTGTCAAAATCTTCGTCACCGCCAGTCCCGAAGCCCGCGCCCAGCGCCGAGCGCTGGAGCTCCGCGGGCGCGGCGAAAAGGTCGATTACGCGGCGATCCTCGAAGACATAAGGAAGCGCGACAAGCGTGACGCCGAACGCGCCGAGGCCCCGCTCCGGCCGGCGGAGGACGCGAAAATTCTGGATACGACCGACTTGAACATCGAGGGGGCCTTCGCCGCCGCGCTCAGTATCGTCAATGGCGCCGAGGCGGCTTCGTGAAGCTTTTTCGCTGCGCGCCGGCCTTTCGGATCAGTAGCCGCAGCTCCCACTTTCTCAAGCGGATCCTGTTATAGCGGATCTGGGGCGATTCGTTCCCTCGGCTTGCCCCGGCCGGCGCGTTCGGTTGGAGGATTTTGCTCTTTTCGATCAGCTCAGGATAAGCTCAGCCCGAAATCGGCCACGCAAATGGAGTGCTCCCCGTGGGGCGTAAGAGACGGGCAATCGTGACGATCGTCTGGGGTTTCGTCGGCGTGTTGGCGATATTTCCGGTCGGCGTCTGGGCCTCGCTTGCGCTGTGGTTCCGCCTGCCCGGTCCCGAATGGGTCCGGGCGATTGCCGCGGCCGCTTTCGCCGCCTTGGCGCTCGCGACTCTCGTCGCCCTGTTCTCCGCGCGCCGCTGGCGGATGCTCGCCGCCTTCGCTTTGGCCTTTGGCGCCCTCCTGATGTGGTGGAGCACGATCAAGCCGCTCGATGAGGCGGATTGGTCGCCCGATGTCGCCCGGCAGGTCACGGGCGTTGTCGAGGGCAATATCCTGACCCTGAAAAATGTCCGCGACTTCGACTGGAGCAGCGGGACGGCGTTCAAGGAGCGTTGGGTCGCTGAATCTTATGATCTTTCGAGACTGCGCGAGTTCGATCTCTTTCTCGCCTATTGGGCCGGGCCGGAAATGAGCCATCTCATCATGAGCTTCGGCTTCGAAGATGGCCGCTGGCTGGCCTGGTCGGTCGAAGTCCGCAGCCGCAGGGGCGGCGAGTTTTCGCCGATCGCGGATCTGTTCCGCTCCAATCCGCTGGTGATCATCGCCTCGGACGAGCGTGACGTCGTGCGGCTCCGCTCGAATATTCGCAAAGAGGACGTGCAACTCTATCGGCTGCGCACGCCGCCCGACGTGGCCCGCTCGATTCTCCTGCAATATGTCGAGGAATCGAACGCCCTCGCCGCGCAGCCGCAATTCTACAATTCGATCACGACAAATTGTACGACCGCCGTGGTGAAGCTGATCCGCGCGGCCGGCGGCCACATGCCCTTCGACTGGCGCTTGATCGTCAATGGCTTCCTGCCCAGCTATCTCTATGACCGGGGCGCGGTGGACACGCGGATTTCGCTGGCGGAATTGCGGGCGCGCGCGCGCATCGGCGAAAGGGCCCGGCAAGCTGGCGACGCGCCGGATTTCTCGCGGATCATCCGCGAGGGCGTCCCGTCGCCGCTCGCGTCCGCGTCTCCCTGATCGGAAGCCGGCGGGGCGCGTCGCGCGATGCGGGGTTTGGCGCCTTGTGGAAAGCCCGTGCGCCTGTTATATCGCCAGCTCTCAAACCCGCTCCCGACCGCCGGCCCGCGCCGGACGTCCTCGCGACAGGCGCATCGAATCAAGATGCGCGCCGGCTGACACGGAGCAAACGCAACGCCAACCCAACCGGCGCCGCCCTATCGGGCACCTCAGGAGAGAATATGTCCTCTGCCAATAACGCGGGTATGAACCCGTCGCGTGATGATTTTGCCGCTCTGCTTGCCGAATCCTATGGCGAGAGCGAAGCTTTCGAAGGCTCCGTGGTCAAGGGCCACGTGGTCGCCATCGAAAAGGATGTCGCGGTCATCGACATCGGCCTCAAGACCGAAGGCCGCGTGCCGCTCAAGGAATTCACCGGCCACGGCCGGGACGTCGCCCCGGTGGTTGGCGACGAAGTCGAAGTCTATCTCGAACGCGTCGAAAACGCGCTCGGCGAAGCCGTCATTTCGCGCGACAAGGCGCGTCGCGAAGAGAGCTGGGTCAAGCTCGAAAAGGCTTTCGAAGCCGGCGAGAGGGTTGAAGGCGTGATCTTCAACCAGGTCAAGGGTGGCTTCACCGTCGATCTCGACGGCGCCGTGGCCTTCCTGCCGCGCTCGCAGGTCGATATCCGTCCGATCCGCGACGTCACCCCGCTGCTCGGCGTGCCGCAGCCGTTCCAGATCCTCAAGATGGATCGCCGCCGCGGCAATATCGTCGTGTCGCGCCGCACCGTTCTGGAAGAGAGCCGCGCCGAACAGCGTCACGAGATCGTCGCCAATCTCGAAGAGGGCGTGACGATCGAGGGCGTCGTCAAGAACATCACCGATTACGGCGCCTTCGTGGATCTGGGCGGCATCGACGGCCTGCTCCATGTCACCGACATCGCCTGGCGCCGCGTCAATCATCCGAGCGAAGTGCTCAATATCGGCCAGACGGTGAAAGTGAAGATCATCAAGATCAATCACGAGACCCACCGCATCTCGCTCGGCATGAAGCAGCTGCTCGACGATCCGTGGCAGGGCATCGAGGCCAAATATCCGATCGAAGCCCGCTTCCATGGCCGCGTGACCAACATCACAGACTACGGCGCCTTCGTCGAACTGGAGCCGGGCATCGAAGGCCTGATCCATGTCTCGGAAATGTCGTGGACCAAGAAGAACGTCCATCCCGGCAAGATCGTCTCGACCAGCCAGGAAGTGGACGTGCAGGTGCTGGAAGTCGATTCCGTCAAGCGCCGCATTTCGCTCGGCCTCAAGCAGACCTTGCAGAACCCCTGGGAAGCCTTCGCCGAAAAGCACCCCGTCGGCTCCGACGTCGAGGGCGAGGTCAAGAACAAGACCGAATTCGGCCTGTTCATCGGCCTCGACGGCGACGTGGACGGCATGGTCCATCTCTCCGACCTGGATTGGAACCGTCCCGGCGAGCAGGCGATCGAGGACTACAAGAAGGGCGACGTCGTGCACGCCCGCGTCCTTGACGTCGATGTCGAAAAGGAGCGCATTTCGCTCGGCGTCAAGCAGCTTGGCGGCGATCCTTTCGCCACGGCTTCGGCCGGCGAGGACGGCGATCTGAAGAAGGGCGCGATCGTCACCTGCGAGGTGCTCGAGGTCAAGGACGGCGGCATCGAGGTGAAGATCGTCGGCTCCGACCTTCAGGCCTTCATCAAGCGCAATGAACTCGCCCGCGACCGCGCCGACCAGCGCCCCGACCGTTTCGCGGTCGGCGAAAAGGTCGACGCCCGCGTCACTTTGTTCGACCGCAAGGCGCGCAAGGTGGCCGTGTCGATCAAGGCTCTCGAAGTGGCCGAGGAGAAGGAAGCCATCGCCCAATATGGCTCCGCCGATTCGGGCGCCTCGCTCGGCGACATCCTCGGCGCCGCGCTCAAGGCCCGCGAAACCAAGTAATCTTTTCGCTTAACCAAAATTCAGCCCCGCGCGAAATTTTCGCGCGGGGCTTTTTCATGGGCGGTCAAACCGCATTGTGATTTTATGGGCCGCGGCCTAAATGTGGGAGCGATTGGAGCGCCCTATGACCGAGCCCACGTCTGTTGAAACGATTCTCGACCGGCGGCAATTGCGCCGCAAACTGACGTTCTGGAGACTTTTCGCCCTCGCCGCCATCATCGTCGCGCTCGTCGTGGCCGCCGGCCGTTTGGGCAACGCCGAGGCGCATTTCACGCCGCATATCGCCCGGATCGAAATCAGGGGCCTGATCACCGGCGACCGGGCGACGCTCAAATTGATCAAGGATGTCGGCGAGTCGCGCGCCAGCGCCGTGATCGTCGATATTTCCAGCCCCGGCGGCACTGTCACCGGCTCCGAGCAGATTTACGACGCCTTGCGCCTGCTCGCGAAGAAGAAGCCGGTCGTCGCCGTGGTGAACAGCCTGGCGGCTTCGGGCGCCTATATCGTGGCGCTCGGCGCCGATCGCATTTTCGCCAGCGACAACGCCCTCGTCGGCTCGATCGGCGTATTGTTCGAATTCCCCAATGTCTACAAGCTGCTCGACAATGTCGGGGTGAAGGTCGAAACCATCAAATCCTCGCCTTTGAAGGCGTCGCCCAATGGATTCGAGCCGACCAGCCCCGCCGCCCGCGCCGCGATCGATTCGCTTGTCGTCGATTCCTATGATTGGTTCAAGAAACTGGTGAAAACCCGCCGCAACATGACGGATGCGGAACTGGCGGCGGTTTCCGACGGCCGCGTTTTCACCGGCCATCAGGGTCTGCCGTTGAAGCTGATCGACGCCTATGGCGGCGAGCGGGAGGCGGTGGCCTGGCTGGAGAAGGAGAAGGGCGTCGCCAAGGGCCTGCCGGTCCGCGATTGGAAGAAACCCGGCGTTAGCGGCCGTTTCGGCCTGTTCAGCCTGGCGTCCGACGCGCTCGCAATGATGGGCTATCAGCAGGCGGCGGAGATGGCGCTCAGAGCCGGAAGCGTCCACGACGCAGCGACGCTTGACGGGCTTCTGGCGATTTGGCAGGTTGGCGCGCAAAATTAACAGTGAAAGTGAAACCACGAGCGCGTTTCTGCGCGCGGAACTGGGACGACTTCAGTGATTAAATCGGAACTCGTTCAGCGCATTGCCGATCGCAACCCGCATCTTTATCTTCGCGACGTCGAGAATATCGTGAACGCCATTCTCGACGAAGTCACCGAGGCCTTGTCGCGCGGCGATCGGGTCGAACTCCGCGGCTTCGGCGCCTTTTCGGTCAAAAAGCGCGATGCGCGCGTCGGCCGCAACCCGCGCACCGGCGATCAGGTCGAGGTCGCCGAGAAATTCGTGCCCTTCTTCAAGACGGGCAAGGAATTGCGCGAGCGCCTCAACGGACAGGACGAGGCCTGAAAAGGCCTCGATCAGCTGCGGCCAGATGAATGGGCAGGATATGCGCACTTTTTTGAGAGTTCTCGTCCTCGCGCCTCTGGCCCTGATCTTCCTGGCCTTCGCCATGGCGAATCGCCAGAATGTCGTCGTCTCTTTCGATCCGTTCAGCGGCGGCGACATTCCCTCGCCGCAGATCGTGCTGCCCTTGTTCATGGTGCTGATCGGGGCGACGATGTTTGGCGTCGTTCTCGGTGGTTTCGCGACCTGGCTGGGGCAGGGACGGCATCGCAAGGCGCTCCGAGAAGCTCGGGCGCAGGTCCAGGCCCTCCGCAACGAAATTGAATCCCTGCGCGCGCGGGCCAATGGGCCGGTAGCGCCTGCGAGCGCGTCGACCGCCATAGTCCCGACGCGCGCCGCCTGAGGCGAAATGTCGTTGATCGTCAAGATCTGCGGCCTGAATCGGCCGGAGCCACTCGAAGCGGCGCTGACTGGCGGCGCGGACATGGTCGGATTCGTCTTTTTCGAGAAGAGTCCGCGCCATATCGACAGCGATCAAGCGCGCCTTCTCTCCAGACAGGTTCAAGGCAAAGCGGAAAAGGTCGCTCTGGTGGTGGACGCCGACGATTCGCGCGTCGCCGCCATTATCGAGGCTTTGGCGCCGGACTGGCTGCAATTGCATGGCGCGGAATCGCCCGAACGCGTCGCCGCCCTGCGGAAAACCTTCGGCCTTCCGATTCTCAAGGCGCTCGGCGTCGCGGAAAAGGGCGATTTTTCGCGCGCCGCCGCTTACGAGGCGGTCGCGGACCGCTTGCTGTTCGACGCCAAACCGCCGAAAGACGCGGTGCTTCCCGGAGGCAACGGCCTGAGTTTCGACTGGACCCTGCTGCGCGACGCTTCCCACGATCTGGCGGGGAAAGACTGGATGCTGTCGGGCGGGCTCGATCCGCAGAATGTCGCCGAGGCGATCCGCCTGACCGGGGCCCCTGGCGTCGATGTCTCCTCCGGCGTCGAAACGGCGCCGGGCGGAAAGAGCGTCGACAAAATTCTCGCCTTCATCGCGGCGGCGCGATCCGCGGCCTGAGGCCCGGTTTCAACTTCGCCTTGGACTCGCCGCTGGAAGCGTTTAAGAGAGCGGATTCAAGAAGCGGTCAATCGGCGCGCCGCCGCGCTTCGTTCAAGGCGCGCGGACGCCAAGAAAGGCGCGCGGAGACCAAGAGCAGAGCCATGAATCGTCCATCGCCAAATATTGCGGCCAATTCGCTGCGTCAGGGTCCGGATGCGCGCGGCCATTTCGGCATTTTCGGCGGCCGTTTCGTTGCCGAAACCCTGATGCCGCTGATCCTGTCGCTGGAAAAAGCCTATGAGGAAGCGCGCCAGGACCCGGCCTATCATGCCGAACTCAATAATCTCCTCACCCATTATGTCGGCCGCCCGAGTCCGCTCTATTTCGCCGAGCGCATGACGGAAAAGCTCGGCGGCGCCAAAATCTATTTCAAGCGCGAGGAGTTGAATCACACCGGGGCGCACAAGATCAACAATGTGCTCGGTCAGATCCTGCTCGCCCGGCGCATGGGCAAGAAACGCATCATCGCCGAAACCGGCGCCGGCCAGCATGGCGTCGCCACCGCCACCGCCTGCGCGCGCTTCGGCCTCGAATGCGTGGTCTATATGGGCGCGGTGGACGTCGAGCGCCAGAAACCCAATGTTTTCCGGATGAACCTGCTCGGCGCCAAGGTCGTGCCGGTCCAGTCCGGCGCGCGCACGCTCAAGGACGCGATGAACGAGGCCCTGCGCGACTGGGTCACCAATGTCGAGGATACTTTTTACTGCATAGGCACGGCGGCCGGGCCGCATCCCTATCCGGCCATGGTGCGCGATTTCCAATGCGTGATCGGCGACGAAACCCGCGACCAGATGATGGCGCAGGAGGGGCGCCTCCCGGATTCCCTGTTCGCCTGCATCGGCGGCGGCTCCAACGCCATCGGCCTGTTCCATCCCTTCCTCGACGATTCTGCTGTCGAGCTTTACGGCGTCGAGGCGGCGGGCCATGGCCTCAATGTGCCGAACGGCCATGCGGCCTCGCTCGCGGGCGGGCGTCCCGGCGTGCTTCATGGCAACCGGACCTATCTGCTGATGGACGACGACGGCCAGATTCTTGAAGGCCATTCGATCTCGGCGGGCCTCGACTATCCCGGCATCGGCCCGGAACACGCCTGGCTCAAGGAGAATGGCCGGGTGACCTATCTTTCCGCGACTGATAAGGAGGCGCTCAACGCCTTCCAGCTCTGCTCGCAGCTCGAAGGGATCATCCCGGCGCTGGAGCCGGCCCATGCTCTGGCGAGGATCATCGAGATCGCGCCGCAAAAGCCGAAGGACCATCTGATGGTGCTGGGCCTTTCGGGGCGGGGCGACAAGGACATTTTTACCGTCGCCGATCAACTCGGCGGCATGTGAACTTCAACCTTGGGCGGCGCGCTCCAGCGCTGCGATGTCTACCTTGGTCATCTCGCAAGCGGCCGCCATCACCCGTCCACCGGTATTGGGATCGCTGATCAGGCGCTTGAACTGTGCTGGAATGATCTGCCAGGTCACCCCGAAACGGTCGGTGATCCAGCCGCAGCGCATCGGCTTGCCGCCTGCGGCCAGCCCGTCCCAATAACGATCCACCTCGGCCTGCGTTTCGCACGAGATCAGCAGGGACATGGCCGGCGTCAGCGCGAATTCCCCGCCGCCATTTATCGCGGTGATTTTCTGGCCGAACAGCTCCATGGTCACGATGCGGGCCGCGCCCGGCGCGCCGTGCTCGCCGTCCCCATAGCGCGAAACGTCGATGACCCGCGATTCGGGAAAGAGGCCGGCATAAAGGGCGGTCGCCTCTTCCGCGCAGCCGTTGAACCACAGACAGAGCGTGATTTTCCGGGTCATCGTTCAGGACTTCGACAGGTTGGCGTCGAGTTCTTCGGCAGACCGCGGGCAATCGACCATCCAATGCAGGCTGAACCGGTCGGCGAACATGGCGAATTGCCGGGAGAAAAAGGTCTCGCCAGGCGGCATGAACATTTTGCCGCCCTCCGACAATTCTTTCGCGATGCGTTGGGCCTCTTCGACGCTGGCGACGGAAATCGACACCCAATAGATTGGCGGCTGGGCGCCTTCGGAGCGGGGCTGGTTCATGTCGCCGCCCATCAGCCGAAAACCGTCCTTTTCCAGAGCGACATGCATGATCTTGTCGGGATCGGCGTTCGGCGGCATGGCCACGCCTGCCGGCGCCTGGCTGAAGCGAAGCTGGCGAATGATTTTCGCCTCCAACACTTTGGCGTAAAAGGCGAAGGCTTCGGCGCAATCGCCATAGAACATGACATAGGGCGTGAATTTCATGGCGGCCTCGCTTTGCGCTTGACTAAAAAGTTGATATCAACATAAATGTTCCATGTCAATCGAGACGCTGTCATTCCCTTTCGAGGCGACCCATCGCATCCGCGACGCCTGCCTCTGCCTTCATGTCCAGCGGGCGGCGCGAGTCCTCGCGCGGACTTTCGATGAGGCCTTGCGCCGGTTCGACCTGACCAATGGCCAGTTCTCCCTGCTCAACGCCCTGAATCGTCCCGCGCCGCCCTCCATGGCGCCGGTCGCGGCCCTGCTCGCCATGGATCGCACGACCCTGACCGCCGCCCTGAAACCCCTCGAGCGGCGCGGCCTCGTCACTGTCGAGGCCGATCCAAACGACCTGCGCAGCCGTCTGCTGCGCCTGACGCCGGAAGGCTTCGCCCTGCTCGCTCGCGCCGCCCCGGTCTGGGAGCGCGTTCACGGCGAAGTCGAGGCGCGTCTTGGCGAGCGCGCCGAGCCGCTGCGGCAGGCCCTGCGCGATTTGGCCTGACGCCGCCGTTTCCAAGGCCGGCGCGTTGTGCTACCCCCAAAGCATGACTGCTCGCATTGAACATCGCTTCGCGCAATGCCGCGCTAATGGACGCGCCGCCCTCGTCACCTTCGTCATGGCCGGCGATCCGGACCCGGCGGTTTCGCTGGAGATCGTCAAGGCTTTGCCCAAGGCCGGCGCCGACGTCATCGAAATCGGCATGCCATTTTCCGATCCGATGGCGGACGGCCCCGCGATCCAGGCGGCGGGGCTGCGCGCGCTTCACGCGGGCATGACGCTTCATGGCGTGCTGAAGCTCGTCGCCGACTTCCGCAAGGAGAATGCGGAAACGCCGATGATCCTGATGGGCTATTACAATCCGATCTACGTCTATGGCGTCGACCAATTCCTGGCCGACGCCATGGCCGCCGGTGCCGACGGACTGATCGTGGTCGATTTGCCGCCGGAGGAAGATGAAGAGCTTTGCCTGCCCGCGCTCAAGGCGGGCTTGAGCTTCATCCGGCTGGCGACGCCGACGACGGACGACGCCCGCCTGCCCGCGGTCCTCGCCAATACCTCGGGCTTCGTCTATTATGTATCGATCACCGGCATCACAGGCGCCGGCCGTCCGGATTATTCGCGGGTGGCGACGGCGGTGAAGCGGATCAAGGGCCATACCGATTTGCCGGTCGCCGTCGGTTTTGGCGTCAAGGACGCCGCGGCGGCGCGCGAAATCGCCTTGAACGCCGATGGCGTCGTGGTCGGCTCCGCTTTGATCGACGCGCTCGCCAAAACGCTCGACGCCGAGGGGCGCGGCGGGCCGGCGACGGTCGAGGCGGTCGGCAGGTTGGCGGGTGAACTGGCGGCCGGCGTCGCCAGCGCCGCGAAGGAGCGTGCAATCCCATGAACTGGATTTCCAATGTCGTTCCGCCGAAAATCCGTTCGATCCTGAAGCGCGACACGCCGGAAAATCTCTGGGTCAAATGTCCGGAAAGCGGCGCCCTGGTCTTCCACAAGGATCTGGAGGCCAATCTCTATGTCGTGCCGAGTTCGGGCTACCACATGAAGATCCCGCCCAAGGCGCGGCTTGAGGCTTTGTTCGACGACGGCCAATACGAGAATGTGGCGGTTCCGGAAGCGCCCGCCGATCCGCTGAAATTCCGCGACATCAAGCGCTACACCGAGCGGCTCAAGGAAAATCGCGCGGCAACCGGCGCCTATGACGCGGTGACGCTCGCCGCCGGCGCCCTGCAGGGAACGCAGGTCACGGTCGCGGTGCAGGATTTCGAATTTTTGGGCGGCTCGCTCGGCATGGCGGCGGGCGAAGCGATCGTCGCCGGCATGTTCCGGGCGATCGAAAAGCAGACGCCCTTTATCATTTTCACCGCCTCGGGCGGCGCGCGCATGCAGGAGGGCATGTTCTCGCTGATGCAGATGCCGCGCACGACGGTGGCGGTCCAGCGCCTCAAGGCGGCGAAACTGCCCTATATCGTGGTGCTCACCAATCCGACCACCGGCGGCGTCACCGCCTCCTACGCCATGCTGGGCGACATTCACATCGCCGAGCCCGGCGCGGTCATCGGTTTCGCCGGCGCAAGGGTCATCGAACAGACGATTCGCGAGCGCCTGCCCGAAGGTTTCCAGCGCGCCGAATATCTGCGCGCGCATGGCATGGTCGATATTGTCGTTCCGCGCGCGGAAATGCGCGAGACTTTGGGCCGCCTCTGCCGCCTGCTGACCAAAACCCCGGTGGAGACCGCGACGGAAACCCCGGCGGAGGCCGCCTGAACGGCCGGAAATGACCACTCCCGACGCACTGCAGGCGCGCCTGCTTGACCTCCATCCCAAGCGGATCGACCTGTCGCTGGGCCGCATCCGGCGGCTGCTGGCCGCGCTCGGCGACCCGCAGAAGCGCCTGCCGCCGACCATTCACGTCGCCGGCACCAATGGCAAGGGTTCGACCATCGCCTTCATGCGAGCGATTTTGGAGGCCGCGGGCTTCGGCGTCCATGTCTATACTTCGCCCCATCTGGTCGATTTTCGCGAACGCATCCGCCTCGCGGCTCCGGGCGGCGGCAAGCTGGCGTCCGATCCGGAACTGGCGGAAGCCCTGGCGGCGATCGAAAAAGCCAATGCAGGGGCTCCGATCACCTTTTTCGAGGCGACCACAGCGGCGGCGCTCAAAATGTTCGCCGAGCGGCCGGCTGACGCCCTGCTGCTGGAGGTCGGCCTCGGCGGCCGTTTCGACGCCACCAATGTGATCGAAACGCCAGCCTGCGCGGTCATTGCGCCGATCTCCATCGACCATGTCGAATTTCTGGGCGACACGCTCGAAAAAATCGCCTTCGAAAAAGCCGGGATCATCAAGCCCGGCGCGCCCGTGGTCGTTTCCGCGCAGGCTGACGAAGCCTTGGTTGTCGTCGAGCGGCAGGCGGCGCGCCTGCGCGCGCCTTTTGTCCTTTACGGCCAGGATTTCCTGTGCCGCGCCGAGCGCGGGCGTCTCGTCTATGAAGACGCGCTGGGCCTGCTCGATCTGCCCCTGCCGCGTCTGCCCGGCCGCCATCAGGTCGTCAATGCGGGTACGGCGATCGCCGCCTTGCGCCAATGCTGGCCGAACCTTTCCTTCGCTTCCTTCGAACGCGGCGTGGTCACGGCGCACTGGCCGGGACGGCTGCAGAATATCGGCCGGGGCCAACTGGCGGCTTTGGCGCCGGAAGGGGCCGAACTTTGGCTCGACGGCGGCCATAACCAAGCGGGGGGACGCGCGCTCGCCGAGGCCATGGCCGATTTCGAGGAAAAGTCGCCGCGCCCGCTGATCCTGCTCTATGGCGGTCTTCGCAGCAAGGACGCCGGAGCCTTCCTGCGGCATTTCGTCGGTCTCGCGGCGGAGGTCCACGCTTTGCCGGTGCGCGGCGACCAGGTCGGACGGGCGCCCGAGGAGGTTGCGGCGACCGCCGAAGGGCTCGGGCTCAAGGCTCAGGCCTGGCCGGCTGTCGAGGAGGCGTTGCGCGCATTGGCGGGGCGCGCATGGCCGTCGCCGCCGCGCATCCTCATCGCGGGATCGCTCTATCTGGTCGGCGAGGTCCTGGCGATCAATGGAACGCCGCCTGAATAGTTCTCCCGGCCGTCCCGGAATTCGGCTAAGGGGAGAGAACCAAGCTAGGAGCGCGCCCGCCCATGGAAGCAAAAGCGCCGGACCAGCAGATTGACAGCCCCAAGACGTCGGAGTTCGGCGAGATCGTCGTGCGGCCTTCCTCCGAGGCCGACGCCGCGGCCATGCTCGCGATCTACACCCGTTATGTGACGCATGGGCTTGCCGGCGGCGCGGAATTCGAGCCCTTGCAGGCCGACGACATCAAGCGCCGGCGCAAGAACATGCAGAAGCACCGCCTGCCTCATCTGGTCGCGGAGCTGAATGGCCAGGTGATCGGCTACGCCTATGCCGTTCCCTTCCGCAAGCGCCCCGCCTATCGCTATTGCGTGAAACATTCGATCTATGTCCACGAAAGCCATCTTCGCGCCGGCGCCGGACGAAGATTGCTTCCGGCCCTGATCGAGGCCTGCGCCAATGCCGGCTATCGGCAGATGATCGCCTATGTCGATTCCGAGAATAAGGCTTCGCTGAAATTGCACGAAGCCTGCGGTTTCCGCAGGGTCGCCTATTTGGAGGGGATCGGTTTCCGTTTCGGCCGCTGGACCGACAGCGTCATGCTGCAACGCGCGCTGGGGCCGGGCAGCGGCGCGCCGCCGCCCGGTCATGTCCCGGCCTTACCCGTTGACGTCGGCGACGTAGGTATGGAATCGGATTGAGCCGTCCGCCGCGACCTCGCGATAGACGCCCTGAATTTCCGCCTCGAAGCCTGGGAAGAGATTGGCGCCGCGCTCGAAAGTCTTGAGATAGGCGAGCATCGGTTTGGCGCGATCGTCGAGGATTTCGCCCGGCGCGATGGTCGCGATGCCCGGCGGATAAACCACCCAGAGAGTCGTCGCCATCTTGCCCTGGACCTGGTCGATGGGTAGGTACTGGACCTCATTGCGGGTGAGTCTCTGCACCGCTTCCTGCGGACGCATGGCCGGGCGGGGCAGATGTTCGGGGCGGAACTGCCGGCGCTGGAGGTCGCTGGTGCCGGCGTCGCGGTAGAAGGCATGCATTTCCTGACAGAGGTCGCGCAGGCGCATCCCGGCATAGCGCTGGCGGCGTCGCGCCACGAATTCGGGAATAACCTCCTCCAGCGGCGCGTTCTGGTCGTGATAGGTCTTGAAGGCGACGAGCGCCGAGATCAGCGAGCCGGCCTTGCTCGACTCGACGCCGGGCGTCAGCAGGAAGAGCAGGGAGTTCAGGTCGTTCTTTTCCGCCACGATCCGGTTTTCGCGTAAATATTGAGCAACGACCGGCGCCGGCACGCCGCGCTCGGCATAGGCGCCGGTGGCGCGATCGAAGCCCGGGGTGATCAAGGTCAGCTTGCAGGGGTCTGTCAGGGCATAATCAGCGGCGACATGGCGGAAGCCATGCCAGGTCGCCTTGGGCTCGAACGTCCAAAAAGCCGGATCGCTGACTATATCGTCGGTTGCCGCGTCCTCCCAGGCGATGCGCCCCTCGGGCGTCTCGACCTCGTCGGCGACAAAGGGATCGAAGAACCAGCCTTGAGCCTTGTTCTTGGCCTTTTCCTTGAATTCCTTTCCGAGCGCCCGGATTTTCTTGCGGATTTCGACGCCGAGACGGATGGTGTCGTCCCACAAAACCTCGCCCGACTTGCCCTTCATCATCTGCGCGCCGACGTCGAGCGAGGCGAACAGGGGATAGAAGGGCGAAGTCGAGGCGTGCACCAGAAAGGTCTCGTTGAAGCGGCGATGCTCGATCCGGCGCGGCTGTCCCTTGATATGGCTGTCCTTGACGTGAATTTGCGAGGCCTGCGAAAAGCTCGCCAGCTGCTTGTGCGTCGATTGGGTGGCGATGATCCCGGGCGCGTCCGCGCCAAGATCCTTCAGGCCCATCGCGAAATGGCGCGCGAACAGCGGATGGAATTTCATGAAGCCGGCCCAGGCCTCGTCGAACAGGATGTAATCGCAAAGCGGGCCGATCTTGGCGAGAATCGTCTCGGCGTTGTAGATCGTGCCGTCGTAAGAACATTGTTCGACGACCGCGACGCGGAAGGGCCGCTCCTTTTTCCAGGCTTCCTTATCGACGACGAGGGGGCTGTTTCGGATCTTTTCGCGGATTTTCTTTTCGTCCAGCGCCTCATAGTCGATCGGGCCGATCAGACCGAAGGCGTTGCGGTCGGTTTCGAGATAGATCGGCGCGCCGCCCGCGAGCATGAGGGCGCCGTGATGGGCGGCCTTGTGGTTGTTGCGGTCGAACAGCACCAGATCGCCCGGCGCGATGAGGGCCGAAAGGACGATCTTGTTGGAGGCGGAAGTGCCGTTGAGGACGAAATAGGTTCGCTCGGCCCCGAAAATCTTGGCCGCCTCCTTTTGCGCGCGCAAGGCGGGGCCTTCGTGGACCAGGAGATCGCCCAGTTCGAGCACGGAATTGTCGAGGTCGTCGCGGAAAATGGCTTCGCCGAGATGTTCGACGAAAATCCGCCCGATCGGGCTGCGGGAATAAAACATGCCGCCATTATGGCCGGGGCAGGTCCAGAGCTGGTTGCCTTCCTCGGCATAATCGACCAGTTCGCCGAAAAACGGCGTCTTCATGGTCTCGGCATATTGCTTCAGCCGGCTGACGAGATTCTTGGCGATGAATTCTGGCGTTTCCTCGGCAAGGAAGACATAGCCGTCGACATTGTCGAGCACGTCGATCGGCAGATCCTCGAAACGCTTGCGGCGCACCAGCAGGATGATCGGCATTTCCAGGCCGCGGCGGCGGACATAGGAGATCAGGCTCGCCGTCTTGCTGGTCATCCCCTTCTTGCCCCAATCGACGATCATGCAGCCGATGGCGGCGTCGGTCTTGATCGCGAGTTCCGCATCCTCGACGCGGCGGGCGCGGACCACCTCGAAACCGGATTTTTCCACCGCGTCGACGATCTGCCTGAGGCGTTCGCCCTCAAGTTCATCGGCGTCGAAGGCCGGAGCGCAGAGCAGGAAGGTGAAGCGGCGGAAATAATCCATGGCGGCCCCGGAATGGCTTCGATTCAAGCGTCGCTTTGACGCGAGGCCGTGACTCTTTGATGAAATTCCGCGTTTTGCCAAGCCCGCGCGCGGGCGGAACCGAAATTAAAGGGCGGCGACGCCGATCTCTCCGGCGATCATTGCGTCTTTCTGGCTCACAGGCCTTGCGCTTGCGCGACGCGGCGTTGGCGTCGCCGCGCCAGCGCTTTCGCCGCCGCGCCACGGACCACGCCGCCGAGGTCGAGGAGATAAATCACGCCGCCGAAGACCGAGGCGCCGGCGAAAGCGACAAGGACGAGAGCGACGAGCGGCGGATTGATATGCCGCAGCGGCCACATGACGGCGAGCGCCGCCGCGCCGGCGAGCGCAATGACGCCGACGTCGCTGGCGCGAGGCCAATAGGCGCGCCAGGGAAAGGTGAGCGCGATCATCAGGACGAATCCGGCTGCGAGGCTCGCCGCATGGATGGCCGCAAGGCTGATGATGCTCACCTGGAAGGGGCCGAACCAGATCACACCGAGATCGAGCGCCGCCGTCGCCGCAGCCGCGATCAGCGTCAGGCCGGTGCGGTTTTCGAGTTGCACGATGGGGTTGAGGCAGAACTGGCCGATGCAGAACAGGGCCACGCCGGGCGCAAGAATAAGGCTCAGCGGCTCGAATGTGTCACGGAATTTTTTCGGCGCGACCAGAGCGGTAAAGGCGGGCAGGCCCGCGATATAGCCAAGGCAGAGCAGGGTCAGCGCGGCGAGGATGAGGGCGCTGTTGCGCGAAACCTGGGCCGCGCCGGCTTCGGCCCCGGCGGTCGCCCGGCGATGCACCGCGATCTGGAACAGCAGGATGTCGAGGGCCGCGCCGGCGACCAGCATCAGCCTCATGGTCATGTCGGTGGCGAGCGACAATTTGCCGGCGGCGGCGAAATCGAGATGGGCGGCGGCAAAGCCGCGATTGGCGAGGACGACCGTCTGATAGAAGAAATTGCCGATGACGATCGGCGCGCCATAGCGCAGATAGACCGCGATCTGCCCGCGACTCGCCTGGGGCAGGCGGCTGTGCGGATCGGCGGTCTGCCGCCACAGGGCGAGCGTGGCGATCACCGCGCTCGCGGCGGCCATGGCCATGACCAGCGCCGGATCGTGGAAGAAATAGGCCGCGCCGACCATCGCCGCGAAGGCCAGCACATTCTTGAGGATGACCAGGCTGCTGTAACCAAGATTGTGGAAGCGGGCGCGCAACAGGGCGGCGAAAAATTCAAAGAACCCATTGGCGATGGCGACCACGACGGTCGCGATCACCATTTCCCGGCCCATGCCGAAGTCCCGGCCGAGCAACAGGGCCGTGGCGGCCAGGGTCGCGAGAATCAGCGCGCCGGAAACATAGCCGGCGTCGAGGGCGGCCCGCAGGTCGGGCGCGGCCGCCCGGGTCTGTTCGTTGTAATAGCGCGTCGCCGAAAGACGCAGCCAGTCGAAGACCAGGGTCGTGGTCAGGGTCGCGGTCATCAGGGCGATCGAGAACCGCCCATAGGCTTCGGGGCCCAGCACGGCCGCGACGCAGAGGCCAAGCAGGAAATTGAGGCCGGCGTTGAGGATGAAGGTCAGGATGATCAGCATGGCGCGGCCGCTCCCCGCTTGCCGGCGCGCCGGGGCGCGCGCCGGCAAGCCGTCATGCGCGTCGTTTCCGCTTTCTCCATCTTCATGGCGGCAAGGTAGGCGCGAGCCGTCAGGAAAGGATTAAGCGCTGCGAAGCGCGGAGAATGGGGAGGGCGAGCTTTTGGCCATGCTTTACATTCCGCAAACGCGGCGGAGGCTGATCGCCAGCGCCGCGCGCGCCGCGGCTTTGGTCCCGTTTTATCGAAGCCTCGCCCGCGCCAATGGCGATGCGATCGGCGCCGCCACCGCCAACCTGCTCTCGTCCTTGAGCGAGGCGGCCCTGGCGCGCCGGCCTTTCGTCCTGCCTGCGGGCGTGACCACGATCTATCAACTCTTCCTGCCCGACGGGACGCATCTCGTCGGGCGCGGAGCGGGCTCTACCCTGCGGCTCGGCTATGCCGGGCCGATGATCTCCAACCATGGCGCGCTGCAATCCCTGAGCTTCGAGAACGTGACCTTCGACGGCGCTGATCTGCCGATCAACAGCGCCTTTGGGCTGCTCACCTTCAGCGATGTGGCGCGAATGGAAATGGAGAATTGCGTCATACAGCATAGCACGATCGGCCTGATGCAGAAGCGTTGCGGCGGCCGCATCCGGCTTTCGACCTTCCGCGACCTGACCTGCACGGCGATTCTCGATGAAAATTGCGCCGGGGTGACGATCGACGCCAACAGGATCGAGCGCTGCGGCGATAATGGCGTGCATCATTGGAGCGCGCATTCGAAGCGCTATGACGGCTCCCGCATCAGCAACAATACGATCGCCGACATTAGCAACCGCTCGGGCGGCGAAGGCCTTTACGGCAATGGCGTGCGGGTCGCCGAATGCGGACCGGTAACGATCGAAAACAATCATATCGAACGCTGCGCCTATACCGCCGTGCGCAACACCGGCGGCTGGGACGTCGTCATCGCCGACAACCGCTGCAAGAGTTTCAATGAAAAGGCGATGTATGCGGAATTCGGCTTCCGCAATGCGACTTTCCGCAACAATGTGATCGAGGATTGCGGCGCCGGCATTTCCGCCACCAATTATGTCGGGCCGGGAAATGGCGCCGGAGCGCTGATTTCCGGCAATGTCGTTTCGAAAATCCGCCCGTCCCATCCCGATCCCGATTTCGGCCCGCGCATGAACTGGCTCACCGGCGTCGAGGGCGAGGGCGACGTGCGGATGGTCGGCAATATTGTGGTCGGCTCGCCCTGGTTTGGAATCCTTGCCGGATTCTTCGACGCCCGCAACAATGTGGTCGTTGAAGCCAACCGCTTGATTGACAACGAATATGGGATCGGCTTTGCGGCCCAGGGCGATCGGCTCGGCCCTTGCGAGATCGTGGAAAATGACCTCCGCGGGTCGAAAAAGGCGAATATCGTCGCCATGTTCCAAACGCAAGTGATCAGCGGCGACCTCGCTCTGCCCGGCGCTGTGAACACGTTCAAAAATGTTGTCATTCGCGGCAATCGCATCGTTTAGAGCGGCGGCGCGGACGTTTTGTGTTTATTTACGAAATCGCTAACATCGCCCTTCAGCGAATCCGCGTAAAGGGTCAGGGCATCGGTCGCAATGAGCATCGTCATGAAAGTCGCCGTTCAGATGGACCCGATCGAACGGATCAATATCGCCGGCGATTCGACCTTCGCTCTGTTGCTGGAGGCGCAGGAGCGCGGCTTCGAACTCGAATTTTACACCCCAGACCGCCTTTCGTTGCGCGGGAGCGATGTCATCGCCGTGGCGCAGAGCTTGCGCGTGCGCGACGTCAAGGGCGATCATTTTGACCTCGGCGCGCCGCGCGAAATTTTTCTGCGCGACATGAACGTCATCCTGCTGCGTCAGGACCCGCCCTTCGACCTCGCCTATATCACTTCGACCCATCTGCTCGAAAAGATCGGTGGAAGAACTCTGGTGGTCAACGATCCCGTCAGCGTGCGCAACGCGCCCGAAAAGCTGTTCGTCATGGATTTCCCGCAATTGATGCCGCCGACCCTGATCACCCGCGACAAGACCGCAATCGACGCCTTTCGCGCCGAACATGGCGAGGTGGTGATGAAGCCGCTGCACGGCTTCGGCGGCGCGGCCGTCTTCCGGCTGATGAAGCAGGACGCCAATTACGGCTCGCTCTTCGATCTGTTCGCAACGAGCTTCCGCGAGCAATGGGTGGTGCAGAAATACCTGCCCGCGGTCGCCCAAGGCGACAAGCGCATCATTCTGGTCGATGGCGAGCCGGCTGGCGCCGTCAACCGGGTGCCGGCGGAGAATGACATACGCTCGAACATGGTGCGCGGCGGGGCGGCTGAGGCGACCGAGCTTTCGCCGCGCGAGCGGGAAATCTGCGCGACCATCGGCCCGGAACTGAAGAAGCGTGGCCTGGTTTTCGTCGGCATCGACGTCATCGGCGGCTTCCTCACCGAGATCAACGTGACCTCGCCGACCGGAATCCGCGCGATCAAGCGCACCGGCGGGCCGGATGTCGCTGTGGCGATCTGGGACGCGGTCGTCAACAAGGCCGCGGAACTGGAGGCGGTGGGATGAATCTTCAGGGCCAGATCCCCTCCCGTGACCAGCCGGCGCCGAAATGGACCGGCCCGCGCATGGAATTGCCGATGAAGGCGCTGTTCGACCGCGCCGCCCTCGACGCCCGCATTTCCGGGCTCGCCGAACGATTCGGCGGCGCGACGCCGGAATTCCGCAAGGCCGCGGTGGAGGTTCTCGCCGAATGTCTGGCCCACGGCGCCAGGGTTGCGCGCGCGGCTCTGGAAAACAAGGGCTCCGGCCTTGCCTGCGGCGCCCATCTCGCTTTTGTCGAGGATGAAATCATCCGCGCCATCTATTGTTGCGTGGCCAAATATATCCTCCCGACGGCGTCGCCGCCACGCCTTTGCGTCGTCGCGGTCGGCGGCTATGGACGCGGCGCTTTGGCGCCGGGCTCGGACATCGATCTTCTCTTTCTTTTGCCGAGCGGAAACCACGGGGCGGAAGAGGCCGTCGTGGAGTCCATGCTCTATCTGCTTTGGGACCTGAAGCAGAAGGTCGGCCACGCCACCCGCACAGTCGAGGAATCCCTGCGTCAGGCCAAGGCGGACATGACGATCCGCACGACCCTGCTCGAATGCCGGTTCGTGCTCGGCGACCGTGCGCTGCTCGATGAGCTTCTCGAACGGTTCGATCAGGAAATCGTTCGCAACACTGCACCGGAATTCGTCGCCGCCAAGCTCTCGGAGCGCGACGCCCGTATCAGGCGCGCGGGCGCCTCGCGTTATCTGGTCGAGCCCAACGTCAAGGAGGGCAAAGGCGGCCTGCGCGACCTCAACACTCTGTTCTGGATCGCCAAATATGTCTATCGCGTGCAGGACGCCGACGCTTTGGTCGGCGTCGGCCTGTTCACGGAGCAGGAATGGCGCCTGTTCCGCCGCTGCGAGGCCTTTCTGTGGAAGGTCCGTTGCTTCATGCATTTCATGACCGGTCATGCCGAAGAGCGGCTGAGTTTCGAATTGCAGCGCCAGATCGCGGCTCAGCTCGACTATGCGCCGCGCAGCGGCCTGTCGGCGGTCGAGCGCTTCATGAAACATTATTTTACGGTCGCCAAAAGCGTCGGCGATCTGACCAATATCGTCTGCGCCGCGCTCGAGGAGCGTCAGGCCAAGCCCCGGGCGGTGTTCGACCGTTTCGTCAGCAAGCTGCGGCGTCGCTCCAAGCCGCGCGACCTCGGGCCATTCGCGCTCGAGACCGATCGCGTCACGGTTCCTTCCAGCGACGTGTTCGACAAGGATCCGGTCAATCTGATCCGCCTGTTCCAGATCGCGGCGCGCAATGAGCTGCCCATCCATCCCGACGCTTTGCGGCTGGTGACGCAATCCCTGCCGCGCATCGACAACAAATTGCGCGCGGACCCGGAGGCCAACCGGCTGTTCCTCGACATCTTGACCTCGCCGAAATCCTGCGAGCGCGCGCTGCGGCTGATGAACGAGGCCGGGGTGCTCGGCCGCTTCATTCCCGATTTCGGCCGCATCGTCGCGATGATGCAGTTCAACATGTACCATCATTACACGGTGGACGAGCATCTGTTGCGGGCGCTGGGCGAGCTCGCCGCAGTCGATCTCGGCCAGTTGACCGCCGAACTGCCGCTCGCCAGCGCCATCATGCCGACCATCAGCCATCGCCGCGCGCTCTATGTCGCGGTGATGCTGCACGATATCGCCAAGGGCCGGAAGGAGGATCATTCCATCGCCGGCGTGGAAATCGCCCGCAGGCTCGGTCCGCGCCTCGGCCTGACCGACGCCGAAACCGAGGCGGCCGCCTGGCTGGTCGAATATCACCTGACCATGTCCAATATCGCGCAAAGCCGCGACCTCGGCGACAGCCGGACGATCGAAGGCTTCGCCAAGATCGTGCAGACCGTCGAGCGCCTGAAGATGCTGCTGGTCCTCACCGCCTGCGACATCCGCGCGGTCGGCCCGGGGGTCTGGAACGGCTGGAAAGCGGAATTGATGCGCACCCTCTATTGGGAAACCGAACTGGTGCTGGCGGGCGGCCATTCCTCGGTGGACCGCAAACGGCGCGTGCAGAAATCCCAGGCCGAGCTGCGCGAAAAGCTTCCCGGCTGGTCCGATCCCGAATTTGCCGACTATGCCGCGCGGCATTATCCCGCCTATTGGCTCAAGGTCGATCTGCCGCACCGCATCGCCCACGCCCGATTGCTGCACGCCACGGCGGTCGAGATGAATTCGCTGGCGACCGAATTTTCGACCGACGCCTTTCGCGCCGTCACCGAAATCACCGTCGTCGCGCCCGACCATCCGCGCCTGCTGTCGATCATCGCCGGCGCCTGCGCCGCTTCCGGCGCCAATATCGTGGACGCCCAGATCTTCACCACCACCGACGGCCTGGCGCTGGACACGATCTGCGTATCGCGCGCCTTCGACCACGACGAGGACGAATTGCGGCGCGGTCAACGTATCGCGCGCTCGGTCGAACAGGCTTTGCGCGGCGAAATCCGCCTGAGCGATGTGGTGGCGGCGAAGACCGCCAAGGCCTCCTCCCATGGCGAAACCTTCAGCGTGCCGCCCGACGTCATCGTCGACAACAGCCTGTCCCATATGTATAGCGTGGTCGAAGTGTCGGGCCTCGACCGTCCCGGATTGCTCTATGACCTGACTTTCGCCCTGTCCCGGCTCAACCTCAACATCGCCTCGGCCCATATCGTGACCTTCGGCGAAAAGGCGGTGGACACCTTCTATGTGAGCGACATCACAGGCGCCAAAGTGGTCAATCCGGCGCGTCAGGCGGCGCTGCGCCGCAATCTGCTGGATGTGTTCGGCGCCGGACGCAAAGCTTGATTTCTGCTTCGTCTCGCCCGATATGCAGGGCGAACCAAAGTGAAGGTTGACCGATGAACGACGGCAAGAATCCGCAAAACGAAAAGCTTTCGCCAACGGATGAGGCTCCGGCCGCGGAAACGACGCCGGCGCAAGGCGACGCCGAGCGCGATGCGGCTGCGGTCCAGGCCCTGATCGCGGAGAACGCCGGCCTCAAGGACAGGCTGCTGCGCACCCTGGCGGAAATGGAAAACCTGCGCCGCCGCACCGAAAAGGAAGTCGCGGACGCCAAGGCCTATGGCGTGACGACTTTCGCCCGGGACATGCTGACCTTCGCCGACAATCTCCGCCGCGCGCTCGACAATGTGCCCCCCGAAGCCCGCGAAGCCGCCGACAACACGCTCAAGGCCTTTGTCGAGGGAATCGAACTGACCGAACGCGATTTCCTCTCCCGCCTCTCCCGTCACGGGGTGCGCAAGCTCGAACCCAAGGGCCAGAAATTCGACCCGAATTTCCATGAGGCCCTGTTCGAGGCCCATGACGAAAGCGTGCCGCCCGGCACTGTCGCGCATGTCGTCGAGGAAGGCTTCGCCATTGGCGAGCGGGTGCTGCGTCCGGCCAAGGTCGCCGTGGCCAAAGGCGGCGCCAAGACAAATTAGCAAAGCCGAACCGGACGCATGCTGCTCCTCAAGCCCGGCCTGCGCCTTTACAAGGCGGCGCTGGACCGGGCCGGGCAGGAGGACTTGCGGGACGAACTGCGCGTTTTATTGCGCGAGGCGCCTCTGTTCAGGCCCAGGATGCCGCGCTCGGGCAAGGAATTCTCAGTCCGCATGAGCAATTGCGGACCGCTCGGCTGGGTGTCCGATATTTCCGGCTATCGCTATCAGGCCTGCCATCCGGAGACCGGCCGGCCCTGGCCGCCGATGCCGGAAAGCATATTGCGGCTGTGGCGCGCCTATGCCGAATGCGCCCGCGAACCGGACGCCTGCCTCATCAATCATTATGACGAAACGGCGCGGATGGGCCCGCATCAGGACCGCGACGAGGCGGATTTTTCCGCGCCGATCCTTTCCCTTTCGCTAGGCGATTCCTGCCTGTTCCGCTATGGCGGCGAAAGGCGGCGCGACCCGAGCCGGACGATCAGGCTCGATTCTGGCGACATTGTCGTCTTCGGCGGCCCGGCCCGGCTGATGTTCCATGGCGTGGACCGGACGTTGCCCGAAAGCTCGACCTTGCTCGACCCGCCGGGCCGGATTAACCTCACCCTGCGCCGGGCGAAATGAACCGTCCGAATCGCTGCCGACTTTTCCAGTAGTTTTTTTTTGCGAAAAGCTGGCCTCCGCTTGCCGGTGGGCCGAGGCAGCCGACCCGCATTCGCGCCATCGCAAGACTTCGCCGCGCGGCGTGAAGCAAAGGGCGCCCGGCTTGCGGGAACAGGGGGCCGATGGACGAGCCGATAGACATGGTCGAGGAAACGAATCTGCCGGCAGCGCTGAGGCCGCTGCACACTCTGGCTTTGCGCGCGATGGGCCTGATCAACGGCTTCGCCCATCTCATCCTCGGGCTCGCGCTGGCCGCCTCCGTCCTCCTTTTCACCTGGCTCTTCATCGACGATGTCCTGACCGCTCTTCGCCACGACAATCTGGCGCAGGGTTTTCTGCACGGTCTCGGCACGCTGATGCTGCTATGGACCGTGTCGGCGCTGATCACGGCGGAAATCCGCTATATGCGGGGCTATCCGCTGACCGTCGACACTTTCGTCGAGGTCACCATCGTCGTCATCCTGCGCAAGCTCATCACCATGCCGGTGCAATCGACGCTGCCGAGTCCTCAGGAATTTCTTCTGTGGGTAGGATCGGCCGTCTTGCTGGGCGTCATGTATCTGATCGTGCGCTTCGCGCTCACGATCAGGGTTGGAGAGCCGTCAGCTCCCCATGAAACCGGCGCCGATGTTGATCGTCATGGCCAGCACGGCGTTGTTGTAGAAAAAGGAAAGAACGCCATGGAGCGTCGCTAGCCGGCGCACCGGCGCGCTCGTGATATTGACGTCGGCGGTCGCGCAGGCCACCCCGATAACATAAGAGAAATAGAGGAAGTCGGGATAATCGGGCCGCTCCGTCCCAGGAAAGGCGATGCCGCTGCACGATTTTCCTTCCGCGTCCGGCTTCGCGATCCGGAAGAACTCGTGGGCGTAATGGAGCGCAAAGGTCATGTGCAGAAACAGCCACGATCCGATGATGGTGGCGACCGCCAAAGCGATATGGAGCTCCTTGACCGGGTAGGGCGCCTTGTTGGCCGTGGCGAGCTGGGCGACGATGGCGCCGAACGCCGCGATCGCCGACAGCGCGGCCAGGATCAGGATTGTGTGCTGACCTTCGTCCTGAAGCGCCGCCCGGCGATGAATGTCCTGATGTTCGGATCGCGCGATCATTATCCCGACCGCGGCGAGATAGGTCCAGACCGCGGCGTTCCAGCCGACGAGGCCGCGCGTGCCGAGACGCCATTCCTCCGGCAGGCAAAGGCCGACGACCACGCCGAGCGCGGCGCACAGGAACAGGCGCGGCCGCGCCCGGACGATGCGGAGCGGCTTGGGCAGGCGCCGGGCGGGCGCGGGCGTCATGACTTTCGGGCGACCGTGAAACGCGCGGCTTCCGCCAGGATCGCGGCGCTTGCGCCGAAGCCGCCGTCGGCAAGGGCCTGAATCGCTTCCTCGGCAAGGGCGTCGCGCCGCCGGCGCGCCTCCTCCAGGCCGAGCGCGGCAACCAGCGTCGCCTTGTTGCGGTCGGCGTCCTTGCCCGCGCGCTTGCCCAGGGCCTGTTCGTCGCCCTCGGCGTCGAGAACGTCGTCGGCGACCTGGAAAGCCGCGCCGAGGGCCGAGCCATAGCGGCTCAAGGCGGCGGTTTGCTTCGCGTCGGCGCCGCCGATCCGCGCCCCGGCCTCGACCGCGAAAAGCAGCAGCGCGCCGGTCTTCATCGACTGCATCAGGGCGACGAATTCGCGCGTGTGCGGCGCCTTGCTCGCCTCGGCCTCAAGGTCGAGCGCCTGGCCGCCGACCATCCCGCCAAGGCCAGCTGCGCGCGCGAGCATGAGCGTGAGATCGGCGCGCACCCCGGCGTCGGGATGGGTCGGGGCGTCGGCGATGACGTCGAAGGCAAAAGTGAGGAGGCCGTCGCCGGCGAGAATCGCGGTGGCTTCGTCGAAGGCCTTGTGGACGGTGGGACGGCCGCGCCGCAGATCGTCGTCGTCCATGGCCGGGAGGTCGTCATGAATCAGCGAATAGCAATGGACCATCTCCAGCGCGCAGGCGGCGCGGAGCACGCCGTCGCCCTGCGCGCCGAACAGGCCGGCGGTCTCGACCAGAAGGAAGGGGCGCAACCTCTTGCCGCCGCCGAGCGCGCCATAGCGCATGGCCTCCAGCAGGCGTTCCGGACGGGTCCTTTCGCCTTTGAGGCGATGGGGCTGAAGCAAAGCGTCCAGCGTAGACTCGGTCGCCTCGGCGACGGCGACCAGCCGGGCGGCGAAGTCCTGGTTTGCGATCTGAACCGACATGCCGCGATCCCCGATTTACGCAGAAGATTTGGGGATCGCTTGCCCGATGCGCGCAGCCCGGTCAAGGGCATGTATGGCCGACGGCGCTGTCCTATTTGACTTCGATCTCGATTTTCTCGGATTCGAGCGGCGGATCGTGGGGGATGTGAAAAGCGTCGCCCATGATCAACTGCAGGCTGTGCTTGCCGGGCGGCAGGTCGAGCACGGTCTCGGTCTGTCCGCCGCCGAAATGCTTGATATGGGCGTTGCTCGGCAGCGGCTGGTTCAGCGCCGCGCCGGTCGGCGCGCCCATGTCGATGAGCAGATGATGATGGGCGGTATTGGGCTTGTCGACGCCGGCGGGGGCGACGCCCATGCCGGACAGGCCGAATTTCACCGCGACCTTGCCGTTAACGACCGCGCCATTGGCTGGTTCGATGAAATAGACCCGGGCCGACGCTGGCCAATGCGATTCGGCCGAGGCTGCGCCCAAAATACCGGGGGAGAGGCCGAAAAGGGCGGCGGCGAAGACGCTGGCGAGAATTTTTCGCATCGATCTGCTCTCCGGCATGCGGGCGGGGCCTGGAACAGGCGCCGCGCGATCCCGAAGAAACATAATGGGACATTCGGATCAATTCATGACGATCCAGTCGATCATTCTCCAATCGGAACGATTGGCCAAGGGCAAACCAGCGGCGTCGATTCCTGACCCTTCCGCTTCGAATCTGTCCTCCGCCAGGTCGAACGTAGCGAGGGGAGGTCTTGGCGCCGGTCTCCGGCGCCCCGGTCAGCGCCGCTTCGAGATCATTGTCCTGAAGCTGCGCCAGCGCGAAACCGGCCGGAACCACGCCGCCCGCGGGCGCGTCGGGCTTTGTTCGTTTTCGGTCAAGACGGCCCCTGTCCTTTGATCAGGACGGCTCTATTTCGGCCACCTCTTCGGTATCTGTCGACGCTCGAATCGGCTTCATTCGGCGCGGCGGAAAACCAGCACGGCGTCGCCCTTGCCGTCGGCAAAAGTCAATTCGTCGCCGGCGATATGGAACGTCCGGGCGGCTTCGAGCGCCGTGCCGTATTTCGCCTCTATGTCGTCGAGCGGCGGCGGGCAGGCCATTTTTGTCATCGCCATCGCCCCGAAAGCGATCGCTTCGCCGTCGATTTTCGGCTTTCCGGCGATTCGGTTGCAGCCGACGGTGGTCGCCATGCGCCCGTCGGGCAGGATGTCGAAGGACGCTTTGCTCGCGTCGAAGGCGCCGACCTCCGCGATCCGCTCGATCCGCCACTTGCCGGAGAGAGCGTTCTCAGCCGCGCTCGCTGGAGCAAGGCCAAAAAAAGCTATCGATAATGCCAGACTTGCCGATGCGCGCATGAAGGCTTCCTCGATCATCGCAAGTCGCAGCCAAGCATTGCCGGCGGCGCCGGCGCAAGGGGAAACGGAAACGACTTTTGCAGGAGAGGTGATCGCCGCGCTCGAGCGCCGGCGAAAACGTTTCGCTCGATTGGGGAGGACGACCAACTTATGTGTTGGTGCCCAGGAGAGGACTCGAACCTCCACGGCTTGCACCACTGGTACCTGAAACCAGCGCGTCTACCAATTCCGCCACCTGGGCCCGGCGCGTCTTCTACGGGGGCGCCGGGGCGCTGTCAACATGATCGGGCGCGCAAGCTTCAAGAAAACGTCACCCGCCCCGCGGCTGCCCTTCCAGGGTTTCGATCGCCCTGGCCAAGGCCGCAAGATCCTGTGGGCGGGAGAGGCGATGGTCGCCGTCCTTGATCAAAGCGATCGTCGCCGGATCGGAGGCGAGGCTTTCCATCAGCCGCATGGCGTGGCGCCAGGGCACGTCGGGATCTTCCATGCCCTGCAGAATCGCCACGGGGCAATGCGTGCGGATTTCGCGCCCGAACAGGCTATTGACCTTTCCGTCCTCGAACAGGGCTCTGGTCAGGGGATAGGCCTCGCCATAGGCGTCGGCCGGACGCGTCCAGCGGCCCTCGGCGACGATCGCCCGGCGCGCCTCTTCCGGCAAGCGCGGCCAGATCAATTCCTCGGTGAAATCGACCGCCGGCGCGATCAGGACCATGCCGGCGAGCCGCGCGCTCTCGCCGGCATCGGCCAAAGCGCGGGCGAGCAGCAGCGCGATCCAGCCGCCCATGGACGAGCCGACCACGATCTGCGGGCCCCGCGTCAGGGCGCGAAAAACGGCAAGCGCCTGCGCCGCCCATTTGCCGATCGTCCCGTCGGCGAAAGCGCCATCCGATTTGCCATGGCCGGAATAATCGAAGCGCAGGCAGGGGCGGCTCTGTGCTTCGGCGAGCGAATCGAGAAATTGCGCCTTGGACCCCCGCATGTCCGAGCGGAAGCCGCCGAGCCAGAACAGGCCGGGTGGAACGTTTCCCGCGCGGGCGAGATAAGCAAGGCGCGGCGCGCCGGGACTCGGCGAAAAGAATGCGGCTGTGTCGGTCATTTGGCGATCGGTTTGGGGCAGGGCTAAGGTGCGACCCGTGATTCGTTTGTCAAGCGGGAGCCGGCATGACGCCATGGGGCGCGGAAGGGGAGATTGACGCTCAGGCGCTGTTCGGCCGCGCGATTCTTCAGGTCGTTCCCGCGCTCGATTCCAGCGCTTCGGCCTGTGTCGAACTGGCGGCGAGCCTCGCCGAGGTCGGAGCGCGGGCGCTGGTCGCGGGGCGGCCGGGCCGCCTGGTGAGCGAATTGCAGGCGCGCGGCGGCGTTTTCACCTCTTTCGCGGCGGCGACCCGCAATCCCTGGCAGGCCTGGCGCAACCGGCGGCGGCTCGCCCAGCTCGCGCTGCGCGAGGGCGTGGAGCTGATCCATGTCCGCTCGGGCGCGGACGCTTATGCCGCGCTCCATGCGGCGCGTCAGGCGCGCGTGCCGCTGGTGGCGGATTTCGAGCCGGGCGACGAGGCGGTCGCGCTCGAAGCCGATTCGATCATTTTTTACGCGCGCGAGCTGATGGAGACGGTTCTGGCGCGCCGGCCGGCGCTCGCAGCCAAGGCCGTCCGCGGCTTGCACGGCGTCGATCTGCGGGTGTTTTCGCCGGAGGCGGTCGAAGCGGCGCGCGTCCGCCGCCTGCGCGAGGCCTTGGGCGTGAAGCCCCATGTGCGCCTGGTCGTCGCCCTGGAGCTGCCGGCGGAGCGACGGCAGAATTTTCTGGCGGCGGCGGCCCAGCTCAAGGCGCGGAACTTTTTCGCCAATGACGCGCAGGAGGCGCGTTTCGTCTGGCTGCGCGGCGAGGGCGAGACGGCGTCCCCGGCTTTCGACGCCGAGGCGGCGCGGCTCGGGCTCGGGGAACTGGTGCTGCAGATCGACTGGCCGGACCGCGCCGCCGCCTGCCTCGCGGCGGCTTTGGTGGTGGCGCCGGCGCAACGATCGGCGCTTTGCGTCGAAGCCCAGGCGCTCGGCGCCCCGCTTGCGGCGCTGCAGGCGTCGGGCGAGCGCGACGAAGTCGAGGTCGTGCTGGCGCCGCCGCAGGTCGAGGCGGCGCTGCGCACCGGTTGGCTGGCGCAGCCCGGTCCGCCGGCGGCCCTGATTCGGGCCATCGAGGAGGCCCTGCGTCTCGGCGCGACAGCGCGCGAAAACCTCGCCCATCGCGCCCGCGCTCACGCCCGGAACTTTTCGACCGAGCGCATGAACGCCATCACCCTGGCGGTTTACGCCCGGCATTTCGGCGCCGGCGATCAGGCGTCCTGATGGAAATCGCGCCTCTTGCGCAAATGCGCCGTTGACTTTAGCCTGCTTTGTCACAATCTTGTCGGCGGTTGGTCCTCGTGGTTTCGGTCGCGGGGACTTTTGCTGTAGATGAAATTTTTCCAGCGTTCTGAAGAGACCGCAGGCCGAGGTCGCCGCCACCGACCGTTCGCGCGCCCGACCCGGTCTCCCAGAACCTTGCCAAGGAGAACAGACCATTCGCCGCCCCATGAAAGCCCCCCCGGTACCGCAGAAGGAGGGACCCCGCATCAACCGGGACATTCGCGTCCGTGAAGTGCAACTGATCGATTCGGAAGGCCAGAATCGAGGCGTCGTCGACGTTCTCGAAGCTTTGCGGCTGTCCGAGGAAGATGGTCTCGATCTGGTCGAGATCGTGCCGAACGCCAATCCTCCGGTCTGCAAAATCCTCGATTACGGCAAATATCGTTTCAATGAACAGAAAAAGGCCTCCGAGGCCCGCAAGCGCCAAAAGGTCGTCGAGATCAAGGAGATCAAGCTCCGCCCGGGCATCGACGACCATGACTACGAGACCAAGATGAAGGCGGTGAAGCGCTTTTTCGAGGAGGGCGACAAGGTCAAGTTCGTCCTGCGCTTCCGCGGTCGCGAAATGGCCCATCAGGAACTCGGATTCAAGGTGCTCGAAAGGGTCAAAGCTGAAACCGCCCCGCTCGCCAAGGTCGAGTTGGAGCCGTCGATGGACGGGCGCCAGATGATCATGGTGCTTGCGCCGAGGTGATTCACGCCTTGCCCGTGGCCCGCGCCCGGACTTGACACCCGGCCGCGAATTGGCCGGGCCGCCGCGCGATGAACGCCGCGCGGCTTGTGACGCGCCGGCCTTCGGCGCGCGCCCACGCGCGGTTAACACAACGTTGCCGAACTCCTCCTTTATTTCGATTCGAACGGAAGTGGCCTGACCGCGGCGTCTTGACTTCGGTCTGGTTTTGCGAGCGACTTGCCGCTGAAAGGCGGCGCCGTCCGCATTTCAAGGCAAAGGTCGGCGCGGACGCCGCCCGTCGTCTCGGAGAAATGCGATGAGCCCTTCAGGTCCGCTGAAAGATTTCGTGGACGAGACGGAGCGGGCGCCGTTGCCCCATGTCGGCGCAGGGGGGCGCATTGAATGAACTTGTCCTGATCTGACTGGAATTCGCAGCCTGCCTCACGTTGATCGGCGTCGCCGGGCCGGAATTGTGCCGCAGCGGCGACGTGCTTGCGGAGCGGACAGGTTTCTCGGGCAATTGGATCGGCATCACGTTGCTGGCCGCCGTGACCTCGCTTCCGGAACTGGCCATCGGCGTCAGTTCGGTCACGCTGGCGGACGCGCCCGACATCGCGATCGGCAACGCCTTCGGCAGTTGCAACTTCAATCTGCTGATGCTCGTCGCGCTCGATTTCCTGCTGCGCGGCGAAAGCGTCTATCGGCGGGCGCGCATCGGCCACGTGCTCCCGGCCGGATTCGGCGTCATTCTGATTGGCGTCGCGGGCATGAATCTGTCCATGCACGGACATGGCGTCGGATTCCGGATCGGCCACGTTGGCGGCTACGCGCCTGTGATCCTGTTGCTCTATGTTCTCGCGATGCGGACGGTCTTCCTCTACGAGCGCGAACATCGCGAGGAATATGCCGAGGAGATCGCCGACCGTTATCCGCAGATGACGGCGCGCGCAGCGGCGCTGCGCTTCGCCGCGGCCACGGCGCTGATTGTCGCGGCCGGCGTGTGGCTGCCCTTCGTTGCGGAACGTCTGGCCGCGGCGATGGGCTGGAACACGACTTTCGTCGGCACGCTTTTCGTCGCCGGCGCGACCTCGCTGCCAGAAGTGGTCGTGACTGTTTCCGCAGTCCGCATCGGCGCGCTGGACATGGCGATCGGCAATCTTCTCGGCAGCAATCTGTTCAATATGGCGGGCGTCGCGCTGTCCGATCTCCTCTATCTCAAGGGGCCGATTCTCGCGCATGTCTCGCCGATCCACGCGGTGTCGGCCTGTCGGGCCTGGCGATGACCGGAATATTCATCGTCGGGTTGCTGTATCGGCCGCAGGTTCGCCTTTTCAAGGCCATAGGCTGGGCCAGCGTCGGGCTTTCCGCCGTCTATCTGTTCAATTCCTATGTGATTTATGTCTATCAAGGTTCAAGGATCGTGGATGAGATCAGCGCTACCGCCGAGAACGCGGCGCCCGTTTGGCGTCCCGCAACAGGGAGTCATCCACATGCCATGCCTCGGCGCGATCTTCGTGGCGGCGCCGCTTTCGTCGCCTGAAGGCGGCGTCTACACATGAGCGCCCGTTCGGATGGATGATCGCCCGACCCGGTCCTGGCTCGAAAAGCTGCGCGATCCGCACTGGCGCCCGCTGCGCATTCCCGTCGGCGTCGTGCTGGTCGTCGCCGGAGTTTTCGGCTTCCTGCCGCTCGTCGGCTTCTGGATGATCCCATTGGGCCTTTCGCTCCTGGCGGTCGATTTTCCCGCCGCGGCGAAGGCCGATCGCTGGATCGCCCGGAAGTCCCGGAGCGTCGTCGCGTGGCTGCGGCGGCGCGGCCCGCTCCCGCCGGAAAAGTCAGAATGAATAGAGCACTGGAACCCTTGCTTCGTTCAGCATCAGGTTGGTTACGCCTCCGATCGCCAGTTCCACCAGGCGGGAATGAGCGAATGCGCCCATGACCAGCAGGCTGACCGGCATGGAGCCGATGTGCTGCATCAAGGTTCTGCCGGCGTCGGCGCCGACGAGGGGAAGATTGGTCACGCTGACATTGGCGCCATGGCGGCTCAGGCGCCGCGCGAGTTCCGCGCCGCGAACGTCATTGGCGTCGTCCGTCGCGCAAGCCACCTCGACGTAAGCGGCTTTTTCCAGCAAAGGCATGGCGTCGCTGGCGGCGCGCGCCGCCTTGGCGCCGCCGTCCCATGCGACGACGACCTTGTCCAGGGTCGGGCCGGCGTCCCATTCCTGCGGAACGACCAGGACCGGGCGGCCGGATTTGAAGAGCACGTCCTCGATCAATTTGAGGTCGGCGCGCAGGACGGATTTCGGCTGCGAGACAATGACGAGGTCGCTGAGGCGCGACGCGGCGACGAAGGTCTTTCCGGCGTCGTATTGGGAGAGCTGCGCGATCGCGCAATCCAGGTTGATCCCTGCGAGCCGCGCTGAGGTTTCGATGTGGAGACCGAGGCTTTTCGCCTTGGCGAGGCGCTCGTCATTGACTTCGGCGATGATCGCGTCGGCCAAAGGCAGAATGTCGATCCCGGGGAAATCGACGCGTTGCGCATTGGCCAGCACGGACAGATGCGCGCCCTCCCGCCGCGCCAATTCGATCGCGTAGTCGATCGCGGCGTCCGCCTGCGGACTTTCATTCACGTTCAAGAGCAGCTGGATGGTCTTGTAAGTCAATGAGGGACCTTTTCTCTCGATCGAATCAGGTCGAAATCATACAGGCGGATTGCGATCCGGCGCCAGTCGCCGATTCATTTCTGCTCGTCGGCCTCCTCTGCTACGCTGCCGAAAAAGCGGCAGGCGGACATTCGACCCGCCAAGCCCGAAAGGGAGGAGACCGGCCCATGCCGAGAAAGGAAATACTCGATCGCATCGAGAAATATGTCCATCCGTTCCGCGTGACTTCGGGCGCGGGTTTCCGTCTCAAGGATTTCGACGCCGGCGACACCTGCGGCCTCAAGATGGACAAGGACGAGGCGGCCGAGCTTCTCGCGCGCGGCAGCGAATGGCTCGCCGAGGAGCAGGATATGCTCTACGCCTAGGACCGCTGGTCGCTGCTGCTCGTGTTCCAGGCGATGGACGCCGCCGGCAAGGACGGCACGATCAAGCACGTCATGTCGCGGGTCAATCCGCAGGGCTGCGAGGTGACCTCCTTCAAACAGCCCTCGGCCGAGGAATTGTCGCACGATTTCCTGTGGCGCTACGCCAAGGCCGTTCCCGCGCGCGGCCGGATCGGCATTTTCAACCGCTCCTATTACGAGGAGGTCCTGGTCGTGCGCGTGCACCAGCAGTTGCTGAGCCTCCAGAAACTGCCGCCGCGATATGTCTCGAAGAAAATCTGGGACGAACGGCTCGCCGACATAGCCCAGTTCGAGGACTACCTCACCCGTCAGGGCGTCATCGTCCTCAAATTCTTCCTCAACCTGTCCAGGAAAGAGCAGAAGAAGCGCTTCATGAAGCGGCTCGACGATCCCGACCGGAATTGGAAATTCTCGCCCTCGGACGTGCGCGAAAGGCGCTATTGGGACGATTACCAGCATGCTTTCGAGGAGGCGATTCGCGCCACCACCACGAAGCGCGCGCCCTGGTATGTCGTGCCGGCCGACAACAAATGGTTCACCCGCCTGGTCGTCGCCGTGGCGATCGTCGACGTGGTGGAGGGCCTGGACCTCGCTTATCCCAAGGTCGATCCGACGATGAAACAAGAACTCGTCGCCGCGCGCGCCGAGCTTGAATCAGAAACGTGACCGGCCACGCCAGAAAAAAATCGCGGATCCAAGCGTTGGGAAGGAAGGCGCACGTCGACGGCGATTTCGGTACTGGGCGGGATAGGCCTTTTCCTTCTGGGCATGACGATCATGACCGATGGCCTCAAGGGCCTTGCGGGCTCGTCCCTGCGCACGGTTCTGGGCAAGGCCGCCGCCACGCCGCTCTCCGGCGCGCTGTGGGGCGCGCTGGTCACTTTGCTGGTGCAGTCGTCGAGCGCGACGACCATGACCACCATCGGCCTGGTCAGCGCGGGCCTTCTGACCTTTCCGCAAGGCTTGAGCCTGGTTTTCGGCGCCAATGTCGGCACCACCGGCGCCGGCTGGCTGGTCGCCTTGATCGGCGTGCGGGTGTCGCTGTCGTCCTATGCCTTGCCGATGATCTTCGTCGGCGCCCTGGCCAGGCTGATGGGCAAGGGGCGCCTCGCCGCGGCGGGCGCCTCGCTCGCCGGCTTCGCGCTGGTGCTTTATGGACTGACCACGCTCCAGCAAGGCATGGGCGGCGTCGCGGCGCATTTGCATCCTTCCGACCTGCCCGCCGTGCTCGGCATGCCGGAGGTCGGCTGGCTCTCCGGCTGGTTCGGGCTGCTGGTTCTGGTCGTGGTCGGGGCGGTCATGACCATCGTCATGCAATCCTCCACCGCGGCGATCACCGTCACCCTTTCCGCTTTCTATGCGGGCGCGATCGGGCTCGAACAGGGCTGCGCGCTGATCATCGGCCAGAATATCGGGACGGCGACGAGTTCGGCCATGGCCGCGATCGGCGCCAGCGCCACCGCCAAGCGTCTGGCGCTCGCCTATATCCTTTTCAAGGTCATCGCGGCGCTCATCGCCATCGTCTCGTTTCCCTTCGTCATGCCGCTTGTCCGCGGCGCGGCGGAGCATGTGGGCGGGGTGTCGCTCCTTGCGGCCTATCACACCGCCTTCAATGTCGTGGGCGTCGCGGTCCTTATGCCGGCGATCAATCCTTTCACCCGTTTCGTCGAATGGCTTTTGCCCGAGACGCGCTCAGCCCTGACGCGCGCTCTCGATCCGGCCGCGCTGGAAAATCCGGTCGTGGCGGTCGAGGCGGTCCGGCGCACCATCGCGCTCTCTCTTCGAACCATGTGCCCGAAGATCGGCGCCGCCATTGCGGGGAATGAGGCGGCCGCTTCTGGCTTGTCACTGGCCGAGCCCGCCGCGGCCTTGCGCCAGGCGCGGGATTTCATTGCGGACGTCAGCGGCCCGCCCGATTCGGAAAGCGAGGACCGCCGCCTGACCGGCGCGCTGCACGCCCTCGACCATGCGACCCGGCTGGCGGAGACCGCGGGCGAGGAGCCGGAATTTCCAACGGCCCGAGACGGCGAGGAGGAGCAGCGCGCCGCCGCGCTTTGCGCCGAGGCCATGGACGCCGCGGTTGCGGCGGTGGACGACATTGCGCGGGAGGCCGCCTTCAGCGCCGCCGCCGCGCCGATCGAAACATTGCAGACCCCCGCCGCCCGCGTGGCGCTCGCGAGGCTCGATCACAGCGCAAGGCAGCTCGAACAGCTCAAGCGCGCCCATCGCGGCCCGACTCTGCGCAAGGTCGGGACCGGAGGAATCACGGTCGATCAGGCGCTGGGGCGGATCGAGACGGTCCGCCGCCTCGAGGCGCTGGCGCGCCATGCCTGGCGCGCCAGCGCGCGTCTGTTGGGAGAAGAAGCCGAGACGCCGGCGAAATAGGCGCGTCACCCCGGCTTGGCTTTGCCCGCCTCGATCGAGACGACCGCCGAGCGCAGGACCGGCGAAGAGCGGATGATCGCCTTTTCCGCCTCGACCGCGAGGAAGAAGATGGCGCCGCCGACGAGCAGCCACGGCCAGACCCAAAGCGGGACCGATTCATTGCCGAACAGCGCCTGGAACGGCGGCGCATAAGTGAACAGCAATTGCAGCACGACGACCGCCCCGACGCCAAGCGGCAGGAAGCGGTTGCCCTGATGCGCCGTCAGGGACAGCGAGGAGGTGATCAGGTATCGGCTGTTCAGCAAGTAAAAAACCTGGCCGAAGGTGATGGCGTTGACCGCGACGGTGCGGGCAAGACCGTCCGATGCGCCATAGGCCTTCATCTGGAAGAAGGCTGCGAGCGTATAGGCCAGCAGGGCCACGCCGACGAAGAGAATGCGCCACAGCCCGAAGCCGGTCACGATCGGCCGGTCCACCGAGCGCGGCGGGCGGGTCATGACGTCGGCCTCATGCGGCTCGAAGGAGATGACGAGGCCGAGCGCCACCGAGGTCACCATATTGACCCACAGAACCTGCGGCGCGGTGATCGGCAAAGTGAAGCCCAGGAAGATCGCGACCGCGATGACCAGGGCCTGCGCGACATTGGTCGGCAGCAGGAACAGCATCGCCTTTTCGATATTGTTGTAAACGGTGCGGCCTTCCTTCACCGCCGCGCCGATCGAGGCGAAATTGTCGTCGGCGAGGATCATGCCGGCGGCCTCTTTGGTGACTTCGGTGCCCTTGATCCCCATCGCGACGCCGATGTCGGCCTTTTTCAGCGCCGGCGCGTCGTTCACGCCGTCGCCGGTCATGGCGACGATCTGGCGGTTGGCCTGGATCGCCTTCACCAGCCGTAATTTGTGCTCGGGGCTTGCGCGGGCGAAGACATCGACGTCGCGGACGCAGTCCTGCAAGGCCGCGTCGTTCATCGCCTCGATCTCGGCGCCGGCGACCGCCGTCTTGCCGTCGCCAATGCCGAGCATCCTGGCGATGGCCGCCGCGGTGATCTTGTGGTCGCCGGTGATCATGGTGACGCGGATGCCGCCGCGGTGACATTCCTTGACCGCTTCGATCGCCTCCTTGCGCGGCGGGTCGAGCAGGCCGGCGAGGCCGACCAGCACCAGGTTCTTCGGCAGGTCGGAGGGCTTGAGGCTCCCCGTAACGAGGCCGGGGTTTTCCAGCCAGGCGAGGCCGAGCACGCGTTCGCCCTGGGCCGCGAGCCGGTCGCCCTCGCGGGCGAAATGATCGCGATCCAGGGGCGCGGGGCCGGCGGCCGTCTGCTGGCGGTCGCAATGTTCGAGAATGACTTCCGGCGCGCCCTTGACCAGCAGGATTTGATGTCCGTCCGCCGCGCGATGCAGCGTCGCCATGAATTTGTGCTCGGATTCGAACGGGATGGCGTCAATGCGCGGCAGGGAGGCCTTCTCGGCCTCGCGCGCCATGCCGAGCTTGGTCGCGAAGGGATAGAGCGCGCCTTCGGTCGGATCGCCCTCGACCTTCCAGGCGCCGCCGTCCTGAAACAATTCGGCGTCATTGCAGAGCATGGAGACTCGCCCCATCAGCTTCAGCGGCAGGGCGGGTTCGCCGATTTTCTGGCCGCTTTCGCGCACTTCGCCTTCCGGCGCATAGCCGTCGCCCGTCACTTCATAAGCCGAATCCGCGGTGACGACCGACGTGACCATCATTTCCATGAGGGTCAAAGTGCCGGTCTTATCCGAGCAGATGCGCGACACCGAGCCGAGCGTCTCGACCGCCGGCAGGCGCCGGACGATGGCGTTTCGTTGCGCCATGCGCTGGACGCCGATGGCGAGCGTGATCGTGATGAGCGCGGGCAGGCCTTCCGGGATCAGCGACACGGCAATGCCGACCACCGCCTGGAACAGCTCGACGAAAGTCATGTGGCCGAGCCAATGGCCATAGGAGAAGATGATGATGCTGAGCACGCCGATCGCGGCGGTGAACTTATAGCCGAATTTCTTGATCTGGCGCAGCAGCGGCGTCTCCAGCGCGCTGACATCGGCCAGAAGCTGGTTGATGCGGCCGAGTTCGGTGGTGCTGCCCGTGGCTGCCGCCACGCCGGTCGCGCGGCCCGAAACCACCATCGTCCCGGAAAAGGCCATGCTGTCGCGATCGCCGATCGTCGCCTTCTCGGCCGCGGCGGCGGCCGTCTTCTCCGCGGGCACGGACTCGCCGGTAAGGGCGGCCTCTTCGGTGCGCAGATTCTTGGCGTCGATCAGGCGCAGATCGGCCGGGACGCGGTCGCCCGATTCCAGCAGCACGATGTCGCCGGGAACGAGCTGTTCGGCCGGGATCATGCGGATTTCGCCGCCGCGCAAAGCACGCGCTTCCGCCGAAAGCATGTTGCGGATGGAGTCGAGCGCTTTTTCGGCGCGGCCCTCCTGAATGAAGCCGAGCAAGGCGTTGAGCACGACCACGGCGAAAATGATGCCGGCGTCGACCCAAAGACTCAGCATCAGCTTCGTGAAGCCGGCGGCGAGCAGCACATAGACAAGAATATTGTTGAACTGACCGAGGAACCGCATGAACGGCCCCTGCTTCTTGCCTTCGGGCAGGCGGTTCAGCCCGTATTTCGCCAGCCTGCTTGCGGCCTCCTTCGCGTCGAGGCCGGTCTCGGCATTTGTTCCAAGCCGCTGGATGGCCTCGATCGCCTCCAAGGCGTGCCACGGTGTCGGGACGTCCTCGACTGTCACATTCTGTCCCATGGGGCGCTCTCTTGTTCCGGTCGCGTCAAAATGGCGGTGGCGCATTCCCTCCGGCGAGAGCCTGGGCCGGGGAAGGAAGGAAATTTGGCGCCCGATCGACGCCGCAAGGCCGGGCCCGACGGAGCCGGCCTTTGGCGGTCAGTACCAACGCCAGCCGCAGACGCGGCGTCCCCTATGCCACCGGCAGACCCAGCGGCGGCGGCGGCGCGGCGCCACGACGACCACATGCGCTTTCGAGATCGGCGCTTCGGGAGTCACGACGCCATGTCCGTCGAGAGCATGTCCGCCGAAAGGCAGCGCCTCGGCGACGCCAGCGCCCAGAACCGCTCCGGCGGCAGTCGCCGCCGCGCCGACAAGAACGGCGCGAAACAGGCTTCGGCGATCGATGGTCCTGGACATTTGCGCGCTCCTCTCTCAGGGGGGCCAGACATGGCCTGATTAACGGAACACAAGCGCATCAGATTAGGCTGAAGTCGCAAGATCGACAACCGCGGAGAATCGAACCAATGCCGGTGAACCGCGTCGTGTTTGCCGAAGGCTTCAACTTCCAAAGTGGGTGGAGCCATGACGTGCAGGGCGACGAACAAATTCTCCACCGAAGTTCGCGCCCGCGCCGTGCGGATGGGCATGGCTCACGAAAGCGAACACCCGTCGCGCTGGAGAGCCGTGATGTCGATTGTTGACGAAATCGGCTCATCGCCGCCTTCGGCGGTCGATGATGTAATCGCGCTCGGTCACGTTCCGGTCAGGGCAATGGCTGGCGCGCGGGCGCGCAGACTGTTACGCGAACAACGACGCGAGGTAGAAAGCCGCGCCGGCGACGATTTCGGCGAGTCCGGCGGTGACGATCACACGCGTTGACGACACCGCCGCCGACAGTCCGGCGGCGAGCGCGAAGGGGACAGTCAGACCATCGGACATGCCGATCACGACGTCGCGCACCGTTTCGGAACCCATAAAGTGCTTTTCGAGATGGGGCGTGGCGGGCATCGGGAACTTTCCGGACGCTGGAGGGAAACGCTGAGGGAGGGACAACTCCTAACCGCTCCGCTTGTCAGCCTTCCGTCAAATAGGGCCGGGCGCCAATTCGAAGATATCAAAAACTGACAGCGAAACGATAGGAAGCCGGGTCCATAGAGGTCAAAATGGCCAACAGCGCTGATTCAAGCGGATATAACAGGCCGAAAAGTTAGAGGCGCCCATGACATCCCCGTGGGACGGATGCAGAATCACATCGCCTACAACCAGACTCGTTAAGGGCACGAGCGATCCCTACATCTTTTGGCTGGACGAATTGCGGAAGATCGGCCCGTCTCTCGACGCTGCCGACGCCGTCCATTATTGGAATCTCCTCGCCGCGATCTACGCGCTGACGGAAGAAGAAAAGGTAAAATTGCGCGCGACCGACGCTTATGGCTTTTCAGGGAGCAGCGCGACAACCGGCAAACGCAAACTCCTCGCGCTCATCAAGGCCGATCTGGTCCTGACGGCGAAGAACCCGGGCCGGCGCAACGAGAAATTCGTCTTCATTTCCGAGGCGGCGAAAGACGCCGTGCTGCGAACGTTGGACGAATGGGCCCATTATTTTGAGGCCTATTCGGCGGCTTATCGCAAATATAGGTCATCGAACTGCCGCAGGCGCGCGAATCATTGACGCCAATGCAGGTTTTGCATGAATCATGCATAAATTTGCGGCACGCGCGAAAATCTGGTCTGTTCACGGATCATAGGCCGGAACAGGCATGAGACTGCTGCTTATCGAGGACACGCCCCGCCTGCGCGAATTGCTGATCGAGAGCGTCCATGCGGCGGGCTGGCGGATAGACGCCTTCGGCACCTGCGCCGAAGCCGAGGAAGCGCTCTCGACGACGGCTTACGACTTGCTGTTGCTTGACCTCGGCCTGCCGGATGGCGACGGAATCGAACTCATCCGCGCCTTGCGCCGGCAGGGGCGTCGCATGCCGATCCTCGTCCTGACTGCGCGCTCCGCGGTTGACGAGCGCATCTCCGGCCTCGACGCCGGGGCCGACGATTATCTGGTGAAGCCGTTCAACCACGGCGAATTTCTCGCGCGCTGCCGAGCGCTTCTGCGCCGCTCGCCCGAAGCAGCGCCTCCGGTTCTTACCGCAGGCCGCCTCGTTTTCGATCCTGCCGCCGGCGTCTTGACCTGCGAGGGCAGGGATCTTGGCCTGACTCCGCGCGAACGCACGGTTGCGGAGATCTTGATGCGCGAGGTCGGGCGGGCGGTCCCGAAGCGCAAGCTGGAACATGCGCTCTCGGAATTCGGCGACGACATTTCGACCAACGCCGTGGAGCTGGCCATCTCGCGGTTGCGCAAGAAACTGAACGCCGTAGAGCCCGGCGCCGCGCTCGAAACTATCCGGGGCTTGGGCTATCTGCTGCGCGAGTTGAACGAATGACTCGCGCGGCGCCCTCCTTGATCTCGATCGTCGTGCGGCGGATCGTGCTTTTCGCCGCCCTCACCATGGTCGCGCAGCTCACGGCCGTTATCCTGGAATATTGGCGCGACACCCTGAACCTCGGCCACCTCGCGATTGAAATGGAAACCACGTCGCTGACGCCGGGCCTCACGTTCGTCGACGGACTTCCAGCCTACACGCTTCCCGAAAATATGCGCGCCCGCTATGGAACTCGGGGCAGCGGCTATTTCATGCGCGTGCTCGATCCCTCGGGCGCGATCCTCTATTCGAATTGCGCGGCCGAATGCGACGTCTATTTTCCGACCCGTGAGACGAGGCGGCTCGATTTCTGGATGATGGAGCAGCGGCCCGGCAAGCCTTTGTATATTTCCGGCGGCCGGAGCATCTCGGACAACCCAAACACCTTCACGATCGACGTCGCCTTCGTCGGCGACCGCGACGGCGTCATCTACCGCGTGCTCGCCAACGAGATCAAAGACCACATGGCGTTGCCAATGACCCTCTTGCTCATCGTCGTCCTCGGCGCCACAAGCCTTTCCATCGCCCAGGCCCTGCGGCCGGTGCGGGAAAGCGCGGACCTCGCCGCCAAGCTCGACCCGCTTGCGCCGACTGCGCGCCTGCCGCTCGCGGGCATGCCCCGCGAGATCGCCGATTACGCCAAGGCGGTGAATGGCGCGCTGGAGCGCGTCTTTTCGCTGATGCAATCCCAACGCGTCATGACCTCGGCCATATCCCACGAGGTGCGCACCCCGCTCGCCATCGCCCGGCTGGAACTCGAAAAGATCGCCGACCCGCGCGCCCGCAAGGTTGAGGAGGATCTGGAGGCGCTCAACCACCTGGTCGAGCAACTCACGACCTTGGCCCGGCTCGAAGGCGCCGGCGTCGCCGCTCCCGAGAAGATCGAGCCGGATGAGCTGGCGCAGCAGGTCGTCGCCGCCATGGCGCCGCTGGTATACGAATCGGGTCGGACCATCGCCTTCGAGGAGCAGTCGGCCTCGCCGTTCCGCGGCCATCGCGCCCTCATCGAGAACGCGCTGCGCAATCTGATCGACAACGCCATCCGCCACACCGGACAAGGAGCCGCGATCCGGGTGACGGCCGGTCCAGGCCCATGTCTTTCGGTATACGACGACGGCGGCGCGGCCGTGACAAGTTCAGCGTGGCGGCGCGCGGCGAACGGACTCGACCGTCCCGGACTCGGCCTGAAGATTGTCAGCCGCATCGCCGAATTGCACGCCGGCCGTTTCGACATCGCCATTTCCCCACCGACTGGCGCGGTCGCGCGCCTCTGCATGCCGCCATCGGACGGAGACCGCTTAATCGCTCAATTGCCGCTCAGCCCCAGCTCCTGAGCCAGAGCGGCAAGTTTGCGTCGCGCCGCCCCGTCGCCCGCAAAGGCCTTGAGCGCCCGGTCATAGGCGTCCTGCGCCTGGGCCGGCGCGTTCAGCACCTTGTAGGAGCGAATCAGGCGCGCCCAATCGTCGGCGTTGCCGCCTTTCGTCGCCAGACGTTGCGCAAGATTGTCGACCATGGCGCGGATCATTTTTTGCTGCTCGTCGGGAGACTTCGCCGCGATGCCGGCGGCGTCCGGCCCCGATCCCTGCGCTGCGCCGTCGAGCGGCGCGGCGAGCAGGGCGAGCTTGTCCAGGACGTCCTTTTTCGCCTTCGAGCCGTCAGGCAATGCAGGCAGCATGGCGGTCCAGATCGCGCGCGCCTTGTCCGCGTCGTCATGCTGGGCCGCCGCGAGGCCGAGGTAATAGCGCGCCAGCAAATTCTTGGGATCGAGCTTGAGCGCGCGCTCAAGTTGGTCCATGGCTTCCGGCGACACCACCCCGTCGTTGGCGTAGGACAAAGCCTCGGCATATTTGACTATCCGCGCTGGCGATTCGCCCAGAATTTGGATCGCCTTTTTGCTGGTTTTGACGGCGTCGTCATAACGCCCCATTTCCAGATAGGTCGGCGTCATCAGCTCCAGCGTCCGGCCGTCATTCGGATTGGCGGCGAGATGGGCCTCCATTTCGGCGACGGATTTTTTGACTTCCGGCTGCGCCGGCGGGGCGTTCAACCGCGTCTGGAGCGGCATATCGGGTAGATTGGGGCGCCCGACCATCGAGTAAACGCCGAGCGCGATGGCCGGGACGCCGAAAGCGACCAGAACAAGCGCGAAATTCCGCGCGAATGGAGCGTCGCCCTTGGCCGTCTGCTCATCCGCGGCGGCGAGCAATCGCCGTCCGGCCTGCGCTTTCGCCGCCTCGGCTTCTTTCTGGCTGACGCCGCCGTGCGACGTTTCGGCGTCAATTTCAGCGATCTGGGCGCGATAGAAAGCGACGTCGGCCGCATCCTCGCCGGTTTCGGGCGGCGGGCCGGTGAGCGGCCAGAGAACGCTCAGCACGGCCGCGCCGGTCAGCAGCGCAAAAACAATCCAGATCATGCGCGAGACGCGCCCTCGCCGTCAAAGCTCGCTTTGCCGCCAATTACCACATGAACCAGGCATAGGCGAGCAGAGTGTTGTTGTCGCTGGCGCTCCGGCAATAGGGGGTCGTGCTGCCGCCGTTGCACAGAGTATTAACACCATTCGCGTCGACAGCGGTCGGGTCGATGTTGTTGGTCCCGCCATCGAACCGGGTGTACAGCGTATAAGTGAGGCCGATACGCGCATTGGCCCAGGGCCAGAAGGACGGTCCGCCCCGCGAGAACGGCAGGTAGGCAATGTCGAATATCCAGCCTTCCGAATTGGGCGAGAAATTGGCGTTCGGCGCATAAAGCGTCATGTCCGCCGTGCCGTTGATGTTGAAATAGGTCGCTGTGGCGGAATAAGTGTTCTTGTAAACATATTCGCCTGAGAGTTTCAGGCTGCGCAGATAGTCCACGTTATTGGCCGTAATGCCCTGCACAACGCTTGAGTACAGATTTTGCCGCTCCAAAATGTAATTCGCGCGCAGTGTCACCGCGTGGACATCGGTGATCCACTGATATTGCAGGTCAAATCCATTGTCGGTGATCACGTCCGTGGGCCACCCGAACGTGCCGTCCGGCAAGGCCTGATTCCCGCCCGCAATCACATTCGCATTCATGCCATAGGCGCCGACTTCGAGCGAATGCTCGCCCCAGTTTTTTTCAATCGCGGCCCGGTAATAAGGCGCGATGCCGCTGAGAAGATTGCCGGGCGGTCCCCCGGTCACCGCCCATTGGAACGACTTGGACGTCGCTCCATATCCCGTGAGTTCGAGATAGAGCATATCGTTGATGAAGGCATAGCCGCCGGCGCCCACCACCTGGCCGGGGCCCCAGTCCGCGCCTTCTAGCATGGTCGCGGCCGCGGGACCTGGGGCGAAGGAAGACGAAATGAAAGGAAAGCCCCAGGCTGGGGTGGTGTTCCAGGGGTCCTGGACCGTCGGGTTGTTGTTGAAGTCGAGGCCCCAGAGCACGTCGAAGGGGCCGATGTGCAGCGTATCGGCATAGCGGCCGTCGGTGTTGTCCCAGGCGACTTGCTGTCCGTAATCCTGGCCATATGTCCATTGCGTGAACAAGCCGAGATTGCCCCAGATCTTGCCGCCATAGAAAATGCTGACCTGCGACGAGAAGTCGGTCCAGTTGTTGGCGTCGTTGTAGCCGCCGAGCCCCGGGGGCTGCGGGGGCGCATAGGCGGAGGTCGAGCCGTCCGGCGCGTTTAGGCTTCTGTTGAGATGGGTGAACTGCGACTGAAGCATGAATGAGATCGGCGGCAATTCGGTGTCGATGCCTCCACCCGCGGTATAGCCGCCGAGCTTGAAGCGGCGGCCGTAAGGCGTGAGTTGCGGGAAGGCGGTGTGACAGGTCGAACAGGTCTGGCCGGTCTGGCGCGCGAAGCTCGGCAGCGCCGAAGCGTTGTCGGCCGCGCCGATAGAGGCGGCGAAACCGAGACCAAGAGCGGCGCCGGCCCGAAGGGCTTTATTCAATTCGATCATCCCGGCCATTCGATTGGCACTCCTCACTTCCCGCCTTCGGCCTGATTTCAAGGAGCGGCGGATTGTTCTTGACCATTGCCCAAAAGAAAAACGCGCGCGGCGAGCGCCTTATCTGCTAGCCGCCTGCCCGTCGAGGAAGCTCAGATAGGACGCAAGCGCGTCGATCTGCCCGGCCGACAGGTTCCGCGTCACTTGCGGCATCGGCTTGGCCGCCGGATGGTAGCCCTCGTTCCATTGCTCCATCCGCCGCTTCAGATAGGAGTAGGAAAGCCCGCCGAGACGGGGAATGGCGCCAACGCCTTCGGCGTTCGGGCCATGGCAGGCGACGCAGGTGACGATATTGGCTTCGGCGTCGCCTTGCTGGTAAAGGGCGCGGCCCTGATCGACCAGCGCGCGATTGCCGTCGTCGGCAGGGCGCGGCGCCTCGTGAGAGAAATAATCCGCCAGAGCCCGCGCCGTGTCGGGCTTGAGATTGGCGGCCGCGTTCCACATGTACAATTTGGAATAGGGATTGTCGCGCAGGTGGTCATGAAAGGCATTGATTTCTTTGATGATATAGCCTGCCCTTTGGCCCGCCAGACGCGGGGCCACGGCGAGGCCCTGCGCGGAAACGCCATGGCAGAAGGCGCAATCCTTGACCGGCGGGCCGCTCGCGGGCGGAAGTGGCAGCAGCGCGAAGGGATAGGGCGCGTCCGGCTGGGCATGAAGTGGGCCGGCCGCCCAGAGGGAGATCGCCAGGGATGCGATCGTCAAACCGAGATTTTTCATGGCTATTGTTCTCGTGTATTATTCTTGGGACGGGCCCGGCGCCAATGAAGGCGAATGGCGTTACCGCAAGCCGCCGACATAGGCGGCGACAGCGGAAATCTGCGCTGCGGTCAGATTGTGGGTGGTCGGAACCATGATCGCGGAAAGCCCGCCAGCCGATTGCCGGCCGCGCTCTCGCCCCCAGTTCGACAGGGTTTTCACGAGATAGACGGGCAACTGGCCCGCGAGGCGAGGAATCTGTCTGGCTCCGTGCGCGTCCGGCCCGTGACAGGCCGAGCAGGCCGGCACGTTCGATTCAGGCAGGCCGTTCGCAAAAATCTCGCGCCCAAGAGCGACATTGCCGCCGGAACGTCCGCCAAGCGGAGCCGCGTTCAAGGAGTGGAAATGCGCCGCGATCGCGCCATACATTCCCGGCGTCACGCCGCGGGCCACGCCGCTCATGATCGGATTGTGGCGGAGGCCGCTCGCATAGTCGCGCAATTGATTCTCGATATATCCGGGCTGCTGCCCCGCGAGCCGGGGGATGGCGTAATAGCCATAAAAGCCTGCGCCCGACTCGCCATGACAAATCTGGCAATATTCGATTTTGGCCTGGACCGCGCCGTGCGGCGCCGCATGCGATCTCGCATGCGGCCTCGCGACGGCGGAGCCGGAAAAGCTCAACGCCACGATCGCCGAAGCGAGCGCAATCGAATTCAATGCGTTTCGCCAATGAATACCCGTCATGGCTGTCGCCCCCTCACTTCAACTTGTGTCCGTCCGTTATATTATTTGTTTATACGTAAACAATAGACGGAGTTTGCTTCCATGCCGATCAAGCTCGTGCTTATCGTGGCCAGCGTGAATTGCATTGGGATAATCGCCCCTTTGTTTCGTCACGACAATTGGTTTGGATCAATATCAAGCAGTGGTCCGCCCAATTTACCAATGTAGTGACTTATTTATCGCATATGGGTCATGGCGACCTGTAGATTTCTCTGGAAAAGTCGCGGGAAACCGCTGAAAATATTGATAAGGGCGCGATCGGAAGAAATGATGAGCTCATCGACGAGCCGTGATCGGCCTGATGGGAAGGCGGCCGTAGGGCCGAATCGGGTGCGTCTTTAATGCCTTATGGTGGTCCAAGATCAGACTATCTTCGTATATTCTGATTTCCGGAAATGTTCGTTCTATACTATGAGTTCGCCGGACAGCCGGCGCGACCCCGGTGTCGCGGCCGCGCGCAGCTCCCAAAAGATTCGGGCGGATGCGCAAATAAAAGCCCCGTCGGGTTATGAATTGTTCTGGATCAATGTTGTTCCGGGGACGATGGCGTTGGTGGCGTCGCGCCGGAGATGAAAGGTCCAAAGCGCCGCAGCGTTGGGAATGACGATAAAAGAAGGTGGGGAATCATGCAGGGCATTGGCGGCAAATATTTCGCTCTGGCGGCGGCCGTCGCCATTTTCGGCGCCGGATTCGCGGCGCATGCGCAAGATCAGACGAAAGCGGCGGCGCCGCAGCCGAACAGCGCCGCCGCTCCATCTCAAGAAAAGAGCGCTCCGCAGCCGACCGCCGCGCCGGCGCCGGTCGTCAGCGCGGCGATGCATAAAAAAATGGAAGCCAAACTCTCCTACTGCAAGACCTGTCACGGCGTGCAGGGTCAGGGCTTCCGCGGCGCCTTTCCGATGCCGCGTCTCGCCGGTCAGCAACCGGATTATATCAAGAATCAGTTGCAGGCTTTCATCCAGAAGCGCCGCGCCAATCCAGTCATGAACAATGTCGCCCATGTCCTGAGCCCGGAAATGGTTGATTTCCTATCGAAGAGCTTCCACGACCTCAACCCGCCGCCGCTCGGCGGCGCGCCCGCGGCGCTCGTCCCCGAAGGCAAGGAAATCTTCCACAATGGCGTGCCGAGCAAAGATATCCCGCCCTGCGCCACCTGCCACGGCGACGACGCCAAGGGCAACGGCGAGATCCCCAGACTGGCGGGTCAGTTGAACGACTATATCATTCGCAAGCTGACCAATTTCGACAAGGAGCGCGGCCTGAAGCCAAGCCCCACAGATGTGTCGTCGCTCATGAAGCCCATCGCGCACAATCTGACGCAGCAGCAGATCGCCGCGGTCGCAGCCTATGTCAGCAATTTGAAGTGATTGCGCCGGCCGCGGTCGCATGAATCGAACGCCGGACCGACGAACCAAGCGGACGCCAGCGAACTGGCGTCCCGCTTGGAGAACTCGAACGGGCCCGTCCGGCCGGCTTTCAACCTTCGCGGCGCCATGAGCCCGGGAGCATCCGCAGCAGGACGTCATCCTTCCGGACATATTGATGATAGAGCGCCGCGAGGGCATGAGCCGCGGCCAACCCGATGATGGCGTATGCCGCGACTTCATGCGCTTCGGTCAGCGGGCGGTAAATCTCGGGCGTTCTTCCGAATGGAGACGGAATGGCGAACAGGCCGAAGTTAAATCCGCGGCCGCGATAGAGCAGGGTCGGAACGCCGATCAGCGGAACCGCGATCATCAAGACGTATAGCCCGGCATGGGTGGCGCCCGACGCCAGCCGGCTGAGCGGACCAATAGATTCGGGGAGCGGCGGCGGCGGATTTACGAAGCGCAAATAGAGACGCACGACCGACAGCGCCAGGACGGCGAGACCAATCAGCGCATGCGCATTGATCGCGGCGCTCTTCATGTCCTTCGGGAAATCGTCGATGGTCAGGCCCAGGACGAATGCGACGACAATCAAGCCTGCAATGGTCCAGTGAAGCGCGATCGCCGCTCCATTATATCGTTTCACGTTCATCAACATTAATTTTCCGCTGTTTGTCTCATGCCTTCTGACCGTCTTGCCAGCGCGTCACGATGACGAACGCGGCCCGAGTGAACTGCTGAATGAGCTCAATCCTAACTTTGCTTCGACCGACTGTCGATTCGCTGTCAGATTCATTGATCGCAGCCGGAGCCTTGAACCAGCCGCGCAAACCCGCTCCGCGCTGTCGCATCGCATTCCGGTCAACTGAAACATGGCGATTGGCTGCAATGGCGCCCCAGAAGGCGGTTGCGCGTACGGAGGCGTCCCGCCGATCATGATCATTCGGACTTCCTCTGTCGGCGCCTTTCTCGACCGTCGCGAAAGCGGAGAATCGCCACCGTCTTGCGCGCGGGGCTGCCCCATGTCGCCGAGCGCGATAAGCCTCTTGGCTGTTGAGCCAGGGGTTTGCTCGTTCGCGCCCATCAGAATGGGCCAAGGTGGCGCTGGCCAACAAGCTGGCGCGGATCGCCCGGTCTGTGTTGCGGCGCCAAGATAAATTCGACGACAAATTCGACGTCGCAGGTTCGCCCTTGGCGGCATTAGGGTTGGCAGGCCGACGCGAAATCCGTTGATCAGCCGAAAATGTTTGCGGATGGTGACAAAGAGATGGCCTGACAGTCGAACGGCGTTCCGGAAGCCTCGTTCAAAAGATGGCGTTCGACGCCGCAGGTTTCATGACGGCCTGAACCGGGTATCTCCATCTTGGCTGGGAGGATGCTCAGTGAGCCGTCGCTCATCGCGGCGGCTCAGGCTTCGTCGAAGGGCGTCCGGGCGTTCACGCCCTGATATGCGCAAGCAGCAGTTCGTTGACGCGGGCCGCTTTTTCCATCTGGACCATATGTCCGGCGCCGGGCAGCACCTCGATCTTGGCGACGCCTGCCAGCGCTGATGCGTGGGCTACGGGAATGACGCGGTCCGTTTCGCCCGATATCGCCAGCGCCGGCGTTCCCGACGCCTTCAATTCGTCGGCGAGCACCGACGTCTGACGACCATCCGGGAAAAGCGCCGTCGCGAGACCGCGCAAGGCGGTTTCGACGCCGTCGATCCTTTTGTATTTCAGGACGTCATCGACAAGCTGGCGGTTGACCAGCGCCGGATCGTTGAACAATTGCTCCAGCAATGGCTTCAACTCGCGCCGCGATCCAGCAGCCACGAAGCCGTCGAGATAGGCGCTGTTGATATCCGGCCCGAGGCCCGCCGAACCGATCAGCGTCAAGGATTTCACGCGCGCCGGGTGATCGAGCGCGGCGCGGATCGAGACGGCGCCGCCCATGGAATGGCCCACAAGATGGGCGGCCGGCACGCCGACGGCGTCCATGAAGGCGAAAACGGAGGACGCCAGCCAAGCCAGGCTGGAGTCGCCGATTTTCTTGTCCGACTGTCCGTGGCCGGGCAGGTCGAGCGCATAGACCGCGCCGGCGCCGGCAAGGGCTTCGATATTGAACAGCCAATTGTCGAGATCGCCGCCGAATCCGTGGACCAGCACGACGGCGTTGGCGCCTTCGCCGCGTTTGGCGTAACGCAGGCGACCAAAAGGCGTGTCCACGAATTCATAGCGCGGTCCCGCCTCCTCGACGCCTTCCTCGTCGCTCGCCGGCGCGGCGTAGCCGGCGACGAAGGCGTCGATTTCCGAATCGGGCACGTCCTCGGGCGCGATGACGCCGATCAGCGCCTTGACCGGATAGACGACGCCGGCTTCGCCGATGATGCGCCGCAGCGCGCCCGCCGCGCCGGATTCGACGACATTGACGATCTTGTCGGTTTCGACTTCCAGAATTTCATCGCCGACACTGATTTTGGCGCCGACCGGCTTGAGCCAGCCGGTCAGCTTTCCTTCGGACATCGACAGGCCCCATTTCGGCATGACGATGGGTGAGATGGTCTCGGTCATATGTTTCTCCTTCACGCCGCTTTCGCGCGGGCGATGGTCTTGCCGACGGCGGCGACAACGTCGTCCGCGGTCGGGATGTAGAGATCTTCGAGCGAAGGCGAGAACGGCGCGGGCGTGTGGGGCGCCGTCACCATTTGCGGCGCCGCCTTGAGCGCGCCAAAGGCATGCTGCGCGACATAGGCCGTGATGTCGCTGGCGAGTGAGCAGCGCGGATTGGCCTCGTCCACCACCACAAGCCGGCCGGTGTTCTCGACGCTTTCGATCACCGTGTCCCAGTCGATCGGCGACAGGGTGCGCAGGTCGATGACCTCGGCCTCGATATGGTCCTTGCGGGCCAGGCGCTCCGCCGCATCCAGCGCGCGATGAACGGTGAGGCCATAGCCGACGATGGTGACATCCTTGCCCTCGCGGACGATGTTCGCCTCGCCGAACGGGATCGCATAGGATTCCGCCGGAACCTCGCATTCCGCTCCATAAAGATTCTTGTGCTCGCAGAAGATCACCGGATCGTCGTCGCGGATGGCCTGGATCAGAAGGCCCTTGGCGTCATAGGCGTTGGATGGGCAGACGACCTTCAGGCCCGGGATATGGGTGAAAATCGGCGTCAGCATTTGCGAGTGCTGCGCCGCCGCGCGGAAACCGGCGCCGACCATGGCGCGGATGACCACCGGTGTGCGCGCCTTGCCGCCGAACATATATCTGAATTTCGCGGCCTGATTGAAAATCTGGTCGAAACAGACGCCCATGAAGTCGATGAACATCAGTTCGGCCACGGGGCGCATGCCACAGGCGGCGGCGCCGATCGCCGCGCCAACGTAAGCGGATTCCGACAACGGCGTGTCGAGCAGGCGATTGCCGTGCTTGGCGTAAAGGCCCTTGGTCACGCCGAGCACGCCGCCCCAGGCGTCGGCCTCGCCGGGCGCGCCGGAGCCTCCGACAATATCCTCGCCGAGCAGGATGACGCTCGGGTCGCGGGTCATTTCGAGGTCGAGCGCCTCATTGATCGAGGTCTTGAAGCTGATCTTGCGGGTCATGTCCTTCTCCGTCGGTCCGGGGCGTCAGTAGGCGACGTAAACGTCGGTGAGCAGTTCACGCGCCTGCGGCAGCGGCGCGTCCTTGGCCGATGCGACGGCCGCGTCGATCAGCGATGCGACTTCGAGGTCGATCAATGCGAAGTCTCGCTCTGTCGTGAGTTCCGCGTCGCAGAGGCGAGCGCGGAAGATCTTCAGGCAATCGCGATTTTCCCGGTTGTATTCATTTTCGCCCTTGGCCTTGTAGGTCTGGGCGTCGCCTTCGAAATGGCCATAGAAACGCGCGACATTGCATTCGAGCAGCGCGGGGCCGCCGCCTTCACGCGCGCGCTTGATGATTTCGCCCGCGGCTTCATAGACGGCGAAGAAATCCATCCCGTCCACGGTGACGCCAGGCATGCCGAAGCCCGAAGCGCGATCGACATAGGAGTCCACGGCGGTCGCGTAATCGACCGAGGTCGCCTCCGCATAGCCGTTGTTCTCGACCACGAAGACGACCGGAAGGTTCCAGGCGGCGGCGAGATTCATGCTCTCCAGCACCGTGCCCTGGTTGGCGGCGCCGTCGCCGAAGAATGTGACGCCGACGCCCTTGTCGCCGCGGAATTTAGAGGCGAGCGCGGCGCCGCAGATCAAGGGCGCGCCGGCGCCGAGAATGCCATTCGCGCCCATCATGCCCTTGGACAGATCGGCGATATGCATCGAGCCACCCTTGCCGCGGCAGGAGCCGGTCGCCTTGCCGTAAATCTCCGCCATCATCTCATGGACGTCGACGCCCTTGGCGATGCAATGGCCGTGGCCGCGATGGGTCGACGCAATGCGGTCGATGTCCGTGAGATGCGTCATGATGCCCGTCGCGCAGGCTTCCTCGCCGGCGTAAAGATGGACGAAGCCGGGAATGTCGCCTTTGGCGAATTCGATATGCAGCCGCTCCTCGAAATCGCGAATCGTGCGCATGGTGCGGTAGGCCCGCATCAGCTCTTCCCTCGACAGGGGAAATGGGTTGGTGGACATTCCGTTGTTCCTCCTTGGTTTGAAAATCTTCAGGCGCACGCGAGATTTCGGTCGCGAAGCAGGCCCTTCGCCGCTGCGAAGCGCATCGCGCTGGCGACATCGATCGTGCTGAAGGCGCGCTCGACGAGTTCGATCGAAACGCGCTGCCGCCGGTCGAAGGACAATTCGCGCTCGCCGTCGAGCGCGATCGATCCGGCCGCGAGTCGGGGGAAGACCTTTCGTCCCGCCGGAAGGCGCCGCCATTCCTCGACCCCGACGGGCTCGACAAGACCCGGCGCGATCGGCGCCCGCACGACGAGGCGCGCGGCTCCCGCTGGCGCCAGCTGGACGGTCAATCCGCCGGGTTCGTCGCGGCCAACGGGTTCGAGCAGGGCGGCGATCGCGGACATGCCGATCAACTGCGGGTCGGCAAAGGCGACATAAAGCTCGCGAAAGGTTTCGGCCCGCCACAGGGCGCGGGCGCCGAGGTTCTGCTGCGACACGATGGCGACATCGACCAGGGCGATTTCGGGCGCGCCGTCGTCGATGCGCGTTTCGAGCCATTTATTGCTCTTGACGCCCATGTGCGTGGGAACGGCGCCGGTCGCGACGAGGCCCGTCGCGAGACCGGTTGTCGTTGGCTCGCGCATTTCGGGAAAGGCGTTGTTGGTGCCGGTGGAAATGCCGGCGATGGGAACGCCGCCGCATTCGGCCGCGACGACGCGATGGGTGCCGTCGCCGCCGAGCACCATGATCGCGGCCACGCCCTGGCTCGACATCATCCGCGCCGCGCGGCGCGAATCCACCGCCGCGCCGGTCACCGGCATGTCCAGCAGACTGACGCGCGGAAAACACAGTTCGCCGCGGTTGGAAGATTGGGCGAGTTGGCGCAGCACATGAGCCGCGACGCCGCCGCGCTCGGGCATCATCACGACGTCGTCCACGCCGCAGGCCGCGAGGCCGGCGAGCGCGCGCAACAGAATATTGGCGCGGTCTGCGACCTGGAGATTATTGGCCTTGGCGATGACGCGACGTATGTCGCGGCCGGAAATCGGATTGGCGATGACGCCGACCTTGGGCGGCATGGGTTTCCTCAACTTTCTTGTTGAGGATGTTCAGCAAGCTCGGCGCCATTGCGTAAACGACTTATAACTTATTGTGTTTATGGGCATATAAGAAGAGGCTGGGCAAAGGCGCCGCGGCGCCGCGGGCCGCAGGTGTGGCGCCCGGCGCCACAGGCGGCAAGGTCATTCCGGGTGCTTGAACGCCATCAGTCCATGGCGCCGGATCTGGCGGTGGATCGTGGTGCGATCGACGCCGCGAAGGCGCGCGACGTGGGATACGTTCCAGCGGTTGCGACGCAGGTCGGCAAGGAGTTCCTCGGCGGAGTCCGCGATTTGTTTCTTGCCGACATTGCCGCAAAGAATGCGCTCCGGGAGATCGTCGAGCTGGATCAAATCGCCTTCCGCCACCGCGCAGGCATAGTCCAGCGCGTTGATGAGTTCGCGAACGTTTCCCGGCCAGTCATATTGCCGGATTCGCGCCCAGGCCGCGGGGGAAAGCGTGAAGCTGCGGCCGCATTGCGCGCGACGCTCGGCGAGCATTTTCTCCGTGAGCCAGTCGAAATCCATGCGCTCGCGCAGCGGCGGCAATTTCAGCACGGCGCCGCTGAGGCGGAAATAGAGGTCTTCGCGGAAATTTCCGCTCTTGATCAGCTCGACGAGATCGCGATGGGTCGCGGCGATCACGCGGATGTCGACCGGAATCGGCCGCGTCGCGCCAACTGGCGTCAATTCGCGCTCGGCGAGGACGCGCAGCAGGCGCGTTTGCGACGCCAGCGGCATGTCGCCGATTTCGTCAAGGAACAAGGTCCCGCCATTGGCTTCGAGCACGAGGCCCTTCTTGCCCTTGGTCTTCGCGCCCGTGAACGAGCCCGCCTCGTGGCCGAACAATTCGCTCTCGATCAGACCTTCGGGAAGAGCTGCGCAATTCACGGCGATAAAGGGCTTTCCGGCGCGCGGGCTCACATTGTGCAAGGCCTTGGTGAAATATTCCTTGCCGGCGCCGGTCTCGCCCTGGATCAGAAGGCCCATCTGCGTGTTGACCAGCTTGGCCGCGCGCGACAGGACGTTGCGCATCGCGTCGTCCTCGCCCGCCAGCGCCGCCAGGCCTGCCGGCAAAGGCCGCTCGCGCTGGGCCGGACCAGGCGCTCTTTTTGGCGGCGGCAAAGCCTGGCCGAACAAGGACCGTCCGCTTCGCCGCAGACGCAGTCCGCGCTGTTCGCTCGGCCGCGAATGAACGTAAAACGGAAAATCATCCACCGTGCATTCGAAAATATCGGAGATGTAAAATGCGCGCGGCGATTTCGACGGATCGCTCGCCGCCGCTTCCTGTTGCATGAGAATGCGCGCCTGATTGTTCACCCCGATCACGCGTCCGGCGCCATCGACCGCAATGACGACATCGGGATCGACGTCCGCGAATTCCGGGCAGCTGGCGAGGCGCAGGATCCATTCGCTGCGAAAGCGGTTGAGGAGGTGCGCCGTCTCGATCTTGTGCGCGAAGGATTTCACCAATTGCATGGCGAGAAACTGGCTGGCCTTCGGCTCGGGCGACCGCAACGCGGAAATGTCGAGCACCGCCGCCACTTTGCCGGAGGGATCGTAAATGGGAGCGGCCGTGCATGTCAGCGGAATATGCGTGGCGTCGAAATGATCGGTCTGATGGACGGTCAAGGCCTCGCCCGTCATGATGCACGTGCCGACAGCGCAGGTGCCGGCGTGAGTTTCGTTCCAGTCGGAGCCGAGATAGAGGCCCGCCCTGCGGCAATTATTGTCGAAGGTCGGATCGCCCATGAAATCGACGGTGACGCCGCTCGCGTCCGTCAGCAGCAGGACATAGCCGAGCCCGGACACCTGGCGGTAAAGCGTCTCGACGCCGAAGCGCGCCGTGTGGAGGAATTCGTCCATCGCATCGCGGCATTCGCGCAATTGTCCTTGGGTGAGGATGCGCGCCTCACGCAACACGGTCGGGTCGAGCTTGTGCTCGGCCACGCAGCGCAGCCAGGATTCGTGGATGATCGTGTCGCGCCGCGAATTTTGCTCGGCCGCCGCGCGCATGAGTTCGTCAATATGGTCTGATTGCGCGCCGTGCGCCATCACGATCCTCCCCGTCCCCGCGGCATGTTCTTTTCGCGGGCGATTTTTCGTTTCTTTTTTCTTAAACGGCAACGATCTCATTAATTTGCCGCGCCATCAACCTGAGGCGTTTCGCGCGCCACACGTGTGGCGCCGCCGCCTCGCCAGCGGCGCCGCGGCTTGGCGAATAACATAATGATAAAAAATGATTTTCGTTGTTTTTTTCTCCTGGCGCCAGCCTTGCTCTTACCTTCGGCAGCTTCGATCGCAACATCGAGCCCAAGAACGATACGCGCCGCGAGTCGGCGACAGGGAGTTTGCATATGCGGGACAAGGCGACGGCGACGGCGATTGCAACGGATGTTCTGGATCGCCTCGGCGCGGCGTTGGCCATGGCGGATGTCACGGCCGCGCTCGAGCTCTTCCAGACGGATTGCTACTGGCGGGATCTGGTGGCGTTCACATGGAACCTCAAGACCCTTGAAGGCCGCGAGCGGATCGGCGAAATGCTGCGCACGCAACTCGGCGAGGCGCGCCCCGAAAACTGGCGCGTCGCGGATGGCGAGCAGGCCGTCGAGTCCGGCGATGTGATCGAAAGCTGGATCCAGTTCGAAACGGCCTTGGCGCGGGGCTATGGCCATGTCCGCATCAAGGACGGGCGCATCTGGACCCTGCTCACAACCATGCAGGAGTTGAAGGGTTTCGAGGAGCCGATGGGCTACAGGCGCCCGGCCGGCGCCCGGCACGGCATCGACCCCAGCCGCAAGACCTGGGCCGAGGGCCGTGCGCAGGAAGAGGCTGAGCTGGGTTTTTCCCGCCAGCCCTATTGCCTGATCATTGGCGGTGGACAGGGCGGCATCGCTTTGGCGGCGCGCCTGCGGCAACTCGACGTGCCGACCATCGTCATCGACAAGCACGAGCGCCCCGGCGACCAGTGGCGCAAGCGATACAAGTCGCTCTGTCTCCACGACCCGGTCTGGTACGATCACCTTCCCTATTTGCCTTTCCCCGCGAACTGGCCGGTGTTCGCGCCCAAGGACAAGATCGCCGATTGGCTGGAAATGTACGCCAAGGTGATGGAGATCAATTACTGGCCGTCGACCGAATGCGTGAAATGCTCTTACGACGAAGCCGCGCAGGAATGGACGGTGACGGTCCGCCGCGAAGGCCGCGAACTGGTGCTGAAGCCCAAGCAACTCGTGCTTGCCACCGGCATGTCCGGCAAGCCGAACCTGCCGAAATTTCCCGGCATGGACATCTTCAAGGGCGAGCAGCAGCATAGCTCGCAGCATCCCGGCCCCGACGCTTATCGGGGCAAGAAGGTGGTGGTCGTCGGCGGCAACAATTCGGCGCATGACATCTGCGCGGCTCTGTGGGAAGGCGGCGCCGACGTGACCATGGTCCAGCGCTCGTCAACCCATATCGTGAAATCGGAATCGCTGACGGAGATCGGCCTTGGCGATCTCTATTCGGAGCGCGCCGTCGAGGCCGGAATGACGACGAAGAAGGCGGATCTGACTTTCGCCTCTATGCCCTACAAGATCATGAATCAGTTCCAGATTCCGGTCTATGATCAGATTCGCGAGCGCGACGCCGACTTTTACAAAAGGCTGGAGTCCGCCGGATTCATGCTCGATTTCGGCGATGACGGCTCAGGCCTGTTCATGAAATATCTGCGGCGCGGCTCAGGCTATTACATTGACGTCGGCGCCTGCGATCTGGTCGCCGATGGCCGCATCAAGCTCAAGAGCGGCGTCAATGTCGCGCGCCTCACGGAGAACGCCGTCGTCCTGACCGACGGAACGGAATTGCCCGCCGATCTGGTGGTCTACGCCACCGGCTTCAGCTCGATGAACGGTTGGGCCGCCGATCTGATCTCGCAGGAAGTCGCAGACCGGATCGGCAAGGTCTGGGGCTTGGGCTCGAACACCAGCAAGGACCCCGGCCCCTGGGAGGGCGAACTGCGCAACATGTGGAAGCCGACGCAGCAGGAAGGGCTGTGGCTCCATGGCGGGAACCTCCACCAGTCGCGCCATTACTCGCTCTATCTGGCCCTCCAGCTGAAAGCACGGATGGAAGGGCTTCCGATCCCCGTCTACGGACTACAAACCGTCCATCATTTGTCCTGAGTTCACCGAAGCGAGCGGCGGCTCGATCCCGCGCGAGCAATCGCGCGGGGCTGGCGCCGGCTTGCCGAAAACCTGGCCGCGGTACGGCCACAACCAAAACGAAAGCGAAGAGGAAACGGTCAATGACATTTCAATCCAACGTCAGTCTGCGCATGTTGGCGCTCGCGTTGACTGCGACGGCCGCGCCCGTCGCGGTCCATGCCGAAAGCGTCAAGGAAATGGGAATGGCCGCGCCCAACGACTGGCCGCAATATCATCGCACCGGCGCGGCCTGGCGCTACAGCCCGCTCGACCAGATCAACCAGAGCAATGTGAAGAAGCTCACGGTCGCGTGGATCGCTCAGCCGGGCGACATCACCAAGGGCTTGCAGGCGACGCCGATCGAGGTCGACGGCGTGCTGTATTACATCGGCCCGTACAATCACGTTTACGCCCTCGACGGCGCGACCGGCAAAATCATCTGGCAATACCAGCCGAAGCTCGCTCCGATCTCGGACCAATCCTTCTATTCCGCGACAAGCCGCGGCGTCACGGTCGGGCGTGGCAAGGTCTTCATCGGCTCGCTCGACGGTCGCTTCATCGCCCTCGACCAGAAGACCGGCAAGAAATTGTGGTCGCGCCAGCTTGTCGATCTGAAAACGACCTATGGATCGGTGTTCTCCTCGCCTCCGCAGCTTGCCGGCGACGTCCTGTTCGGAGGGACGACAGGCGGCGATCAGCCCACGCGCCAGAAGATCTACGCGGTCAACGCCGACACCGGCGTACCGCTCTGGACCTTCGACACGATTAAGGATGATCCGAAGAGCTGGCCCGGCAAGTCGGGCGACGTCGGCGGCGGCGCCGCGTGGTTGCCCGGCACCTATGACGAAACGACAGACACGATCTATATCGGCATCGGCAATGCGTCGCCCGACTTCTATGGCATAGGCCGCGAGGGCGACAACAAATACACCAGCAGCCTGCTCGCGCTCGATCCCAAAACTGGGAAGCTGAAATGGGCTCGGCAGGAAATTCCACATGACGTCTGGGATTACGACGCGCCCTACGAGGCGGTGCTGCTGCCGACCGGCAACCAAAAGACGCTGATCCATCTTAACAAGGCCGGCTTCGTCTTCGTGATGAACAAGGACAACGGCAAGCTCGAAAATGTCTGGAAGCTTGTCGACGCACAAAACACGATCAAGAAGATCGACCCGAAGACGGGCGAGTTGATCGGTCGCAACGAGCCCGAGATCGGCAAGACGAAACTGCTTTGTCCGTGGCTGCTTGGCGGACGCAGCTGGAACCATGGCGCCTATAGCCCCCAGACCGGCTACTGGTATACGAATACCATGGAGGCCTGCAATACGGTGACCTCCAAGAAGGACGACCCAAGCTCCCTGAAGGCGATAAGCGCGTTGGCGCTTGGCGCCGCCGATCTGGTGACGAAGGCGCCGCCCGGCGGCAAGCCGCTCGGCCGGCTTGTCGCGGTCGATCCGGTGACCGGCGCCAAGAAATGGAGCGTCGATTACGACATCCCGGCTCTCGGCGCCGTACTCGCGACTGCCGGCGGCTTGGTCGTGAATGGCGACGTCGAAGGCGACATCCATTTCTATTCCGCGAAAACCGGCAAAGAGCTTTGGCATTTCAACGCCGGCTCTGGCGTCCGCGGCGGCCCGATCAGCTATTCGGTCAAGGGCAAGCAATATATCGCGGTTCCGACCGGTCTCGGCTCGGCCGCGGTCGGCTTCATGGCGAGGGCCTTTCCGAAGGTGACGACCTTGCCTGCAGGCGCCGCGCTCGTCGTCTTCGCCCTGCCGTAAGCCAATCCGATGAATAACCTTGGGGCGGCGACCGTCGCCGCCCCGCATGATCGAAGAGCGAAAAATGGTTCGCACGAAAATCCTGCCCGTCCTTTTCTGCCTGACGACGCTGTCTGGCGCGGCGCGCGCGGAAAACAAGCCGCCGTTCGACCTGAACGACCCCAAGCGGATCGAGATGGGCAAACTACGCTTTGAAACCTCCTGTGCTGGCTATTGCCACGGTTTCGACGGCGTAGGCGGGACCGCGCCCGCCTTCAAGGCCCGCGGCGACGATCTCGATCCCAACTACGCCTTCGAAACCATCACCAATGGACGCAAGGGCCATCACGCGGTGATGCCGCGTTGGGGCGGCGCCTACACGCCCGAGCAGATCTGGGAACTCGTCGCCTATCTGGAATTCCTGGCTAAAGAGAAGCCTGACCAAAAGAACTGATCCTATTGTCGGAGGGGGAAACATGAAAACGACGAAAATGAAATTGCGCCGTCTCGCGCTGGGTGCGGGCTTGACGGCTCCTTTTGCGGCATGTGCGCCCGCGCAAGCGTCCGACATCACTTTCGCGGTGATCGGTCCGCAGGAATACAATCTCCCCGTCAACTTCCAGCCGTTCAACGTCTTCGTCCAATATGGCGAATACAACAGCCAGGCGCAGGCCTGGAGCCCGTTGGGCGGTCTCTATCCGACGACCAACAGCAATCTTTTCGTCGGCCTGTCGAAATATGTCCGCTTCTTCACTCTCGACGGCTTGCCCAATGTCGGCCTCGCCTACGAGATCATCGTGCCAGAAGTGCTGGTCACTCTACCCGGCGGCAGCGTCGGCGGAATCGGCGATCCGCTGACCGGTCCCGCGGTCTGGATCAAGCCGAACTCGAACAGCACCTTCGGCGTGCAGAGCTTCGTCCAGTTTCCGGTCGGCAACACCGATGTCAGCAATCACTATTGGGCCAATTATTCGACGATCTTCTTTGACTGGCAGTCGACGCTGCTGAGCTTTACCGGCGACTCCGGCGCGGTTTTCCGCTCGATCCAGACCGCGCCGGGCGCGCCCCGCATCAACGAGGGAACGACGCTTTTCACCAACCTGCGGCTGGGCTGGAAAGCCACGAAATTCTGGGAGCCTTTCGTCGCTTTCGACTGGCAGACGACCGCCGCCGCCAATTATGCCAATGGCGGCGGCGTCGCGGCGCCCGCCAATGCGGAAACCGCGCTCGGCGTCGGCGTCATGGCCCATTTCTCCGATGCGGCGTCGCTTACCGTCCGGTATTCGCATGATATCCAGGGCTACAACACAATCGGCACCAATGGCGCCTATATGAAATTCGCCTACGTCTGGTGAAGGAACGCGCCCGAGGCTTGATCGGGCCTGGAACGATCGTCCTCCCTCCCCGTTCGTTTCGGTCTCGCATCATGAAATCCCGGCTTCGGCCGGGATTTTTTTGGGATTATCCATTTGAAAAATAAAGTATATGGCGTCCCGGAAGGGATTCGAACCCCTGACCTACGGTTTAGGAAACCGTTGCTCTATCCTGCTGAGCTACCGGGACGCGGGAGCGCGCTCTGCCTATCACAAATTTCTCCGCGAAAAAACCATGGCGCGCACAATCATGGTAAGCATTCGCGTCGTCGTTCGCCGCGCGGTCCTCATGCGCCTCATTCGTCGCGCCTTTGCCTGCCTGATCTGGTTTGCGGCGCCGGTTTGCGCCCGGGCCGCCGCCATGGACTGCCGCGGCGCGGGCGCGATCGAAACGGCGCGGCTTGGGCGGGTGGACGCGCGGCTCGACATCGTTTTCGCGGACGGCCGCGTGATTTATTTCCCCTCCATCGAGCCGCCGCGCGCAACGCCCGCCGAGCCGGGCCTGCCGCAGGAGGTCGCCCGGCAGTTGACGTCCTTGTTGCGCGACGGGACGCTACGGATGCAGGTCCTGGGCGCGGCGGACCGCTGGGGGCGCGTTCCGGCGCGGCTTTTCATCGCTGATTCGCGCGAATCAACGGACGAGACGCTCGTCGCCGCCGGTCTCGCCATGGTCAGCGCCGATCCCGGCGCCTGCGCCGAAGGCCCGAAGGCCGCCGAGGCCGAGGCGCGGGCCGCGAAACTGGGAATTTGGGCCGATCCGGCTTTTGCCGTGCTCTCGGGGGACGATGCGGCGGCCTTCGTGTCGCGCGGCGGGACTTTGGCCATCGTCGAGGGGCGGATACGCTCTATCGGTCACGGCTTCAGCCGGACTTATCTGAATTTCGCCGGCCGCCGCGGCGCCGCGCTCGTCATATCCAAGCGGAGCCGGCGAGCTTTCGAACGGGCCGGATTTGACGAGAAAAGCTTGAAAGGCCGCCGGGTCCGCGCGCGGGGCGTGGTGGAGATCGGCGCCTCGCCGCAAATCCAATTGTTCCATCCCGGCCAAATCGAGTTTATGGAAGAGGCGTCGCAGGCGGGCGCGCCCAAGAAGGAAGATTCGCCCTGAGCGGAATAGATTGGATTTCATTGCAGCGCCGGCCAGGGCGCAGGACCAGAGCGGCGGATTGATGGCGGCACGCAAGCGCAAAATGTCGCGACGGATTTTCGCTCCGCCGGCGGCCTCCGCGCTGGCGAGGCTCGCGGCGCTGACGCTGCTTTCCGGCTGCGCGACGCTGGAGCAGCAGGGCGTCCGGCCTCCGCCGCCGTCGCCGCCCATCGCCGCGCCGAAAGCGATCGTCGACACGCCGCAGCAGGCGGAGCGCAAGAAGCTCATCGCGCTTTACGGGGGCGAATATCAATGGCCCAAGGCGCAGACCTATCTCAATCAGGTTCTGATCCGGCTGGCGAAGGCGAGCGACACGCCGACCCAGCCCTATCGCGTCACCATCCTGAATTCGGCGGTGGTCAATGCGTTCGCGCTCCCCTCCGGCGACCTTTTCGTCACGCGCGGCCTGCTCGCTCTGGCCAATGACACGTCCGAGGTCGCCGCCGTCATGGCGCATGAAATCGCCCATGTCACGGCGCGCCACGCCTTGCTGCGGGCCGAGAAGGAAAAGACCGAGGCGGTGATCGCCCAGGCGGCGCGGGTCATCGAGAGCCGTCAGAAGGGCGACGAGGTTCAGGCGACGGCCGCGCGCACCATCGCCAGCTATTCCCGGTTGCAGGAGTTCGAAGCCGATCGTATCGGCATCACTGTCATTGCGCGCGCCGGCTACGATCCGTTCGGCGCGTCGCGCTTCCTCAGCTCTCTGGCGCGGTCGAGCCAGATGCGCGCCGAACTGATCGGGCAGAAGGACAGCGGCGCGCCGGATATTCTCGCGACCCATCCCTCGACGCCGGAGAGGATCGCGGCGTCGCTGCAGGTCGCACGCCAGTTCGGCGCGCCCGGAATCGGCGGCGTCGCGCGCCAGCCCTATCTCAACGCCATCGACGGCATGATTTTCGGCGACGATCCGGTGGACGGGGCGATTCGCGGCCGCAAATTCATCCATCCGCGCCTCGGCTTTTCCTTCGAGGCCCCCGAAGGCTATATGCTGGAGAATTCGGCGCAGGCGGTGCTCGGCGTCGCCGACGGCGGCGCCGAGGCCCTGCGCTTCGACAGCGTGCGCGCGCCGCCGGGCAAGACCCTCAAGGACTATCTGACCTCTGGCTGGATCGACGGCCTGGTCGCCTCGTCGATCCACGAAAGCGACGTCAACGGTCTGCCGGCGGTCTTCGCCGACGCCCGTGCGGGCGAATGGAACTTCCGCGTCGCCGTGATCGCCTTCAACGGCGACCTCTATCGTCTCATTTTCGCGATCAAGGCCATGACGCCGGAGGCCAGCCGGCGGTTCGACGAGGCTATCGCCAGCTTCCGGCCGATGACCGAGGAAGAGAAAAGGCTGGCCCAGCCGCTTCGCCTGCGCCTCGCCATGGCGGGTCCCGGCGACACCGCCGCGACGCTGGCTGCGAAAATGGTCCTCACCGATCGTCCGATCGAACAGTTCGAGCTTCTCAACGGCCTCGACAGCGACCAGGTTAAGCCGGGCGAGGACTACAAGATCGTCGCCTATTGAGCTTGCGGGAAGCAGAACGGCGGGGCAAATGCCCCGCCGTTCTTTGTTTTTGGCTTGGGAGGTTGGATCAGTAGTTGTAGGCGCGTTCGCCGTGGTCGGTGATGTCGAGGCCTTCGCGCTCCTTGTCGGGGGCGGGACGCAGGCCGATGATGAGATCGACGATCTTGTAGAGGATGGCCGAGCCGACGCCGGACCAGACGAGCGTGGTTCCGACCGCCTTGAGCTGCACGATCATCTGCGCCGCCATGTCGTAGGTTCCGGCGTTGTTGTGGGCGAAGTTGGTGTAGTCGGTGATGCCGACGCCGCCGAGCGCCGGGGCGATCAGGATGCCGGTCGCGAGCGCGCCGGTGATGCCGCCGATGCAATGCACGCCGAACACGTCGAGCGCGTCGTCATAGCCGAACTTCTCCTTCACCGTCGAGACGAAGAACAGGCAGATCGGCGACACGACCAGGCCGAGAACCACCGAGCCCATCGGGCCGGCGAAGCCCGAGGCCGGCGTCACCGCGACCAGGCCCGCCACCGCGCCCGAGATCATGCCGAGCAGCGAGGGCTTGCCCTTGAACGCCCATTCCGTGAACATCCACGAAATAGCCGCCGCCGCCGTCGCCACCATGGTGTTGACGAAGGCCAGCGCCGTCACGCCATTGGCCTCGAGGTTCGAGCCCGCGTTGAAGCCGAACCAGCCGACCCACAGCAGCGAGGCGCCGATCATCGACATGGTCAGCGAATGGGGAGCCATCTGCTCCTTGCCGTGGCCGATGCGCGGCCCGATCATCAGCGCGCCCACCAGGCCCGCGATGCCGGCGTTGATATGGACGACCGTGCCGCCGGCGAAGTCGAGCGCGCCCAACTGGAACAGCTTGCCGGCGTCGAGATTGACCGCGTCAAGCTTGGCCTGCGCCGCCGCCTTGGCCGCGTCGCCGGAAGCCGCCGCAAGCGCCTTGGCGGCGTCGCCGACCGCGTCCGGGCCCGCCCAGTACCACACCATATGGGCGATCGGGAAATAGATCACCGTCACCCACAGCAGCACGAACAGCATCACCGCCGAGAATTTGATGCGCTCGGCGAAGGCGCCCACGATCAGCGCCGGGGTGATCATGGCGAAGGTCATCTGGAACACCATATAGGCGTATTCCGGGATGACCACGCCGTTCGAGAAGGTCGCCGCGGTCGAGTTGGCGTCCACGCCCTTCAGGAAGATCTTGGAAAAGCCGCCGACGAAGTCGTTGAGGCCGCCGCCATTGGTGAAGGCTTCCGAATAGCCGTACAAAACCCAGATCACGCCAACCATCGAGACGATGGCGAAGACCTGGGCGAGCACCGACAGCATGTTCTTGGTGCGCACCAGGCCGCCGTAAAACAGGGCAAGGCCGGGAATGGACATCATCAGAACGAGCGCGCTCGAGACCAGCATCCAGGCGGTGTCGCCCTTGTTCGGCACGGGCGCCGGCGCGGCGCCCTGCGCATGAGCCGCGCCGGCGCACAGCGCCAGCCCGGCCAGCGCGAGGCCGAGCGTCTTAAGCCCGGTTCGGCGGGGGGGAATGGAAAGCATCATTTACTCCTGAAGACAGAGAGGGGAATTAGAGCGCGTCGGAATCGCGTTCGCCGGTGCGAATGCGGATCGCCTGTTCGAGCGGGCTGACAAAGATCTTGCCGTCGCCGATCTGCCCGGTGCGCGCGGCGCTGGAAATGGTCTCGACCGTCTTGGCGGCCAGGTCCGCCGGAACCGCAACCTCGATCTTCAGCTTCGGCAGAAAGCTCACGGCGTATTCCGCCCCACGGTAAATCTCCGTATGGCCCTTCTGCCGGCCATAGCCCTTGACTTCCGTCACCGTCAGGCCGTGCACGCCAACGCCCGTCAACGCGTCGCGCACCTCGTCCAGCTTGAACGGCTTGATAATAGCCATCACGATTTTCATCTCTTTTCCCTGTTTTCTCGCGAATCAAAGGAGTTCGCGTTCGAGGCGGGCTCGCCCGGCCGCTTGGCCATTGGCGGGGGCGGACCATCAAGGAACGTGCCAGAATCGTGCTAAGGCTATTACATTGATAATAATGGATAAAAATATGAATTGTGACGAAACCCGCGCGTCAATGCGGCAAGGCGCCGAAAAATAGGCGCCGCGAGTCGGAAGATGCAAATTTATGCCTAAAAAATAATCATAATTGGGCAAAGTTCGGGCCCGGCGCCGTCTTCAACCGGATCAGGCCTTCCTGCGCGACGGAGGCGATCAGCGCGCCGCTGCGCGAATAGAGGGCGCCTCGGCTGAAACCCAAAGCTCCGGAGGCGTTGGGACTGTCCTGCACATAAAGCATCCATTCGTCGGCGCGAAACGGTCGGTGCAGCCACAAAGCGTGGTCAAGGCTCGCCGCCTGGATGCCGGGATGGAATACGGATCGGCCATGGCGGATCAGCGACGTGTCGAGCAGGGTCATGTCGGAAAGATAAGCGAGGGCGGCGCGATGGATAGCAGGGTCGTCGGGCAGGGCCGCCGAGGTTCGGACCCAGACCTTTTGCTGCGGATCGGCCTCGGCGCCGCGGGAGATATAGCGGCCGGCTTCGACCGGGCGCATCTCGATCGGCCGCTCGCGCTGGAAATAGCGGCGCACCGGCTCCGGCATGAATTCCCCGAAACGGGCGAGGAATTCGCCTTCGTCCGGCAAATCCTCGGGCGGAGGCGCGTCGGGCGGCGCAAAGGCGTGATCGAGACCGCCCGACTCGGGATTGTGAAACGAGGCGGCCAGGGTGAAGATGATCCTGCCGTGCTGGATCGCCTGGCAGCGCCGGGTCGAAAAGCTGCGCCCGTCGCGCAGGCGCTCGACCTGATAGACGATCGGCGTCGCCGGGTCGCCGCCGAGCAGAAAATAGGCATGCAGCGAATGGGCGACCGCTTTTTCTACGGTGCGTTGCGCCGCGACCAACGCCTGGGCGATGACCAGTCCACCGAAGACGCGCTGCCAGCCGACTTGAGGGCTGCGCCCCCGAAACAGGTTCTCCTCGATCCTCTCCAGGTCGAGAATTTCGAGAAGATCGGTAATCGCCTTCGACATTCTGGGCTCGGCGCGAGAGAAACCCGCGCGTCGCGGCCGCGAAGGGCGGGAACGGTTTAGATTGGAACGCTTTTTCCGGGCCGGGTCAAGCGCCGCCGCGACTCGCCGCCGCAAATCTTGGCTTTACAGCGCGTCGCCGCCGGTCTCGCCGGTGCGGATGCGGACGGCCTGCTCGACGGGGCTGACGAAGATCTTGCCGTCGCCAATATGGCCGGTATTGGTCGCCTCGCGAACGGCCGTGATGACCTTATCGACCATGGCGTCGCGAACGACCATGTCCAGGCGCAGCTTCGGCAGGAAAGTAACGAAATATTCCGCGCCGCGATAGATTTCCGCATGGCCCTTTTGGCGGCCGTAGCCCTTGGCTTCGGTGACGGTCATGCCCTCGACGCCCAGAGCGGACAGCTGTTCGCGGACGTCGTCGAGCTTGAAGGGCTTGATGATGGCGGTGATGAGTTTCATTTTCTTGCCACAGAAAAAACGGACTCACAGGAATGTGACATTCTTCTGTGCCATTCATCGCCAATTTGCACAAGACGTTGGCGCCGTCTCTCCGGCCTGTCAAATAGTCGCGCCTTCCGCTTGGGCGGCCCGCCTAAAACGGCGGCGTCACTCCTCGATCCTTCGCGCCTCCTCTGGGAGCATGATCGGAATGCCGTCGCGGATCGGATAGGCGAGATGGGCGGCGAGCGAGACCAGTTCGTTGCGTTCGCGGTCGTAGCGCAGAGTGGTTTTGGTCAGCGGGCAGACCAGGATTTCGAGCAGGCGCGGATCGACTCCCGCAGCCTCTGCGGCCGATTTCGGGGCGCCTTCCGGCTTGGCCGTCGGGTCGTTCATGCGCGGTCCTTTCACTGCAGGGGTTTGGTGGCCTTGAGGGCGCGCGACAGCGCCACTTCGCCGAGCGCCAGCAGCAGGTCGGCGCGCGCCAGCAGCCCGGGCGCCTCCAGCAAGGCCTGTTTCTCCGCATGATCGAAGGGGCCGATCATCGCGAAAACCGAGATCATGTCGGCGTCGGGCATGGATTCGACGTCGTTGCGCGCGATCTCGAGCCGTAGCGCCTGGGCAAGGTCGAAGGCGACTTCGTTGAGCGCCGCTCTCTGTTTCGCCGGCACGGAATTGTCAGAGACGAAATCTTCAGGAAAGGCGCCGAAATCCACCCAGGCTTCCCGGTAGGGCTTGTCCGTATCGACCTCGGACACAATGCGAAAGCGCGAAATGCCGCTCAATATGACGAAATAACGCCCGTCGCCGGTCTCCGATAATTGGGTGATGCGGCCGGCGGCCCCGATCGCGCGCAGCGGCGGCCGCGCCCCGGACGGGGCGTCGGCGCCTTCCATCGGCTGGATCATGCCGATGATCCGCTCGCCGCGCATGGCGTCGTCGAACATGGCGAGATAGCGGGGCTCGAAAATGTTCAACGGCAGCTGGCCGCCCGGCAAAAGGACCGCGCCCGCCAGCGGAAAGAGCGGAATCGTCTCCGGCAGGTCGGACGGTCCTGAATAGGTCTTGTTCATCGCCATGGCGGGTCCAATCAGGAAAACAGAAGCGCCGACAATTGCCTTCGCGCCGAGCGCGTGGTCGGGTCGAGCGGTCCCCAGCTGTCGAACAGCTGGAGCAGCAATTTTCGCGCCGCGTCGTCGTTCCAGCCGCGTTCGCGCTTGATAATGTTGAGCAATTCCTGCGCCGCCGCCTCGCGCCGGCCCGCCGCGTTAAGGGCGACGGCGAGGTCGTAGCGCGCCTGATGGTCGGTCGGCGCGTTTTCGACCCGCGCCAGCAGATAAGCCAGGTCCCCGACCGCGCCCGCCTGCTCCTGAAGCGCCAATGCGGCGCGCGCCGCGGCCACCGCCGGCGAACTGTTCTGTTTGGCCGGGACGGCGTCGAGCAGCGCCTTGGCCTCGTCGAGCGCGCCGCGTGCGATCGCAATTCGCGCGAGGCCGGCCAGCGCGCCGGCATGGTCCGGCGCGCTCGTCAGGATCCGGGCGAAAACGCCTTCCGCCGAATCGAGCTCGCCGGCTTCAAGCAGGGCCTGCGCCTCGACGAACAGGGCTTCCGGGTCCTCGGCGGCAGGACCGATGCAGCGATCAATAAAGGCCTTGACCTCGCCCTCCGGCAGGGCGCCCATGAAGGCGTCCAGCATCTGGCCGTTGTGGAACGCGACCACCGCCGGGATCGATTGAATTCCCATCTTCTGGGCGATTTCCGGATTGGCGTCGATATTCATCTTGGCCAGCCGAACCGCGCCGCGCCGCGCCGCTACGACCTTTTCGAGCACTGGCGTGAGCTGCTTGCACGGACCGCACCAAGGCGCCCAGAAATCGACCAGCACCAGGCGGCGCATCGATTCTTCCATGACTTCGGCGCGAAAGTTCTGGAGGCTCACGTCGAGAACGTCCGCCCCGGCGGCGGCGGGGATTTGAGTTTTCTGATCGACTGGCTGCATCGGGCGTCCTGTTCTTCCCGGCGCCCACGGGCGCGTTTCAGCGCTAAAATGGCGGCTTGGCGTCGCTTTCGCAACCGTTTGGGCGGTTTTGCCGCAAGAGACGAGCAATTTTTCGTCGGATGACGGATTCGCGAAAAAGATCGCCGGCCCCCGTTGCAATGTCGCAGGCTTTACGGCATATAGCCCCCACGACGCGGCTCGCGTCGTCCCACGGATGCGGGTGTAGCTCAGGGGTAGAGCACAACCTTGCCAAGGTTGGGGTCGAGGGTTCGAATCCCTTCGCCCGCTCCAGTTTTAATCAGAAAATCAAAGGGTTGGCACGGCGGCTTTTTAGCCGCCGCCTTTGCTTTTATGCTGAGATACCACCGAGCTACCACCGATAAGGCTAGCACCATCGTAGGCAAGGGTGTGATTTTCGCCTTCGGCGACGCCATCTCCGTTCCCAATCTGGAAACATGTAGGCCGCGGAATGCCGCCCTCGATGTTGGAGACGAATCGCGCTTGTCGACCGGGAGGGGAAAGCTTTCCCCTGCGGCCGAGCCTTGATCTCTGCCGACCCCTTCTGCGGGGAGGCCCCCCGCAACGCCCCCCGAAAGGATAGAGTGCGGATCGGGTTTCCGTGACGGGTTGAGTGCCGAGAGAGAGGCTTTCGGCGACCGTCATGGAGGTTTTTCCCATGAACATGCAGATTCTCGACGCCCGCCGCGATCTCAGCGGTGGCTACAAGGTGGATGTCACGCGCGGCGAGCGCGTCGGCCGTGTTTCGTCGGAATGGTTCTCGCGGCCCGACGATGAGCGGTTCCTGTCGCTCGGCGAGTTGGCCCGCTCAGTGCGCGGCCGGGCGGAACGCAGCCGGACTCGCGTGGTGGAAACCGCGCTGATCCATGTCGAGGCAAACCGGAACGATCCCGAGCGGCTGTCGCTGATCCTTCCCGGCGCCGAGGCGCCCGTTGCGCCGACGCACTGGAGCTTCGGCCAGCTGGCGAGCCAGGTCGGGGCGCCCGCCGCCTATCTGCGCCAGCTTCCGGCAGCGCTGGCCGGAATCAATCTGCAATATGGCCTGACCTCGCATCGTGCGGAGCAGATCAAGACGCTGGAAACGGATGGCGGCCGCGTTGAACTGCGCGCAGTCACCGGCCCGGACTATGGCCGCATCTACGATCACGAACTGGTCGAGGCAGTGCAGCGCATCGCCGGCAACGGTACGGGCGACACGCGCTGGAAAGTGCCGGGTGTGCTCGACTGGTCGACGGGCCTTTACAATCCGCGCGTCGACATCTCGAAGGACACGACTACGCTCTATGCCAGCGACCGCGACGTATTCCTCTTTCTCGTCGACGATCTGAACCCCATCGAGGCCGGGCGCCTGCCGGACGGCTCGCCCGACCTGTTCTTCCGAGGATTCTATGCGTGGAACTCGGAGGTCGGCGCCAAGACGCTCGGCATAGCGAGCTTTTATCTGCGCGCCGTGTGCCAGAATCGAAACCTCTGGGGTGTCGAGGATTTCGAGGAAATCACCATCCGCCACAGCAAATATGCCGCTTCGCGCTTCGCCCATGAGGCGGCTCCGGCGCTGCTCAACTTCGCCAATTCTTCGCCCATGCCCTTTATCAACGGCATCAAGGCGGCGCGCGAGCGGATCGTTGCCCGCACCGACGAGGATTGCACCGACTTTCTGCGCCGGCGCGGCTTCTCCAGGGCGGAGACGGGCAAGATCATCGACGCGGTGCTCGCCGAGGAAGGCCGTCCGCCCGAGAGCATCTTTGATTTCGTGCAAGGCATTACGGCCGTCGCGCGCGACAAGCCGCATCAGGACGTCCGCCTCGACATGGAGGCCAAGGCCAAGAAGTTGCTTGATCGCGCCGCCTGAAATCCGCCGAGCCGGGGATGAGGATCTCCGCGTCTCCGGCTTTGCGACTCCTGCACGAATACGAGTGTGATAGCACTTGGCTCAATAGCGAAAGTGCCAAATGCCAACCCGGTTAGCCATTACGTGTCTGTCCTCGCAAGCATTCAATCGCCGAAGCGATGGCTGCCTCGTCAGGTTTGGAGGCCCCCCATTCCTTCCAGAAATCTCGCGTGGCGCTGTCGGGCGGAAGTTTGGGAACGTCGAGCTTGATTCGCGTCGGCAAAAGAACCGCGTCGCCCAACAATAGTGCCTCGCCGGTATCGAGCAGCGGCAAGATGCTGGTCAAGCCCGCGAGAGAGTCCGGCATTAATCGCTTGATGACGCCTTGATCTGTCTCGTTTGTCAGACGCAGTGCTAGGAAGTTGTTGCACTGGCTGAGGATCGTTCTGCTGACATCCGACGGGCGCTGGCTGACCACAAGAAGCGAGAATCCGTACTTGCGGCCTTCCTTCGCGATGCGCTCGAACGAACCGAGCGCTTGGCGCTGCACTGCATTCCGCGTCGTCGCGAACGGGAAGATAAAGGTGAGCCTCATCACATAGGAGCGTAACCGGAGTCCTCGATTCCGCACCCATCCAGAACTGCACATCATAGAGCAACCGGGCCAGTGTACCCGTGACGACAGGAAGAACGTCAGCCGGAACCTCCGAGAAATCGATGACCTTTATTCCTGTTCCATCACCCGACCGTAGCAGCTTGAGGACCTGTGAAGCCAGCCAGTCGTATTTCATCGCAGGGGGTGGCGGCGCGAACATGAATCCGTAGCGACGATCATCCAGCTTCGCTTCGAGACGGGATAGGAAGCGAGTCAGCTTGTCCTCCCATTCACCTTTCACTGGTCCGGTTTTTCCGACTCCTTTTGTCGTATTGTCCGCATTCAAAAGTCCAACCAATTTTTTTACATCGTATGGAATCGGCGAATCGACAGTGTAAGTCTTTTTGATGCCTGTTTTGCTTTCGGAATCCAAAGTCTGACCTTTCAGTGAACGCACATGCAGCGTGAATCGTGATGCCTGATTGGGCGCATTCTGATCGCTACGGTCGAGGATCATCGACAGCATTTCATCGCGGTTGAGCAGCCAATAAGGCAAGAACAGCGTGTCGTCGCCGGGCTTCTCCAGATCACCCGGCCCCGCAATTCGGAACCGTTCGGCGAAGCCTCCAGCAGCCTTGTTGGCAAGCGGCGCGTATTCGCCGTGCATGTCGAATACGATGATGTTAGGAAATTTCAGCTTCGCAGCCCGTTCGAGGATAAGCGCGACCGCCCAGCTCTTGCCGGAGCCCGTGCTGCCGAGGATCGCGGCATGACGCTGGAAAAACTTGTCGCCGCTGGCGATCGCCTCAGCGGTGCGATCGGCGACGAAAGTGCCGAGCTTGAGGCGTTCGCCCGCCGTGAATCCAGCACCAAGGATACCCATGAATCGCTGGAGATTGCCGCCCTCAATTACGAAGCAGTCCCGATCGATCTGCGGGAAGCTGTCGGCACCGCGCTTGAAAGTATTCCTCCGATCCCCATCGATCGTTCGGAATGTACCAATCAACACTCCCTGAATCAGATCGGTAGGCACGGCCGCCAACAAGATTCCATCAGGCGCTTCATTGAAATAGCCCCGTAAGTCGCCGGACAGGCACTCCCACTTCGCTAAGAGGTAGGAGTAATGTGGTGTTTATGACTGGTGACAATCCGAAGAGTGAGGTCCTGCCGGGCCGAGAACGACGGCGTCGGCGCACGTCGGCGGAGAAATTGGCGATCATTGCCGAGACGATGGAGCCGGGCATGACGGTTAGCCTTGTCGCGCGCCGTCACGGCATCGCCCCCAATCAGCTGTTCACCTGGCGGCGGCTGGCGAACCAAGGCGCCCTGACCGCGACGCAGGCCGAGGAGGACGTCGTTCCGGCGTCCGCCTACAGGGCTTTGGTCGACCAGGTGCGCGAACTGCAGCGCCTGCTCGGCAAGAAGTCGATGGAGGCCGAAATCCTCAAAGAGGCGCTTGAAGTCGCCGTAGGCTCAAAAAAACGGATGTTGCGGTCGTTGTCGCTGCCGACGCTCAATCCACGGGACGGTTCGCGATGAAGGCCGTCTGCGAAACCCTCGGCGTCGCCCGCTCGAATGTCGCCGCGCGCATTGCCGGCGGCGCGGCCAAACGCATGGGCCGACCGCCCCTGCCGGAAGACGATCTGCTCTGCGAGATCAAGGGGATCATCGCCGAACAGCCGTCCTGGGGCTACGCCCGCGTGTGGGCCGACCTGCGCCGCAAAAGACGCGCCGAGGGCGCGGCGCCGGTCAACCGCAAGCGGGTTTATCGGGTGATGAGGGCGCACGGCCTGTTGCTTCAACGTCATGCCGGCGGCGGCGAAAACCGCCGGCATGACGGCAAGATCGCCGTTCTGCGCTCCAACCTGCGTTGGTGTTCCGACGGCTTCGAGATCGCTTGCGACAATGCCGAAAAAGTCCGCGTCGCCTTCGCGCTTGATTGCTGCGACCGGGAAGCCCTCGGCCATGTCGCCACGACGGCGGGCGTCAAGGGCGAGGACATCCGCGACCTGATGGTCAGCGCCGTCGAATATCGCTTTGGCCCGGTCAATCGCCTGCCCAGCCCGATCGAATGGCTGACCGACAACGGGTCTTGCTACATCGCTGGCGACACGAAACATTTTGCCCGCGAAATCGGCCTTGAGCCGCTGACCACGCCGGTCGAAAGCCCCCAATCGAATGGAATGGCCGAAGCCTTCGTCCGCACGATCAAACGCGATTACGCGCGCGTGTCGCCACTGCCGGACGCCGAAACCGTGATCCGCTTGCTGCCGTCGTGGTTCGAGCATTACAACACACGCCATCCGCATCGCGCGCTTGGCTATCGTTCACCCCGCGAGTTCATCGCGGATCGCTTGGCCGCCGAAGCCGGAGAGTGTCTGTCCGAAACTTAAGGGGCTACAACAGTTTGGTCGGAGACCAAAGGCCATTCCTATCTGATGCGCGTCGCCTATGATCGACATGGCGTACGTCGGCAGAGTTCGCTTGGTCCGCGCTCGGCCGAAACCGAGAAGATGAAAGAAAATTTCGAACGCGCGCGTGATGAGGCCTCGCAACGCCTCCTAGAACTGAAGCCCGTCATGGAAAGGCAGGCGGCTGTCAACCGCGCGCTTGGACTGGGGCGTGTGCCGCTACTCGGCGCGCGCATCATGCGGGTGCTGGAAGACCATGGACTTATGGGGACGGGCATACGCGTCCTCGGAACTCATGCGCTCTACGCCTATGAGGCCGCAGCTGGTGTGCATTTCGACGCGAGCATGACCACAACGGAAGATGTAGATCTTTTGCTGGATTCGCGCGCCAGGCTGTCCTTTGCCGCAAGCGAGGATATGCCAAACGCCTCGCTGCTGCGTATCCTCCAGCGCGTCGACAAATCTTTTGTGCGGTCCAGCCAAGATTTTCGCGCCGTCAACAAGCACGGTTATCTCGTCGATCTGATCAAGCCCCTTCGCGACCCGCCCTGGACGCGCGACGAGGCCAGGATCGGTGAGGATCCTGACGATCTCAACGCTGTTGAAATTGCCGGACTGGCTTGGCACGAAAGCGCGCCAGCCTTTGAAACGACGGCGATCGACGAGAAGGGCGAACCCTTGCGCATTGTAACTTCGGACCCGCGCATATTCGCCGTACATAAATTCTGGCTGTCACGGCGTACCGATCGCGATCCGATCAAACGCCGGCGCGATGGCGAACAGGCCAAAGCTGTTGCAGTCCTTGTCGCGCGCTATTTTCCTCACTTGCCGTTCGAAGAACAGGTATTGCGCATGCTGCCGAAAGCGCTCATTGCCGACGCGAAGCCGCTTTTTGTTATATCAAGCGCCGAATCCTGATTGACCTTTTCGCAATTGCTGACCGGAACGCCCTCGGTAGCGTCCACGAAGGTGGTGGAGATTTCTGAGTGAAGCCGGCGGGCGGAGCTCCGCTTAGCGGAGCCCGCCGGGGGGCCGGGGCGGTCACCGCGCCCTCTTCGGTTATGGTCGAGTTGCTGAAGCTTGACCCCACCGAAACGAGGACATGATGACCGACGACACAATGGCATTTCTTCATCAACTGCGCGAGCGCGGCGGGGAGGACCTCCTGAAGGACCTCGCCGAAGCGGTGTTGCAGAAGCTGATGGATTTTGACGTCGACAACCTGATCGGCGCCGGACGCTACGAGCGTTCAGATGTGCGCACGACGCAGCGCAACGGCTATCGCCCGCGCGAACTCGACACCCGGCTCGGCACGCTGGAACTCAAAATCCCGAAGCTGCGCAAGGGCAGCTATTTTCCTGGCTTCCTCGAACCGCGCAAGACCGCCGAGCGCGCGCTTGTCGCCGTCATTCAGGAGGCCTGGATCCAGGGCGTTTCGACACGCAAGGTCGACGATCTCGTTCAGGCGATGGGCATGTCGGGCATCTCGAAAAGCCAGGTGTCGAAGCTCTGCGAGGACATCGACGAGCGGGTGAACTCGTTCCTTGATCGCAAGCTCGAAGGCGAGTGGCCCTATCTTTGGCTCGACGCGACCTATCTGAAAGTGCGCGAGAACGGCCGGATCGTCTCGGTCGCCGCAATAATAGCCACAGCGGTGAACGGCGAAGGGCGGCGTGAGATCATTGGGCTCGGGCTGGGGCCGTCGGAGGCGGCGGTGTTTTGGCTCGGCTTCCTGCGCTCGCTGGAAAGCCGCGGCCTCAAGGGCGTCAAGCTGGTCATCTCCGATGCGCATGAAGGCCTGAAAGCGGCTATCGCCCAAGTCTTCAAGGCGAGTTGGCAGCGTTGCCGGGTGCACTTCATGCGCAATGCGCTCGCTCATGTTTCCAAAGCGCATCATGGCATGGTGTCGGCGGCGATCCGCTCCGTCTTTGCCCAGGAGGATCAGGCCGCTGCGTCACGGACCTGGCGCCAGGTCGCCGACCAGTTGCGGGCGCGATTTTCGCGGCTGGCCGATATGCTGGACGCCGCCGAGGCCGACGTGCTCGCCTTCATGGCGTTTCCCCGCGCGCATTGGCCGAAGCTGCATTCCACCAACCCGATCGAGCGCCTCAACAAGGAGGTGAAACGGCGCGCCAACGTGGTCGGCATTTTCCCCAACGAAACTTCGATCAGGCGGCTCCTCGGCGCCATCCTTGTCGATTCCGACGAAGGCGCCCGGCAATTACGAGATAATGGCGCCCATCGATTCCTGGATGATGGCGCCCCCCGGTAACGGGATGATGGCGCCCGGGTCGTGGGGCTTGCTGGCTGACAATTTCTTGGCGCCTGAGACGGCGCCTGGTCAAGAGGCGATCGTGCTCTTGGCGCGAGCGCGCCGCATGCTTTCTCCGGTCAGTTCGATGCGGTGGGCGTTGTGGACCAGTCGGTCGAGGATGGCGTCGGCATAAGTCGGATCCCCGATGATTTCATGCCAGCGATCGACGGGAAGCTGCGAAGTGACGAGGGTGGATTTGCGGCCATAGCGCTCTTCGAGGATTTCCAGAAGGTCATGGCGCGCCGCGGCGTCGAGCGGTTCAAGCCCCCAGTCGTCCAGCACCAGGAGATCGGCGCGCCCGAGCGAGCGCAGCAGGCGTGCATGGCGACCGTCGCCGCGCGCCAGGGCGAGTTCCTCGAACAGCCGGGGGACCCGCTGATAAATGACGGACTTATTATCCCGGCAAGCCTTATGGCCAAGCGCCGAGGCGAGCCAACTTTTGCCGACCCCGGTCGGACCGATCAGGGCCAGATTGTCGTGGGCGTCGATCCAGCCGCCGTTGATGAGTTTTTGCATCATGGCGCGGTCGAGGCCGCGCGGGCTGCGATAATCAATGTCTTCAACGCAGGCCTGCTGGCGCAATTTCGCGACGCGCAGCCGTGCGGCCAGTCGCTTGTCCTGGCGCAGGGAGGCCTCGCGATCGAGCAAAAGGCCCAGCCATTCCGGATGACTGAGGCCGCCGGCCTCATCGGACGCCGCGACTTCGACGAAGGCCTTGGCCATGCCGTGCAGGCCGAGGGTGTGGAGTTGGTCGAGGGTTGGATGTTTGAGCAAAAGCTTCTCTCCTAATTGTAGTAGCGCGGGCCGCGGATGTTGGCGTGCAGGATCGTCGGCGCCTCCGCGGCGCGCTTTTCGGCGGGCCGACGATCAAGCTTCTTGTCGAGGATGGATTTGACGGAGGAATAGGTGCGCGCTCCGATGGCGATGGCGCGCTCGGCCGCCGCCTCGACGCGCTCGTCTCCATAGGAGTTCGCCAGGCGAACGATGCCCAGGCAGGCGCGGAAGCCCTGTTCGGGATGGGGGCGACGCTCGATGATCTGCTCGCACAAGGCCGCCGTCGTCGGCCCGATCCGCTTGGCGTCGGCGCGGATTTTGTCGATCGTCCAGTTCTTGTAGCGGCGATGGCTGGAAGGCATGTGGTCGGCCACGGTGGTGTGGCCGTGATTGCCGCTCATGCGAAGATGGGCGGCGATCCGCTCGCCCCGGAGGAATATCTCCACCGTCCTGACGGTGATCCGGGCTTCGACCTCGGCGCGGGCGAAGCGGTGGGGAACCGAGTAATAATGGCTGGAGACTTCGACATGGTAGTCGACGCCGACGCGGCAGGTTTTCCATTGCGCGAACTCGTAAGGTTCGACCGGCAAGGACTTGAGCGCCGGTCGATCGACGTCCTCCAGCAATTGCCGTCGGGTGACGCCAAGGCGCCGGATCGCCCGTTCGTCATTGAGTTGCCTCATCATTTCGACGATGGCGGCGTTCAGTTCGGCCAGGCTGTAAAGGTGCGCCGCCGCAGCCGCCCCAGGAGCCAGCGCTCGACGATCAGCACCGCCCGCTCGACCTTGGCCTTGTCGCGCGGCTTGTAGGGCCGCGTCGGCAGAATGGCGGTTGAGTAGTGGGTCGCCATCTCAGTGTAGGTTCGGTTGACGTCGGGATCGTAGAAGCAGGCCTTGATGACCGCCGTCTTCGTGTTGTCCGGAACGAGGAGTTCGGGGGGCGCCGCCAATCGCCGAGAAAGCGCGGACATGGGCGTCGATCCAATCCGGCAGCGCCTGCGTCCAGCCGGCGCAGGCGAACGTGAAGCTCGACGCGCCGAGAACGGCGACAAAGACCTGAGCCTCGCGAACTTCTCCGGTCAGACGATCGATCACGACGGGCACGGTGTCGCCGGCGTAATCGACAAACAGCCGCTCGCCGGCGGCATAGGTCTGCCGCATTGTCACCGATAGCGTCTTCGCAAAGCCCCGGTAGAGGTCGCAAAACCGCGAGTAGCTGTAGCCGCCCGGATTGACGGCGATATATTCGTCCCAAAGAATCGTCAGGGTGACGTGCTTGCGTTTCAACTCGCGATGGACGATCACCCAATCCGGCTCGGCGACACGCCGATGCCCCCGCCTGCTGCGGCGATTGGCGTAGAGAGCGCCTTCCAATGCGATGTCGCTCATGCCTTCCGCCTGCGTCCAGGAAAGCCCCGCGCTTTCGGCTCTTTGCAGCATCTCGCGCACCGTCGAACGCGCCATGCCGAGCCGCCGGGCGATTTCGTGCGCCGAGAAAGAAGAAAATTTCAGTCGAATGATTGCGCGCGCCTGGCGCATGGAAATTCGCTCCGCTGGCATCGATTGCTCCCTTGGATCGCCAAAAGAGCGACTTGAACATGCCAGCGGCGGCCCCCGTCCTTCACGAAATCACCCGGGCGGGATCATCTCGTAATTGGGGGCGCCATCATCTCGGAATGGGGGCGGGATCATTCCGTCACGGGGGGCGCCATCATCCAGGAATTGGGGGGCGCCTTCGTCAGGAATCTACAGCCATCCTGCTCGAACAAAATGATGCGTGGCAATTACAGCATCGCTACATGAGCCTGGAGACGATGGCCGGCCTCGCCGACGAAGCCGCCGCGCCGCCAAAAATCGCAGCCTGAGAAGAGGCGCAACGACCGCCCCACAATTTCCACCACCTTGACGGACGTGACCAAGTCGAACGCATCCAGCGTCCAGCCCAGGTAAGCCGCCCACAGGGCCTGCTTCCATCGCGGCGCGGGGACGGATGGCGCGGTGGCGCCGGCCAGCGTTCCGGGCCAGGTCTCAGGTTCGATCGTTGACATGACGATGGTCCTTCCCAAAGCGGCGGCAAGTCGCCGAAGATCCGGCGTCTGACTTCCCATCAGACCGGCGACCGGTCATCCTCACTTCTGAGGATGTGAGCCGAAGGCGTGGGGCCTAGCTTTCCTGTCGTCCCTGCAAGGTCGAGGAGCCTGAATCGTGGCAAGCATGCGATGGGAGCGCTTCTTCGTCGGTGGCGCCTATGCGGGTCCCGCTGACGCGCAGGTCATGCATGGACAGATGCATGTCGAGATGCTGACCCCGGGCGACCTCCGGCACCCATGGCCGCTGGTGTTCATCCATGGCGCGGCGCAGACGGGAGTCGGCTGGATCACAACGCCGGATGGGCGTCAGGGCTGGGCGCCGTGGTTTGCGGAACGCGGCTGGAAGGTTTGCGTGGTGGATCAGCCTGCGCGCGGGCGCTCGGCCTGGCGGCCGGATCTGGATGGCGGGCTAAAGTCGATCTCGGTCAGCCAGACCGAGAACCTGTTCACTGCCCCCGAGCGCAATCCCGGCTGGCCGCAGGCTGAACTGCACACGCAATGGCCCGGCGGCTCTGGCAAGGGGCGCGCTGGCGATCCGGTGTTCGACCAGTTCTATGCGAGTCAGGTCGCATCGCTGACCAATCCGGACAGCGAGAACCTCATGCAGCCGGCGGGCGCCGCGCTGCTGGATCGCATCGGTCCGGCGGTGCTGATCACGCATTCACAGGCGGGATTGTTTGGTTGGCTGATCGCCGATGCGCGCCCCGGCCTGGTCAAGGGCATCGTCGCGCTGGAGCCGGCCGGTCCACCCTACAAGGATTCGCTGTTCCCCAGCGGCTTCGATCGCGAGTTTGGTTTGACCAGCCTGCCCTTGACCTATGAGCCGCCGGTCACCGCCGAAGCGCCGCTGGCGTTTGAACAGCAAGGCGGATGCTGGCTCCAGAAGGGGGCGGCGCGACGGCTGGTCCATCTCGCCGGCGTTCCGACGGCTGTGGTCACGTCGGAGGCGTCTTACCATGCGGTGTTTGACCACTGCACGGTGGCCTATCTTCATCAGGCGGGCGTCGAAGCCGAATCCATCCGCTTGGCGGAGCGGGGCATCCACGGCAACGGCCACATGATGATGCTGGAAAAGAACAGTCTTGATATCGCGGCCTGCGTCGAGGAATGGCTGATCGCCAATGTCGGAACCTCCGCCGGGCCCGCCGGCAGGGGACCGCATAACCAGTTGTGACGATGCGCGACCGGGACGGTCTGGCTAGGCTCGGTTCAATCGAAATCGATGCGTCCGAACACGCGCACGCGCCGCCCGGCGGTCTAAGAGAGGCAATCATGTCTGATCCGTATGAATCCACCAATCCCGCGGAAATCGCTTCCTTCGTCGGCAAGCACATCATCTACACCTACGCCAATGGCTGGCTGTACGAGATGTATTTCAAGAACGAGCGCACGATCGACTACCGTGTGCATGGCGGCATGGTCGGAGGGCGATGGGCGATGGGTCAAGGGACAGGAGGTCCATATCGTCCGTCTCGCCGATGGGGTGTACAAGGTCTCATGGAACGAGCCGACCGGAACGTGCGTCAGCGTCGCCTATAACCTCAACGAAAACCTCGCCCATGGCGCGACCTTCTTCCCGCGCTGGATCGAGCTGGAGCCCGAAAAGATCATCGGCCTCCAGAACGAGAAGATCGACCTGATGCGCCAATACAGGGACGCGGGGCCGACTTATCCGATCCTCGTCATCGACGAATTTGCCGAGATCACCTTCGTGGAGGATTGCGGCCGGGATGACGAGAGCGTCATCGCCTGCGGGCCGGAGGATTTGCCGGCGGGCTACGCCACGCGCCGGAATGTGGGCTGACGGACCGCCGCAGGGGCGAATGGGGCCGACAGCGACGACGTGTCCGCCGACCGCAGCCGCCAATTGCTGAAGGGGAACGGTTGGCGTAGCTGCGACCAAGACTCCTGAACCGAACCATGGCAAGCTGCGCCGTGGAGCATCCGTCTAAAATACGGCGCATCGGAGATCGCCGTGGCTATTCTGGAGGCACAGCATGGCGACCATCCGCGACCTGACCTACGACTTGCTCCGCCGTAACGGCATCACCACGATCTTCGGCAATCCCGGCTCGAACGAGCTGCCCTTCCTGCAGGATTTTCCGTCCGACTTCCGCTATATCCTCGCCCTGCACGAGGGCGTGGCTATCGGCATCGCCGACGGCTACGCCCAGGCCACGGGCCGAACTGCGCTAGTCAATCTCCATTCCGCCGCCGGCACTGGCAACGCGATGGGCGGTTTCGCCAATGCCTGGAACTCGCATTCGCGGCTTGTGGTGACGGCCGGACAGCAGACGCGCGCAATGATCGGCGTCGAGCCGCTGCTGACCAATATCGACGCGACCACGCTGCCGAAGCCGCTGGTGAAATGGTCCTATGAGCCGGCGCGCGCCGAGGACGCGCCGCTCGCCTTCAGCCGCGCCTTGCACCTGTCCAGCCTGCCGGCGGCCGGGCCGGTCTATCTCTCCATCCCCTATGACGACTGGTCCAAGCCCGCCGAGCCGGAATCGCTGCGGCTGCTGGAGCGCGCCGTCTTCGCGGCCGGCGCCCTCAGCGCGGCCGCAACGGCCGCGCTCGCCGCGCACCTCGACCGCAGCGTCAATCCGGTTGTCGTGCTGGGGCCTGACGTGGACGCGGCGCGGGCGAACGAGCATGCGGTGCGCCTCGCCGAAAGGTTGAAGGCGCCGGTGTGGGTCGCCCCCTCGGCGCCGCGCTGCTCCTTCCCCACCACCCATCCGAACTTCCGCGGCCTCCTGCCCGCCGGCATGGCCTCGCTTTCCCGGCTGCTGGAGGGGCATGATCTGGTGCTGGTCGCCGGCGCGCCGGTGTTCCGCTATCACCAATACGAGCCCGGCCCCCTGTTGCCTCCTGGCGCCGAGCTGATTCAGGTCACCTGCGACCCAGACGAGGCGGCACGCGCGCCCATGGGCGACGCGGTCGTCGGCGACGTAGGCCTGATCCTCGCGGCGCTCGCCGACGCGGTGGGCGAGGCGGCGCGGGCGGCGCCGCAACCGCGGGAGACGCCGCCACGGAGCGCGCCTGGCGCAAGGCCCCTGACCGCCGAGCGCGTGCTCGATCTGATGAACGAACTCGCCCCGCCGGACGCCATCTATGTCAATGAATCCACTTCCACCATCGAGGCCATGTGGGAGCGGCTGCGCTGGGAGAAGCCGGGGAGCTATTATTTCGGGGCGGCGGGCGGCCTTGGTTTTGCCATGCCGGCTGCGGTGGGTGTCCAGCTCGCCGAGCCGGAACGGCAGGTCATAGCGGTCATCGGCGACGGCTCGGCCAATTACAGCGTCACGGCCTTGTGGACGGCGGCGCAGCATAATGTGCCGGTGGTGTTCGTCATCATGCGCAACGGCACTTACGGCGCCCTGCGGTGGTTCGCCGGCGTGTTGAATGCGAAGGGCGTGCCTGCCCTCGACGTGCCGGATATCGACTTCGTGTCCATCGCCAAAGGCTATGGGCTGGAGGCGGAGCGGGTCGACGACGACGACGCTTTCGCCGCCGCCTTCACCCGCGCGCTCAGGGCCGGCCGACCGACACTGATCGAGGTAGCGACCGCCTGGCCCACGCCCTGAGACCACGCCCTCGACGCAAGATGGAGCCTCGCCGTGACGATCACTCTATACTCCTATCCGACGCTGTTCGGCGTGGCCGACAATAATGGCTATGGCCTCAAGATTTTCGCTTTCCTGCGGCTCGTCGGGCTGCCCTTCGTGCATGAGCATCTGTTTGACGCCTCGTCGGCGCCGCGCGGACAGCTTCCCAATATTGTCGATAACGGCGAGACCGTCGGCGACAGCGAGACCATCGTCGCCCATCTCACGCGGAACTATGGCCTCACGATCGATCACGCTTTGAGCGAAAGGCAGCGCGCCCTGAGCTTGCTCGTGACGCGCCTGCTCGACGATCTCTATTGGGTGATGTCCTATTCGCGCTGGAAAGATGAGCGCTATTGGCCGGCTTTTCGCGCCGCGCTGCTGCGCGAACATCCCAGCCTGACCGAAGAAGGATTGGCCAGGGCGCGCGACTATAATTTCCAGCGGTATTTCTATCAGGGAATCGGCCGGTATGAGCCGGACGCTGCCTATGAGCGCGGCCTCGCCGATCTTGGCGTCCTCGCCGGTCTCATTGCCGAGGGCGGCTTCGTTCACGGCGGCGAGCCGACCAGCATTGACGCCGGGATTTACGGCTTCATCGCCAATATCCATTTCTACGACATCGACACGCCGCTGAAGCAGTTCGTTTCGTCACGGCCGGAGCTTGTGGCGCATTGCCTGGCGATCCATGAACGCGTCATGCGCGCGCAGCCGCACGCGAAAAACGGCTGATCCCCTTCTTGTTCAGCTCAAGCCTTGAGGCTTGACCTTGTGGCGCGGGGGCGGCCGCGCGGGCTCGCTGTTGGCTGGCTAAGAATCCGTTTTCTTCTGGGACGCCAGCCTTATCTCGCGCAAGATCCACTTTTGTGTGTCGTCCGGGATGAAAAAGCCGCCGACCCCCGACGAAAAGAGCAGGTCGAAAACCTGTTCGGTCGCCCGGGTCAGCTCTTTTTCCATGTCCAGGCCCGCGTCAGGCTTGGGTGGGACCATGATGACGATCGTGTCGTCGGCCTGCTCGACGATCTCGATTTTCAGGTCGGGGCCCGGAGTATAGCCGAACTCCTCGCAGACGACCGCGACCGGGTCCGCGAGCAGCCTGGCGCGATAATCCTGATCGGTGGCGATGCGCTCGTAATATTGCTCGACGAAATCGGCGTTGCTCACGATCGAATTTCCTCTTTGCGGGCGGCGTCGCGCAAAGCCAGGAGCTTGAATTTGGCGGCGACAGGAACGAGCCAGATGAACAGTCCCTTGCTGGACCAAAGATCCATCTGGTTGAGGACGGCCGGCGGCGGCGGCGATTGCGGATCTCTGGCGGGGGGAATGGTGAAGTAGATGGTATCGCGCCGCTGCGCCACCACTCTCACCTTGACGCCGGCCGGAACCTCCACGCCCATCGATCTTAGGGCTTCGGCGGGATCGCTCTCGACCTGCTCGGCGAACGCGTCGTCCGTCCAGACGCGCCTGGTCAATTCTCGTTCAAAATCTCCGGACACGGATGTCTCCTCCATCGTGCTTCGATTCACGGTGCGCGCCGCCATCAGCCTTCGCAGCGCATCTCCGACGCCCTGGACGCCCTGTTCATGGGCTTCCAATGCGCGCATTTCGTCGTGCGGCCGATCCCGGGATTGAGCGCGTTGCAGGGATCAAGCGCCTTGTAGTGCGACGCCAATGCGGGCTTGGCGTGATAAAGGTGTCCGACATTGTGCTCGGCGGGATATTCGGCGCCCCGCCGGTCGAGCAACTCCCACATGCGTTTCTCGATCTCCCGGCAGTCGCCGCCCTTCGCCACAATATAGTCCTGATGAAAGACGTGACAGAAAAAGTGGCCGCAATACAGCTTGTGGACCAGCGATTTTTCGATGTCCGCCGGCAGCGTCTCGAACCAGTCCTCGTCGTTGCGGCGCAGCGCAATGTCCAGCGCCACGATGTCTTCCACCTCTTGCTCATGCACCGCACGGTAACGGATCGCCGCGCCGGCCGCCGCAAAACGATGCAGGAACGCCTTGTCGCCTTCGTCAGCCGTGCACTCGAAAAAATTGCCGGTTTTCGAAGGAAGGTTCGCCTTCAGGTAGTTTCGCGCCTCGTCGATCCCATCATCGCCCATTTTCAGCAGGAGATGGTGCTCGTAGCGATCCCGATATTCCGTCATGCGCTTCGGCAGGTGCTTCGGGAAGAAACGGCTGAGCGCCTGCAGGATCTTGGCGCTGAAGTTGTGCGGCAGGAATCCTACGCGTCCGCACAGACTATCGAACGCCGCCTGGAGGGCGAACAGCCGCGGGATCATGTCTGTGCCGAGGTAGTGAATAACCAGGAACGTGTCCTTGCCATATTCCTCGGCGCAATCGAAAGACGCGCGGTGCATGTACTCGCCCTCGATCGGCAGATGCTTGAATTTCGTCAGTATATGCCGCCGGAGGCCTTCGAGTTCCCAGGAGTTGTTCGAGCCGATATAGAAGACGACCTGCTCCCTCTCCTTGGGGAAAGTGTCGAGCCTGACCGCCATGAGCATCACCTTGCCGGCGCTGCCGGAGGCTTCGAACAGTCGACGCGGATCGGCGTTGAAGCGGGAAGGCGTCGACGCTTCCACGTCGCGGATGTGATCCGCATAATCATGGTCGGATGCGGCGCGCGACGGGTCGTTGACGATGTCGGCCTGGGAGAACTCGCCTTTTTCTACCTTGTCGAGGATCGTTTCCGGGTCGTCGCCGAGCGCAATGCCGAGATGATTGACAAGGTGCAGATCGCCGGCCTCATCGAGGCGCGCGAACAACGCCAGTTGGGTGAAGGCAGGGCCGCGATGGATCAGCGCGCCGCCGGAATTGTTGCAGACGCCGCCGAACACGGACGCGCCAATGCAGGAGGAGCCGATTACGGAATGTGGCGCGCGTCCAATCTTGTCCAGCGCTTTTTCGAGGTGGAACAATGTCGATCCCGGCAGGCACACCACCTGCGTTCCCTCATTGATCAGGTGCAGGCCTTCAATGCGCATGGTGTTGATCAGCACCACGCCGCGATCGTAATCATCGCCGTCGGGGGTCGATCCGCCGGTCACGCCCGTGTTGGACGCCTGCATGATGACGACCTTGTTGGCCGCGACACAGGTCTTGAAGACCCGCCATTGCTCGACGAGCGAGCCGGGGCGCACCACGGCCACGACCGGGCCGCTGCCGAAGCGGATGCCTGTGCGGAAGCGACGAGTCGCATCGGGGCTGGTCAAGACGTGCCATGGGCCCGCGATCTCCTGAAGTTTTCGGATCAGGGCGGCGTCATCTTCGATAGTCCTTCCTGGACCAGTCTCGCATGTCGAAACGGTAAGGTCGAGAAATGCAGCACCCATTACGATCGCCCCCATGCTGGTTCTCATTTTCGTGTCGAAAATCGCTGATAAAGTCGTCGCGTGCGCCTGCTCAAACGGTCTCGTCAAACACGTCGCGACTGAACGTTCGGCCTCTACCATATGCTTGAATGCAGACACATCACCAGTTCTGGCGATGCGGAGCCGGCGTCGCCGACCTAATGCTGGTTCATCGAAAACGACGCGCTGAACCGCCGGTTCGCTGATACGGAAAGCGGTCGATTTTCGGGAGTTTCAGGATGGAAATGAAAAGAAAATTACGTCAATTTGGCGCGTTCCTATCGTGTGGGAGATGAAGATGTCAGACCCCTTGAAACGCTGGCTCTGCCTTGGCTGCGGATTTTCCTATGACGAGGCCCTTGGCCTGCCGGAACACGGCATTGCGCCGGGGACCCGCTGGGCCGACGTGCCCGAAAACTGGAACTGCCCGGATTGCGGCACGCCGAAAGCGCAATTCGAAATGGTGGTCATCGGCTATGCCGCCGGTGGCTCGCAACTCGCCCAGAACGCCTGACCAGCGCCTCGACAAACCAGGAGCAGCAGCATGACCCTGCCTTTCGTTCTCCGCGCCAACGAGCGCGGCCACGACGTCATCAGCTCTGATGGGCCGACGTCGTCCTATGTGGCGGGACATCCGGGCGCATTCATCAGCCGCGAGTCCAGCTTCAACTTCCATCAATATCAAGGCGGCCGCCCCGGTTTCGGTCCTATCCGCGTCTTCGGCGATGAGACCTTCCACGGCGCCGGCTGCGGCTACAACATGCATCCGCACCATAATTTTGTGATCTGCGCCTTCGTCCTGGAAGGTGAGCTGACCCACATCAACACTGCGGGCGAAGGCACGGTCGACCGGTTGCGCCAAGGCGATTACTACGTCTTCTCGGCCGGATCGGGCGGCAAGCATTGCGAGTTGAGCATCAGCCCCGAGAACATGAATGCGATCTATCTCTGGGCGCTGCCCAATCAGCTCTATCTGCCGCCAACCTATCATCGCAGCCATTTCGACCTGCGCACACGCCGCAACCAGATCGTTCAGCTCGTCGGCGACGCCGATGGCGCCTTGCCCTTCCCGCAGGACCTGCGCGTCTCGCGCCTGGTCACCGACAGGAAAGGCGCTTTCGCCTATACGCTCCGCTCGGCCGAACATGGGGTTTATTTTTTCGTCGTCGATGGATCGCTGACGTACGGCGCCACGGTGCTTGGCCGCCGCGACAGCCTCGGCGTCTCGGGCGCGCAAACACTCGAATTCGAGGTCGCCGACACCACCGATGTCCTAATCGTTGAAACCGCCATGGTCGATGACGAACGCATCCGGGCCTGGGAAAAGGAACAGCCCCAGGCTGCGTAGCGCGACCAGGCCGGACAGAAGACACGCGTTCTTTGCGCAAAGGAGCCCAACCATGCCCATTATGGATGTTCGATACGCCGCGGGAAGTCTTGATCAGCCGGCTAAGGCCGCTCTCGCAAAGAAACTGACCGATGTGTTGATAAAGATGGAGGGCGGCGCCGACACGCCTGGCGGCCGTGGCTTCGCCTGGGTCTTCTTCACCGCCTTCGCCGAGGAGGACTGGTGGATCGGCGGCGGCGCTGGCGACGACTATGTCTCGCCGCCCGGAAAATTCCTCGTACATATCTCGATTCCCGAGGGCTATATGAACATTGCCCACAAGAATGAGGTTCACGCCTGGGTCGCCGCCGCGATCACCGAGGTCGCCGGCGTCTCGGAACCGGGCCGGAGCATCCTTACCGTGATCGACGAGGTAACCGAAGGCAATTGGGGCAACGCCGGTCATCCGATCAGCCTCGAAAGTATCGCGGAAACGGTCGGCCAATCGAAACAGGGCGCGCGTCTGACCTGGTCGCGCTCCTATTTCGAGGCCAAGGCCCGCGCCATGGCGGCGGCGGGTTACCCAAAGGACGCCGGGGGCCTGTTTCCATCGCTGACGCCGCTCGAACCGTCACGCAATACGCGCCCGTAGCCGCGTCAGGCTCTTGATTGCATTTTTCCTCGAGAACCGGCTTGCCGCCGGCGCGCCATGACCTCATGCATCAGGAAGGAATGGATCGATGACGACAGATGAAGCTTCACGTCGCAATTTCCTCGGCCAGGCCGCGGCGAGCGCAGGCGCAGCGACTCTGCTCGCAGCGTCGACCGGCGACGCCATCGCTTATCAAGGCAATATGGAGCGGGCCTTGGCCCAGCTTCAGTGCGCGTTGGTTCGCTTCGCCGGGCCGCGCCCGACAAGGGCGGTCACTGGGTGAACGCCATCGGCCAAGCCGGCATCGATTACGCTGCCCAGCGCTTTGGCGATTGAAGTTCGAGGCATGCCGACGAGCACAGCAGCGCTGTCATGATGTTGCAGGCGATCCAGCGGCAAGGAATGACTGGATGAATGAAATGGTCCCATTTCGTTACCTCCTTCGCCTGGCGGGAGCCCTCGCGATTCTGGCCTTTGCCGGCCAGGCCGGCGCGACCGAAGCTCGCTACGCGTGCAGCGGCCGCGCGAAACTGATCGCCCGCTTTTCCCCGCCCGGCGTCAGGACGGGGACCGTCGCGCTGACTTTCGCAACCGGGGAGACCATCTCCTTGCCGCAGGTGATGTCCTCCGACGGGGGGCGTTATGCTGACAAGGGCGTAGAATTTTGGATCAAGGGAACGAAGGCGACATTGACCCGTGAGGGCAGCAGCGAAACCTGTGCGACGAAATGACGCCCTGAAAGGATCGTGAGACCGACATGCCCCAATGCTTGCGGCGCAAATATCGGCTCGTCGACGCCTGTGCGACGCAGATGATGTTTTTCAAGAATGTTAAGGGCAATCTGGGGATTTGAAGCCGGCGGAGTCTAGTCGCGGCAGCGTCCCCGCTCTCCTGAACGCCTTCGATTTCGGAAGGAATGTGAGATGAAAGCCACGAAAAGCAAGCCGGGCTTCTGGGCCAATCTGATCCCGCTGAAAGGTGGGCTGTCCGGTCCGCAGCTCGCCGGCTGGACGCCGGGACCGGCCGCGCGCTCGGGCCTCGGTTGCAGCATCCTGGCGGACGAATTGATCGAGGTCGCGCCGTCGATTGCATTGGCCGCCGATGTCTATCTGCCCAAGACCCCTGGTCGTTTTCCGGCGGTTGTCGCCTTCGCGGCCTATTCCAAAGAGCTGCACACGGCCGGGATCCCGGCAGGCAATAATGAGATCGGCAGCCCGCCCGTCTTCACCGATCGCGGTTACGTCCATATCGTGGTGACGCGGCGCGGCATGGGGCGGTCCGGCGGCGAAGACGCGGTCTTCCTCAATGAAGTCGACGCCGAAGATTATGCGAAAGTCATTCAGTGGGCCGCGCAGCAGCCCTGGTGCGACGGACAGGTCGTGCTGTTCGGCACTTCCTATTACGGCCTGACCCAGCTTCAGGTCGCTCGACTGCGTCCGCCCGCGCTAAAAGCCTTCTTCGCCATCGAGACCTGCACCGATTACTTCCGCCACATCGGCATGTTCGGCGGCGCGCCGCAACCGGATTTCTTCGCGCTCTGGATGGGCGCGAATTTCAATCCGATGCAGTTCAAGCTGCATGTGCCCCCGCTCGTCCGCGCCCTGGTGAGCCACATCGCCAATTCGCCGCTGAAAAAGCTGTGGTGGCCAAAGCTGCAAAAGCGCATGACGCGGATCATGAAGGGGTTCGAGCGACTGCAACCGGTGCTGCAGACGCGCGAAATCTTCGCCGCCCTGACGCTCGACGGCAAGACCCGGGCGAGTTTTCCCCTCTCGGCAGGCCCGTCCGGCGCTCTGGACGCCATCGAGGCGCCTTTCGTCGTTGTGCAGAACGCCGGCTATCTGAACCTGCATCAGTTCGGCGCTTATGACCTGTTCGCCAACGCCAGCACGCCGCCCGACCGCAAATGGCTGATCATCGGCCCGGCGGAGTTTGAGCTGCCGGCCTATCATTGGCAGCTGGAGGCGCTCGCCTTTTTCGATCACTTCGTCTACGGCGCCGACAACGGCTATGGGGGCCAGCAGCGCGTGCGGTACTGGGCCGCCGGCGTCAAGGACTACCGCGCGGCGGCGGACTGGCCGCTTCCCGGCAGCGCCCCCCTGCGTCTTTATCCGGCGTCGCAGGGCGCCGACGCCGTCATGCATCGGCTGGGCCGTGCCCCGGGCGAGGGCACAAACCGCTGGGCGGCCACGCCCCTCGGCGCGATCCTCACGCCGGGATTTGACGACGTCGCCAACCAGATCCTGAGCTTCGATATGCCCGTCGAGACGGAAATCGAGCTGACCGGCCCCGTGACAGTGAGTCTTTCCTTCAGCTGCAACGAGATCGATTCCCATGTCATCGCTCGCACCGGGCGCGTCGCGCGCGACGGGACCTACGAAATCCTCTCCATCGGGTCGATCCGTCCGGCCTGTCGCCGCATCGATGCGGAGCGCTCCACCGCGACCGAGATCGCGCTCGACATCGATATGCCGGAACCGCTGACGCCGGGCGTTCCCGTCACGCTGCGCTTCAGCCTGACGCCGCAGCCCGTCGTGCTGCAGCCGGGCGAGCGTTTGCGGCTCGACATTGGCAGTCGCACCGATCTGCTGCGCAGCGATCCAAGCCATGGCCACGCGCAGTTCGACATGCAGGTTCCGCCCTATTATTCGCGCAACACGCTGCATTATGGCGCGGACACATTTCTGGAGGTCATGGTCGCAAATTCAAGAGAAAGGTCGTCGCAATGAGCATTTCCTTCCTGCATTCCCTTGGCGCGGAAGCGCCGATCAAGATCCCCGCCATCGGGCTCGATCTTTTCGTCCGCATGCCGCCATCCGCCAGCGGCGGCGAATTCTGTTTCATCGAGACGATCAACGCGCCCGGCGCCGGCCCGCCGCGCCATCGCCACCGTGAGGCGGAAATTTTCCGCGTCCTCGAAGGACGCTATCTTTACGAGATGGACGGACGGCGCTTCTACGCCGAGGCCGGCGACGTGGTCAGCCTTCCCGGCGGCGCCGAACATGGCTTCGTCAATGTGACGGACAAACCCGCCCGCCAATATATTCTGATGGCGCCGGCGCTCGACGCCGAAGCCTTTTTCACGGAATTGGCGGGGACGATGCGGAACGGGATCCCGGATCAGGCGCTGCTCAACGCCTTTGGCGCCAAGTGGCGCGTCGAATTCCTCGGTCCGCCGTTGAAAAGCACCGACCAGCCGACCGAGTGACTTTCGCGTTCGGCCGGTGAGAAAAGCGCGCCATTCAACGGGGAGTCGCCCATGACCGAGGCAGCGTCCGATTTCATCACGACGGCGTTGAGCGGCTATGACCTGCTGGCCGATAGTCAGCTCAACAAGGGTGCGGCCTTTTCCGAGGCCGAGCGCGACGCCTTCAATTTGCACGGGCTGTTGCCGCCGAATGTCCTGACTCTGCATGAGCAAGTCTCGCGCAGCCTTCAGGCGCTGCGCGCCTTCGAGACCGATCTCGAACGCTACGCCTTTCTCAGCGAAATTCAGGACGCCAACGAGACCCTGTTTTACGCGCTGCTGGTCGGCAATCTCGAAGAACTGCTGCCGATCGTCTACACGCCCACGGTCGACGCCGGCTGCCAGCAGTTCAGCCATCTCTTCCACAAGCCGCGCGGGCTGTTCCTCAGTCTGCCGTACAAAGACCGGATCGACAGGATCCTGGCGCAGCCCCACTTCGACCGGGTGGAGGCGATCGTGGTGACCGATGGCGAGCGCATCCTTGGGCTGGGCGATCAGGGCGCCGGCGGCATGGACATCCCGATCGGCAAGCTGGCGCTCTACACCGGCTGCGGCGGGTTGAATCCGGCAACCACTCTGCCCATCCTGCTCGATGTCGGCACCGACAATCCGGATCGCCTCGCCGATCCGCTCTATATCGGATGGCGCCATGAGCGCGTGCGCGGTCAGGACTATGATGATTTCATCGAGGCCTTCGTCTCGGCGGTTACGGCGCGCTGGCCCAATGTCCTGCTGCAATGGGAGGATTTCGCCAAGAGCAATGCGACGCGGATGCTCGAGCGCTACCGCGATCGGCTCTGCACCTTCAATGACGACGTGCAGGGTACGGCTGCGGTCGCGACCGGCGCCTTGCTGGCGGCGATCAATGTCACCGGCGTGCCGCTGACGGAGCAACGCGTCGCGGTGCTGGGCGCGGGCTCGGCCGGCTGCGGCATCGCCAGCCTGATCCGCGCCGCCATGCGCGACGCCGGCCTCAGCGACGAGGAGGCGGGGCGGCGCTTTTTCATGGTCGATCGCGACGGCCTGCTGGTCGAGCGCATGGCCGGCCTCGCCTCGTTCCAGCTACCCTTCGTCCAGGCGAAGCAGGCGGTCGCCGATTGGAAGCTCGGCCATCCCGACAAGATCGATTTGCTCGATGTTGTGCGCAACGCGAAGCCGACCGCGTTGATCGGCGTCTCCGGTCAGGCAGGCGGCTTTTCAGAATCGGTGGTGCGCGCCATGGCCGAGTTCAACAAAAGGCCGGTGATCTTCCCGCTGTCCAATCCAACGTCGCGCGCGGAGGCGACGCCCCAGGACATCGAAACCTGGACCGAGGGCCGGGCGCTGATCGGCGTCGGCAGCCCGTTCCCGCCGCTCACGCGCGACGGCGCGCGCATCAAGATCGACCAGACTAACAACTCCTATATCTTTCCCGGAATCGGCCTGGGCGCGCTGGCTGTCGGCGCCAGTCGGATCAGCGACGGCATGTTCATGGCCGCAGCCAAGGCGCTGGCGGGCATCTCGCCCGCACGCGATAACCCAAAGCATAATCTGCTGCCGCCGGTCTCGGCGCTGCGCGACGTCGCTGTGACAGTGGCGCTCGCCGTGGCTCTCCAAGCCCACAAGGAGGGACTGGCCCCGAACGTTCCGATCGACACGATCGAAGCGCGCATCCTGGCCAGGCGCTGGACGCCGACCTACAGACCCTATCGCCGGGCCGGCGCAGCCGAGTCCTGATCGAAACCCTGCTCAATGGTGCGCCGCCGGTCGCTATCGTCGGCAGCAACGGCTGACGTCCGAGGTTCGGTTCGACGTCGACTGAACTTTACGAGCCAAAGGGAATGTCTGTTTTCATAGAAGAGGCGGGATGGCAGGTCCAAAGTTGAACGACGGCAAATGGCGCAAACTTGCCCTCTTGGCTTCGGCAACTCTCCTGCCTAGACCCGTCCTTCGGACTTAGAGCCTGACCTGAAATTGGTTGACCGGCCTCGCGACCCTTGATTCCCTTGGTTTGCAACAACTTTGGGAGATTCGCGATGCCGTGGAGCGAGGCCGATCGCGCGAAGTATGAAGTCATTCGGGCGCGCTATTCAAGCGATATGTCGGAGGCCGAACTGGCGCTGATTTCGCCGCTGTTGCCGCCGCCCAAACGGCGCGGACGCAAGCCGACAGATGCCCAGATCATTCTCAACGCCTTGTTTTATTTGATCCGCTGCGGCTGCCCATGGCGATATCTGCCGAAGGATTTTCCGCCGTTCACGACCGTGCAGAACCGCTTCTACGCGTGGCGCGACAGCGGCGTGTGGGCGCAAATCATCAGCGTTCTCGTGATGGACGCCCGCGAAGCGGAAAGCCGTGAGGCCGCGCCGACGGCTGTCGTCGTCGACAGCCAATCTGTCAAGACGACGGAAGCCGGCGGCCCCCGTGGTTTCGATGCGGGCAAGAAGGTCAAGGGGCGCAAGCGCCATCTCGCCGTCGACACGATCGGTCTGCCCATCGAATGCCAGATCACGACCGCCGACGTGCAGGACCGCGACGCTCTCGCGCCGTTGCTGAAAGCCGTGCATCGCAAAAGCCCGTGGGTGAAAATGTCCTTCGTCGACGGGGGTTATCAGGGGGATGAAGCCCAGCGCGCAGCCTTCGAGGCGAGCCGTATTTCCATCACCGTCGTCAAGCGAACCGATAAAGAGGTGAAAGGATTTACGGTGCTGCCGAAACGCTGGGTCGTCGAAAGGACGCTCGGTTGGATCAATCGCGCGCGCCGTCTGTCAAAAGACTTCGAGGCGACCATCGAATCCGCCCTCGCGTGGCTGCAATTGGCCCTGGCTTTCCTTCTCATGCGAAGGCTGGCGAGGGCAAAAGCCAGTCAGAATTGAAATTCGAGTCGGGTTCTTAGACCGGAATCCGCCCATTTCAGTTGGTAGCGGTTCCATCGGCGAATCTTTCCCTAGGGTCACGAGCCGGCGGCAACTCGGCGACGGCCACACCTCGGCGTTAGATCAATCCATTGGCCCCTCTCCGCGCGATCACCCTCCGTTAAACTCCGACGGGTCAGGCAAAATAAAGTCCGAGAACGCCGCAAGCTGCCGATTGGAGCGATCAGAAAGATCCCCTCCCCGGTAGTGCGCATGGACGAGCGCCCAAAAGACTACCTCGTCCGAGCGCCCGGCGAATAAAGCCTTTTGCAATAATCGGCTCACCAACACTACCGCGCGGGTTGGTTGGTAACGCGCGCGCAACTCATTCGCCACTTTTTTCGTGTCGGCTTTCCTGATCACCGCGGATGCTCCTTTCATTTCGTTGATGACGCGTCATGCCGCTGACGAAAGCGCGGGCGAAGATCGGAGCACTGGGTCGTTCGAACCTCGCGCCTCATGAATCGTGGCAAGCGTCTCGCGATTGAAAGACATCCGCAGGGCGACGATTTCATCGCGACCGAGCTTCTTCGGAAATCCGAGCGGGCGAACGAAGAAGCGGAGCTGCATGGCGATGACCATCAGGCGCCAGTCGATCGCCGCGGTGACGGTGTCGACATTGTGGGCCATCCCCCATTCGACCACGCCTTGGGCGAGTGCGAGGAACACGCCGTTCGACCGCGGCCGAGACTCGCGATGGCCCGGCGCGACGCAGAACTGCGTCCATTCCGCGATGCGCGGGCCGCGCGGCGGCTTCGTGCGGCACAGATCGCTGAGCACACTGGTCAGAAGATGCGGCCGCGTCGTGGGAAGCAGGCGCTGGTATCCGACGATCTCGTCGTTGCGCAGCAAAATATGATGGACGGCGTGTTCGTCGTCGAATTGATCGCGCTCGAATCCGTCGGCTTTGCGAAGGTCGTCCCAGCCCTTCTCGTCAACGAAAATGTCATGGCGAAAGCGAAAGGCGCGATCCAGGAGGTCGCGGTGTCGGTCGATATTTCCTCTGTCAACAACGGTGAGCATGTGCGTCTCCTGCAATGGCCATTTGGCGTGCGGGAGTTTCAAAAATTCGCGCCGGTTTCCTATGGAAACAAATGACCATTGCCGGCGTGTCGCCTGTGTTGGCGGCGGATTTCGCGCTTCAGCTTGTCAGATCTGCCCGCCATTCGCAGCAAACTTTCAAGCCGTTAGTGCGTCAACGGCTTCCGCTTGAACAGGATGTGAGCGTAAGCGGTCAGGGCTCGGTCTCGTGTGTTGGCTCTGGCATGTTCGGCGTCACCTTCTCTCGCTTCGCGCGGCGCCAACCCGCTCTGTCTCAGCGCACTCCTTGGTCGCGGCCGCGGCCTTCACGATCAACCCGCAAGGGGTCCGCTATGCGCGCATGCGGCCTCTGCGGCTCCGCCTGCGAGGTGATCGCGCCCACGATCCGGACGCTTCGGGCGCCTGTCGAGCGGGGTTGGCCCCGCCCAAGACGGGAGCCGGAACATTGTCGCAGAATCTCACCCTCGCTCAGACCCACGCCTGGAGCCTCGCCAAGACGCTGATGGTCTGTGTCACGCTCTTTAAATCCGACGGCGGCTACGGCGTCCTGCCCTCCGACGAATTCGACGGCGATCCCGCAATGATACTTTTTGAATACGACCCGTGGACGCGTTGACGGCGGGTTCCTCGGGAGCCTCAGCGGCTCCCGATCGCGCTCGTCATAGAAGTGTCAGACGATCGCGAGATCGAAGTCGTTGATGATGCTGGCGAGCTCGGCCCGGCAGTCGACGAGCCGCGGCGTCGCGGTCGCGCTGACCTTGGTCAGCGCCCTATCATAGAGGCCGAGGTTGGTCTCGCCGTTCAGCCGCGAGTCGTAGATAATCCCGTCCGGCTTGGCGTCATGCGACCAGAACGCCCGCGACCAGGCGCGCCCGAGATCCTGCGAGCTCGCGCGCGCCACATCGGTCGGGATTCCCATCCGCACGAGACCGTCGCCTCTAAGGTCGACGACCCTCAACGCCGTATCAATCCGCAGCTCGCCGCAGGTCCACATTTCGAGCTCGGCCCATTCGATTGGAAAGGCGCGGATCCGTCCGACGCCACGATCGCGCAGAATCGCCTCCAGAAAGCAAACCTTCACGCTGCTGCCAAGATAGACGACGCCAAAACGTGCGGGTGGAAGGAAACTTGTTTCCGGGTCGCTGAAACGGCTCGGCCCCAAGCCGTAGCCGAGTGGATCGATGAAACGGGTTTGATAAAGCCGCCGCCAGACCGTGCCTGCTGCGATATCGGCGAGCGCCAGCGGTCGCGACGCGAATTCCTTCGGCGGCAGCATGCCTGACAGCGGCATCAGGCGAACGCGCCGGCGCCGATCGAGCCTGCCACCGCGATCACGTCCTCGACGCGGCCGCGCCGCAGCGCTTCGAGCGCCGTGCCGCCGCCGAGTTCAGCGTGTTCCTGCAGCAAGAACCGATAGACCGCCCAAGGGTGATCACCGAGACTGCGAAACAGCAGCGGCAAGCCCGGCAGCAGCTCGCCCGACCGGCTCACCTGCCATTTCGGGAAGCGAATGCCGCGCTTCGGCCCTTCCAGCCCGAGCACTTCGTGTCGCCGGCGCTTCTTGTGAACCGTCTCGCGCGTCGCGCCGATCTCCTCCGCGAAGGCGTCGGCGGTCAGCATGTCCTCGCCGTTCAGTATGTCCGCCGCGCGCGCGGCGCCGCGCGTCCTGGCCGCCGCCAGAGCCGTGTCGAGCGCGTTGCCTGCTGGCGCGCTCATTTCCTCGACGGCGATCCGTGGCGAAATGGCCTCTGGCTCGACCACCACGGTCATCCGGACGGGCTTGCCGGAGCGTTCGGCTTGCAGCACCGCGCGGCCGAAGCCCGACAGCACGCCCTTTGCGGCGCCCTTGCGCGCGACGATACCTTTCATCAGGTCGGGAGCGAGCGAAATTTTACCGGAAGTCGGGGTGAACCGCGGCGCAGGCCCGCTCGTCGCCAACCCAATGGTCAGTGACGCGCCTCGCTTCGATCCCTGCTTGGTGGAGCGACCGCTCTTGCTTTTCGTGACTGTCATGGACAGGCCTCCGGCCAGCAATATGGTCATTGTTGTCAGTTTCGTCAAGTTCGTCAGTTTCTGCCGCCCGCCCGGAGAACAAGGGGCGCGCCCGGGGACCGGTCCCGCCGGCGGGCGTCTCTCTGGTCCTGGCACGCGCCTATCGCAGCTCGTCGGCGATCTCGGGGTGCCGGTCGAGAATCTTGATCAGCTGGCTCGTCGGGCCGCTCGGCTCGACGAGGCCGCGCTCGTATTTGTCGAAGGCGTTCTCGCCGACCTTGAGAAGCGCGCCGGCCTCGCGCTGCGACAGCTTCAGTTTTGCGCGCACCCGCCGGATCGTCGCCGGCGATGGCACGCCTTCGACTTTTTCCTTTAGGGCGCGCACCGCCTCGTCGACCACGCTCATGTCCTTGCCGACGTGGACGCCGTCGCCCTCCCCGGCAGGATAATAGCCCGGCAGATCGACGGTGATCGTCTCGCCCTTGTAGGCCACAACGAAAGGCCGGACGTCGCGCGTCAGCGTTTCGCCGGTCTCGGGCGAGGCCATCGTGTCGGGAAGAACCTTCTCTTGCGAGGCCATGGTCATTTCTCCTTGAACGACATCACCGTGAATTCGGTGATCACGTCCGCCTGGAACTTGACGTAGAGCGTCAGTCCGCGGGCCGGCACGTGATAGACGTCCTGCCAGACGCGGTGATCGGCGAAGGTCGTCATCGATTTGAAGAACATCGACCGCTCGATCCCGCCGATCGTCTCGACGATACCGCCGCGATCGAAGCCGAGCGCCGTCGCATCTCGTAAAGCCGTTGTCGTCATCGCCAGCGTCTCGACCGAACCGATCGCGAGCTTGATGGCCTCGAGATCGTAAGTCGGCCGACGTTTCTCCATCGTGGCAATATGCCACCATAAAGAGGGCATTTCAAGGGGCGCGTCCGAGACCGGCCCCGCTCTATTCCGCCGGCTGCGCGGCTCCACGGAGCCCCATGCGGGTCGCCGCCTCCGGTGACGATCGGTCGCGCGACTAGCGAGATCGGCCAAGGGATCGCTGGGCAGGCTGGCCTGCCGTGGCAGGCATGCGCGCGGGCAATCGCGCCATCCTCCGCGCCGCCTCGCAGGCGAGCAAGGCCGCCGACTACCTCTTTGGCCTTCTGCCAACAGCTGTGAATGAGCCCGAGACCGACGCCACCGATCCTCGAGTCGCCTGAGGCGCTCCAGTCGTGGCGGCGATGGACCGTCTCCGCCAATTCCACCGTTTCATCAGTCGAATATTGGGAGGGCGCGTGGCGAAATTCTGATGCTGCGGCGCCGGCGCACGCGTCAGTTCGCGCGCGAACCGCAAGCCGGGGAATACCGCTCGTCCGGCAGGGCGAGATCGTCTCGTCGCGGCACGTATCCCAACTGGTCGACGAGGTCGCGAAACCGCACGCGGCAAGCCTCCTTGTGCGCCTCTGCGGCGACAATGGCGCTTTTGTGGGCCTCGACGGACATGGTCTTTGAGCCGCAGATCGGACAGGAGGCTTCGTGCGTCGTGCGCTCCCACGCGAGCAGCGCTTGCAAATAGGCGCGATGAGCGTCGATCGCGTCGTCTTCCAGCGATTCTTGCTGTCCTGTGTTCCTCACCAAAGCCCCCCGCTCGGGCGTGTTGCGTCCCCACGCGCCCGAGCTTTGGAATCCTACGGCCGAAAGGTGAAGGCTCTATTGCTGTGCAAGGCCGCAACACGCCGGAGAGAGGGGCTAAGGGCTTCGCGACGGGTCGGGAGGTCACGAGTTTGGCTTCCGGCCGGGTCCTCCGCCAAGAAAAGGCATTCGCGTCCGCCTTCCAGAAAATCGTCCTGGGCAGCGCCCGGGACATTCCCTTCAACAAGCTCGTTCTCAGCCAGTCGAACTTACGCCGGATTCAGTGCGGCATTTCGGTCGGGGAATTGGCCGAGTTAAGTGTCGAACCCGGCGCTCTCCCATCAGTTCAGAGAGTAAGAGGGCTGCGCTTGGCGCACTGACGGGTTGAGTGGCGAGAGAGAGGTCTCTTGCGCCCGTCTCGGAGATTTTCATCATGACCCAGGTTGAGGTTCTGGACGCCCGGCGGGATGCGGCTGGCGGCTATAAGGTGGATGTGAGCCGGGGCGAAAGGATCGGGCGCGTCTCGTCGGAGTGGTTTTCGCGGCCGGACGACGAGCGCTATCTGTCGCTTTCCGAGTTGGCGCGCGCGGTCGCCGGTCGCGCGGAGCGCAGCCGCTCCCGCGTCGTCGAGAGCGCGCTGATTCAGGTCGAAGCCAGTCGCGACAATCCGGAAAGGCTGTCGCTGTCCTTGCCGGGCGCCAAAAGCCCTGTTGCGCCAACCCATTGGAGTTTCGGGCAGCTTGCGAGCCTGGTGGGCGCCCCGGCCGCCTATCTTCGCCAGCTTCCAGCGGCGCTGGCGGGCATCAATCTGCAATATGGCTTGACCCAACACCGCCCCGAGCAGGTCAAGACGCTGGAAACCGAAGACGGCCGCGTCGAGCTGCGCGCGGTCACCGGCCCGGATTATGGCCGTATCTTTGACCATGAACTCGTCGAAGCCGTGCAACGCATTGCTGGCGACGGCACGGGCGACACGCGCTGGAAAGTGCCGGGCGTGCTCGATTGGTCGACCGGGGTCTATAATCCGCGCGTCGACATCACCAAGGATACGACCACGCTTTATGCGAGCGACCGCGACGTCTTCCTATTTCTGGTCGACGATCTGAATCCGATCGAGGCAGGCCGCCTGCCCGACGGTTCGCCCGATATTTTCTTCCGGGGCTTTTATTGCTGGAATTCCGAAGTCGGCGCGAAAACCTTGGGCATCGCGAGCTTTTACCTCCGGGCGGTCTGCCAGAACAGGAACCTATGGGGCGTTGAGGATTTCGAGGAAATCACCATCCGCCACTCCAAATACGCCGCCTCGCGCTTTGCCCATGAGGCGGCCCCTGCCCTTCTGAATTTCGCGAATTCTTCGCCCATGCCCTTTATTAACGGCGTGAAGGCGGCGCGCGAAAAAATCGTTGCGCGCAATGACGAGGATCGCAGCGAATTCTTGCGGAAGCGCGGGTTCTCGAAAGCCGAAACCGGCAAGATCATCGACGCGGTATTGGCGGAAGAAGGCCGACCGCCCGAGAGCATTTTCGATTTCGTCCAGGGCATCACCGCGGTCGCCCGGGACAAGCCGCATCAGGACGCCCGCCTGGACATGGAGGCCAAGGCGAAAAAGCTGCTCGACCGCGCGGCTTGAACAACATGGATCGGTAACGCAGTTGCGCGCGCTTCCGGTCCGCTCCGCCCTCACCTGCTCGACCCGAGCCCTTTGCGTCGCCCTTTCGAGGAAGAGGGCGGCGCTTCGCGTCGTGACGGGTTTTGGCAGGAGAGAGAGGCTCTCGGCGCCCGTCGCGGAGTAAAGACCATGGCGACTGCCGTCCAGAAAATCACCCTCGCGTCCGCGCGCGACATCCCCTTCAACAAGCTGGTTTTGAGCCAGGCGAACGTCCGCCGGTTGAAGGCTGGCCTGTCGATTGAGGAACTGGCGGAATCCATCGCCCGACGCGGTCTGATCCAGAGCCTGCACGTCCGCGCCGTGCTCGACGCCGAGGGCGAGGAAACCGGAATGTTCGAGGTGCCGGCGGGCGGACGGCGTTATCGGGCTCTGGAGCTGCTGGTGAAACAGAAACGGCTCAACAAGACCGCGCCGGTGCCCTGCATCGTGTCGGAAGCGAATGACGGGATCCTGATCGAGGAAGTGTCGCTCGCGGAGAATATCGAGCGCGCGCCTTTGCATCCGCTTGACCAGTATCGCGCCTTTCAGGCGATGCGCGAGAAAGGCATGAGCGAGGAGGCCATCGCCGCCGCCTTCTTCGTTGGCGTCAATGTCGTGAAACAGCGCCTGCGGCTTGCTTCCGTGTCGCCCGCGCTGCTCGAAATTTACGCCGATGACGGCATGACGCTGGAGCAGCTGATGGCCTTCACCGTCTCGCAGGATCACGCCCGCCAGGAACAGGTTTGGGAGGCGATCCGGAACGGTTGGCAGAAGGAGCCTTATCAAATCCGTCGCATTCTGACGGAAACCACGGTGCGCGCCTCCGACAAGCGCGCTCTGTTTGTCGGCGTCGAAGCCTATGAAGCCGCTGGCGGCGTTGTCTTGCGCGATCTGTTCCAGTCCGACGATGGCGGCTGGCTGCAGGACGTCGCCTTGCTCGACCGTTTGGCGGCGGACAAGCTCAAGGCCGCCGCCGAGGAGATCGCTGCCGAGGGCTGGAAATGGATCGAGGTTGCGGTCAGCCTTCCTTATGGCGTCACCTATGGCCTGCGGGAGCTTTTGGGCGTGGCGACCGAGCTGACCGAGGACGAACGGACGGCGATGGAGGCGCTCCAGGCTGAACGGGACAAGCTCGAAAGCGAATATGAGGCGGCCGAGGAACTGCCGGAAGAGATCGACCGGCGTCTCGGCGAAATCGAGACCGCGCTCGAGAATCTTGAAAAGCGCCCGCTTCATTACGACTCTGTCGAAATCGCACACGCCGGCGCCTTCGTCAGCATCGCCGCGGATGGCGCGCTCTCCGTCGATCGCGGTTATGTCCGCCCAGTGGATGAACCGCCCGTCACGACCGAAGGCGAGGACGCGCCCGAATGCCAAGCTGCGACCGCTGATCCGGAGGAATCTCCGGCGCTTCAACGCGCGGTCATCACCCTTGGCGGCGAGCTTGCGCAGCCGGAGGAAGAGGAGGACGAGGGCATCAAGCCCCTGCCTGACCGTCTCGTCACCGAATTGACCGCGCACCGCACTTTGGCGCTTCGCGACGCCGTCGCCAACAATCCGCATATCGCCATGACGGCCTTGCTGCACAAACTGGTGTCGGACAATTTTCTGCGCCCGGCTGGCCCGGGATGTCTGGAGGCGAGCGTCCGGCACGTCTTCTTTCCGGCGCAGACGGAGGAGCTGAAGGACTGTCCGTCGGCGAAATCCATTGACGAGCGGCGCGAAAGCTGGGGCGACCATATTCCCGCCGATGACGACCGGCTGTGGGATTGGCTGGCGGCGCTGGACGAGGGGAGCCGCATGGCGCTGCTCGCTCATTGTGTGAGCTATGGCGTCAATGCGCTTTACGAGAGACCCAATCCCTATGGGGCCTCGGGCGTCACCGAGCACGGCCTGAAAAGCCGCCTGCGCCAAGCCGATCGCCTGGCGCGGGCGACAGGCCTCGACATGGTGGAGGCCGGCTGGCGGCCGACGGTCGGCAATTACCTCGGACGCGTCACCAAGGCGCGGATACTCGAAGCGGTGCGCGAGGGAGCCGGCGACAGGGCGGCGCAACTGCTCGAGCATCTCAAAAAGGGCGACATGGCCAAGGAAGCCGAGCGGCTGCTAGCGGATTGCAACTGGCTGCCCGAGCCGTTGCGCCTGGACTCTCCTGATGGCGAGCCGCTTGAGGAAACCTCTGCCGGAGCTGACCAAGGCGAAGATGCGCTGCCCGCATTCCTCGCCGACGGCGGCGATGACGATGAAGTCTCCGAAGCCGAAGACGACCAAAGTGGCGTACTCGCCGCCGAGTGAAGGGCGCGGGCGGAGAGCGACAAAGCTCTCCGCCTTTATTCAAGGAGCAGTCTGATGTCGCAGCAAAACTCTTCGCCTGATTCCCGGCGTGTTCGGCGTGTGGTTTTTCAATATTTCGTGCCTGTTCATGTCGAGGTCGAGGACGGGCTTGTCGCGCGGGTGACAGTCATCGATGAAACGCCTGTTCGCAACCCGACCGCGATCGCTGGCGACGCGGCCTATCTCGTGGAAGCGGCCGCCGCCGCCGATGACGGTCAGCTTGGCCGTCCTGGGAGTTTGGGCTTTAAGCCCTCCCCACTTTCGCCCCCATCCCCAGCCCGGCTTCGCGCCGGGCTTTCTTTTCGCAGGAGCCTGTGATGGCCGATTATTTCACCCAATTTTCATGCCTGCTTGATGTCGGCGCGCCAGAAAATGCGGCGCGCGCTCTCGAACTTTACGAGGCCGATTGCGCTGATGGCGCAATGGAGGCGAAGTTCAGCAATGGGTTTTTCGTTTCGGTTCCGTCGCAGGACTCCGGCAACCAGCTCTGGATTCGCGACGAAGGCGCCGGCGATCCGGAATCGGTGATCCGCTTCGTCAAAATCTGCGCCTCGGAATTCAGCCTGTCCGGCCATTGGGGTTTTCAATATTCAAACATGTGCTCGAAGCCGAGACTCGATGGCTTTGGCGGCGGCGCGCATGTACTCGATCTCGCCACCGGCGAGACAATCGCCTGGATCGACACCGAAGGTTGGATGGCTCAGACGATCGCCGACGCGGGAGACAAGCCATGAGCATCCCCGATCACGCACAGGCCAATTTTCAGACGCTGCTGCGCGCTGCGGAAAATGGCGATCTCGCATTGATGGAATGCGCCGACGCCCTGACCGGCGAGACGCGCTACGTTATCTGCGCGGTTGGACGGGAGGGATCAGACTTCCTCTTCACCCCCTTTGGTCATCTCGCGGATGGCAATCCCTATGAGGCTTACGATCCGCCGCTTGAGTCCTCGTCTTGATTCTCATGGAATTAAAGCGCCCGGCGCCATGTCGGGCGCTTTTTTTATGTCCGCCTGTTGAGAGGAAGAGGGCCGCCGAAAGGGGATGAGTCCGGGCGGTTCGAGAGAGAGCGCCAGCCGGGCTTTTACCTTGCCGCTCTCCAAGGTCTCTTCCCATGAACATTTTGTCGCCTGTGATCGCCACGCCGGTCATGCCCGTTTCCAACGCCGCCGCGATTTTCTCCGTCGGGCAGGCGCTGCTTTCCAATCTCGAACGTGGCCAACGCATCGACGCCGCCATTTTGCGCGAGGCGATGGAGCTGGCTTTCGCTGCATCGGATTCGTCAGGCGCCTGGAACTGGAAAGACGCTTATGAAGCCTGCGAGGCGGCAAGTGTGCTTTTCCTGCGTAAATATGGCCGGGCGCTGTTTCGCAAGAATGCTTCGCCGGCGGCGCGTCTTGCCGGACTGACCAAAATCGTCGGGCTCTTGCCAAGCCATACGCGGCGCTCCGAACAGAGCCAGGCGCTTCAGCAGTTTTCTACGCCGGCGCCGCTGGGCCTTGCGGCGCTCACTGCCGCCGCCATCATGCCGACGGATGTCGTGCTGGAGCCGTCCGCCGGTACGGGCCTTCTTGCGGTGCTTGCCGAAATCGCCGGCGGCAGGCTCATCCTCAACGAATGGGCGGAGACGCGCGCTGATCTGCTCTCGGTCCTCTTCCCGACCGCGCCCGTCAGTCGCTTTGACGCCGCGCAGATCGACGATCATCTCGACGCCAGCGTCGCGCCGACCGTCGTGCTGATGAATCCGCCCTTCTCGGTCATGGCGCATGTGGAGGGACGTGTGGCCGACGCCGCCCTTCGCCATATCGCCTCGGCGTTGAACCGTTTGGCGCCCGGCGGCCGCCTGGTGACCATCACCGGCGCCAATCTTTCTCCCGAGACGCCGGCCTGGCGCGAGGCTTTTGTTGGCTTGCAGGAACACAGCGCCATGGTCTTCACCGCCGCCGTCGATGGCGCGGTCTATTCCCGGCACGGTACGAATTTCGCGACGCGGCTCACGGTCTTTGACAAGCGCCCGGCCGACGACCCCAAACTGTTCCCTGCCTCGATCGGAATTGCGCCCGACGTCGCCACCTTGCTCGGCTGGATCGAGCGGCATGTTCCTCCGCGTCTGCCAGTCTGTCCGCCTCCGGTTTCGGCGGCAATCAGCCCCCTGCCCCGCGCCATAATAGCAAGCTCCGGGCGACCGAGCCGAAAAACCGCCCTGCCGCGCCGGCCGACGCTCGCAGAGCCGGAAGCTGTCGATCTCGCCTATGACGCCGTGGACTGGACGCCGCTGGAAGGCGGGTGTCTGACCGAGGCCATCTACGAAGATTATGGATTACAGTCGATCCGCATTCCCGGCGCCCTGCCCCATCCGACCCGGCTGGTGCAGTCGGCGGCCATGGCCAGCGTCGCGCCGCCCAAACCGAGCTACAGGCCCAGACTGCCACAAAACATCGTCAACGATGGTTTGCTGTCCGACGCCCAGCTCGAAACCGTCATATATGCCGGCGAAGCCCATAGCGAGTTTCTCGCCGGCGCCTGGACGGTGGACGAGACCTTCGATGTCGTCAAAGCCGCGCCCGAAGCCGCCGAGGGCGCGGTGCGCTTTCGGCGTGGTTTCATGCTCGGCGACGGCACCGGCGCCGGCAAGGGCCGCCAGTCCGCCGGCATCCTTCTCGACAATTGGCTGCGGGGCCGCCGCAAGGCGTTGTGGATCAGCAAATCCGACAAGCTGATCGAGGATGCCCAGCGCGACTGGTCGGCGCTCGGCATGGAGCGCCTGCTGGTCACGCCGCTGTCGCGCTTCCCGCAAGGCAAGAAGATCGCGCTGGCGGAAGGGATTCTGTTCACGACTTACGCGACCCTGCGCTCGGACGATCGGGGCGACAAAATCTCGCGGGTCAAACAGATCGTCGAATGGCTTGGCGCCGAATTCGACGGCGTGATCATTTTCGACGAGAGCCACGCCATGCAAAATGCTGGCGGGGGAAAGAGCGAGCGTGGCGAGGTCGCCGCCTCGCAGCAGGGACGCGCCGGAATGCGCCTTCAGCACGCCCTGCCCAACGCCCGTGTGGTCTATGTTTCGGCGACCGGCGCCACCACGGTTCATAATCTCGCCTATGCCCAGAGGCTCGGACTCTGGGGCGGCGAGGATTTTCCTTTCGCCACCCGCGCGGAATTCGTCAGCGCGATCGAGGATGGCGGCGTCGCCGCCATGGAAGTTCTGGCTCGCGACTTGAGGGCGCTCGGCCTCTATACCGCGCGGTCGCTGTCCTATGACCGCGTGGAATATGAACTCCTCGAGCACAAGCTCACCGACGAGCAGCGCCGCATTTATGACGCCTATGCCGGGGCCTTCGCCATCATCCACAACAATCTCGACGCCGCGATGAAGGCTGCCAACATCACCGGCTCGGAAGGGACATTGAACCGGCAGGCCGAATCCGCGGCGCGCTCGGCCTTTGAGAGCGCCAAGCAGCGCTTTTTCGGCCATTTGCTCACCAGCATGAAGACGCCGACGCTCGTATCGTCCATCGAGCGGGATATCCAACAGGGCCATGCCGCCGTGGTGCAAATCGTCTCGACCGGCGAGGCGCTGATGGAGCGCCGCCTGGCCGAAATCCCCACGGAGGAATGGAACGACGTTCGCGTCGATATTACGCCAAGGGAATATGTCCTCGACTATCTCGCGCATTCCTTCCCGGTTCAGCTCTACGAGCCGTTCACCGATGGCGAGGGCAATCTGTCGTCGCGCCCGGTTTACCGCGACGGCCAGCCGGTCGAAAGCCGCGAGGCGGTCCGCCGCCGCGACAATCTGATCGAACATCTGGCCGGGTTGCCGCCGGTTCCCGGCGCGCTCGACCAGATCGTGCAGCGCTTTGGCGTGGATGTGGTCGCCGAAGTGACCGGCCGCTCACGCCGCATCATCCGCAAGTCCTCGGCGGGCGGCGATCGGCTGGCGGTCGAAAATCGGGCAGGTTCGGCCAATCTCGCGGAGACCGCCGCATTCATGGACGACAAGAAACGCATCCTGGTGTTTTCCGATGCGGGCGGGACCGGACGCAGTTATCACGCGGAACTGTCGGCCAGGAATCAGCGGCTGCGCGTCCATTATCTGCTGGAGCCCGGCTGGAAGGCGGATGCGGCGATTCAGGGGCTCGGCCGCACCAACCGCACCAATCAGAAGCAGCCGCCGCTATTCCGTCCGATTGCGACCGATGTGAAGGCGGAAAAGCGCTTCTTGAGCACCATCGCCCGGCGGCTCGACACATTGGGCGCCATCACCCGCGGCCAGCGCCAGACTGGCGGCCAGGGCTTGTTCCGTCCCGAAGACAATCTCGAAAGCGTCTATGCCCGCGACGCCCTGCGGCAGCTCTATTTGCTGCTGGCGCGCGGCAAGATCGAAGGGTGCTCGCTGGAGCGGTTCGAGGAGGCGACCGGCCTGAAGCTCGTGGACGCAAATGGCGTGAAGGACGATCTGCCGCCGATCACCACTTTCCTCAATCGCTTGCTGGCCCTCACCATCGAGTTGCAAGGCGTACTGTTCACCGCCTTCGAACAATTGCTCGACGCCAAGATCGCCGGCGCCGTCGCCTCCGGCGTCTATGATCTCGGATTGGAAACTCTCACAGCCGAGAGTTTTGTCGTCTCGGACCGGCGCGCCATCTACACCCATCCGTCGAGCGGCGCCGAAACCAGTCTGCTGACGATTGCCGAAAAACGCCGCAACCGCCCGGTCGCGCTCGATGACGCCCTGGCCCTCCTGCGCGATGGCCACGGGACATTGCTGGTCAATGAGCGCTCGGGCCGCGCCGCCGTTCAAACGCCGGCGCCGTCGATCATGCTCGACGATGGCGAGATCGAGCGCCGCGTGCGCCTGATCCGGCCGATGGAGCAGCATCACGCCTCGTTGAAAATGATGGGCGACAGCCATTGGCGCGAAGCCGAGCGCGACGTTTTCGCCGCCGCCTGGAACGCCGAATTGGCGCAGCTGCCGGAATTTTCCGAAAACACCCTGCACATCGTCGCGGGCCTTTTGTTGCCGGTGTGGAAGCGACTTCCAGACGAATCGACCCGCGTCTATCGGCTCCAGACCGATGAAGGCGAAAGGATCATCGGCCGTCGCGTTTCGGCGGCCTGGGCCGCCAATGCAGCGGCGACCGGCATGGCGACGTTGAGCCCCGAGGAAGCGCATGCCGTGTTGCTGGAAGGCGCGGCGAGTCTTGATCTTGCCGAAGGGCTTCAGCTTCGCCGCTCGCGCGTCATGGGCGCGTACCGCATCGAATTGGCCGGCTTTGGCGAGGCCATGCGCGAGCGGCTGCGGGCCTATGGCCTGTTCAGCGAGATCATCTCGTGGAAGCTGCGGTTTTTCGTGCCGGCGGACGCCAATGGCGTCGCGGTGCTCGGCAAGCTGCTCGAGACCTATCCGATCGAACGGGTCTGCGAACGTGAGGCGGCGTGATGTCGCGCCGCGAAGCTTCCGATCTTGCATGTCGCCTCGGTCAGAACGCCGAGACGGTATGCCGACATTATCTCAGCAACGGCCGCCGCCAGGGCAATTATTGGCTGGTCGGCGACGCACGCAACACTCCGGGCCGCTCGATGTTCGTGCGGCTCAGGGAAACGCGAAAAGGCCGCGCCGGAAAATGGCTCGACGCCGCCACGGGAGAAAATGGCGATCTGCTCGATGTCATTCGCGAAGTGTGCGGCCTGACCGGGTTCGACGATATCGCCGAGGAAGCACGGCGCTTCCTTGGTTTGCCGCACGTGGAGCAATTTAAGCTTGCGCCAAGAGGCGACAAAGCGCGATCAGGTTCAACCGAAGCCGCGCGGCGGTTATGGGCGATGTCCCAGCCGATCGCCGGCACCATCGCTGAGGCCTATTTGCGCCAACGCCGGATAGCTGTCGCCCGCGATTTGGCCAATCTGCGTTTCCATCCACACTGCTATTATCGACCGGAGGACCATGGCCCGACGCAGACATGGCCAGCCATGATCGCCGCCGTCACCGATCTTGCCGGGGCGGTCACCGGCGCGCAGCGCACCTGGCTTTCGCCTGACGGCTCGGGCAAGGCGCCGATCGGCACGCAGCGCAAAGCGATGGGCGACCTGCTCGGCCACGCGGTGCGTTTCGGTCGTCCGTCCGAAATCATGGCGGTGGGCGAAGGCATCGAAACCATGCTCTCCCTGAAATCCGCCCTGCCGCATATGCCGATGGCGGCGGCGCTCTCCGCTGCCCATCTCGCCGCCATCCTGTTCCCACCTTCCGTACGCCGTCTCTATATCGCCTGCGATAAGGATCCAGCTGGCGACGGGGCGCGCGAGCAGTTGATGCGACGCGCGAACCAGGCCGGAATCGAGGCGGTCGCGTTGACGCCGACGCTCGGCGACTTCAATGACGATCTGGTCGCCTTTGGCATTGTCGCGCTTCGGGCGCATGTGCGGGTGCAGCTCATGCCGGAGGACGTCGCGCGCTTCATGAGCCTTGCGGCATAGCCGGAAATGGGAGGAACACGAGACCTCGGAGCGTCGGCGCTTCGGTTGTGGCGCAGCCGTCGGAAAGAGCCGCGCCCGGGGCCTTCCAGAGGGGCGATCGGCCGGCAAACGGTCCGGACCGGCAATGGCTGCGACCGACGATTTTCTGCCGGCGCTGCGCGCCTTTGCATCGCGAAGCAAAATCGCCGGCCTTAGCCATCCTCCGCTGACGCTGCGGCCCTGCGCGTCGCTCCGGGTGCAGGTCCGGCCCGCCCGCCGGCTCCGGCGCCCAGGAAGGCCGCGACGGGCGCGGTCCAATCCGACGGAGCATCCCATGAACGAGCGCAACGCTTTCGAACCCCGGCATCATTCCTCTCCAACGGAGCATGTCCTGCAAGAGCTTCAGCTCTATGGCTTTCGCCCCTTTTCCGACGAGCCTGATCCGCGGCCCCTCCCCGAGGGCAATCGTGTCGCCGGCGCCATAGCTGACATTTTCGACGCCCTGATCGCGACGCTCTCCGACACGCGCCTCGAACCGGATCTCGACGATTTGCTCTGGTCAACAGTCAACCTGTTCCACCGCGCCTCCAGCCGGATCGAACGCGAACTCGACGATAACGAGCAGGCGCAACGCCGGTTACAAAAGGAACAGGATGGCAGCGAGGTCAAATCGGTCGAACTGGAGCGCCTGACGGCGGAAGGACAGACCTTGATCGAACGCCGCGACGCATTCGAACTGATGCGCGACCAGGCCGCGGAGCATTTCGAGCGGCAGACGGGCTCAAGCTGGCGGCCTCGCGCCGGCTCCATGGTCAATCATCGCAATCTCACCTCTGCCATGATCGACAGCCGCGAATTTCTCGCGGCGAAAAAACGCGCCGAGACGCAAGTGCTCATCCCAGCCGGTCCGAAAATCGCCTTCTCCGGCGGCGAGGCTGGCGATCACAATCTGATCTGGGCGAAACTGGATCAGGTCCACGCCAAACATCCCGACATGGTGCTGCTGCATGGCGGCTCGACGAAAGGCGCCGAGAAAATCGCCGCACGTTGGGCGGACCATCGCAAAGTGCAACAGATCGCCTTCAAGCCCGACTGGGCCAAACACGCCAAGGCGGCGCCCTTCAAGCGCAACGATCAGATGCTGAATGTGATGCCGATCGGCGTCATCATCGTCCCCGGCACGGGGATTCAGGACAATCTTGCCGACAAGGCGCGAAAGTTGGGCATTCCGGTCTATCGCTTTGAGAAAGGCGGCGCGTGATGCGTCGTTCGGCATGTCCCCGTCAGGCGCGATAGGCGCCCTGCCGGCAGCCTTCGGCGGAACGCGGAGGATGCACGAACAGACCGGGTTTGACCCATTGGAGACAATTGCAGAAGCAGCAGAGCGCCACTGAGCACGCGACCATGGCGCCCGTCTGTGCAGTCGTGATTCGCGGGCGGACCATGACGGCGTCAAAGGGAGGCACTTTGGGCTGGCGCTCGACTCCAGTCGAACAAGACGCCTTTCGCCGCAAGCTCCGCGTCATGGCGCTGGCTCCCTTGGACGTTGAATCCCAAGGTTACGCTAATTTGATCGAAATTTACGATTTCGGCAGATGCCGCGCCGACGATACCCTGCTAAACTTCGATCAAAGACAGAATTTTATTGTATCACCAATTATTGCGGCAACTCCTTCCCGTGGAGAAAGCCCCGCGAAATAAATGGTTTAGGGAGATACTCTCATGCAAGCAGTAGCTTTCGCCAACAATGATATTCCGGTAGTCGCCTGGACCTTTGGCGGAAAATTGCCGAGCTGCGTAGGTTTCGCCATTTACCGAATCGACGTCCGGTCGACCACAAAACCGTCCCATGGCTCCGCGAAACGGTATCAAAAAGCTTGCATGGCGCCCAGCCGGGGTGGTCTCACGGTGCCGTTTCACACGCAAGCAACCAGAGATCGTGAGCGAATCGGCGATTGTCCCGTGGGAAAAATCGCTGGCGAGCTCACGAAGAGTGAGTAACGTTGAAACCGCTTTACGTGTCTACAAGAGGAGGTCGCATGCCAAACTCAAAGCCTGACAAGCCCACGCCTAAGGCCCATCTCATTGTCTCGGATGATGCGGAGCCCGCGGTGAAGCTGAAACCGGGAATGCGGTTCGAAGTCGTCGCCACGACCATAGTCGACGTCGAGCTCAAGGAAGCCGGCAAGATCGCGGCGCGCCTTTGCGGGGGCACCACCACTTGTCTGGCTCTCGTCGAGATCTGACATCGAAAAAAGGGGCGAAGCGTGTCGCCATACAGACCATCTCGCTACAATTTTACTGTCCGAGGTGAACGTGGCGGCGTTGCACTTTTCAACGCCGCCACCGGCTCTGTTGTCAGGCTCGATGGGCCACACGCCGAGGCGCTCGCGGAGGCGCTTGTCAATCCGGGCTTAATCTTCTCCGGGACGGAATTTTCTGCTGAACTGGGAGAACGTCTTCGCAATGGCGGCTTCCTTATTCAAAACTACTTCAACGAACTGCAAGCCATTCGCGAACGATATTGGCGCGCTCGCGGCGAGACGCCAATTGTCCTGACCATAACGACGACGATGGATTGCAATCTCGGGTGCTATTATTGTTACGAGGAGCGTTCAGGACACGCACTGAAATCGACCGACGTGGCGGCGATCGTCGATTTAGCGAAAAGATTTGTGACCGGGAGCGGACGTCACTCCCTGCACGTGGATTGGTATGGTGGCGAGCCGCTTCTGAACTTGGAGTTCCTCGAGGCCGCATCTCTCGAGCTTCAAGAGTACTGCGAACGAGAGGGCGTAAGCTACGTGGCTTCGATCATTAGCAATGGCACTCTATGGCCAGGCGACGTCGAAGCGTTCGTAGCCCGCAATCGAATACGCCAGGTCCAGATCTCGTTCGACGGGCTGCAGACCAATCACGACAAGCGCCGCCGGTACCGACGAGACCATGATAATGCGTGCGATTCATCCTTTGCCGAAGCGGTGAATCTCGTTGACAGGCTTGTTCGTTGCGTCCGGGTAGACTTAAGGTTCAATATTGACCGGGCGAATTCGGGCGATCTCGTTCCCTTTATTCGTTTCGCCAAGGATCGCGGCTGGTTCAACGCAGTTTTCCCTGCAGTTTTCCAGCCGGCGCGGCTGGCGTCCTATTCGGAAGCCTCGGACTTCATGCGTAAGTACGAACTCTCTCTGGACGAATTCGACGCCTTGCGAGCGATAGTTCGCAATGAGATCGGTACAGGTGCCAGAATCGAGGAATCAGAAATACCCGACGGCTTTCCTCGTCCGAAAACGTCGGTTTGCGCCGCGTTAGCTGCAAATTCTCTCGTCGTCGGTGCCGACGGACTGACCTATCGGTGCGGACTGCAAGCCGGCGAGACCAAGCGCGCCGTCGGAACCCTCGAGGATCGCAGCCACGTGACGGCGGCGTGGAACGACCAGAGCTGGTGGGAGGCATTTGATCCGACAAGTGCGCCCTCATGTTCCAAATGCTCATTCCTGCCGATCTGCTGGGGCGGTTGCCCCAAAAAGCATCTGGAAGGCGATGTACATGCGATCCAAGAGCAAGGGCGGTATTGGCGCAACAACCTGCTGCGCCTGATCGCGCATACGGCGGGCATCGAGGCTCCTCGCGAAACGGTTGTGGCCGACGCTCTCCAATTTCGCTGAGGATCCGGTGTGGGAAGTCAGGACGACAACGACGGACTCGGTCAAGAAGTCCTCGACGTGCTCGACCGACATTTTGTCGATCGCGACCTGCTGGAGAGCTGGAAAACAAAAGGGCGGGCGAAGGATTTATTACTGGCTTGCAAGTCGCGCCGTGACACGAACGCTGATGAGCTTCTCAAGCAGATCGGCCTTTCCCATACGCGCCGTTTGACGCCGCATGAGATCGATTATTATCACCTTCTCCACACTTACGCGTCCGCTGCTCTCTCTGCGAAGCTTAGATCGCTCTTCCCGAACGGCGTCGTGCGCTACCCCGGGATCGAACTCACGACGCTGAAGAAAGGAAGTCAGACATTCGTTCTGTCGCTGGCCCAGGGCGGGCTTGCGCAGCGCGCCGGACTTCTGCCAGGCGATGAGCTGATATCGGTCAATGGTCTGCCCTACCAGCCGGTGGAGTCCTTTCGCCCTCATGTCGGCAAGCCGGTCTCGGTTGGCTATCGGCGGGAGGCAGGCGGTCCGGTGGTGAGCGCGTCGATAACGCCAACTATATCCCTGGTGAGGGAGCTACTCATCGGGGCATCACGTCGCAGCGCAAGCGTAATCTCCTGGCGAGCGCAATCCATCGGCTACTTTAGGCCCTGGAGCCTGGCCGGAGATCGATATTGGCGGCTACTGGTAAAAATCCTCACAAGAAATTTCGAGGGTTGCGATGCCCTTGTGCTAGACCTTCGAGGCGGCATTGGCGGGGCCTCGCCCGAATACGCGGAGTTCTTCGTTGGCCGTTCCCCAGAATTGACCATTTTGGGCTCGCATGAGCGCCGCGAGACGATCAACCGGCATTGGCGAAAGCCTGTCGTCCTCATCACTGACGAGACTACGCGCAGCGGCAACGAAGTCCTCGCGTTTGCCCTCCAGCGCGCGGGCGTCGCAACCGTGGGGGCGCGAACGGCTGGCGAGGTGACAATGGGCAGGCCGTTCCTATTGAGCGACGGCTCGCTCATGATCGTCGCTGTTGCGTCCGTCACAGTGGATGGGGTCACGCTCGAAGGCACCGGCGTGGAGCCGGACTTTCCTGTTCCACACGATATTGCTTATGCAGCTGGGATCGATCCTCCGCTTGATGCGGCGCTTGACGAAGCAGTCAGATGTTCGTCGAAACGCGTGCCGACGTAACGTGACGGTTCCTCAACGGACACGCTGTTGTCTGTTGTAAAGTTGATGATGCCGGGCGCGTCACCATTGCCAGTGGCAAGCAGTTGCGGGGGCATCGCGCGAGCTTTGGTACACCTTCACGGCCAGCGACGCCTGCGCGACCCGCGCCCTGCCCTCGCCGCTCGGCGTCGTCATGGCCAGCGACATCCAGCGTGTCGAGCTCGCCGCGCTGGCCGACCGGCACGCCTGCGTCGTCGAAGTCGGTTTCCTCGTCGGCGGGTTCGATCGCCGCCAGCTTTCTGCGTTCGACGCCGAGCCCGCGACGTGAGCGGCCGCTGGACATTTAGGCCCGCCCGGGCCGGCGACGGAAAGGCGGCGTTCGAAGTCACAGTCTGGGCGATCCGCGCGTTCGGGAACGACCATTACTCGCCCGAGCAGATCGACGGCTGGATGGGAGGGCGCACGGCGGACTTTTATGAGGCGCTGATCGCGAACGGGCGTACGACCATCGCCGAACGAGACGGCGCGGTCGTCGGCTTCGTCGACGCCGAGCCGGGCGAATTGACGCGGCTCTTCGTTCTGCCGCAGGAGGCCGGCTCCGGGCTGGGCGGACGCCTGCTGCGTGTCGGGATTGAGACGGCGCGCGTCGGCCATTGCGGTCCGCTCCGGGTCGAGGCGACGCTCAACGCCGAAGGCTTCTATCGGCGGCACGGATTCCGGAGGATCGGTCCCGCGGAATTCTCGCACGGTCTCGGCGGGCCTCGCATCGAAGTCGTTCTCATGGAGCTGTGAGCGTGCGTAATGCGCGGTCGTCGCCGAACGATTCCGGTTCGAGACATGGACGCCAGGCGGGGCCGAGACATCAGGATTGTGCTGAGCTTGCCGACTCGATCTTTCGTGCTAAGGCGGCGCGTGGCCGCTCGGTCTCTCTCCTTGGGGCGGCCGCTTCGAAGCCCATCCTCTTTTCATCGACGCCTTTGTGCGGGTCTCGCCCGCCTTGTGCCGTCAACCCCGCTGCGGGGGTTCCCCTGCGCTGGCGCTCCGGTGACGGCGGCGGCCGGCCCCTTCCTTTTGGCGTCATCGGGGATGGCCCCGAGCAACCTCAAAAGGAGAAGACACCATGGCCACGATCGCCACCCTCACCCTGAAGGCCGACGGCAATCTCGAAGGCACGCTCACCACGCTCAACGTCACCGCGCCGATCGCGCTCATTCCGAACGGCCGCAAGGCGAAAGACAACGAGCCCGACTACCGCATCGTTTCGCGCAAGAACGGCTTTGAGCTCGGCGCCGGCTGGAACCGGATCTCCAAGAACACCGGCGAGCAATACATCTCGGTGTCGCTCTCGGCCCCCGAGTTCGGTACGATCTACGGCAATGTGGCGCCGGCGCCCGGCGACGACTTGACCAAGAAGGTCATCATCTGGAACCCCGCGAGCTGACGCTCGCTCTCCGGCCGGCCTCGCGATACCGCGCGGGGCCGGACGTTCGATGCAGATGCAACTTCCGATGCGATCGTGGGAAGCTTGTGCAGCTCCAACGCGCGGCGTTTTTGACAGCCGTGCATCGCGACAAAAACACCATAGAAAACAGTAGTATAATGTGTGTACGACACTGATTGCGCTTAAGCGGCCGCTTGCGTAATCCTTGTTAACCTTTCATTAACTTAAAAAACGTTGCCGTAATAAACGAATCGGGCATAATTCCCGCTTGAAACGTGATCTCGCGCGGAAAAGCGTTATTCCCTGAAAGCGGCGCAGATGAATATGGCGGCACACGTTGACGAGATGGACGGTTTCAGTTTTCACGAGGCCATTCTCCAGCAAGGAGAACTGATCTCCGACAAGCTGAATATGCTTCGGATTGAGCACTATCCACCTGACGCCACGAAGGGCCTGCGCCCGTTCTCGCTGGCGGAGGTGGCCTATTTCCTCGGTGTAACTCAGTCGAACATCAAGAAACTTCATCTTGATGGCAAGGGGCCTGTTCCGACGACGTCGGTTTCAGGGCGCCGGACCTACACCGCTGAGCAAATGCTGGAACTGCGTCAGTATCTCGATCGACACGGGCGCGCTGACTTCAAAAAATATGTTCCGCACCGGAGGGCGGGAGAGCGAATGCAGGTGATAGCTGTTGTCAATTTCAAAGGGGGCAGCGGAAAGACGACCACGGCAGCACATCTCGCGCAGCATCTCGCCCTAACTGGCCACCGTGTTCTGGCGATCGACCTTGATCCGCAGGCCTCGCTTTCGGCTCTTCACGGCATTCAGCCTGAGCTCGATAAGAATCCTTCACTGTATGAAGCTCTTCGTTACGACGAAGCCAAAAAACCGATCTCCGATGTTATTAGACCGACGAACTTCCCGGGTCTCGACATTGTGCCCGCGAACCTGGAACTCCAAGAATATGAGTATGACACGCCGCTCGCGGCGTCCAATAAGTCGTCTGCGGACGGTCGAATGTTCTTCACCCGCATTACCGATGCGCTGAAGGAGGTCGACCACCGCTACGATGTTGTAGTGATCGATTGTCCGCCGCAGCTTGGTTATCTCACCCTGACGGCGCTAACCGCCTCCACGTCCGTCCTTATAACCATCCATCCGCAAATGCTCGACGTAATGTCCATGAGCCAGTTTCTGCTCATGCTCGGCGGTATTTTGCAATCAATCAGCAAAGCTGGAGCTGAGGTGAGGCTCAAATGGTTCCGATATCTCGTTACGCGGTATGAGCCAACCGACGGGCCGCAGGCCCAAATGGTCGGATTTATGCAGGCTCTCTTTCCGAAGCAGATGCTGAAGAGCCCCATGGTGAAATCGACGGCGATCTCGGATGCCGGCATCACTAACCAAACCCTATACGAGGTCGAAAGGTCTCAATTTACTCGGGCGACCTATGATCGCGCGCTTGAGGCGCTTAACGCGGTCAATGAGGAAATCACTAGCCTCGTCCATATGGCGTGGGGGCGCAAATGATTTCGCTTTTGACAGCCGTGCAGGATTCGAAAACCGCTCGTAATTCCAATCGATTGGCGCAGGTGACCGGAGGATAAGATGGCACGCAAAAATCTCCTCACAAGCGTCACGGGCCCGGAGACGTCCAAGGCCGACAGCGAAGCACGGTCAGACTACACCCGCCGCGGTGCGTCTCGCTCAATGCTGATCTCGATTGACGAAATGGCAGAGAACGCCAAGAAGATGACTGCTGGTGAAGCAATCGTCAGTCTCGACGCGAGCGTGATCGATGGGTCGTTCGTGTCCGATCGAATTGAAGATGACGACGAAGACTATGTTCTTCTTCGTGACGCGATCAAAGAGCGGGGGCAGTCGACGCCGATCCTCGTGCGCCCTCACCCGCAGCGCGCGGGGCGCTACATGATTGTGTATGGCCATCGGCGGGCGCGAGTTGCCAGGGAGCTAGGCATTCCTGTTCTGGCTGTCGTCAAGAATCTTGAAGACATCGCTCACCTTATTGCGCAAGGGCAGGAAAATACGGCGCGGGCTAACTTATCCTTCATTGAAAAAGCTCTGTTCGCGAAAAAGCTGCTCGATATGGGGCAGAGTAAGGACACCATCAAGTCCGCGCTAACTGTCGACGATACCTTGCTCTCCCGAATGCTTTCCGTGGCAGAGACCGTTCCTGTCACCGTAATCGAAGCGATTGGCGCAGCAAAGACGGTCGGGCGTGACAGGTGGGAGGAACTCAAAAAGCAAGTCGCGCATCCGGCGAGCGCTGACTTTGCCAAACAAGTTGTGCGGTCCGAAGAGTTCCAGTCGGTAGAACCAACGGATCGATTCAACCACCTCTTGGCTCAATTGAAAGCCGCGCGTAAAGCGCCTCGAAAGTCAGCTCAGCGAAAAACGGAATCAGCGTCTTGGACACCCGAGGACAACATGCTCGCGGCGTCTTTCCGCAACACCGGAAAAACATTCAACCTCTCGCTCAAATCGAAGAATGCGGGAGAGTTTGGCCAATTTATTTCGTCCAATCTTGAATCGCTCTATCGAGCGTTCAAGGAGGCGAAGGTCCGTAGCGAAACAGGAGACTGAACCGCAAAAGAAAAAAGCCCCCGAACGTTGCCGCGCGGAAGCCTTTCTCTGATTTAAGCACTCCGAGAATCCCATCTTCGCGAATCACTGTCAAGTGTTTTAGGCGTCGTTTTCGGCGAGCGGATTTCTTTTGCCTAAGAGAGGGCGAAGGAAAGTGGGAACTCATTATGCAACGACGCCCTTTGGGCGGCGATCGCTGACGCTCGCGCATGTGGCGAGCCAGGCGATCGCAAAGACGCGGCCGCCCGAAAAGGCGGTGCACAAGTGGAACGTCTTCCGGGCGATCTGCACCGGCAAATCTCGCATCGGCGTTTCCGAGCGGGCGCTGGCGGTGCTCGACGCGCTGCTGTCGTTCCATCCGGAAACCGTGCTGACCGGCGACGGCCTCATCGTCTTCCCGTCCAACCAGCAGCTCTCGCTGCGCGCGCACGGGATGGCGCCGGCGACGCTGCGGCGTCATCTCGCGGCGCTGGTCGACGCCGGCCTCATCGTCCGGCGCGACAGCCCCAACGGCAAGCGCTATGCGCGCAAGGACAGGGGAGGGGAGGTCGAACTCGCCTTCGGGTTTGACCTGTCGCCATTGGTTGTGCGCGCCGAGGAGTTCGAGGCCTGGGCGGAGGAAGTCCACGCCGAGGAACGCGCGCTCAAACTTGTTCGCGAGCGCATCACGCTCTGTCGACGTGACATCGCCAAAATGATCACCACGGGCGTCGAGGAAGGGGTGCCGACGCGCCGGGCAGGGCAGGGGCCGGCGGACTGGACGGAGATCCACACACTCTATCGCGCGATTATGGCCCGTATTCCCCGTTCGGCGACGCGATCTGAGCTCGAGCCGATCGCCGAGGAGCTGTCGTTGCTGGCCGACGAAGTGCTCATGTTGTTGGAAACTCATGTGAAAACACAGATTCCAAACGGCAATGAGTCTCAAACTGAGCGCCACATACAGAATTCAAATCCAGACTCTCCTATTGAACTTGAACCTGGCTTTCCAAAAAAGCAGGGGGCGAGGTCCGAGCCAACATCGGAACCACGGAGGATGCCGGAGGGATCCTATCCGTTGGGAATGATTTTGGACGCTTGTCCCGACATCGTCGATTACGCCAAGGGCGGCATTGCGAACTGGCGCGACTTCCTGGCGACCGCCGCCGTGGTTCGGCCGATGCTAGGGGTCAGTCCGAGCGCCTGGGAGGAGGCGCAAGCCGCGATGGGCGAGGTCCAGGCCGCCGTCGTTGTGGCGGCGATCCTGCAGAAGGGCGCGGCGATCAACAGCGCCGGCGGCTATCTGCGCGAATTGACGCGCAAGGCGGAGGCCGCGGAGTTTTCGATCGGGCCGATGCTGATGGCGCTGATCGGCGCCCGGAAACGCGACAAGAAGCGAGCCTAGCCGATGGACGCGACGAGCGCTTATCGCCTAACCCACTTGTCCGGATGGGCGTCTTTCGGCGACATCTCGGTCTTCGGGCGGTACGCGACCCAGGGAGGAATTTGATGGCGAAGCTTCGGTCATCCGTTTCGGGCCGGCGCCCGATCCACGGGCTTCTGCTCGATCTCGATGGCGTGGTTCACGTCCGGGGGAAAGCCTTGCCTGGGTCGCTGGAGGCCATCGCGCGGGTTAGGGCCGAAAACATTCCGCTGAAATTCGTCACCAACACGACGCGCCTTCCGCGCCGCCGCATCGTCGAGGAATTGGCGCAATTGGGCTTGCAGGTCGCCATGGGCGACGTGTTCACCCCGGCGATTTTGGCGCGCGCATTTTTGTTGCGGGAAAAGCTCGCGCCGTTTCTCGTTGTGCATCCGGGCCTGTTAGAAGATTTCGTCGGATTCCCCGAGCAGGGGAGGGAAGCGGTCGTCGTGGGCGACGCCGGCGCCTACTTCACCTATGACAAACTGAACGACGCCTTTCGCAAAATCCTGCGCGGCGCTGAATTTCTGGCGCTGGCGAATAATCGTAATTTTCTGGATCGTGACGGCGAATTGAGCCTCGATCTCGGCGCCTTTGTCTCCGGTCTGGAATACGCCTCCAACCGCAAAGCCGTGGTGCTGGGCAAGCCGTCGCCGTTGTTTTTCGCTCTGGCCGTCGACAGTCTCGGCTGCGCGGCGGAGGACGTTGCGATGATTGGCGACGACGCGGAAGCCGACGTCGGCGGCGCGATGGCGGCGGGGTTGATGGGCATTCTGGTGCAGACCGGCAAATATCGAACGGGCCAGGAGAAAGAGCTCGATCCGCCGCCGACCTTCGTCGCCCAAAACCTAGCTGACGCGATCGATTTCCTGCTGTTCTGATGCGCCGGATTTACAATGGCGCTGAGAGCTGCGGATCGAAGGCGAAGGGGTTCGCGCTGACGATTTTGGCGTTCGCCGCTTCGGAATGCGTCGGGCAGAGCAGCAGATGTAAGGCGATCGGAGTTTTCATTCGACGGGATTCGTGGCGGCCGGAGCCAAGCCCAGCTTGGCCGCCTGATCGAGCAGGTTCTTGACCGAAGAGGCGGCCCATTGCCGGCCGCCGCGCGGCGTGCGCTCGCGCATGGCCTCGAGCTGGGCGCCGATCGCGCGCAACGGCATGTCGGGATTGGCCATGGCGATCCCAGCGACCAGCATCATCAGCCGGTCTTGCGGAGGCCGGCGAGGGCTCCGCTCCAACAGTTTCGGGTCGGCCAGGCGCTCGCGAACCGTTCGGCGCACCGCGCGTCGAAGACGCTCGACCGTCCAGCGGACGCCGCTTTCCATGTTCAGCACGCGAACGACGTCTTCCCACGGGCTCGACGGCCGCATCCGGCGGACAGTCGGGAGCCAGCGGTCCATCGTGGCGACGACGTCGCCGGTGAAGACGCGATCGCGCGCCTCGGCGGCCTTGCGGATCGCGGCCGGATCTTTGGAACGCAACCCGGGATTGCCCGGCAGCTTGCCGCGGGCGCGTGCGGCTTTAATTCCAGCTTTCGTTCGTTCAGAGATCAGGGCGCGCTCGAGCTGGGCGACCGCGCCGAGAACTTGAAGCGTGAACATGCCCTGCGGCGTCGACGTATCGATCGGATCGCGCAATGAGCGGAAATGCGCGCCGTTCGCCTCCAGGCGCTCGATCACCTCGAGGAGATGGCTGACGGAGCGCGCCAAACGGTCGAGACGCACGACGACGAGGACGTCGCCGGCGCGGATTTCGCGCATCAGTCGGGCGAGTTCGGGACGCGCGCGCGACGCGCCGGAGCCGTGCTCCTGGTAAATCGCCGCGCAGCCGGCGGCGCGCAATTCGTCGGTCTGGGCGTCGGTGGCCTGGTCTTCGGTCGAGACGCGCGCATAGCCCAGCAGGCGGCCGTGGCGGGAACCCACTTTCATTAGCGGCGCTCCAGTGCGCGGAAAAGGCGCGAACGGATTCCGCACGTCCGGGCGAGCCACGTGTACGCGCAATCGACATATTTAGAGAACGTGTCGATCAATTCGCAAAACATCGACATATCCGCAAGGGAGGAGTCATCGGCTCTGCTCCAGATGGTCGCTGCCGAGCCGATCCAGTCAAGACCTCCTCAAGCCGCTTCGCATTGAGCCTCCGAATCAGCCTTGCAATTATGGAATATAAATCCTGATTTGCGAGGATGATCGCGACAGGCGGCTCAGCGCGGCAGCGCTGCCGGCCGAATTTGAATACCAAGCGCAGCGATCGGCTCACGTTGAAACCGCGATTCGAGGCTTACGGCAACGGGTGGAGCTTAGGCTCGCCGCTGTCGTCGAAATCGATGTAGCGATTCACGATCGCGTCCATTGGATCGCCGCCCAGACCCTCAAGCAGCGCAATCGCAGCATTAATCAATTTAAGACCCTTTGCGCGGCTTGTCTGAGGCAAGGCGATAAGTCCGGGATGAATGGCTTCCCGTCCGAGCAGCGCTTTGAAATCACCGACATTCTCGGTGACGATGACGCGGTCCTCGGCAATGCAGCGATCTTTGACCGTATGATCCTGTTCGCCGCGCCGGCCAATGTGGAGCGGGTGGACAGCATCATGACCGGCCTGCGCCAGATCGAGTGCGATTTCGGGTGACAGACATTCGTCAATGAACAGGCGCACGAGCGGTTATGCCGCCGAGTGCTCAAGACGGGCGGGCCGGCCCGGCAAGGGATGGGTCTTGGCGAAAACCACGGCTGCTTCGATCGCCCCCCGCGGCAGATCCGGGTTCTCTGCAACGAGGTCCTCTAAGCTGTCGCCGTGATCGAGGCGAGCCGCGAGCGAATGCGCGGTCAGCCGCGTGCCGCGGATCACAGGAAGACCGCCCTTGATCCCGTGCACGCTGTCAATCCAATCTTCGCGCGCTCTGACGTAGCGCGCGGCGCGCTCCAAAGCGTCGCCGGCGGCTTCGCCTATGTCGGCGATCAGAGCCGGCGCCAGTTGCACTCGGGCGGCTTTTAGCCGGTCGAAATCATAGGTTCTCAACGATCTGGCAAGTTTCCTCTTGGCGGGGATCGTCAGCGAAACCTCGGGCGAGAGCCGACGCATCAATCGAATGTATGCGATGCTTTCCATACCGAGAAAACGCCGCTCGGCTTTGCCGAAGGGAATGGCATGGGTAGCCTTGTGCACAACTAAAACCTTCTCTTCGATGGCTTTTTCGACCGCGCGCTTCGGAGCGTTGGCGAGTTCCGCCACTTCTCGGGGGGTAAGATTGATCGCGGTCATCATGATGTCCTAAAACATATCCCTAATAGGGGACTAATTTAGATGGAAAGCGCCGGCAGCGCAATTAGGGAACTCGCTCGCGGCCGAGTTCCTGCTCCTGGCGGTGGCGGAGTTCGGCCGAGAGTTCTTTTACGCATTCGCGCCGCGGCGCACAGGGCGGTGCGGGCCGCGGCGGCTCTGTTTGCGCGCTGAAATCGTCGAAAGCCAATCGAAGCGCTTTAGCTCCTGGCGGCGCCGATTGCGCAGCACCCTCCCCCTGCCCATCTCATAGGCGCACACGAATGGAGGGTCCGATGGGCGAAAGCGCTAAACCGCGCCTTGTCGGCTTTAATCACGTCGCACTCGAGGTCGGCGATATCGAGGAGGCCTTGGCGTTCTATGGCCGCCTGTTCACGTTCGACCTCCGCGGCAAGAGCGACGCCATGGCGTTCATCGATCTCGGCGACCAGTTCATCGCCTTGCAAAAAGGCCGCAGGCAGCCGTCCGATGAGGGCCGCCATTTCGGCCTCGTCGTCGATGACAAGGAGGCTGCGCGGCGGGCGATCGAGGCTGCGGGCGTCGCCCTGATCGACGGCCCGTTTCTCGACTTCCGCGACCCTTGGGGCAACCGCATCGAAATCGTCGGCTATGACAACATCCAGTTCACCAAGGCCCCCAATGTCCTGCGCGGCATGGGGTTGACCCATCTCGTCAAGAACGACAGCGCGAAAAAGGAACTGGCGGCGAAGGGCATGGCGGCTGAGCCCGCCTAGCCCGCCATATCGAGTGACAATGCCTCGCGACGCGGTGAGCTCGAGGGCGATTGTCTGGTTCGTTGTCAAAGAAGGGCGTGAGGCCTGGACCGGCGAAGAATGCTGCGACCACGATTCGCCGGCGTCAAACGAGCAGTGAGAGAATTGAGATGGACGAGGATAACTTCAACATGGCCGTGCGCAAATTCCTTAAAGAAGTCGGCGTCACCTCGCAACGCGAGATCGAGCGCGCAGTGCGCGAAGGGAACGTCCAGGGCGGAAAACTGAAGTTGCGCATGACGCTGACGGCAGAGAACGCGCCGTCTCTCAATCACGTTGTCGAAGCGATCATTGACCTGAATTGAACTCAATCATCAGCTTCCAACGCCAACGCGTGCACGAAGCCTTGCGGCCGTGGCCGTCCGCGCTGCGCCGCCAAATTTCGGCCACCTTCAACGCCTTCGCGCGACACGATCGGTGCTGCCGGCCGGAGCCGGACCGTTACGCCGCAGGTCGTCAACGGCGAAGTCTCACAAATTATGCTCGATCCAGTCTCAAAATCGCGCTCCGGGAGTCTCATAATAGCGGGCGAAACGCCGCCCGCGGCATTGAATCTCATGAATTCCGGCTCGCCGACACTTCCCGCGGCGATTGAAGGCGAGATTTGAGGCGTTTGTACAAAATCGGAAGTTGCTAGCAAACGGCCGTTTGTAGGCGTCGTTGATCGACAGCCGCAGAGGATCATAGAGGCCGATTCAGCGCTTCGGATAGGCAAAGATAGCCTCGGCATGCCGTGGCCGCCTAGAGGCTTTAGAAGCGAAAAGTCAGGATTCTAAGGGGTTAGCGACGAAAAAAGGCGGCGCGCGTGGCTTGCGCTGCCGCCTGCAGCGGAGCATCGCGCCCTGGCCTCATATAGGTCGATTGAGGATGATCTGTCCGCTGAATCCAAAGGAAGAATTCGGTCGATCAAGGCGAATATTCCGCGGAAAACCGGCGTTTTTCGCGCCATTCCAGCGATCTCACCGGAGCGACGATGATCAATGTTCCGACGGCCGCCCAGAGCAGCGGTAAGCTATCCTTATCGATAGTGAGAAGGCGCGCCAAAAAGTTGCACCTGTGACGGAAGCAAAGAGCATGTTAGCTTCGCTATAAGGAAATATACCAAGGAATCGCAGGTTCTTGAACGCCGACCAGAGAATCGTCGAAATGCTCGATTGGGGGCGAATCTACGCTCCCCTGGTGTCGCGTTTAGTTGCCGATTTCAATTTGAGGCGCTTAATTAAGACGACGGCTGCAGAATTACATTAAAATTTTCAATTTGCGGAGATTTCTGGCCTGCTTATTTATAGGTTATAACAATAAGTTATAGCGCCGCGGCCTTTGTCGAATCGACGCGACAGCGTCGCCTTTCTGTCTTTCGCCCGAATCTCGCGCTTTTGCCGCGTTCGCCTCCTGCCGCCACGCCTCCCTGGACCTTGTATTCGCGTGTAGATAATGCCATATTCACGTCAACACGAGAGATCGAGGATGCCGCTCAATATTCGCAACGAACTGGTCAATCAGCTCGCCGAAAGACTCGCCGCCCAAAAACGCGTCAACAAGACCGAAGCGGTGAGAATCGCGCTGGAGAACGAATTGCGCCGGGCTTCCGAGGCGCTTCCATTGTGGGAGCGCCTGAAGCCTTTGCGCGAACGCATCGCCGCCTATCCCGATAGCGGGTTTGAAGCCGACAAGGCGTTTTTCGACGACTTGAGCGGCGACTACTGATGTTCGTCGACGCCTCTGTCATCATCGCCATCATGACGGGCGAGCCGGGCGCCGAGGCTCTGGCGGCTCATATCGATGCGGCGCGGACGAAACGGCCGATTACGTCTGTCCTGGCGGCATGGGAGGCGACGGTTGGGCTGTACCGCAAGAAGCGCATTCCCATGGTCGAGGCGGAAGCCCGGGTGCAGGAGTTTATCGAGGCGGCCGGCATTCAGCTGTTGTCGATCGGGCCGCGCGAATTGCCTGTCGCGCTCCAGGCGTTCGAACGTTACGGGCGGCACCGCTATCCCGACAGCGAGCGAAACAGCGCCCTCAATCTCGCCGATTGCTTCCATTATGCAACGGCGAAGGCCTGCCGCGCGCCGATCCTGACCAAGGACGCCGGCTTTGCGCTGACCGATGTCGCGACCCTCGGCGCCGATCCATCCGACCCGACGGCATCATAGGCCGGCCGCTTTGGTCAGATTGACGCGGAAGCGGTCGCGCCGACGTTGGTAGCGCCCGGTCATTTCGGCGCTAGCGTGGCCGAGTTGTTTCTGCACACGGCGCTCGTCGACTTCAGCGGAGGAGGGGAGGCCGCGCAACGCGTGCGCGTGAGAAAGCGCGACAATGGCATGCCGTTAAAGGACGGCTGCACTGCACTGCCGTTATCCGGCCTTCTTCACGGGTTCAATTTTGTCGAGATCGTCACTGATGGCGTCGGAAGCACTTTCCAGCGCATAGCGACTCTGGATGCCCATCCAGAATTCAGGGCTGGTCTCGAAAAAGCGAGCCAGCCGGAGGGCGGTGTCTGGCGTCAGATCAACCTGTTCGCTCGCCAGCCGCTCAATGCGGGTCCGGGGAACGCCAATGGCGCGCGCGACGGCGCCAGCGGACAGATCGAGCGGGCGAAGGAATTCCTCCCTAAGAACTTCGCCAGGATGGACGGGCGGCAACTTTATCATAGCGGCCTCTCATTAGTGATCGTCCACAAATTCAACATCGGCGGGCCCGTTTTCGGTCCAACGAAAACACAGGCGGAATTGATCGTTGACGCGGATCGAATGCTACCCGATACGATCCGCCTTAAGCGCTTCGAGACGGTTTGCCAGAGGCGCCCGCAGATCTTCGAGACGGGCGGCATTGTCGAGCATGATCAACTTGCGGCGCGTGACGGCCGCAAGATCAGCTGGAAACCCCTTCGGGCATTGACGAGCGAGGATGTTCGTCAGCCGTTCATCTTTAAGACTTTTGATCGCCGTCGCCAGCCTATGCGCGTCTCATATTTTGAGTATCACAACATGATACGTCGGCACAAGCACAAAGTATCACACCATGATACAAATGGTGTGACTGCGCCAAAACGCCAATAGCGTCGAAAGTGGCTGCGCAGCCGCCGGCTTTGGCAATCGTTCACAATCCGGCCGCCTTGGTTAGATTGACGCGGAAGCGGTCGCGCCGGCGCTGGTAGCGCCGTGTCATTTCGGCGCTGGCGTGGCCAAGCTGTTTCTGCACATAGCGCTCGTCGACCTCGGCCGAGGAGGCGAGGCCGGCGCGCAGCGAATGTCCTGAGAATTTTTGCCGGCGCTCGCCTTCGCTCAAATCGCCGCGCACGCCCGCCGCCAAGGCCGTCGACTTGACCAGCCGGGCGACATGCTTGTCGGTCAGGCGGTCAGCCCCGACGCCTTTGTTGGCGCCGGCCACGCGGCGAAACAGCGGCCCATGCTCGATGCGCGCGAACCTGAGCCAGCTCTGCAGCGCTTTGAGCGGGCAGGTGGCCTCGCTCGAGCCGCGCCCGATCTCGACTTCGCGCCAGCCGGTCTTGCCGCGCAAGGTCACGACCAGGCCCTTGTCGATGATTTCGATCCAGCCGGAGCCGTCTTCGGTCTGCTTGGGGCCGCAATCGAGCCCAACGATTTCCGAGCGGCGCAAGCCGCCGGCGAAGCCGATGAGGAGCATGGCGCGGTCGCGCAGACCGCGCAGATCGCCGAGCTCGAGGGTCGCGAGCATCGCCAGCAGGTCCTCGGGCAGCACCGCCTCCTTTTGGACCGGCGGCCGCGCGTGGGTGCGCTTGATCCCGGCGAGGACGGTGATGACGTGCTGGTCCTTGCGGTCAAAACTTTCGCCGAGTTGGCGGAAACCCCAGCTCAGCGCCGACAGCCGCCGCTCGATGGTCGCAACCGAGTTCGGCTTGCGGTCGGCGCTCGCCGCGCCCGAGGCGCAGGCGGTGATGTAGAGGCCGACGATCCGCGGCTCGTTGGCGGGGAAGTTGCTCAGGCCCTGGCGGCGGCGCCAGGCGTTGAAATGGCGCCAGTCGGCTTCATAGGCGCGGTTGGTGTTGGCGGAGCTAGCGGCCTTGATGTAGTCGCGCGCCTTGTCGGCCAGACCCGCCAGATGCGTCGGTAGGGAGTCAGACGTCGGCGCCGCCGTCGCCAGCTCCCGGCCCGGCGACGGCTCGCGCGCGTCGGAGCCGGCGTTTTCTTCGGTTTTGGCGTGTTCATCGACCATGTCCAGGAGCAAATCATTTTATGTCCGATAAGGCAACATTATCGGACATATTTAGCACACGACAAGCGCGGCGGATTTCGCGCCATTTTAGCTGACAAAGCGCCGTCATCTGCTAAGCTCCGACATGCCTCGATTCGCGCCTTCGCGTCCGCTCTCCGATCCGCAACTGGTCGACGCTTCGGCTGACGCAAGCCCGCGCCGCCGCCATTCCCGGCGCGAGGCGACGCCAGAGGTCCTTGCGAACCCACTGACTCAACTTGTTTTTCCGTCCTGGGCGAGAGCAGACGAGAAATCCCCAGGCGCCGCCGACCCACAAAAATTCGCGGCCGAGGCATTCTTTGCGGCGGGCGCCGGCCTGGCGTTGCTCGACCGGGTTTTTCGCGAAAACCCGCCCTTCGCCGGGGCCTTGCGCCAGCGCCTGGCGCTGCGCGCGGCGGGCGCTTCAGCCAAGATTCTGCGGCTGCGCGAAGACGAGGGCGACTTGCGCGACACCGAGCATCTTGGCCTGGCCGGCGCCGATCCCGGTCGGGCCGGGCGGCTGCATCGTCTGTGGCGCGCGCTCAGCCTCCGGCCGGCGCGGCTCGACGGCGAGGTTTTTGCGCGCGTCCTGCTTTTGCTCGACGCGCCGCCGACGCTCGATGCGAAAAGTCTCGGCGCTTCCGTTGGAGAGGCGATAGCGAAAGATCGTCCTCCGCTCTTAGCGGCGGCGCTCGCCGCCGCGCGGGTCGCCGAGGCGCTGCCGCCCGAAATGCGCGCGGAGGCGGAGGTTTTGGCGCTGTGGGCCGCCGATTGCGCGCTGGCGAAAAGCCTTGGCTGGGAGCGGCCGGTTGCGCTGCTGGCGACGCGGATTTTGGCCCCTTCGCTGCGGCGCGGCGCGAGCGGCAAGCGGCCGCGGCCGGGCGATCGGCAATGGCCGGAAATCCTGGCGGCGGCCGCTGCGCTGGCCGCCTGCGACGCGCACGCGCTGGCCATTGAGCTGGCGCGGCGCTCGGAGCGATTGCTGGCGGCGGCGCCAAAATTGCGCGCCAAAGGCGCCGCGCGGGTGATCGAGCTTTTGCTCGCCGACGACGCCGTGAGCCCGGCGCGCGCCGCGAAAACAACCGCGCTTTCCGACCGCGCGGCGCGCCGCCTGTTCGATCGGCTGCTCGAATTGGGCGCGGTCCGCGAGCTCTCGGGCCGGCCCAGTTTTCGCCTTTACGGTTTGTGAGGGCGCGCATGGCCCGGCCCCAAAAGCGCCAATGGGAAGCGCGGTTCGATCCGGAGCTCGACGATCTGCCGGAAGGCGCGCGCTGGCGCGAGTGGATGGGCCGCGTCGAGGCGGCGATTTTTGCGTCTTCCGCTCCGGTGGCGCGCGAAAAGCTGGCGCTGCTGGTGGGGAAGAGCTGCAAGCTCGACGAGCTGATCGGCGATATCGCCGACGAATTGCGCGCTAGGCCCTATGAACTCGCGTTCGTCGCCGGCGGCTATCAATTCCGCACCAAACCACGTTTCGCCGAGGCGATCCGGGCGGCGCGCTCGGGTGAACTGCGTGACGCCGGTCTGCCCGAACTGACGCCGAGCGAACAGCTCGCGGTGACGGCCATCGCCTATCTGCAGCCGGCCACCCGCGCCGACCTCTCGCGCCTCGCCGGCAAGGAGATCAGCCGCGACGTCATCGCCCGCCTGAAGCGCCTCGGTCTCATCGACGGCGCCTTGCGCGCGCCCGCGCCTGGCGCGCCCTTCGCTTACGTGACAACGAAAAAATTCCTGGAGGTATTTGGACTCGGAACGCTGCGCGACCTGCCCGACATCGAACGCATGGAGGCGGAAGGCCTGCTGCAGCGCCCTCAGGCCGACAACGAACTCGACGGCGTCTTGGGGCTCGCCGACGACGCAGGCGAAGGTCTTGAAGCCGACGACCCTGAGTTCGACGAAGCCGAGTCCGAAGAGACGGCGGATGAAGCCTAGGAGCCTGTCCGAGTAGTCGTAGCATTTTTCAGGCGAATATGATTCCGTTCTCCGCATGAGCAGAACATTTCGGCCGTCGAAGATCGATCAGACGCAATTGCTGCCGGCGGGGGTCGCCGATTATGTGCCGGCGGGCCACCTGTCGCGGTTCGTGGTCGCCTTGGCGCGCGAGAGCCTCGATTTGTCGGAGATCAACAGCGTCTACAAGAGTGCGCTCGGTCAGCCGCCGTTCGACCCGCGCATGGTGACAGCGCTATTGCTCTACGCTTATTGTTCCGGGCTTTATTCGTCGCGCCGGATCGCCAGGGCCTGCGGCGAGCGGGTCGATTTTATGATGATCCGCGCGCACGACGCTCCCGATTTCCGCACGATCGCCGACTTCCGCAAGCGGCATCTGGCGGCGTTGGCGAACCTGTTCTTGCAGGTGCTGAAGCTCGCGGAGAAGGCCGGGCTGGCCAAGCTCGGGCACGTCGCGCTCGACGGCACGAAAATCAAGGCCAACGCCTCGAAGCACAAGGCGATGAGCTACGAGCGCATGAAGACGCGCGAGGCGGAGCTGGGCGCCGAGGTCGATCGCTGGCTCGCCGCTGCGGAAGCAGCCGACGCCCAGGAGGACGCGCTGCACGGCGCGAGCCGTCGCGGCGACGAGATGCCCGATTGGGTTGCCGACAAACAAAAGCGCCTCGCCAAAATCCGTGAGGCCAGACAAGCGCTTGAGGAAGAGGCTGCGGCCGAAGCGAAGGCGAAAGCCGAGGCCGAGCGTGCGGCGGAGGAGAAGCGAAAGGCCGACAACCGCAAACGTTCGGGGCCGCGTCCGCGCCCTCCGTCGAACGAACCCGCTCCCAAGGCGCAGCGCAATTTCACAGATCCCAACAGCCGAGTCCTGCTGACCAAGGACGGCTTCGTCCAGGGCTACAACGCGCAGGCAACGGTCGATGGAACAGCGCAAATCATCGTCGCGCACGGGCTGACGCAAAGTATGAGCGACTGGCCGCAACTTGTTCCCATGGTCGACCGCGTCTGCGCCAATCTCGGGCGCAAGTCCAAGGAGGTGTCGGCGGACGCCGGGTATTGCAGTGAGGGCAACCTTTTTGCGCTCGCTTCGCGGAAGATTCAGGCCTATGTGGCGACCGGGCGGGCCAAGCGTCCAATGGAGGCCAAGCGCAAGATCGGCGGCGATCTGACGCAGAAAATGCGGGCGAAACTGAAGCGCGCCGGCAATGTGGAGCTTGAAATCGTCAAGCGGTCGGACGCCGCGAAGGGTTTCACCGTCTTGCCCAAACACTGGATCGTCGAGCGCACGTTCGGATGGCTCGGACGATGCCGACGCCTGGCCAAGGACTTCGAAAACCTGAGCCGCACCCAACTCGCTTTCGTGCAACTGGCCATGATCCGGCTCATGGCCCGCAGAATCGCAAGGCTCTCGAAAAAATCATGAAATCGTCGGAACGACTCTTAGCTTAATTTTCATCACGAAGACGCAAAGCTGTCATAAATAGTAAAAGATAAGCGTGCCTTGAGTGTGGAGCGCATTCAGGAGCTATTGATATAATTGTAGTCAAATATCAGCTTGACAGTGATTTCATTACGCAATTAATCTGCCATAAAACGACCTCATGTCGACAGTTTGGCACCATATATTTCAATGAGGCTTACAATTATGACAGGTTTATTTAAGATCGCGCGCAAGGCCTGTGTCGTTTTCGGCATTCTTGCGGTTTTAGCCATCGCGACGCCGACGCGGGCGCAAAACGCCAGCACCCTCGGTTGGTTCACGGTGCAACTCAACGCCCCCAGCCTTTATTTCCCGACGCCGGACCAAGCGTGCTACGCGCAATATTTGTCTTACGGCAAAGCGCCAAATAATCAATACACTGGCGCAACTGAGGCCCCGAACCAGCCGTACATCTATGCGTGTCATTGGACAAGCGCCGGGAATGGATGCTCCGGTGGCATCAATTCTTGCGGAACGATATTGCCGACGACGGTCCAGCTGGTCTGTCAGAACGGCTACACGCGGATCAATAATCAATGCGTGCTCAGCAACGAGGTGGTTCCGCCCTCTCCCTCGTGCAAAGTGAACAATGGAGCGCCCGCTCCGATCGTCGGAGATCCGATCTCCGTGATGGACGGCGCACAGATGGAGAGCGCGGAGGATTACGCCACCGCCGACGGGCTGTTTGCGATCCGGCGCACCTATCGCAGCGCGCGGACGCTGTCAGCGATTATCAATTACGACGTCCCTGCCGGTTGGGTCGGCGGCTGGGCTTTCGATTTCCTGCCCGAACTCCATCTTGGGACCGGAAACAGCGCCGGAACGCTGTCCCTGCGCATGCCCGACGGCACAGCCTATAATTTCAGCCAGCCCGCGTCCGGAAACGTTCTGGTTCCGCAACAGAATGTCGCGCCGCAGACTCGTTATTCGGTCGCCTACAACGGCTCGACTTCGTCGAGCTGGTCGACGCAATCGACGACCCCGACGCAATGGACGGTCGTTGACGCCAAAACCAAGGAGACCTGGGTCTTCCAGACCTTCCAGTCGCAAGCGACCGGAACGTCCTACTCCGCCATCGGCCGCCCGATCAGCAAGACCCTGCCGGACGGCTATACGCAGACCTATACCTATGACAGCTCGGGCACATTGCAGTCGATCGCCGATTCGCGCAATCGCAGCTTCAGCTTCACCTGGACCTATTTTGCATTTCTGTCGGGCGGCGGCGCTTATGGTGAGCCTATCATCTACACCAACGTCCCTGTGGCCATAAAGTCCATCGGTCTGCCCGATGGAACCACGCTCAATTATGCTTACGGGACGTCGCTCAACTCCAACGGAACGTTTACGACACCTTATGTGCGCACGATCCAGTCGGTGACGCGCACGAACGCCAGCGGCGTCACGCTCGAGAACACGAGTTATCTTTACGAGAATACCGGCTTCCCCGATTTTCTCACCGGCATCGTCGATGCGCGGGGCGTGCGCACGCTGACCGTAACCTATGACGACGTCGGCCGCGCCATATCCGCCAGCGGCGCCGACGGGCAGAACAATTATTCCGTCGCTTATACGCCGGCGGGGTCGAGCAATCCCAATGTCCTGACCCGCACCGTCACTAATCCTCTCGGCAAGCAGACGGTTTATAATTTCAGTCACCCGCTCAACGGTTACAACACCACGCTGCAAAGCGTGAACGGCCAGGCCAGCGCCAATTGCGTCGCCTCCAACAGCTCCTACACTTACGATGCCAACGGCTTCGTCGCTTCGGTGACCGACGAGGAAGGCCGCGTCACCACCTATGTCAATGACGCGCAAGGGCGCCCGACCTCGGTGACTCGCGGCGCTGGCTCGGCGCAGGCGGTGACGACGTCTTACACCTGGGATCCGGTCTTCAACATCCCGACCAGCATTGTCGCGCCGGGACGTACAACCACGCAAACCGTCGTCAACGGCCTGGTGACCTCCATCACCCAGACCGACACCACGACACAGTCCGTTCCTTATTCGACCAACGGCCAGACCCGCACCTGGGCCTATAATTTTGCGGGCTCCCTATTGACGAGCGTCACGGACCCGACGGGCGCCGTCGTGCACTATGCCTATGATTCAAATGGCTATCTCCACTCCGTCACCAATGAGATGGGCCTTGTGACGACCATCAATTCGGTCAACAGCCTCGGCCAGCCGACCCAGATCACCGATCCGAACGGCATCGTCACCACATTGGCTTACGACTACAGAGGCCGCTTGACGAACGTCTCGGTCGACACGGCGAACAGTCCTGCAACGACGACCATCGCTTATGACGCGGTCGGCGACGTTGCTTCGACCACCGATCCCAACGGCGCGACTACCACCTATACCTACGATTCCGATCGCCGCCTGACCAAGGTCGCCAATGCGGCTGGCGAGACAATCACCTACGCGCGCGACGCCATGGGCGACGCCACTTCAGTGACCTACGCCGACGCCAGCAGCGTGACCACTTATTCCAAAACCGCCGTGTTCGATGAACTCGGCCGCATCATCAAATGGCTCGGGGCGACGCCATCCAATTCCACCTATTCCTACGGCTATGATCGCACCAATAATCTGTTGTCGATCACCGATCCGCGCTCGAACGTGTTCTCCAACGGCTATGACGCGCTCAACCGCCTGATCAGCCAGACGAACGAGGAAAACGCCACCGTCAACCTGACCCGCAACGGCTTGGACGCCATCACCGGCTACCAGGACGCGCGGGCGCTGACCACCGTCTTTGCGCGCAACGGTTTTGGCGAGATCATCGGGGAGCAATCGCCCGACCGCGGCACGACAATCTATTATCGCGACTCGCGCGGGCGAGTGACGCAGAAGATCGATCCGCGCGGCATCGTGTCGAACATGCAATATGACGCTCAGGGACGTCTGACCTATGAGTCCTACCCCTCGAACCCCAGTTGGTGGCGGGGCTTCACATGGGACGTCCAGAACAACGGCGCCAATGTCGGTCTGGGCAATCTCGTCGGCGTCAATGACGAGGCGGCGCTGAATTGGCGGGTCTTCGACGGCAAGGGTCGGATCGTCGTCGATTGGCGCACCAACAATCCGGCGCCGGCGCTGGCGGTCGGCTATACGTACGACCTCGCCGGCAATATCACCTCGATGACCTATCCCTCGGGGCGCATCGTCGCTTACGTCCGCGATACGCTCGGGCGCATTTCGGCGATCTCCACCCAGCAGAACAGCGCCGCGGCGGCCCAGGCCGTCATCGGCAACGCCACTTACGAACCCTTCGGCCCGTTGGCCGGATTTTATCATGGCAATGGACTGCAGACGGTCTTTACCTACGACACCGATTATCGCGTGACCCGCGTTCAGGTCGGCCCTCCCTCCAATCTGGGCGCAACGCTCGACCGCTCGCTGTCCTGGACCGGCGACGACATCATCAATTCGATCATCGACAACCAGTTCCCCGGCACGACGCCGGGCAACTATAATTCTCAGACCCAAACCTTCACCTATACGCCGGCGCGCCGGCTGGCCTCCGCCAACGGCTATTACGGGGCGCTCTCCTGGACCTATGACGCCAATGGCGACCGCCTGTCGGAAACCGCCAACAGCGTCCTCTCCTCCTATCTTTACAACCTCGGCTCGAACCAACTCGGCTCGGTGGCGAGTTCCTCTTCGACGCGATCCTTCACCTATGACGCCGCCGGCAACATGCTCACCGACAGCCGCGCCGGCGCGCTCGGCATGACTTTTCAGTATGATGTGCGGGGGCGGCTGGCCAAGGCGTTTCAGACCAGCGCGCCGGCCAATGCCGGAGCTTACGCCTATGACGCCGACGGGCGGCTGGCGTCGCGCACCGTCACCCAGGGCACGACGACGACCACTACGCTCTATGTTTATGATCTCTCCGGCCACGTCATCGCCGAGACCGACACGTCCGGCAATACGCTGCGCGAATATATCTGGATGGGCGATCTACCGGTGGCCGTCGTCGCCGGGATCAACACCTCGACGCCGACGATTTACTATGTCCACACCGACCATCTCGGCCGCCCCGCGCGGATGACCGCGCAGAATTGGGCTTGGGTGTGGGACGTCATCTATTCGCCCTTCGGCGCCACGAGCTATATCTGGACCAATCCCGCCACCATGGACCTGCGCTTCCCCGGCCAATGGTTCCAGCTCGAAAGCGGGCTCGCCTACAATTGGCATCGGCATTACGACGCCACGATCGGGCGCTATGTCGAGCCCGACCCGCTGGGGTTGACGGCGCTCCTCTCCGACGGGCCCAGCGTGAATAATTATGTCGGCGGAAACCCGCTGGCCCGCGTGGACGAGGATGGTCAGCAGGCGGCCGTAATTTCGCTTGCGTGCGCGGAGAACCCTACCTGCGCGGCTGCATTTGCCGTCGCGGCTGCGGCAGCCGCGAAAGGAGGTGCGAAAATCTGCGCCAAATTATTGGATTGGACCCACTCAAATAATTCAGATTGCAACGACGATTATCGGCAAAGTCTCCAAAATCAAGTGAACGCGTTGTGCAAACCACTTCCACCGCGTTGCCGATCGAGCGATTCTTGCGCATCCATGAAACAGCGCATCGCAGCCTTCACCGCATGTGGTGACGCGAGAAAGAAAATTAACGATGCTTGTTACAAGGGCGGAGACAATGGCCATCAGCAAGCATACACAACCGCCAGACAGGAAGCTGCGATTTGCGAAGGGATGTTGGCGACATGCACAACCCCATAGAAAAAAGTGCTGTTGAGGCAGCAATAAATCGCTCGTTTCCTGACGCACCGATACCATCGGATTTCTTTGGAGCACTGCGCCGCAATGACGATATCGAAGATGACATTGCAGAGCAGTTCCAAACGCGCAAATGGACCGAAATAAGCGAGCATCACTGGAGAATGACCGGGATCCGCGTTGGTACTGTCATGACGTGCATGACACCATCTGCATATATTTATTACCTGCCATCATTGCTTATCTCTGCGCTAAGAAGCAATAATTTTGATGACGCTGTCGAAGGGTTGATCCCTCCGAACCAACGTCGTGAGCCACGAGGAATTTGGTGGCGGCAGTTCATCGGGGCTTTGAACCTTAATCAACGCTCGGCGATAAGACTTTTTCTCGCCTATGCGGTCGATGCTGAGCAGGACGGCACCGCGGCAAAGCTGAACGCGGAAAAGGCGCTTGCCGATAGGCTCTATGATTGAAGGTGAATTGACTTGCTAAGAGCCTGACCGAAAAATAGGTTGAGTGATATCAGCCGCTTGTGATTCCCACGGTGTCGCGACGCATCGAGGGAAAATCATGTGGACCGATACCACCCGATTACGGTGACACGCCCGTATTTCCCTTTACCTCTCCTCATGCGCCTTCCTCGGCTTGGGCCCGCGCTTGGCCGGGGTAAGCGAAATTACGATGACGTAATCGTGTGTCACCAAAACTCCAAATTTCGGTAAAAGAGGGCGTGTCACCGTAATTCTATTCTCCCAATTATAAATTGATTGGCGGCGCTTGTCTTGGCGCAACGGCAGTCGGTGTTTGTCTTGCTTTTCCGCAAATTTGCGCTCCCGCGCTAGTGGTCGGAGGCGAAGCGGCGGCAGCTACGAACTGATTGAAGAGAGACGTAAAATGAATCGGGACAAGCATCCTGTACGACCAATAGTAAAAAAGTCCGTGCGAATTGCCATCCAGGCAGATAATCGCGGAGTTACGCTTTATTGCAACCCCGACGCGATAAAGGCTTTGAGTGATGATTTAGCGTGGATACACAAAGCAGACGCGAGTGAACATTATGAAACTCACATTCGCCTCCAATTTGGTGGGGATGAAGGACAGAATGTCAGTGTTTCTCTCAGCGAGGACTTACGATCAATATTCAACAGCATTCCGGATGATGCGCCGCCTGACGCTCAGGCATTTGTTTTCGAGCTGACGATCATGCAGGTAACAGATGATGAGGTTCGACAATTTTGAAGGAATGATGTGCCGCGTTCGAACCGCGCAATTGCATTACGGTGACACGCCCGTAATTCTCTTTACTTCTCCTCGTGCGCCTTCCTCGGCTTGGGCCCGCGCTTGGCCGGGGCAAGCGGGCGGCCAAGCAGGGTTTCCGCGTCGCGGACGAAGGTTTCCGACCCGAGGGGACGGCCGATCAATTCCGAACGTCTCAGCGCGGCAAAGGCCGGATCGTCAGGGTCGGTTTCCAACAGGTCGGCGAAGCGCTCGACGCGGTCAAGGGTTGGCCGCACGCGCACAAGCCCGTCGTCGTGGCGCGCGAGGCAAGCGCGCACGCTCGAGTGCGGCCAGTCTCGCGCCCGCACAGGGTTCAGGGCGACATAGCGGAAAGCACGCCATCAAATGATCGATTGCCGGACAGCATCGGAGAGCGCAATGGCGCGACGGGGCCTGCTGAACGACGCGGAGCGCACACGGCTTTTCGAGGCGCCCGGCGACGAGGGCCTCCTTGATCCGGTTCTATTCGCTCATCCGACGCCTCCAGGGACAAATTGCGCATGACGGAAAACACCTGATTGTCGTGCAGCCGGGAGCAGCGGCCAAGATCGCGCTCAAATGATCCACAATTTTATACGGAAACCCATGTCGGCATGGTAATCTGTGCGGAAACTCCAAACGAAGGGTTTTCCGTACATGATGGTCGGCTATATGCGGGTGTCCTCCACCGACGAACGTCAGTCCGTCGATCTTCAGCGCGACGCTCTGATCGCGGCGGGCGTCGACGAGCGGCATCTCGATGTCGACAAGGCCAGCGGTGCGCGAGATAACCGGCCCGGCCTCAAGGCGTGCCTGGCGGACCTGCGGCGCGGCGATTGCCTGATCGTCTGGAAATTGGACCGTCTGGGGCGGTCGCTGCCTCACCTTTTGTCGATCATCGAGGATCTCAAGAAAAACGGCGTCGCGTTCCGCTCCCTTACCGAGCAGATGGACACCGCCACGCCGCAGGGCGAACTCCTCTTCTCGGTCTTTGGAGCCTTGGCGCAATACGAGCGGGCGCTGATCAAAGAGCGCGTTCTGGCGGGCGTTGAAGCCGCAAAGCGGCGAGGGCGGCGCGGCGGACGCCCGGTGACAATCGATCCGGAAAAGCTCGAACAGATCGCGACCGCCTTGGAAGGCGGCGCCAGCAAGGCTTCGGTGTGCAGGACGTTCAAAATCCCGCGCTCGACGCTGATCGATACGCTTCACCGCGCCGGGTGGTCGGCGCCAGCTTCGAAATCGCCAGCCGAATAGTCAGCGTTCCGGCTTTGTCCAAGTTAGCGTGCTATATTGCTCTGATCTTGTCGTGACCCCTATGTGACGACTAAAAAATTCCTGGAGGTGTTTGGGCTTGGAACGCTGCGCGACCTCCCCGACATCGAACGCATGGAGGAGGAAGGTCTGCTGCAACGCCCTCAGGCCGACATCGAACTCGATGGCGCCTTGGGCCTTGCCGACGACGAAGGCGTGTTTCTCGATGCCGACGACTCTGAGGTCGACGAAGCGGAGTCTGAAGGCGCAGTGGATGAAGCCTAGGGGTGGAAATCTTACGCTCGTTCCCAATGATGAACGGCTCAAACGGCCGGGAAGCTGCCCTACGTTGTATGGCAGGTTGAAGGGCAACGGCGGACCCCCGTGGGAAGCCAACGTCTCTGAGTAAGCCGCCATTGATCGGCAATTTGTATCATAACAGTTGGGTTGCCCGATTACCTTGAACGGAGCGACAGCCGCTCCGCGAAAGGCGCAAAACTGTGCAGCGCCGCAACGCCCGCTGGAAGCGTTCCCAAATCCTGGATTCGGCCCGCCGGCCCGCCGAGCCATATCTCGACGCGCCCTGAGAGCGCCCGCGCGAGATCGCGCTGCATTTGCGCCGATGCGGGCGTGGGCAGCACATAGCTGATGACAGCAAGATCGGCCTCGTTCTTCAGCAGAACAGCGGCGAGGTCTTTGGCCGGCAGATCCGATCCAATGTACAAAATTCGATGTCCTTGCGCCGCGGCGGCGTTTGATCCTACTCAAGCAGCTCTCCGAACAGGGTCATGCGCTCTCGCGGCTTGCAGGCCTGGAGGACGACGAACTCGCGCTGCTGGCGCAAAGCCGCAGCCGCGAAGCGAGCGATCCTGAATCGGGCACCTCCTTGCAAGCGCGGCGCCGTGGTCGACATGATCGACGAAATCGTGTTTCAAACCAATCTGCTGGCGCTTAACGCCAGCGTGGAGGCGGCGCGAGCCGGGGAAGGCGGCAAAGGTTTTCTGGTGCTGACGACCGAAGGCGCCGCCAGGAAGGTGAACTGGCTCGGCAAGCAGACGGTTTCGCCCGCCTTCGCCGACCCGATCCGCGGCCTCTCGATCCGCGTCAAGGCTGGCGCGCTCGGGGAGACCACGCCCTCGCGTGATCTGCTGCTCTCGCACGAGCGCGCCCTGCTCATCGATGGTGTACTGAACAACGCCGGCGCGCTGGGAAACGGGACGTCGATCGGCCGCGACGTGAACCTGCCGAGGGCGTTCGTCCACTACCACACCGAAATCGACGACCACTCGCTGATCTTCGCCGAGAACGCCCCGGCGGAGACCTTCATCGACAATATCGACCGAAAAGGGACTTCAGGCTTTGCTTTCGGCAATCCTCAGGACATTGTGGAGCAGGCAAGCGATGGTCATCGGGCCGACGCCGCCGGGAACCGGCGTTATTGAGCCCGCGACTTGGACCGCTTCAGAGAAGGCGATGTCGCCGACGAGACGCGTTTTTCCTTCGCCGCGTTCCGGGGCCGGGACACGGTTGATGCCGACGTCGATAGCAATGGCGCCGGGCTTGATCCAGTCGCCTCGAATCATCTCCGGGCAGCCGACCGCTGTGACGAGGATGTCGGCGCGGCGGCAGAGGCCGGGAAGTTCGCGGCTGCGCGAATGGGCGACCGTCACCGTGCAATTGGCCTTGAGCAGAAGCTGCGCCATCGGCTTGCCGACGAGGTTGGATCGCCCGACGACGACCGCCTCCAACCCGGACAAGTCGCGCTGCTCATCCTCGATCAGCATCATCGCGCCGGATGGCGTGCAGGGGACGACGCCCTTGCCGCCGGTCGCCAGCAATCCGGCGTTGACGACATGAAAGCCGTCGACGTCCTTTTCCGGACTGATCGCCGCCAGCGCGGCCGCCTCGTCGATATGTTCCGGCAGAGGCAGTTGCACCAATATTCCGTCGATGCCGTCATCGGCATTCATGACTTCGATTACAGCAAGCAGATCCTGCTGGTTGGTCTCGGCGGGCAGGCGCACTTCGGTCGAGCGCATCCCGACCTCGACGGTCTGCTTCGCTTTCGAGCGGACATAAATCTGGCTCGCCGGGTCGTCGCCAACGAGCACCACGGCAAGGCCCGGCGCTCGGCCCGTGCGCGCGACGAGACTCGCCACCCGCGAAGATATCTTGGCCCGCAGACTTTCGGCAAAAGCCTTGCCATCGATGATGCGCGCGCTCATTGCCGAAACACCACGGTCTTCGAACCATTGGCGATGATGCGCCGCTCGACGTGGAATTTCACCGCGCGCGACAGCACGACATTCTCGATGTCGCGGCCGATGGCGACGAAGTCCTCGGCCGTCTGGGTGTGGTCGACCCGTTCGACCGCCTGTTCGATGATTGGGCCTTCGTCGAGATCGCTGGTGACGTAATGCGCCGTGGCGCCGATAATCTTCACGCCGCGCGCGTGGGCCTGGTGATAAGGTTTGGCGCCTTTGAAGCTTGGCAGGAAGGAATGGTGAATGTTGATGGTCCGCCACGCCAGCGCCTTGCACATTTCCGGCGATAGCACCTGCATGTATCGGGCGAGCACGACAAGGTCGATGTTCAGCCGGTCGATCATTTCGAGGATCTTCGCTTCCTGCGCGGCTTTGGTCTCCTTGGTCACCGGTAGGTGATAATAGGGGATGCCATGCCATTCCACGACCCGTTGCAGGTCGGGATGATTCGAGACGACCGCCGGGATTTCGATCGGCAAGGCGCCAATGCGATAGCGATAAAGCAAGTCGTTGAGGCAGTGGTCGAACTTCGACACCAGAATCAGTACGCGCGACTTTTTCAGCGCGTCGTCCATTCGCCAGGTCATGCCAAAATCCTCGCCGATGGCCGCGAAGGCGTTTTTCAGCTCTGCGAGCGCGGCGACGTCGGCGGGACCGCGAAAGACGGTGCGCATGAAAAAGCGGTTGGTCTCGGGATCGCCGTAATGCGCCGATTCGGTGATGAACAGGTTGCGGCCGGACAGGAAGCCGGCCACCGCGGCGACGATGCCGACGGCGTCCTGACAGGAGATCGTCAGGACATAGGACTTCACCTGGGGGTCCATGCGGAACTCCAATGCAGCATTTCTAAAGGTCGCGGGATGGCGTCAGCAATCGAGTGTGTGGATGCGTTCCCACTCGGAGGCGTGGCGCATGAAATCGTTCCACGATTCGATCTTCAGCTTCACATAGGAATCGACGAAGGAATCGCCGAAACCCTTGCGCGCGACGGCCGACTTGTCGAACAGCCTCAAGGCGTCGAGTAGGTTCAATGGCAGTTTCGCGACGTTCTCAACCAGATGCCCGTGAGCGTACATGTCGATATCGAGGCGCTTGCCAGGATCTCGCTTGTTCTCAATGCCGTCGAGGCCTGCCATCAGCAAGGCGGCGGGCGCGAGATAGGGATTGGTCGAACCGTCGAGCAGCCGGAATTCGAAGCGGTTCGGCTCGGGGATGCGCACCATGTGGGTGCGGTTGTTGCCGGTGTAAGTGATGGAATTTGGCGACCAGGTTGCGCCTGACGCGGTGCGCGCGGCGTTGATGCGCTTGAAGCTGTTCACGCTGGGATTGAAGATGGCGCAGAGATCGGCGGCCGAATTCATCACGCCGCCGAGGAAATGATAAGCCAAGGCGCTCAGGCCGAGTTCGCCGGTCTCGTCCTCGAACAGGTTCTTCCCGTCCCGCCACAGCGAGGCGTGGACGTGGCAGCCGTTCCCCGTGAGGTGATTGAACG